>JAZDOW010000162.1:0-2950 GCA_043798185.1 Pseudomonadota bacterium | reverse complement strand
GCCTATCTTGCCGAATTTAAAGAATATATTCCACAACTAGCCTCATTATGGCACAGAAATTGAAATCCTGTCTTTGATAGCAATTCCCATGTGGGATATAATCCCAATAGTGGCGCTTTAATTTTCAGGAAACTTCAGTATTCCAAAAAACATTCCACAAAATGTGGATATGACGACTACGAGAATCACAAAGACCACCGTTTTCTTCAGCCCAAGCACGGTGTTGATAACCAGCATGCTCGGTAGACTCAGGGCTGGGCCCGCCAGTAACAGGGCGAGTGCCGGTCCCTTACCCATGCCGTTACCCATAAGACCTTGCAGAATCGGTACCTCGGTGAGGGTGGCAAAGTACATAAAAGCACCGGCGAATGAGGCAAAAAAATTGGCCACAAGCGAATTGCCGCCGACCGCTCTTGCCACCCATTCGGAAGGAATAATACCTTCATGGCCGACCCGGCCAAGCAGAAGACCGGCAACCAGAACACCGAGCAGCAATAGCGGCAGGATCTGCTTGGCAAAGGTCCAGGAAGAGGCAAACCAATCTCCGGTTTCGCCCTTATCGGTACTGGTGAAGGCTGACAGGCCGAGGAATCCGGCGGTAAAGGCGATAATCGGCTGATCCGGGAAAAGAAACGCCAAGGCAATCACCGGAATGGCGGTTAAGCCAACCTTCCAGGCCCGCACCTGAAACCAGAAGATCAGAATCAGGCCCAAGGCGGCTGCAAATCCGGCGGTGATCTGCCACTTGGCGGCAAATATTACAGCCCAGACACCCGTTGTTTCCTGCGGTCTACCCCAGTTGGCGAAGACCAGGACACCGATCATTGCTGCAAAGTACAGGCTGGTCTGCCAGAGGGATCGCTTGACCTCCTCCTCGGGCATGGCCATCTGGATAGCAAGTTTGGCACTTTCCTCCTTGCGGAAGATAAAGGCCATCGATAGACCGATGACAATACTCAGCACCACAGCCCCGACAGCGCGGGCAATACCCATTTCGGTACCGAGTATTCGTGCAGTCAGGATGATTGCCAGGACATTGATGGCCGGCCCGGAGTAGAGGAAGGCCGTGGCTGGACCGAGACCTGCGCCCATTCTGTAGATTCCCGAAAAAAGTGGTAGGATAGTACAAGAACAGACGGCGAGGATGGTGCCGGAGACCGAAGCCACACCATAAGCCAAAGCTTTGTTGGCTTTGGGCCCCAGGTATTTCATGACCGATGCCTGGCTGACAAAGACCCCGATCGCCCCGGCAATGAAAAAGGCCGGGACTAAGCAGAGCAGAACATGTTCCTGGGCGTACCATTTAACAAGCTGAAAGGCCTCCAGGATGGCGTTGTCAAAGCGTGCCGAGCCGATAGGCAGATAAAAACAGGCCAGAAAACCAGCAATTACCAGAAGAAGGATCTTCCACTCATCTTTCCAATTCATGCACTCACCATTTGTATGTTTGGCATAATGACCATGTATTGAACAAAAAAAATACTCCCCATTATTTCATTAAATCGATATGGGTCTGGGCCGTTGCCTGCAACACTGCTTCAACACAAGGCATAAAGTTGAGGATACATGGTACCTTCAACCGATAAAACACTTGTTTTCCACGTTTTTCATCGATTACCACTCCCGCCTGTTTAAGGACGGTGAGATGCTTTGAAACAGTCGAGAAGTCAGCATCGATACCCTCAAGTAGCTCGCACACGCATTTCTCGCCGTTAGCTAACTGTTCGGCCATCCATAAACGAGTCGGATGGCCCAGAGCTTTCAGCACACTTGCCTTTGCTTCGATCATTGCCTTTTCTTTTTTATTCACTTAGGTCTCCTCTTTCATTGTTGCATATATGGTAATATGACCAAACGCACAAGTCAAGATAAAATTCATTCCTGCTTTGGATGCGATCGCATCAAACCCTCTAATGTCCAAAATTAAAATCGAAAAGGCTGATCCCGGCATTAAAAGGACAGCCAGGTATGATTACGAGTATACCAGTCATGGTTTGTGCATTTTTTTTATTGCTTGCTAGTCGCTGTCTGGCTATATGACTAAACATGTTGCCATGAAATCCCTCGGGGAATATAGGGACACCTTACATGTAAAAACGTAAAACTTTCTAAAGTGCCAAAATAAATATGCATCCGGGAGGGGACCCTGGCGCCGTCCTGAAAGTTAGTGTGCTTGGTCCTGATTGGTTGAAAAATCAAACTGCCTGACTCAGTCGAGGATCTGGCTGAGAAACAGCTTGGTGCGATCATGCTGCGGGTTGTTGAAGAATTCCTCCGGGGTGTTTTGTTCGAGAATCTCGCCACTGTCCATAAAAAGAACCCGATGTGCCACGCTTTTGGCAAAACCCATCTCATGGCTGACAACGAGCATGGTCATGCCTTCCTGGGCCAGGCTGATCATGACGTCGAGTACCTCCTTGACCATCTCCGGGTCAAGGGCCGAGGTTGGTTCATCAAAGAGCATGACGTTGGGTTTCATGCAGAGGCTACGGGCGATGGCCACCCTTTGTTGCTGTCCTCCCGAGAGCTGATTGGGGAATTTTTTAGCCTGTTCGGCGATGCGGACCTTTTCCAGATAGTACATGGCGATTTCTTCCGCTTCCTTCTTTGGCGTCTTGCGCACCCAGATCGGCCCGAGGGTCAGGTTTTCAAGGATGGTCAGATGGGGGAAGAGGTTGAAGTGCTGGAACACCATGCCGACCTCGGTGCGAATCTTTTCGATGTTTTTCAGGTCGTTGGTAAGTTCGGTGCCGTCGACGACGATCCGACCTTTCTGGTGTTCCTCAAGGCGATTGATGCAACGGATCAGCGTTGATTTCCCTGAGCCGGAAGGACCGCAGATGACGATACGTTCGCCCCTGTCGACCGTGAGATTGATATCTTTCAGAACATGGAACTCACCATACCACTTATGCATGTTTTCGATGGTGATAATCGGGGTTGCATCGAC
>JAZDOW010000124.1:0-14307 GCA_043798185.1 Pseudomonadota bacterium | reverse complement strand
ACCTCAAATAAGATCGGCAGCAAGGATCAGGCATGCGCGAACTCCATCGTTACCTCGATTTTCGAGCGTCACAACACCCTGGTGCAGAGCGGCAACTTCCTTAACCAAATTCAGTCCTAAGCCCGTACTTTTCTTGCCGGTTCCGGGCCTGGCCAGAGAAAAAAAACGCTCAAAGACTCTTTCCATGGCATAATCGGGAAGAAGAGGACCGTCATTATCGACGATCAGTTTCACCTTCCCCTGACCACCGCTGCCGGCCAATCGGATTTGCCCACCCGGCATACTGAAATCAATGGCATTTTGCACCAGGTTGAATACTGCCTGATGGAGCAGAAAAGAATCGCCTTTTAATTGCAGCCCTTCTTCCAGCTCTACCTTTACCCTCAACCCCTTCATAAGAATCACCGGTTGCTCGCTCTCCACCACCGTATTCACCAAAGCCGACAGGGAGATCACCTCTTCCTTAACAACAATGGTCCGATTTTCAAGAGAAGCCAACTCCAGCATCCGATCCACCAAGGCCTTGATCCGGGAGGACTCACTGGTGATGTTGGCGAGAAAACGCTTTCTCCGGTCTTCGGCCATATCCTCCTTGAGAAGTTCACAAGCGCCAAGAATGGCAGACAACGGGCTTTTTATTTCATGGGTCAGGGTCTGAATATAATGTTCCACATACTTTTTGCCTTCAAGCGCTTCTCGCATCTTTTCAAAGGCCTTACCCATAACTCCTATTTCCGTGGTATCAAGGGTGGGAAAGGTTGGCCGCTCGCCAAGACGTACGGCATGGGCATACTCGGTGAGTCGTTTGATGGGTCTGGTGATCCACAAGGCAACGAGCAGACTGAGCAAAAATGCAGCGGCAGCTGCTGCCCCGGCGACCCGAAAAAGTTGTGCTTTTGCCCTGGCAATAAAATTATGGGTGGCAGTGGTTGGTTTAGCCACGGTGAGTACCCCCACCAGCTTGTCGGCAACGATGATTGGGGCAGCAACATAAAAAACCGAAAGACCTCCTTCTTCAACGCTGGCTTTGCTGGTTCGAGCCCCGTATTCCCCTCGTAGAGTACGAGCAACATCAATCCACAGGGAATAATCCTCGCCAGGACTTGCTATTTTCATGGAATCGAAAACAATTTTACCATATTGATCGGTAATGTAGATTCGCTGATCCACCTGGTTTTTCTCCACCTCGTAGATCCAGGCCGATAATTTGCGGTCATGGGCCTGGGCGAAGGCCTCCTGCAGACCTGCCTCGGAAAATTGTTTATCAAACATGGATTGGCCGACCGAAGAGGCCAGGATATTGGCTTCATCAATAAGTACCTCTTCAATACTTTCGTAATACCTGACTTTCAGAGAATCGAGAACCCAGTCAAAGGGCCAGGAAAAACAGACCGCAAAAACGGCCAGATAGCTTAGGAAAATCCTGACCCCGAGCCTCATGCATCCTCCTTCAGAGAGTAACCTACCCCCCAATGCGTCACGATGGGATCATACTCCGGAGCCACCGCCTTGAGTTTAGCCCGAAGATTTCTGACATGGGCGTCTACGGTCCTCTCCATACTGGCATCCGGTTCATCCCAGGCGATTTCCATAATTTGCTCGCGGGAAAAAACCTGACCGGGTCGCCGGACCAGGAGACGGAGAATCTCATATTCATAACGGGAAAGCGACAGAAGATGGCCGAATAAACGAAACTGCCGTTTTGCCTCATCCAAAACAAACTTCGACAGTTCCACCCCATCCTGGTCAGGAGAACCCGACCTTCTTAACACCGCCTTGACTCTGGCGGTTACCTCTCGCGGACTGAACGGTTTTGTCACATAATCATCACCACCGATCTCAAGCCCCACAACCCGGTCTACCTCATCCGCTCTGGCGGTCAGGAAAATTATCGGCACACTGCTTTTTTTCCGAATCTCTTTGCAGAGTTCAAAACCACTGATATCCGGAAGCCCCACATCAAGAATAATGAGATCTATCGTTTCTGTTGTCAGCAGCGGCAACAATGGTCGCCCACGATCGAGCAACAGAACCCTGAAGCCATCAGTCTCCAGGGCATACTGGAGAGTATCGGCAATTGCCGGTTCATCTTCTACAATTACGATCTGAAAAACCATGGCGGCAATTCCTCCTCTCCTTTTGGCCACTTACCAAAAAATATTCGCCGGTTTTTTACGAATATTTTATAAATCACGTATCCCTTTTGTTGGGGTTAGAAAACAACCAGCAGTACCCGCCAACAAACAAGGCACAGAGAATAACCACGGCAATCCCATGCTCATAAAACCGGCTGCCGGAATTCTGAAAAGATCCGGTCAGCAAAGGAACGCCAAGGCTTACGCCAAGATACCAGAAAAGACAGCAACCAATGATCGGAGACGAATGTTTTCCGGCAAATAGCCGCTGAAAGGCAAGACTATACCACAGCAATGCCGGAAAGTAGAGCAGGATACCTGCCACCCGATGCATACGTTCGGCTGTAAACCAGTTGCCGTAGATATCCATCCTGTACAGTTCAATGGCCGAAATTATCCGGAGAGTATTGACCATGAGGGTGAACAGATAGGCGGTGACGAGAACCAATGCCAAACGGAGGCATTTTTGCCTGAATCTGCTTGGAATCATTATCACCGTACCGGCTCCGGTAAGCAGAACAACGATGAGAAAATTAACCCCGGCGCACACCGGGGCTATTATTATTAGACCGTCACTGCTGACATATCCGGCGCCACTTTCCGGATGAAAGCTTAAAGCAGTCAGCTTTTCTACCGCGAAGGCCAGGGGTCTCAATATCCAGGATAAATCGTCACTGGTTGCTCTGCTGAAATGGTATTTAAGCACCCCAGCCAAAAGCAGAACAACCATGAACAACAAAACATCACCACAAAAGTGGTTCCTCCCTCGGATACTCTGACCATTATGTGTCATTGTCTGGATCTCCCGCCGATGTATGCCCTGCCGGTTTGTCCACTTCGCCCAAAGTGATAGAGGAAAATCACCAGTATTCCGACTAACAGCAGCCACAACTCCGGCTCAGGAGTATTCCTACTGCCCACTGCCAGATTGGATACGCCTTGTGGCAAAGGGAGAGGTTGCTTGACATTCTCGGCATTACCACCGGCATTACGAACTGTTTCGTGTACTGCCACAAAAGAAGTCTCAGAGGTCAGCAGATTGTATTCCAGACCAAGCCCCGCAATTTCTTCCTTGTTTTCATTATCCAGGCCGCTTGCATGATCACTGATCCGCATAAGACGCTGCCTTGCCCACAGTGTACGTAAGGGTTCATTTTCCTTGCTTGCATCACAGTCTGCCAGCGAAAAAACCGTTTTGATCTCTTTACCGCCTCCTCCTGTTCCCCGCAAAGTGATGCTGCCCTGTCGCTCTCCCTGCCACTTGCCGAAAACTACCACCGGCCTATCGGCAAAAACATCCGGGATTGCCGGAGGCTCCACCTCTTCTGCCGTAAATCCAGCGTAGTCCACCTGGATATTGGTCAATACCGGTTGCGAAACCATCAACCTGAACCTTTCCGCAACCTGCGGGGCATCGGCCGGACCTGTGACAATAAAGGGTTCCCCCATTCCTGCCTGGGCCAGACCTTCAATGAGATATCGGTTGACACTGGAGCCGATACCAAAAGCAAAGAGGTTGCTTTTGTTCAAATTCTCCCGGATAAGCTTAAACGTCTCCTTTTCTGCTTGAATAAAGCCGTCGGTAATTACCAGCATGGTCCGACTGAAACCTTCCGTCCTCGGCAGCGCCAAACCACGCTTCAGGGCCTGTCCAAGTTCCGTACCACCTCCACCCTGCTCATTGTTGATAAAGAGCAAGGCCTTCTCTCTATTTTCACGGCTGGCACCGATGGAACCCGGTGCTAATACTTTTGAATCACCTGCAAAAAGTAGAACATTGAAGACATCACCGGGACTCAGATTACCAAGAAGATCACTGAGCATTTTTTTGGCGGTATCCAGTGGAAACCCATGCATCGAACCGGAAACATCAACCACAAAGAGATATTCTCTGGCAGGAATCTGCTCTGCTGCCAATCGTTTTGGCGGCTGGACCATCAACAGAAAGTAATTTTCCTTTTCACCCTCATAGAGCATAAGTCCCGAAGATATCTGTTCCCCTGCCAAACGATACTGGAGGATAAAATCACGATTACCGCTATGTTGCTCCGAAGCGGCGAGGGTGACCCGGGCCTTGGAATCGCCCTGCCACTCACTTTCCAAACGATGGGACGGGGAGTGCAGATCTTTTATCACCATTCCGGTGGCCAGTTGCACCTCAATGGAAAAATCGGGCGGTGCATCCACCCCTTCCTTAAGATAAGGATTGGCAATCCATTGATCCTGCACCTCGCCGGCCGGTTGGTTTGAATACCGAGGGCCGACTACTGTCGGGAACACAAAGCCATAGACCTTGTCCTCCGGCACCAGCAACTCTGAATAATGAAGTTCGATCTCAATGGTATCGCCAGGCATGATATTCGCCACTTCCATACTGAAAACGTTAGGGCGCTGCTGACTGAGGAGCGAAGCGCTTTTTCCGCTCTTTTTCGCTTCACTGTAGATTTCTTTGGCCTTTTCCTTTCGTTTTATTTCAGCTTTTATCACCCTCTCGCCGACTGTCATCGTCATTCCGTGCACGGCGGCTCTGGTTGAGGCAGGAAAAATATATTGGCCATGAATGGGACGGCCACCCTGATTGGTGTAGCGCTGAGTAATTGTAACATCGGCAAGAACCCCCTTGATGTTGACCGCCACCTTGGTGTCTTTCAAAGGAAACCGATCCAGGTTAGACTCCCCACCCTCAATAAAAAAGTAGGGCGCCAAGCTCTCTTTTCCACTCTCCTCCGCGCGGCCAGCAGACGGTAGAACAATCAATCCCACCAACAAACACCACCACAGCACCTGCAACTGAATTTTCATAACAAGCCTCCATTTTTTCTATTTTTCACCTTATCCCCAGCCAATTGATCGTTTATGGTTTCGATGTTAGAAGGCAAAGGTGAAAAAAGTTTGAAGGTTGTATGAAAAAATTAAGAAAAAATGGGGAAGCTGAACAAATCAGCCAGTTGACGGCGATCCATCTGCTTTATGATGCCGGCCTCATCCTCCTGGATCAGGGATGTGGCAAGACTTTGTTTTTTGCGTATCAGGTTGTGGATTTTCTCCTCCAGGGTTCCTCGGGTGATCAGCCTGAACACCTGGACCACGTGTTTCTGCCCCATGCGATGCACCCGGGCGGTGGCCTGTTCTTCCCGGGCCGGGTTCCACCAGCGATCGTAGTGGATGACCGCCTGGGCGCCGGTCAGATCGATGCCGATGCCACCGGCCAAGAGACTGGCACAAAACACCCGGCAGTCAGGATCAGTGTTGAACTCGTTAATCATCTTTTGTCGCTTGCCGACCGGCATATCACCTTTGAGTCCGGCAAAGCCTATTCCGGCTGCCTGCAGATGCCTTTCTATAAGCCCTATCATACCGGTATATTGGCTAAAAACCACAAATTTCATGTTTGCCGCCAGCAGCTCCTCGGCGAGTTCAACGAACAAATCCCATTTACCGCAGGCATATTCTTCCGGATCGAGACACCCTTGCACCAGACAGGGGTGACAACAGATCTGTTTGAGGCGGGTGATGGTAGCGAGGATATTCATATAGGGGATCGCCGCCGTATCGTCTGCCAGCTCCTCCAACTCCTCTTCCCGCCCCTTGAGGACATCCCGGTACAGGCTGACCTGATCGTCGGAGAGCTCACAGATCCGGTTGTCTTCAATTATTTCCGGAAGCTCAGTCAACACCTGGCTTCTGCTTCTTCGCAGGATAAAAGGATGGATAAGGCGACCCAGTTGGTCGCGTATCGCCGTGTTGCCGTCCTCGGTTATCGGCTGAACATAGTTACGGTCAAATTCCCGCTCACTGCCTAACAATCCGGGCAGGCAGATATCAAAGAGAGACCTGAGATCCTGTAGAGAGTTTTCGATGGGGGTTCCGGTCAGGCCGATCTTCACCCGACTGTTCAGTGCCGCCACCGCTTGGTGTACGGCGGTGGCACGATTTTTCAGATGCTGAATTTCATCGAGGAGGATGATGTCGAAGGAGCAGAGACGAAGCTGTTCCAGATCCTGTCTGACGACACCGTAGGTGGTGAGGATCACACCCCGCTCCAGGGACTTGTCCAAAGCCCGCTGTGGCCCATAATATACCGCATACGGAAGGCCCTGGTAGTAACCGTCGATTTTTTCGGCCCAGTTGAGAACCACCGAGGCCGGGCAGACAACCAGCATCAAGCCTTTTTGGTTCTCCCGTACTGCCATCTGCAACAGGGCGAGACCCTGATGGGTCTTGCCGAGTCCCATGTCATCGGCGAGCAGCCCGCCAATTCCCAATCTGAAAAGGCGGTTCAGCCAGGCCAGGCCATTACGCTGATACGAACGGAGATGACCGGGGACGTGGCTCAGTGTTGCGTCATCGGTCCAGCAGGCGGTATCCAGCAACCCGGCAAGTCGTTTTCGGCTGGACTGCTGCTTGATGGCGATGGTTGTCTCGGGCATGACCGCCGTAAGGGCAATAATCTCCCGGTAGCTGAGACGGATCTTGCCGGAGCCATCTGCTGCCATGCGATTTTCGGCCAGATCATAGAGCCAGGACAACTGACTGTCATTGAGTTGCAGCCACTCTTTGCCGGGGAGAAAAGTGAGCTTTTTTTCTCTGGCTGCGAGGATATCATTTAAGGTGATGCTGGTATTGCCAAGACCGTAATGACAGGAGAGATAGCACCAGTCATCATGCTCTTCAAAGGAATCGATGACCAGACGGTCGGGGAATTCCCGCACCTGCAGGTGCAGCAATTCCGGGGCAATGATATTGTCCGGATGGTGCAGTGACTTCCGATTGCTTTCGAGAAAGGCCGGGATATCATTGGCCACCACCGAGAACGTCTCGTTTCGGGTTTTCTCATTTTGCAAAAACCCAAAAAGAGGCAGGGCTGCCGCCCTAGCGGCAGGGTTAGTGAGTACCCCTTCGGCAGGAAGGCGGGTGGTCGGCAGAAAGCCTTCACCCTCAAGATAGTAGGCGGAAGAAAAACGTTGCTCGGCCAGATCCTTACGGGAAAGGATTCGGCCGTCTGCTAAAGCCAGGCAGGGAATGACTTCAAGCCGATCATCGGTATTAAAAATAACCCGGTAGCACTCCTTGGCGGCCGGCAATATCTTCGTCTCCTTTGAAGACAAAGGGAGCGTCCGCACCATTTCCCAAACCTTGTCCCTGGGGGCGATCAGGATGAGTGCACCCGCTTCTTTCTCATTGCCGATCTTCAAGATAAAACGGGAAGTCGAAGGATCTCTGAAAAGCTCCGGGATTTGATCGCCATGGAGCATGTGCAGCATTCGCGCCAGCCATATCCAGAAGGAGGTATCCTTTTTCCAGCCGATGCTGCTGTTCCCGGCCTTTTCGAGAACTCGTTCGTTTTCGCTCATAACCCGGAGCTGCAGCTGGCTATGGAGGAGTTCACCGCCACTCTCCGGTTTTTCCTTGCCGGATTTGGAGGAGTGACAGTGAAGGAGCTGCTCTCCCTGGTCTTGCCAACCATTTGCGATGGTAATTTTCAAAACCCCTTCTGCGGGACTTATCCGCACGAGTGAAAAATCTTTGCCGGCAGTACGCTGTACCGTATATTGACAGCGATGCAGCCAATCATAGAGAAAATTACCGATCTTTTGCCAATTACTCCCGACAAAAGCCAGCGGTATCGGTATCGCCTTTTCCTGCCCTGTTGGGGGAGTGAGACTGAGGATGGCCAGTGCGGCCATATGGGAGCAGCCCTTTTCATCGGTCTTGAGACGACAGAGGCCGCAATGCCTGGTCTCTATGAAAAACCCCTGATGCAATGCCTTGCTTTTGGCAAACTGCAGGGTGACGGTTGCCTTCCCTCCGACAAGCGCCCCTGTCGCGTTGCGGATACAGCTGAAGCCGGAAATCATGTTTTCCCGTATCAATTGCAATCCCTCATCAAGGATAGCTGTTGTAAACCAGGGCTTCAGTTGGACTCCCACCGACACCGGGAGAAGCTGGGGTATTTTTTGATTATCGAAGTTATACATGGCAACCTATCATCTTAAAATTTCTCTATCTTTTTCCGGCAAGGGTAATTCAAAATATAATTAATACCAACATTGCTCTCGGCGATGCGCCTTGTATTTGAATACGTAAAGCTGATACAATAGCATCAAGCCACTATCGATGAGCAGGCAGATAAACAGAGAAGCATTTTCGATATTAAAAGGAATAGTAAATGTTTACTGATAATTCTCGAAAATTTCTACGGGTGTTCTCCCTGGTCTTATTTTTATTATGCCTTTTACTGTCAAATGCGTATGCGATTGATCTCTCAAGTGCCGAAAAAGACTACCTTCGTAAAAAAAACACAATTGTTTTTGTCAGTCAGACACAATACCCCCCCTTTGAGTTCATAGATGAAAATCGGCAGCACGAAGGCATGATGCTCGATGTGATTCGCTGGATGGCCGTTGAAATGTCCTTCCAGCCGGTGTTTATCGATATGCCGTTTCAGCAGGCGCAAGAGGCCGTTATTGCAGGACGGGCTGATATTATTACCAGCCTTTTCCTGAGCGAAAAACGGAAAGAAGATTTTGCGTTTACCGAAGCACTCTTTAACGTTCCGGCCTCAATCTTCGTTAAAGCGGAAAGGACGGATATCAAGGATCTTAAAGATCTCCGCGGCAAGATTATCGCCATACAGAAAGGCGACTATGCCAAGGAATATCTGGAATCCCAAAAGATACCTTTCGTTCCATTGGATACGCAGAACTTTGCCGAGGCCACGGATCGAGTTATCTCAGCTCAGGCAGATGCCATTATCGGAGATGAACAAATCGTCCTCTATCATATTTTCAGCAATCATTTAACTTATAGTATCAAAAAAATAAATGAGCCGCTCTATATCGGCAGGAACTGTATGGCGTCGAAAAAAGACCACGCCATCCTCATCAGCATTCTGAACAAGGGTATCGATGCGGCTAGAAAGACCGGCGTGCTTGAGAAAATCAGCAAGAAATGGCTTGGAACAACATATGGTCATCAAAAATCCTTTCTGGAAAGCTATATTCTGCCGTTCTCCGCTGCTGCCGGTTGCCTCCTGTTGGTGTCCGTTGGTGTGTGGGTGTGGAATATCAAGCTGCGGATACTGGTCCGAAAAAAAACAGATGTCATCCTTCAACGCGAGAAGGCCCTCTTCGAAAGCGAGAGAAATTTTCGCACATTCTTCGACACCATGGACGACATTATTTTAGTGAGCAGTCAAGATGGCCGGATTTGCTATTCAAATCCCGCCGCATCAATAAAGCTGAACTACAGTCGGGATGAGCTTAAAAAGATGTATATGGTCGAAGTACGTCCTTCCGAGGTGCGGCAAGAAGCTGCAGAGTGCTTTTCCGCCATATGCAAGGGTGAGGTTAATGCTTGTCTCTTGCCGCTGCAAAACAAGACCGGCGTGGTTATTCCTTCCCAATCAACGTGTTGGCGAGGTCAATGGAACAAAAACGATTGCGTTTTCTTCATCTCCAGGGACCTTTCCAAGGAACAGGAAGCTCTTCAGAAGTTTAATCGAGTCTTCAATAACAACCCCGCCTTGATGTCGATGGTCAGTCTTCCGGATAAAAAATTCACCGATATCAATGACGCGTTTAGCAATGCGCTCGGCTTCTCCCGTGAAGAAATCCTTGGCAAGACCAGCAATGAACTGCATTTCTTCATTGATCAGGAAGAAAGTCGCCGGTTTGCCGAAGAGTCTCAAAGGAAAGGGGGAATTTCCAACTCCGAGTTCCGGATTAGATGTAAAAACGGCATGATCCTTGATGGACTTTTCTCCGGCGAGGTTATCAAGAGCCAGGGACAACAGTTTTTTCTCACCGTTATGATTGACCAGACGAAGCGTAAACAGACGGAAAGGGCTTTACGGGAAAGTGAAGAGAGATTTCGGTCAATATTTGACAACTCGCTGGACGGGATCGTTATTGCAACACCAGACGGTACCATTTTCGCCGCCAACCCGGCAATCTGCAGTATGCTGGGATTTTCAGAGCAGGAATTTTGCGAAGGTGGCCGAGATCTGGTGGTTGACAAGACCGATCCCCGATTAGCTCAGGCTCTTCAAGAACTGGAACGCACGGAAAAATTCAAGGGAGAGATTTACCATAGGAGAAAAGATGGTCTATCCGTTCCGATTGAGATATCCATCAAGGTTTTCTCATTGGAAAAAGGTGAGAAAAGGAAAGTCATCATCTACAGGGATGTCACTGACCGCAAGAGAGCGGAGGATAAACTGGTCAAGGTTATGCGGGAGCAGCAGACCATTTTGGAAACCGCCAATATCGGCATCATCATGGTGAAAGACAGAATACAAAGATGGGTCAATCGAAAAGCAATTGACATGTTTCAGTATAGAAGAGAAGAAATGGAAGGGATGCCGACACGGAAATTATATCCTGCCCAGGAAGAGTATGAACGTCTGGCAGGAGATGCCTATCCGGTCCTTGCTCAGGGAGATGTGTATGAGACAGAGCAGCAATTGCTGCGGCATGACGGCACCTTGATCTGGGCAAGGTTAAACGGCAAGGCCATCGAACCTTCCGACCTGTCGATGGGAATTATTTGGCTCTTGGAAGATATTACCGAGCGAAAATCGGCCGATGAGATCCTCAAAGCCACATTACACGAAAAAGAGATCTTATTGAGAGAGGTCCATCACCGGGTCAAGAACAACATGCAGATGATCAGCAGTCTTTTCAGTCTCCAAGCCGAGAGAATGGAGACTGAAGCAATGCGGCAGGTTTTTATCGAGAGCCAGCAGCGTATTCTTACCATGGCGATGATCCATGAGACGTTGTATAGCAGTCAAGACCTTGCATCCACTGATCTTTCCGACTATGTGAAGAGGCTAGTCTCTCACCTGCAGGGAGTTTACAGTAGCCAAGCGGCAGTAGACATTATTTTAGAACTCAATAAGGTCGAATTGAATATCGATCTTATTGTACCTTGTGGTTTGATCATCAACGAACTCCTTACCAACGCCTTCAAGCATGCCTTTCCGGGAGGAGGCAAGGGAACGATTCAAATCAAAAACTCTCTGGTCAATGAGAGAGAATTAGTGTTGGAGGTGAGCGACAATGGTGTTGGCCTTCCTGCTGATCTTGATTTTGAAAACCCTTCTACTTTAGGACTTAAATTGGTCAAGGGTTTACTCAAATATCAATTGCAAGGGAACTGGGATGTTACTGTTGGCGGGGGCACTACTTTCATCCTCCGCTGGCCGCTGCCTGTTTTAAAGAGCGAGAGCGTATGAGCAAAGGAAAATTCCTCATCGTAGAGGACGAGTTCGTCGTGGCGGAAAATCTGAGGACCGAGCTTCAGTTAATGGGCTATGAGGTCGTGGGTATGGCTTTTTCAGGTGCTGAAGCCTTGGAGTTGGCCCGACAAAAACGACCGGATCTGGTTCTGATGGATATTAAACTGCGCGAAGGAATGGACGGGATAGAGACGGCCATTCATTTACGGCAAGAGTTGGATATCCCCTCCTTTTTTCTCACCGCTTTTTCCAACGAGAGTTTTCTCGAGCGGGCAAAGCTGGCCGATCCCTTAGGTTATCTGATAAAGCCCTTTGAACGAAATGGACTTCGAGCCAGCCTAGAAATGGCCCATTACAAAGCCAGGCTGGAGCATCTCTTAAAAGAAAGCGAGTCGCGGTTTCGATCCATGTTTGAAAATTCACCAGTGGCGTATTTGGCGCTGGATGAGCACAACTCTTGTCTCGATCTCAACGCTGAGTTCCGCAAGCTCTTAGGGTATAATCGCGATGAACTCATAGGCAGGAATTTCCTGGAGTTCTGTCCTTCCGACAAATGGCATATGTATTTGCAGGAATTTGCAAAGCTGAAGGACTCCGGGCGGCTTGAAGCAGAGCTGGAAGTAGTATGCAAAGACAATACACTGCTCACTGTGGTCCTCCAGGGCCGTATCCAGCCCGGCATAGATGGCAAGACCCTGAAAACCCATTGCATTCTGCACAATATCTCCGAGCGTAAGCGTATCGAAGAAGAACGCCGGCAATTCAAGTATCGAATCCAGCAGGCACAGAAGGCGGAAAGTCTGGGCCGGATGGCTGGCGCCGTTGCCCATCATTTCAACAATATGTTGAACGTTGTAATGGGCAATCTGGAACTTTTTATGATGGATTTGCCTCGCCAATCACATTCAACTGCCTACATCACTGAAGCTATGAAGGCTTCCCGCAAAGCCGCCGAAATGAGTAGACTCATGCTCACCTACCTTGGTCAGACCATAGCAAAAAAAGAGCGCCTCGATTTCGCCAAGGTTGTTGAAGAAACGCAATCCCTTCTCAGTGCGTCGATTCCTGGGAATGTGCATGTGAGAACCGAGTGTTCCACTCTAGGGGTGATGATTGATGCGGATAGGGTTCACATACAGCAGATCTTGAACAATCTGTTTTCCAACGCCGTTGAAGCAATTGGGGAGCGAGAGGGGGACATCACAATCACTGTCGAGACAGGAGATATAGAGCGGATTAAAAAATTGCAAATTTTTCCCATGGATTGGCAACCGAAAGAGAAAAACTATATCTGCCTTTCCGTTGCCGATACAGGTCCCGGCCTGGACGCAGCAACTATCGAGAAGATCTTTGACCCTTTCTATACAACCAAGTTTACCGGCCGCGGCATGGGCCTTTCCGTTGTTCTTGGCCTGACTCAGACCTATGAAGGAGTTGTGACGGTCGAGAATACCGACAGAGCTGGTGCGGTTTTCCGGGTCTATTTCCCCGTAGTCGCAGGCGACGAGTTCCCTTGCAGGCAAGAGGCGCATGTTCCCATGCAGATCAAGGGTTCGGGGCTCGTTCTGGTCGTTGACGACGAGCCTTTGGTCCGGGATTTGGCCCGGACCATGCTGGAAAGACAACTGGGCTATACGGTTATCGTCGCCGATGACGGCCGTAAAGCGATAGGTATGTTCCAAGCGCAGAAGGACGACTTTCGCTTCGTGCTCCTGGATCTCAGCATGCCGGGAATGAATGGATGGCAGACCCTCACGGCAATCAGGAAAATTCAACCGGGAATTCCGGTGATCCTGGCCAGCGGCTTCGACGAAGCACTGGTTATGCGAGGAAAACACCCGGAACTTCCCCAGGCATTTCTTCAGAAACCCTACCAGTTATCGGAATTGAAGGCTGCAATCTCTCGTGCTGAGGCCCGCCAAGGATAGCCGGGCTTCCACCAAAGGCAATGGACAGGCGAAACGCCATCTCCGGCGAAATGCCGGAATTGCCGTTTACAATTTTTGACAGAGTTTTACGACTGACACCGTGGGCAAGCGCGGCTTTAGTGACAGAAAGACCCATGGGGGTAAGCCATAGCCCGCTGAGAATTTCGCCGGGATGGGGAGGGTTGTGCATTCTCATAGTCTCACCTAATGATATACTTCATAATCAATAGGTTCAGCATCTCCGTTCTCAAGCAGGAAAGTAACACGCCAATTGGCCTGAACGGTTACACTTTTTTATTTATAACTTATTCAGTTAACTCAATAACGTAAGGAATGTGATATTATGGTTCGAAACATTATATATGCTGTTATATTTGCTGCGATTGTAACGGTATCTTGGCAAATCGGCTCTATCTTACTCGAAAAGAAAGATGTAACTTTCCTGCTTGAGAGTCATGCCAACAATATCAAGAAGTTTGATTATTATGATGGAATGATCCAAAAAGAAATGACAATTGACTTAAAAAAAGAGGGGCTCCCAACTGAGTTTACAGTCGAGATACTGGAAAAACGAAAAGTTAGGATCAGTTATCAATTTAACCGTATTGCCTCCATTTTCGGTTACCCTTACTACCAAGTAAATGAAACTATTACTGCTGAAACAAAATAATGATTTCAGTGAGGTGATCTTGCCACAATAAAGTCAGGGTGAATTTTCCCTGCAAATTTCATAATACAAATCCAATAAGTTATAACTAATACTGGACAAACCCTTTCGTACAAGGTACATTCCCCAAAATTGCATCCAACACGAGAGGGCCATTATGAATTTATCCCAGGTTGTCGTCCGTCCAGTAGATCTTGCGGAAGAATCCAGATTCCAGGAAATGATGCAGCAATATCATTATCTTGGTTCTTTGCCGAAAATCAGCAACACGATCTGGTATGTTGCAACCTGCAAAAATGACTGGCTTGGCCTCCTAAGCTTTTCTGCCGCAGCCCT
>JAZDOW010000051.1:0-46557 GCA_043798185.1 Pseudomonadota bacterium | reverse complement strand
GCCGATGTGCATGAAAATAATAGGGTCAATATGACAGGGAAGGGCCTTAAAACCAAAATAATAGTGACCTTTGCCATTATGCTGATTTTGGCGATGTGTTTGCAAAGTATAGTCTTCATTTTTCTTGGAGTGCGTACTTCTATAAGAGAGGATGTACTTTTGGCAAAGAAGGCTTTGCAATCTTTTGCGATATTTGCCACCTACATGGGTGATGGAAAAGCAGAGCGACAGAGACTGATGATAAGTTATGAAAGCTTGCAGGCAGAGCAAAACGAGCGATTTTCATGTTTTAACGTAGAACTGGCTGAAGATACAGCTGCCGGCATCTTCCCCTGTCTCTTTCCTGGTGCATTACGGGAAATTTCACATAAGGCGCAATCAAGCGGTAAACCTGAAGTCGGTTTCGCCGGTTCTGCCTGGAACGTTTTTCTTATCAGAAATGAAGTGGCCGTATTTGCCGTGCCCCTGATAAACCGGGCAGGGCAGGTGATTGGCACTCTTACGGCTGAGAGGGTTTTACTGCCGATTTATTCTCGATATGAGCAGGATATCTGGATTGCTCTTTTCTACCTTCTGGCAAATGTCACAATTATCTGCAGTCTTTGCTACTTCAGGATGGAGCGCATCCTTTTTAGACCTCTCGACAGGCTGGTGCAAAAGGCCGAAAACTATAGTCCCGATCAGCAATCACTTTTTCTGGTCAGTGACGATGAGGGTGCTTTTCGCAAGTTGTCGACAAGTTTTAATGTGCTGCTGGATAGGATTGAACGAGATAACCGCAAGCTTCGGCAAAACGTAAGTGAGCTGGAAGGGGTAAATAGACTGCTGCAGGAAAAAAACGACTTGGTGATGCGCTCTGAGAAACTCGCTTCGGTCGGTCGGTTGTCAGCCGGGTTGGCTCATGAGATCGGTAATCCCCTGTCAATTATCCAGGGGTATATTGAATTGTTGAGCAGAGATGATCTGAATTTTGATGAAAAACGACAATTTGCCGACAAAGCTCAGCAGGAACTCGATAGAATCAAGAGGTTGATCAGGCAACTTCTTGATTTTTCCGGATCGAATCTCGCAGCGGTGGAATCATTTTCTGTAAATGCGATGCTGGATGAGATCATAGGTTTTGTTTCCCTGGAAAAATCATTTGCTTGCTGCACCATTATTAAAGAGCTCCTTGCGGAACATGATACAATAGTGGCAGACAAGGATGCTCTTCGGCAAGTGCTTATTAACTGCTTTTTAAATGCGGTTGATGCAATGGCCCAGACCCAGGAAAACACTAAGGAGATAATTGTTTCAACATTTAATGAAGAAAACAGGGCAATGAGCCAGGTGTTGGTCATTAATATCAAAGACAATGGCCCAGGAATAGATGAGAAGCATCTGCAATATATCTTTGATCCGTTCTTTACTACCAAAGAGGTAGGGCGGGGCACGGGACTGGGGCTCTTTGTTTGTCACACAATAATGGAAAAGCTAGGAGGATGCATAACTCTTGGTAATCGAAAAAATTGTGGGGTAGAGGTAAGAATTGAAATACCCTTGCAGGAAACCGTATCAGCGTAAATTTTCTGGTAATAATCTCAAATTTTTATAACCATGCCCCGTTCGATGACCAACAGCGTTCTGATAATTGATGATGAAGCGAACATGCTCGATATGCTATCGGCATCTCTCCTCAAGGAAGGGTATGAAGTCGACACTGCCGAAAATGGCCGACAAGGGTTGGAGAAGACCTTGTGCAAACCGTTTGATTGTATCCTCTGTGACTTAAAAATGCCGGTGATGGATGGCTTGCAGTTCCTGGAGGAAACCAAGGCTCACCAAATTGACGCAACAGTCATTATGATGTCCGCCTTTGCGACCGTCGATACTGCGATCCGGGCAATGAAATCCGGCGCTTATGATTTCATTATCAAACCCTTCAAGATTGACGAGATACTCTGCATTTTGGAAAAGGCTGCCGAGAGAGCGGCGCTCAAAAAGGAAAATCAAAACCTCCGTCATAAAGTCCTTGAGTTGGAAAAAAATCTGGGTTTTGCCGACATTATTGGAGAAAGCCCGGCGATCAAGGAAGTTCTCAGTTTAGCAAAGAGGGTGGCAGTTCACGATACTACGGTACTCATTACTGGAGAAAGCGGTACAGGGAAGGAGCTTGTGGCAAGAGGGATACATCAATTAAGCTGCAGGAACGAGGGCCCATTTATCTCCATCAACTGCGGAGCTATCCCTGCAAGTCTGTTGGAAAGCGAATTTTTCGGCTACAAAAAGGGATCGTTTACCGGTGCTGATTCGGATCATAAAGGTTTGTTTGAGGCTGCCGGCGGTGGCACTTTGTTTCTCGATGAAATCGGAGAATTGCCGATCGGTTTGCAGGTAAAGCTCCTCAGGGTACTGCAGGAAAGGGAGATTCGTCCTCTAGGTACAAACCAAAACAAAAAAATTGATGTCCGAGTGCTTGCCGCAACGGCAAAAAACCTTGCCGAAGAGGTAACGCTTGGACAATTCCGTCAGGATCTGCTGTTTCGAATCAATGTTGTTGAACTTAAACTTCCGCCCTTGCGAGAACGTCTTGGCGATATTCCGATTCTAGTGAATTCTTTTTTGGCAAGTGAGAGTCTCAAAATGAATATCCGGATTAAGGGGATAACCCATGGAGCCATTGCCATTCTCGGCAGCTACCCATGGCCCGGCAATATTAGGCAATTAAAAAATGTGATAGAGCACGCGATGATCTTTGCAGAAAATGACTGGATCAGCCCAGAAAGCCTCCCTGAACACATCCGTAGTTCAGAGATTCGGGCTTCGGCTCATATGTTTTCCGGAACTGTTTCTATTAAGGAAGGTAAAGTGCTTTTTGAGAGATATCTTATCGAGAAGGCTCTAGCTAACACCAACGGTAACAAGACGCAAGCTGCAGAACTTTTGGAGATAAGCTATCCTTCTTTGTTGAGCAAGATTAAAGAATACAAGATAGGTTTGGACTGGGGAGAGTAAATAAGGTGAGCTAGCAGTATGTTGACAATGGCATAGAGTATCTGGCAGGGGGAAATCAGTTTCTTGGATTGTCCCCAAGCGTGAAAATTGGCCCTTTTATGTCATATTGCGTAGAGCAGCTATCCCTTCGCGGCACGTTGCATTTTTTCTCAAGTTCCTTAGTACTCCTACGGTTGAATCGCTCTCGGTATGATTCCTTTCTGCTGAGCAAGATAAAAAAACGTCATCAGGAGATTATGGGTCAGAGCATTAATTGTTCGTGTGTACCCCCGGCGAATGTGACGAAAAATGACTCATTGTGAAGGGCAGTCTGAGTCAAACATGCAAAAAAACCTATTGTTGTGTTTTGGCCACAGTTGGTGCGCTTATCTCCTTCTGAACAGCATTATACAGGACATAAACCCAGGCGGGGTCTTCGAGTAAATGAATAATTTTCTTTTTCAGAGGGTCGATCAGTTCTGGAATCCCCACTTGGTTTACCGCTTTCAACCCTGCTGACTTCAACCCAGTTGTTAATTCAGGGATCCGGTCAACCTTAAGAAAACGCAGCTTTTTAGCGAGATATATACTAGTTTCATCATAATATGGGATCTCAATATATTGTATTACCTTGTCAGTCTGTTTGGCATAGATTTCAAATTTCTCTTCCACATTTTCCCTCTTGATTTAAGATATTGTTAGAATACGTTCTATAACAGGAATCCTATGTTGCATATCGCGTAACTTATAGATATTTCTGGTTTGCTTTTGTTTTGCCACTTACTTAAAAAATTGATTTAATCTCCCTATATAGACGAAAATTTTACAATCTGCAACCGTTTTAAAAAACGAGAAACTCAACAAAAGGGAAGAGGGAATAGACCACGGTTTTATGTGCAACGATATTGAACCAGAGATGGTCGCTGGAATTCCCTAAAGCTACCAATGGTAAATTTGTTCTATCTCCCAGGTATAAAAAAATTTAACATTGCTTGGTGAATGTGTTAAGTTTCTTAATATTTTTTCAGCAAAGGATAAGAGAAAGTTGCAAATTTATCATGTCGTTACTTTCTGAATCTCCTGTTGCTTCTAGGCAGTATCTGATTAGCGGCGGAAATCAGTGATTGTGGAACTGTTTATGCATAAGATGCATTGAGCACAAAAATTCCATATCACAACTGATTTCCAAAAACATACAGCAAAGTGTATGACTTTAAGAAAAAGAGTCCGTGGGGAGACAATGATTTTTAAAAATTCAAAAAAAAGGCAAGGCGGTTTCACGCTGACGGAGATAATGATTGTTGTGACAATCATTGGTATTCTTTCGGCTATCGCTATCCCCAACTTCCTCGCATGGCTGCCCGGTTACAGGTTCAAGTCAGCGGCAAGAGACCTGCAGGGCCATTTTCAAATGGCCAAGGTTGAGGCTGTAAAACGTGGGGCAAATGTAGCCATTGAGTTTATCTCAGGGGGATTTACTCCAGCTGGAGGTGTAGGCGGATATACAGTTTTCGTGGACGCCAATAACAACAGGGTCTTTAATCCGGCAGTTGCGGGAGAAGTCTTAATAACCCAGGTGGTTATGCCGGCGAACGTTTCTTTGACTGCCACGACGTTTGCTGGCAACGGTAACGGAACAAATACGGCTGTGTCTTTTAATTCTAGAGGACTTCCAGATTCTGCCGGCACAGTCACCATTAGAAGTAGCCAAAACGTTGAGGGACAGTTAGCTTTGACTTTGGCCGGGCGAGGCGTTTTATCGCGAAGGACAAGTTCGGACGGAGGGGCCACTTGGTCGGGATTTGCTCTATGGGATTAATTTCTATGAAAACAAATAGTCAAAAAGGTTTTACACTGGTCGAGCTGATGATTGCCCTTTTTTTAAGTGGTATATTGCTTGCCGGTTTAGGAGTTGCTTTTAAGTCGCAACAAGATGTCTATATCGCTCAGGAAGAAGTAGCTGAGATGCAGCAGGAGATTCGGGCCGGCCTGGAAATAATGTTAAGGGAAATTCGGAATGCTGGACATGACATTGATCCTGCTAAACTTACAGCAGGGGTGGGGTTTAGTGTAGCCGGCCCATTCCAGATCCAGTTTGCTATGGATCTTACGGGTTCTGCCACAGGTGATCCTGATGGTGATATTTTAGATGCCAACGAGAATGTTGCTTATCGACTATCCACCGATGTAGACGCAAATGGCATCACCGATGCTGGAGCACTTGACCAGTCCCTTGGACGGGATACAGGTGGGGGATTGCAACCCCTTACAAATAACATCCATGCGTTGGGATTTGCTTATGCCTACGATAGCAACGGAGATGGGGTGCTTGAAACAAAGGTCGTAGGCGGAACAAACTCAGTCATCTGGGCCGTGCCTAATGCGGCGGGGACAACTTGGGTAGATCTGGATAATAACGGTGATGGGATTATCGATGCAAATGATGCCGATCCCCTCCCGGCAACAATAGGGTTGGCCGATGCCACCAGGCGCTCTCAGATAAGGGCAGTGCGCATATGGATACTTGCCCGAGTGAGTAGGGCCGATCGTAGCTACACCGATACTAATACATACAAAGTTGGGGTAAATCGTATTAACGCACCAAATGATAATTTCAGGCGACGCCTTCTTACTGCAAATGTCAGATGCAGAAACATGGGCATCCCAGCAACACCATGAGGACGATAAAATGATCTTGCCGACTAAAAATTTAAAACAACAAAAAGGTTTCACACTCCTTGAGGTTATTATTGCCTTGTTTATTTTCACCCTCGGCATACTTGGGGTTGCGGCTATGCAGCTTCGGGCTATTCAGGGAAATTCCTCCGGTCAGCGTCTTACCGAGGCAACGACACTGGCCCAAGAAGTAATAGAAAGAATTGTTGAAGAACCAATTGCGAACTTTGCTGTGCCGAGTAGCATCACCGTACCTTCCATTAAGCCTTTTAATGTTATTCAAGATATTAAGACAATGCCGGCACCCAGTACTCTCTCCGCCGCCGAAGCTATTTTTGTTACAGTAACCGTTACTTGGTCGGAAGCAGGCGGGCTATTTAATCGAAGTGTGGTGGTTACGTGTATAAAGTCGAAGAGCGTGGAGGACAGCTATATATGAAATTTACTAAGTGCTGGATTATTTGTAGGAAACAAGGACCTAAGACAACAGAAATTGCCGACTCTTGGTTGTACTTACCCCTTAGGCCTGTCAAAAATGATGATGGCGCTATCCTTGTTATTGCTATCATGCTTCTCGCTGTTCTAACTATTCTTGGTGTTGCCGCTCTCAATACCACTACTACGGAAATTCGTATTTCAGGAAATGAAAAGGTATATAAGCAGGCCTTCTATAATGCTGAAGCAGGTATTTCGTACGCGATCGAGCGTGGAGTGACATTCTTCCCACCGGACAATACACCGGGATTTATTACATTATCACCAACACCAGCAGATCTTGCCGCCGCTTCTCCTGGCACCATTATTGAGTATGATGATAAGGCGGGGTCTCCAAGAAGGGTGGAGGTCAGGGCGACAGGAAATGTTGCAGGTGGTGGGGTTTCGACGATTATTGCCGGACTGGTTGGAGTTCTTGGCGGCAATCAGGGAGGAAGTGGAATCGGAGAGACCAGTCAGTATGGCAGCAGCAGCAATTAAACTCGAATTTAATGATGATATATGCAGGGATGATATGCAAAAGCGGATACAACTACATGCTGGAGGCAACGCCATGAAATTATTTATTACGACAGAAGAGAAGACGGAGAATCGTCGCTCAAGAGTAAGGAGCATAACATGGGGGGTAGGTATCCAGCTCTTTATGCTTGCCACAATGGTTTTACTTTCCACGCTGGTTTCGCCCGCATTTGCTGTTACGGTAGATGATGATACGCCTTTTTTTGCTGGGGCAAATGGGGCTCCTAATATCATGTTCATTTTAGATAATTCCGATTCGATGCAGGAATTGCCCTATCTTCGACAAGACGGAAAAACACCTTTACGGCCTGGAATAAATCCTAAGGCTGTTCCCCCCAACTCTTCTAACCAAGATTGGCCATGGCGAAGAGGGGTGAAACTGAATGCAGACAATACAATCATGGAGGATGCGAACGGCAACGTTGTCTGGGACGATCTTGCCTTTGCGTCCACTGAAATGACGATCCCGCAGCAAGCCACACCGTGGCTTCCCCGCCTTGTGCCTCTCCCCACCGACTCCATGACCAGTACTGCCGATGTAAACAATACTAACGCAATAATGGTGTTGCCCAAACAAGATCTGGTGTCACCACTTCCTACTATCGCACTCTCATCGTTTGGGGTTGTGACCGGGAATATGATTAAAAACTCGGGCCAACCATTGAGAATATATGATTCAGCACCGGCGCCTTCATGGGCCTCCAATGTGGATTTCACGAATGGTACGAATTTTAATAAATACTACCAGTATCGTATAGTTGAAGTGCTCTCTAGTACAGGCCATAAACAAATAAGGACGATTTCCGGCGTAAGCACTGGGTCCAGATACTTCACTATAGAGGGTGGCAATCTGGTTTATGAGGCCGATCCGGTGACATATTCCTTTACAATCCTGCCCGACAAGGCGAGCACGCGAACATATCTACCCTCAAGTCCTTATATTTATGATGCTTCATTGGATTGGAATGATGACAAACTCAATGCCGATTTCATTTTAAATTATAAGTATCGGCGTGCTAAAGTGTACGATGACACAGGCGGCGAGGAATATGTGACGATTACCGACCGTTCCGTATCTAGTAGACGGTTCACATATGCCACCCCAGTATCAATAACGAATACTTATCTTCCTTATGATGTCGTAAAAGAACGTTATGCTTATGCCATCTTGGATGAAAACCCCGGTAAAGTCACTTATCAACAAACCAATACACAGTATGTGTATGATGGGAATTTGAAATGGAGCAGCATTGATACAAGCTGGGTTGGCAAGCTTCTTACAGCGACGACGGGTGCAAATCCCCCTGAGACAAGAAAAATCACAGGTTTTGATCAAACTAATAAACGCTGGACTGTATCGGCCTATTTGGGATCATCAAACGGCTTTTCAGTTCCCTGTAACTTTACTACCACTTACGAAATTAAAGATGCCCCTACCGACCCGTCCAAGATTTTTGACGCCTCTCTGGACTGGAATAGCACCGCGCTTTCTACTGAATTTAATTTAAAATATCGTTACCGCCTCGTCAAGGTTGAATCTGCGGATCCTAGTGAGGATCCGCAAATCAAGACGATCAACGGCGGAGGTACCGCTACGCAACATTTCTTTACCATAGACACCTCAGCCGAGGCCGGAGGACCACTCAATTATGACCCGACAAAAATACCGTATAAGTATACTATTTTAACCGACGGTCCCGGCAAGGTGACGCGGGTGGCTACTCCTGCCACCGGCGATAATTTCAGATATGTAACCGACGCCGACGTCGACTGGGCCACCGTAGCCCGTGAATTCGACACGAAGTGGAAAAACCGGGCGATTATTATTACCGGTGGGACGAACAATAATGAAACCATCCTCAGACACATTCAAGGCTATGACACGAACACGCTCAATAAAAGGTGGTATGTGTCGACGGCGGATGCGTATCCGGCGCTCTGCGATCGGACTACCAATTACAAGATTGTCGGTGCCGCGGATGATACCCGCCTCGCCTTCGGCGGCAATCATCCGGCAAGCAAGCTGTATCAGGCGAAAAAGGCCTTGAACCTCTTTCTTAATGATACGTCCTTAAAGATTCCTGCAACGACTATCAATGGTGTTACCACCCCTGAGAAAACAGCAGTCAACATAGGATTTGCTACCTATCTCTCGGCCAAGGTGCCAAGAGTAACTGCAAAATATTACCGAAAAACAGTGGAGGTTCCGGAACGGTATTGTGCTCGCTACAAGACACCGCAAGACGCATCGACAGATTTTTATCACCCTGATTCTTCCACAACCTTTACCACCAAAACTACCTGGGAGGACTGGAAGACCGCACCACGAGGGGAAACGAGCTGGGTCACTAACCAGGTACATACTGACGTCACTGTAGGCTACCAGTTTGACCGTCTTTATCATGAAGGGCAATGCGACCAGCAGATCATTCATTACACCCTTGCTTCAATTACCCCTTCCCCCGGAGGCGACGGCAGCTTGCCCGATCAGAAAAAATTTACCGTAAGGAGCAGGGTGTCCTATCCTCAGGAACTTGGATATTGGTCTGCCCCCGAACGGTGCGAAAATGCATCGGCTACGATCACTAGCTGCGATGACCTCCCAGCATTTTATAATTATTATGGTACGCTAACTCCTAAAATTGCCTCGGGAGAACCTTGTTATGTATGTAATCATTACGATCTCATACCTTCCCTTTACTCTGAGACATACAGGGATACATATGGCGATTATACTAAAACTAATGCAACCCCTGATACCTCAAAGGTTCCAGGATATGTAAACCTCACCACACTTGCCACCCCCTGGTTAGGCTTTGAAGGAGACACCAAAAATCTTACAACACCCATCCTCGGCTATGAGGGCAATTCTTGGACTATAAAAGATGCAAATTTTGTAGACGAAGACTGGCAGTTGCTGACAACAACCTTGGTCGATGTTGCTACTTCTTATAATACTACTACTCATCTATACAATAAAGTAACACTTAAACCGAATATGTACGATACCTCGTACTTTATGTATCCGGGCTATGAGACTGAGGATCGCCCGCATGGCTGGAGCTACAAAAAAGCTTCTCAAAATTACATTTACGCCACCCCCCAATCTTGGAGTGGTGCCGAGTTTCCAAAATACAATTCCGCAGCAAGCAATAATCCAAGCTACGATTGGCTGCATAGATGGCCGGGATATAATGGCGGTTGGACCTGGAGCACTTGGCGAAATGATGCTCAACCGACCACGAATTTCCCTGCGACCGTTGGCGATGAGATGGCAAACACAAGCGGTAATGACCAGACTGTTTTTGTTAATCTTCCCCAATATCACGAGACCGATACCACACACCCCTCCCATAATGATGATATATTGGGAGCAAATTTAACGAAGATATTGAATTACGTGGATCTTACTCGGTTGCCGGCGCCAGACCTGAGAGCCCCCAGTATGGATTACACCATTGCGCCCTATAGTAGTTCGATCGCCCCCAATGCTTACTCGGCTCTGCAGAGGGAGACTGCCCCTGGTATTTGGCAGTCGTCCGGCACACCCTTAGCTGCAACCCTGGAAAATTTACAAACCTATTACAGCAGTTATATTGAGCAGGATGCTCTTACTCCCACCTGCAGGAAAAATTATGTCATATTATTAACAGACGGTCTCGAAACCGGTGGGGGAAATGCTGAAACGGCCGCAAGGAATCTCTATAACCTGAACGTTGATAGCAAGCATTGCCCCATTGAAACCTATGTCATAGGATTTGGTTTGGATGACGACAGTAAAGCAACTCTGAATGCAATTGCCGCAGCAGGTTCGCCGCCGCATGTTTATCCTAATGATCCAGCTCCGAGGAATGCATACTTCGCCGATGACGTTGAGACACTCGTGGATATCCTGGTGACCAAGATTACCGCCGATATTTTAAATAAGTCCTTTAGTCGTACTACTCCGGTAGTCACTGCATACATCCCCAACCAAGATTTGGGCCTCTATACAACCCGATTTGAATATCCGTCTTGGAGGGGACATCTTTATGGTTATAACGTGGATCCCACGACCATTAATATAACAGGGCCGGCAACCGGCTGGGTAAGTGATTGCGATGATGCCGATTCACTTCCTGATGGCGATGCGGGTTGCGAAATGGCCAAGTTTGGACGCGGCACGGTGTACACCGGTATCAGAAACAATGCAACCGACAACACCTACACGAGACAGGAATTTGAGCCGGCATTGGTCGATTCGGTGACTGATTTCAAAGATCTTGTCAATCCTGCTGATAATCATGATATTGATGGAATTCTCCCAGGAGGTACCGTTGATGATGCGAAAACCGTCGTAAACTACACCAAAAATTCGGGATATGATGGTGGAAAATACAAGGGCTCTCGTGACCCATCATGGTATCTCGGCGATATATATCATTCTAGTACGGTTGTTGTCGGTCCACCAACGTTTAATCCGCCGGCAGCACCTGGAGCACCTGCTGTAGATCCTTACGCCGGCTATGCTGGTTTTAAAACCGTAGCGGCAACTCGGCCAACTCGCATTTACGTAGGCGCCAATGACGGCATGGTTCATGCTATTAAGGCCGAAGACGGTCGCGAAGACTGGGCTTACATCCCCAATTCGGTGCTTGGGCAACTCTGGAAACTTGGACAGGGCCATAAATTTACCGTTGATCTTCCGCTCAGAGCCTCAGACATCTACTCCCCAGGGGGGACAGATACGACTTGGCCTGCAATTGTACCTGGAACTGGAACTGAAAGTACGGGGTGGCATACGCTGATAGCAAGTGGCTTAAGAGACGGTGGATACAGTTTGTATGCCTTGGAGGTGACCGATCCCGCTGCATTCAAACCGGCCTGGGAAATGACCGATGTGAATATGGGAAAAACATGGTCCACCCCTAACTTTGGCCGCATCAAGATAGATGGTGTTACCACCTATGTGCTTATTGTCGGTGGAGGTCTTGAGGCTGCTACCGTTGCAAACAAAGGGAATTATGTTTATATCCTTGATGCCGGGTCTGGCAAGATCCTTAGTAAGATCGCTATTGGTGCTGATTCTTTTAATAAAGTCCCCTCTGAGATCCTCTTGGTAACCGAGAAAAATAAGACAAGTCCGGACTACGGTTACACAATCGCCGGATATTTCGGCGATACCAGCGGAGATCTATATAAACTCGAAGACCTCAATAGCGCCAGTGGATGGGCGCCCTCTGCACGGCGACTTAACAATGGTGATGGAAAAGTCTTTCACAAACCAACGATTGCTACCTCCAAAGGTGGCTGTATAGTGACTAAAGAGGGGGTTGATTATATGATCAATAGCAACACCACTTTTATCTTTTACGGTACCGGCGACGAAGAAACCGCAACAAACAAAACCAGTGTTGACTACCTCTACGAGATAGCAGATCCTCCGCTTACCCCAGTGATCCCCGGCCCGGATTCCCTCAGTGAGGTCTGGAAGGTTACTTTGCCTGCGGGTGAAAAAATGCTTACTGATCCAACAAATTACCTTAACGTTTTTTATTTCATCACCTACAATCCCGCTGGCGGTTGCGATGTAGGGGAGAGTTTTCTCTGGGGTCTTACACCTACCAAATGCGGCGACATTGGGAATGGAGCTGGTCTCGTATATGATAAAAATGGTAATTCGGTTGGCGGTCCCTGGAGAAAAATCTCTTTAGGCTATGGAATAACATCCTCTCCTACACCGGCAGGACCGAAAATGATTATTTCGGTCGCTTCAGGACAAGGCGATGATGATACTGACGCAAATGAAGACGATGACCAGCGACAACAAAGAACACCCACTGTTAACCGGCTTGAATACTGGCGAGAAGACTTTCAATAAAAAATAAACTGTCAGTATAGGTGATTGAACTTCGATGGTATAGTCAGCTGTTTACAAGCACAGAACTGTACCATCGATAAAACAGGGTAACTTAAATATCGGCTACATTAGGAGAGTCAATATGCTAAAAAAAATATTGAAAAGAAAAGGAGAAAGGGCGGTTCGAGCGATTATTGTCATAAGCATACTCATTGTATCCTTTCTGCCGTTTGAAGTAAAAGCCGGGTCCGAATCAACAAAACACTCTGGTTCCACTTCAACCAATAAAATTACTATGTACAACGGAATGGTATTTAATGGTATGGGGAATCTGGAATCGATCAATTCAACATCGTCAGATTATCCGAAGGAAAGGGAGCAAAGCAATACGACTTTAGGATCAGCAATGATTGATGGTAAAGAGCATGAATTATCTACTATGTTAAGTGTCTACAACTCTCTTTCGCAAGGTGTTGGTGTAAATGAGCTCAAACCGGGGGACTATGTTGGCTTTATAAATGATCCGTCTGGAAAGATACAAGAACTGCGGGTCTTAAAAACGAGTGAAGAACAAATACCACAGAAGCAAATTGAGTCTCGGCCTCCTTCGTACAGTGGAGATACAACAAAGAATGCAAATGGGGTTTGGACAAACTAAAGTAGACCCCTGAGTCAAGATATTAATTGACTGAGTTTAAGCTGCATATTGAATTTCACTCACATCTGAACGACATTGCCCAAATGCTGTTTTGCCTGTCTCTACTGATTTGATATCTGCGGTGGAGGCATCCTCTGTTCCGCTACACTCCACAGAGGATGCCTTCACCGCGTGTGGGTATTTATCAACAATTACAGCTCCTCCTCCAAGAGCAGTTCGATATACACTATCTGCTGTTTTATTGTCCAACGATTGATGTAGACGTTCTCCATTGTAAAATACAAAGTGTTCGATTAGGCCCGTGGTTATAATTCACCCAACGTGGAATACTTTTTCAGGTAAACGTCCTCATACTTGACATTACGCCAGAGTCGCTCGACAAAAATGTTGTCGAATGCCCGTCCCCGTCCATCCATGCTGATAATGATATCTTCACACTTCAGTACGCCGGTGAAGTCTTCTCTGGTTAATTGGGAACCTTGATCACTATTGAAGATCTCCGGCTTGTAGTGGTTCAGCATAGCCTCTTCAAGGTACTCGACGCAAAACTCAACACCCGGCGAGAATACAAGTCCATAATTGCCACCACCAGATATGCGAAACCTCGGGCCAGTCGTATAGAGGTAATTTCAGTGCTCCAGACCTGGTTGGGCTTTATCACTGGCACACCGCACAGTGGATACGGATACAACTTATGCTCGGGATGAGGACGACTGGTACTGGGGGCCTGGCGGCATACCTATCAACCCCATCCTCTGCATCAGTCCTTGCACCCGCTTGCGGTAAACTCTCTACCCAGCAGTCTTGAGAAAAACCACCATTCTGCGACTGCCGTAGAACGGGCGACGAGAGTACTGTACTCTTCGTCTATCAATCTTTTGATCAGCAAATTACCTCCATTGGCCAACAGTTACAGGATGGACGCCATACTCCTGGCCTGGCCAATCTCCTTGATCGTCTTTTACCTCGCAATGCCTCCAAACCAGCCTTCTCCTTGAATTCAGAAGTATGGGCTGTTCTCTTCTTCATTTCGCTCATCGCTTATTCTTCCTTATGTATGCGTACAGCTAAAACTACCGTCTGGAAACTGGGGTCCACCATAAAGCGCTATAGATGGGTATCCCATATCACCCATATTTTAAAACCGAAGAGGATTTCTATAGCTTTCTTGATCCGTCCCTGACTGTAGGCAGGTCTATTTTGGCTCAGGTGTTAACCATTATATTTAAAAAAGTGTCGTGAAAAATATTCTTAGAAATCAACGCCAGTATTGGAAAAAAGTAAGATTCATTTTGTACCCTTCCAAAATAAATGAGCTGACAATGTTCAATAATTATTAAGGGGGGCATGATGAAAAACGAAAATGGAGTAACTCTCGTTGAGGTTATGAGTTGTTTGGTAATCTTGAGTTTTCTTAGCGGAATAGCAACACCTTTCTTTAAAGACATGATGGCAAGACAAGCCCTTAATGGGGCAACCTCAATGTTGGTGGGTGAGCTGCATAAGGCTCGTTCTTTTGCAATGACCAGTAATTCACCCGTTGCTTTCTCCTACACTGAAGGTGGATACAAGACTTTCATCGATGATGGCCAAGGCGGCGGGACAGAGGGGGATTGGATCCAACAGACAGGTGAAAAGGTTCTGGCAAATGTTAGCTTATTAACAGATCGATTAAAAATATCAGTAGATGAAAGCACTTTTACTGCCCAGAGAACTTGCTTCTCAGGTAGACCAGGCATCAAAGCGGGTGCCATAGTTTTACAGGGAAACGATGGCCGAAAAAATAAAGTCATCGTCAATTTCATTGGCAGAGTGCGGGTGGAAAAACTATAGTAGAAATCGTGTTGTCAACACCGATTAATTGAATGTCGATTAATCGATTTGTATGTGCTCTCCCTTGATTAACTGACCCTGATAGTATATTTTATATTTGTGACATTCAATGACATCTTCAAGGATTATGTAATATTTTAAGGAGTCAAAATGAGTCAAATTACTGCAAGACTGCCTGATGAGTTGGTTGCTGCGTTGGATGAAGCGGCTACCCAGTTGCGTCGGACACGTGCTGAGGTGGTTCGACAGGCCGTGGAATACTACCTGGATGATTTTGAAGATGTTGCCCGCGCTATAGAGGTGCTACGCGATCCTGCTGATGTGGTATTGGATTGGGAGACGGTCAAGCATGACCTACTCAGTCACTATTAAACAAAGCGCAGTGAAAGCACTTGGGAAGGTGGTGGTGGAAGATCGACTTCGTATAATTTCGGCCATTGACCTGCTTAAAACCAATCCCGCTGCAGGAGGCGTACTGAAGGGAGAGTTTTCCGGATTACGCCGCATTCGGATTGGCAACTATCGAGTGGTGTACGAAGTGCAAGAGGAGAAACTGGTTGTGCTGGTTATCCGTATCGGACATCGCCGTGAAGTTTATCGGTAAAATTAGAAAATTAGGTCCAGTACTCATCTGTTTCGGTTTCTGGTACTGCGAGTAGATGAACATGGTTGTCCATCAGGCAATACCCCAAATCCAGAGCGAATATTTGTCTGCGTAACCGACCAGCAATTTCAAGTAAGTCTGCCGATCTTCATCATCGAAAAAAACGTTGCACGGTTGTTTTCACGCTTTTCTCTTGACTTTTCGGCAATTATTTTTGTATATATTGCCCTGTAAATGAATTGCCGTTCAGTATGCTACACATAGGTTTGTGTGGCTTGAAGTTTTGTAATTATAAACCCTTAAAAAAGAGGAATTCTATGTCTAAATTAGTTGCACCTCATGGTGGAAAAGGTCTGGTTTGTGCCTTGCTCGAAGGCGCTGCACGTGATGCGGAACTCAAAAAAGCAGCAGGCCTCAAGCAGATTGAGATTTCTGCCCGTGCCAAAGGTGACCTGATCATGATGGGAATCGGCGGTTTTTCCCCTCTGTCCGGTTTCATGACTAAAGCTGATTGGAAAGGCGTTTGTGAGAATTTCCAAATGGCTGACGGCACCTTCTGGCCGGTACCCATCACCCTCGACGTCACCACTGCCGAAGCCGCTGCAATCACAGTTGGCCAAGAAATTGCCCTGGTTCGCAAAGGTGAAGTATATGCAACCATGAAGGTCACCGAGAAGTTTGCGATGACTGAAGCAGACAAGCGTTATGAGTGCGAGAAGGTATTCAAAGGTGAAGGCGAAGAGTCTGTAGGTGACAAATTTTGGGAGATCGCTCCGAAAGATCATCCGGGCGTCATCATGGTATTTCAACAAAAAGATGTTAATCTCGCCGGTCCTGTAAAAGTTCTTTCCCAGGGTGAATATCCTGTAGAATATCCTGATGTCTACAAGACCCCTGCTCAGACCCGTGCCATGTTTGAAGAGCGTGGTTGGGCAAACGTTGCTGCTCTGCAGCTGCGTAACCCGATGCATCGTTCCCATGAGTTCCTGGCCAAGATCGCCGTTGAGGTATGTGACGGCGTACTGATCCATTCTCTCATTGGTAACCTCAAGCCAGGCGACATTCCTGCTCCTGTACGTGTTCATGCAATCGACGTTCTGATTGAGAAATACTTCGTTAAGCAGCATGTAATTTCTGCCGGTTATCCTCTTGATATGCGTTATGCCGGTCCCCGCGAGGGCTTGCTCCATGCGACTTTCCGTCAGAATTACGGCGTCAACAATATGTTGATCGGTCGTGACCATGCCGGCGTTGGCGATTTCTACGGTCTCTTTGAGGCTCAGACTATTTTCGATCGCATTCCGAAAACCGGTGATCCCGCAAAAGATCTTCTCTGCAAACCGATGAAAATCGACTGGACCTTCTACTGCCATAAGTGTGACGGTATGGCTTCTCTGCGTACCTGTAATCACACCAAAGATGATCGCGTTATCCTCTCCGGAACCAAACTTCGTAAGGCCCTCTCCGATGGCGCCGAGGTTGTTGACCATTTTGGTCGTGAAGAGGTTCTTGTTGTATTGCGCAAATACTATGAAGGTTTGACCGAGAAAGTTGAAGTTAAAATGCAGGGTGCAGCTTCCGGCTCCGCCATGTAATTCCTGACTTCATTAAGTATCACAGGGAGATACTGCCTACTGGCGGTATCTCCTTTTTTTTTGTACATACTTCGAGTATGTTTTTCCCTGGGATTATTGAGTGGTTTGCTGCCGGTCCTTGTTTGTTGACTTTTTCACCTGTAAAGGGGAGTTATGTCGGTATTACAGATTGATCTTGGTGAGAGAAGCTATCCGATAGTCATTAAATGCGGATATCTGCAGGAAATTGGCAGGGATCTGCAGGAAAAGAAGATCGGCAAACGGTATGGTGTTATAACCGATGATCATGTTGCCGCTCTTCATGGTGATGTCTTTATGACTATCCTTCGATCGGCTGGGATAGAAACGGAGCTTCTTACCTTTCCCCACGGTGAGGCAAGTAAATCCCTGCAGACCATTGGTGATCTTGCCGGTCGCCTTGCTCGCATGGGATTTGATCGAAAGGATGCACTGATTGGATTTGGTGGCGGGGTGACCGGCGATCTCACCGGGTTTTTAGCTTCGGCATATATGCGGGGGATTCCCTTTATCCAGGTCCCGACAACGCTGTTAGCACAGGTGGACAGTTCCGTTGGCGGCAAAACCGGTGTGGATATTCCGGAGGGAAAAAATCTTGTGGGAGCATTCTATCAGCCTCAAGTTGTCTATATCGATCCTTTGCTCCTGAAAACGCTGGCAAATGCGGAATTGCTCGGCGGACTTGCCGAGGTTATAAAATATGGAGTGATTCGCGATAGCGATTTTTTTCAATTTCTCTGCGATAATCGACAGAAAATTCTTGCGCTTGATGAAGAGCTTATCGTTAAGACCGTATCTTCCTGCTGCCGGATAAAGGCGGATGTAGTCTCGCAGGATGAACGGGAAGGGGGGATGAGACGAATTCTCAACTTTGGCCATACCATTGGCCATGCTGTGGAAGGGGCCTCGGATTATACTATAATCCATGGACTTGCTGTGGCTATTGGGATGGCGGCAGCGGCAAAGTTGGCGGTACTGGCGGGCCTTTTACCACAAAAAGATGCGCAAAGAATTACTGAAGCTTTGGTCGCTTACGGAATGCCTATTGATATTCCGAAAAATCTTGACCGCAAGAGGATAAATAAATATTTATTGGCAGATAAAAAAACCGTCGGAGGAATGGTACACTATGTGCTTCCGACCAAAATCGGTAGTACATGCATTGTTGCCGATCTTGATGAAAAGCTGGTCGAGCAGGTTCTTGGGTGAACGGACATCGGGGCCCATCTTCGATCACAGTGCCAATAACAAGTATACGGGGTGTAAGATGCCAATATATGAGTTTTTTTGTGATAGTTGTAATGTCATTTTTAATTTTTTTTCTCCGCGGGTAAATACCGCCAAAAAGCCTGATTGCCCTCGGTGTGGCAAGAAGGAATTAGCCAGGAGAATTTCGACCTTTGCTACCATTGGTAAGGCCAAGGAAGAGGGGGATGATCCTCTTGCCGGCCTTGATGAAGCGAAGATGGAGCGGGCCTTTGAGTCTCTGATGCGTGAAGCGGAACATGTGAATGAAGAAGACCCCAAACAGATGGCGTCCTTGATGCGTAAATTCACTTCACAGACCGGTCTTAACCTTGGAGGATCCATGGAAGAGGCATTGTCGAGGATGGAGGCGGGAGAGGATCCTGAACAGGTAGAAAAAGATATGGGCGAGCTTTTCAATGACGAAAATTTGAACTTTGAACTGATCAAGAGGAAGGCCCTTAGGGAGAATCGCCCACCCGCCCATGACGAGAAACTTTACGAGCTGTAAGGTTTTCTGGGCCTTGTTCGCTGGAGGTGCAATTTCAGGCCGGTGTCTCTGCTTCGGGCGCCGGCCTTTTTTAATGGATCGTCTCGTCACCTTTGTTGCTCAAAGCATGCAGAATGTGGAAGTCCATTTCCTTTTGTTGCAGGAGATCCGTGACCTCCGTTTCCGTTATATTCAAAGCTTTTGCCAAATCTTTGATGTTGTAACAAGGCTGACCGTCCGAAGTGTAATGGCTTGGTTGCAGTTCTGGAAACGAGGCGCTGGTGGCAATGCTTGAAGCCTCAAGCAGCAATTGGCGGATTTCCACCGGCCCGTGCAGAATGAGCCATTTCACTGCTTCCGCCCATAGCTTGCCGTCCACAGTGTCATGGGCAAGTACTTTCAAGGCACTTTCCAGGTCCCAGAGATCTTTGAACTCCATTGTTGATTTTCTCCTGCTAGTATTGAAAGTAAGTGTGATATGATGGCAGCGATCTACTATAAATGCTTTTACTGAGTACGCAAGCTTTTGCCAACGTGAGAAAAAAGAAAAGGAACGCTTATGAACCAATTTGATGGTGGCATATTTCTTGAAAATATCGAGTGGTTTGATGAAACCGGTAAGGAATTGGTACACCGACTTCCTGAGCAGGGCTCGGGTGAGATTAAGTTGGGTGCCCAATTGACGGTTCGGGAAAGTCAGGCGGCAGTACTTTTTTACCAAGGCAAGGCCTGTGACTGCTTTGGACCGGGGCGGCACACTTTAAAGACCGCCAATTTGCCTTTGTTGACCAAGATTCTTTCCCTTCCCTGGCGGGGCGATAGTCCGCTGCGAGCTGAAATCTATATGGTTAACCTTAAATATTTTCCCGATCTGAAATGGGGAACTCAGAACCCTGTGGCATTCAGGGACAAAGAGCTGGGACTTATTCGTATCCGCGCCAACGGCATGTACACCATCCAGGTGGTCCAGCCGGTATTGTTTATAAACTCCCTCGTTGGGACAATGGGGAAAATGGATACCGATGGTATTTCCGGCTACTTGAAGATGGTCATCGTCTCAAGATTCAATGATTATCTTGGCCAGACCCTTAAGTCCATTTTCGATCTGCCCGGAAAATTCGATCAGTTGTCCGATGAACTCCTTAAGCGCCTGGCCGTAGATTTTGCCAACTTCGGTCTTCGTCTCAGCTACCTGTATATCACCTCTATAACCCCGCCCGATGAAGTGCAAAATACAATCGACGATCGGAGCCGTATGGGCTTGATCAGCGACATGGATAAGCTCCTGAAAATGAAAACTGCCATGGCCATGGAGAAAGCCGCAGAGACTCAGGGGGAAGCGGGGGCGGGCCTTGGCATGGGATTGGGTCTGATGCTGCCAAATATCTTTGGTATAAGGCAGGGTGGGGCACCTGCCGGCACAGTTGGGGCGGAAGCGACTGTGGTTGAAAAAGTGAGTTGTCCCGACTGCAAACAGAGTATCCCTGGAGATTCCAGATTCTGCCCGCTCTGCGGTCACCAACTGCTGCGCCTTGTCTGCTGCTCAAACTGCGGAAAAAATTTGACACCCAAGGCAAAATTTTGTTCGCAATGCGGTCAGCCGACGGACCAAAAACAGGCACCGAAAATATGTCCGCAATGTCGCATGGAAAATCTTCAAAATGCGATCTTTTGCAATGATTGCGGACTGAAATTGGGCTGATTTGCGTGGATCTGACCATCGAACAAAACTGTCCATCCTGCGGGGCGTCGATTGTTCTTCTCGAGGATGACAGACTGATTCGTTGCGAATATTGTGACGTTAACAACTATCGTTTGGAAAGCGGCGCGGCCAGGTATTTATTGCCCAGCAAACTACCGGACCATATTCCCCCGCTGCAGCTCTTTTATCTCCCGTATTTCCGTTTTAAAGGGACAATATTCTTTGTCCGCCAGGGTGAGGTTGGGCATAAGATCGTTGATGCAACATGGCGAGGCATTGATGAAGAAAAAATTCCGGTATCCCTCGGCCTAAGGCCCCAGGTGATGAAACTCACGCCGGTTGTTGCCGCCACAGAGGGGAGATTTGTCCAAAATACCATACCGACAAAATCGGCTTTTTCCCATGCGGCAATGATGACGGATCTGTTGAGCGTCAAAAACGATAAAGATGTGTATCATCGGGCATTTATTGGGGAAACCCTCAGCCAAATATATCAACCCTGCTATCTCCATGAAGAAATTGTCTACGATGCGGTGATTAACACGCCTTTATGCCACGGTCAAATGATCGAAAGGCATATGGAAAAAGCCTGTTCCTGCAAGATTTGCTGGGAACCGCAATTCATCTCGACAATCTGCCCGGAATGCAGCTCTCCCCTGTCGGGAGAGCGAGACAGCCTGGTGTTGCATTGTCGGAATTGTCAGTCGCTTTGGCAGGAAGATGCCAAGAAATTTCAACCTTTGTCTTGGCATGTGGTGGAGTCTGATGATTCATCGGCACAGTATCTTCCCTTTTGGAAGATCACTTTCTCAACGGGTGGGAGGGTTTTGAAGAGTTTTGGTGACTACCTTCGTTATACCAACCAGCCTGTGGTGGTTACGGAAAGGTTTGATCTCCTGCCACTTTCATTTTGGATTCCGGCCTTTAAGGTGAACCCCAAGGCATTTCTGCAGGCTGCAGCGCAACTCACGGTTTCGCAGTGGCGCATTCCACCTGGGAGCAGCCGGCATATTGTTAATGACCATCCGGTCACTCTCGGTCAAAAGGAGGCGGTGCAGGCCTTGAAAAGTGTTCTTGCATTCACAACCTTAAATAAAAGAAACGTTTTACCGTATTTACCACAAACAACTATTATCAATCCTCGGTGCGAGCTTACTTACCTGCCTTTCGTAAAACATCCCCATGATTTTATTCAAGAACACACATCAACCACTATTCTTGCCGCTGCACTGCGGTTTGGGAGAAAGCTCTAACTGGATCGAGTGAAACTGGAAAAGAGAAAGAAAACAATGAAAATACATCAAAAATATATGCAGGCGGCCTTAGAGCAAGCACGGGAAGCCCTGACGGCTGGAGATTTCCCGGTCGGTTGCGTCATCGAGTGTGGTGGTAACATTGTTGCCACAGGTCGCCGTAGTAACAGCTTTGGTCGGGTAAACGAGATGGATCATGCTGAAATTACCGCACTCCGGGAACTTCTGTCGCTTGAAATACCGGTGGCAGTCGAAAATGTCACAGTCTATTCCACTATGGAACCTTGTTTGATGTGTTTTTCAACCTTGTTGGTGAATGGAGTGAGGAAATTTGTCTATGCCTATGAAGACGCCATGGGAGGAGGCACTAATCTGCCGCTACCTCTTTTGTCACCTTTGTACCGCGACCTGCAGCTGACTATTGTCGGATCAGTTCTGCGGAAGGAAAGTTTGGATCTTTTTAAAACATTTTTTTCTTCCCCTGATTGTCAATACCTGAAAAATACCATGCTGGCAACGTACACATTGGCACAGTTGTGATACTCCCAAGGGGACCGATCAACCTCTCAGATTTCCTCAATATGTCATGAAGAACATTGCCCGAACCGTAGGATTCAAAGAAGGTGAACGAAATGTTTTCTTCCATATTCTTACTGCCTGCAACCTGTCTTGTCGCCACTGCTATATAAATAAAGAACAACACGGGGTCGAAACACTCTCCAAAGAGCAAATAGACAAATGGATGACCCTCTTTGTCGATCCCAGGAAAAAAACCAACATTATTTTTCTTGGCGGTGAGCCGACCTTGCATCCGGATTTGCCCTTTGCGATAAGAAGAGCCAAGGAACTGGAGTTTTTTGTGACCGTCGATTCAAATGGCTATCTCTTCCATGATCTGTTGGAAAAAACCACCCCTGAACTTCTCGATTTCCTGAGTTTCAGCCTTGACGGTCCAGATGCTGCAACCAACGATCCCATTCGCGGCAATGGTGTTTTTGAGGTATGCGTTGCTAATATAGAGCGAGCAGTGGCAAAAGGTTTCAATGTCAGTGTCATCTATACTGTGAGTACAGAGAACCTGCATGCATTGGTGGCAATGGTGCCCCTTCTTCTTAGGCTTAAGGTGAAAAAATTTTTTATTCAGGTGATAGGACTGCGCGGCAACTCAGCGCAAAATATTGGGGAGGACACCATGCAGGTGAGCCGTGTGCAGTGGCTTGCCATTGTTCCTGAGGTGGCGCGCCAGGCTGCCGAAAAAGGAATTCATGTCACATATCCGCAGGTGTTTCTTGAGCCGGAAGAAAATTTTGCATGCGCAGGTAATGTCGCAGAAAATTTCTTTATTTTCCCCAATGGTCGGGTGTATCAGTGTCCTCTCTGTGAGGATCATTCGATTAATGCTTACCGGATTGAAGGAGACCTGCTGGTGAAAAATGAGGGATTGACGGAAGCCAGCTTCTTTCAGCTGGATATAGTCGAAGGTTGCGTGATGAATAAATTGCTTCAGGCGGATACTCTGGAATACGATGAACAGGGCAAGGCCAGGTACCGGATCTCCTGTTGCCTGCTTAAGCGGGAGATTGGTTGACTTTCTTTCGATTAAACAAAGCAGCCAGAAAAATACCTGCCTCATAAAGCAGGAAGAGAGGAATGGCCAGCAGGGCAGTAGCTGTGAAATCGCCGGCTGTCAGTAGAAAGGATAAGACAATGATTGCCAAATAAAAGTAGGTTCGTTTTCGTCGAAAATAGGAAGGTTGGACGAAATTGGCCTTGCCGGCCATAACCATTAAAAAAGGGATCTGAAAAGAGATACCAAAGGCCAGAATGGTTCGGGCGATAAAGGTCAGATAGAGACTCAGTTTCGGTAGTGGTTCCAGATTCTCGTTGGCGTAGCTCATGAAATACATCAGCATCTTCGGCAATACCACGAAAAAGGCGAAACATGCACCTCCGGTGAAAAGAAACATTGCCCAAAAGACCACGGTGACTGCCAGTAATTTTTCATTTTTTTTCAGGCCGGGAGCGACAAAGATCCAGAGCTGGTAGAGGGCCACCGGCATGCTGGCTATTAATCCTACCAGAAAGGCAAGTTTGATGTAGGCCATAAAGGCCTCGGGAAGATGAGTGTAGACCAGTCGGTACACGAGAGGGCTGGCTGCAAAAAGAGGTGCAATTAACAGAGCTGCGATTTTTTCGGCAAAACTGTACGCCACAGCCGTAGAGACGACTATGGCAAGCATTACCTTCACCAACCGTCTTCTCAGTTCGAGGTGATGCGGGCGAAACAGCGCAAGACTTCTTTCGAGTGCCGGAATCGAGCGTTGGAGGTCATAGTTAGCCATTGTTTGCCAAGCTATTGAAGCTCGTTTATCCCAGTCTCAGGAGGTTTGGTAGGAGCTTCTTCGGGCTTAGCCACTTCATTATCTTCGGTCTTCTCCGGCACATTACTTGCGGTTTGACCGTTGTCATGGTTGGGGAGGTTACCGGTTTGTTTCATCAACTCCCCGTATGCTTCGGCAGCCATATTCGCTGGATTGACTGCCCCTAGAAGGTTGCTGTTGTGTTCGAAGAGCTGACTGGGAGGATCCAATAGATTGTTTTTTAATGATTTCGCTGCCTCTTCCAGCTCGGGGCGGATTTCATCCAGAGGGTTTCCTTCCTCGGCGAAGGAAGTTTTCAGGCTTTCTGCGGTCTTTTTTAATTCCATCAGGCCTTTGGCTAAAGATCTGGCGAGATCGGGAAGTTTGTCCGGTCCGATGACGATAAGAGCCAGCGCCATGATGAGGATCATTTCAGGCAGACCAATGCCAAACATAGCTAATACCTCATAGTGTTGCCAACCAGTCCATGAACATGGTCGTGACCGACAAACGTATCTAAAGTTGTTCTGCCATGAAAAAGCAGTAAAGGTATGAAAAACCGAACGGAGAGAAGGCCGAACAGCGAGTCAAATGTAAGGTATTTAACATGACGTGTCAATGCTTCTGGGAGCGCGACATACCGGCTAAAATAGCTTTCAGCATGACTAAGGTGTTGATACTTCGAAATTTCATGTCGGTAGACGGATCCTTGCTTGTGTTAAAAAATCTTGACATTACTTAATAGGATTACTATATTTATCAACTTTGTCTTGCGCGGATTTGTCGTGAACTGTAAGTCTCATTGCTCCCTTTCACGGCGAGCTTTTAAAAACCTCTGAGAGGAGAAGGTCGATGTCCAGTGTTGTGGTTGTTGGAACTCAATGGGGAGATGAAGGGAAGGGAAAAATTGTCGATTTGTTGACCCGCTATGCACATTACGTTGTGCGTTTTCAGGGTGGAAATAACGCTGGACACACTCTGGTGGTCGAAGGGAAAAAATTTGTTTTCCATATTATTCCTTCAGGAATTCTCTATAAAGATAAGAAATGCATGATCGGTAATGGTGTCATTATTGATCCGGCCGTATTGATCAGTGAAATGGATAAACTCCGGGAGCAAGGGCTGGAAGTTGCTCCTGATCGGTTGATGATTAGTGAAAGAGCGCATCTTATCATGCCGTACCACGCCAGTCTCGATCAGGCTGGGGAGGCAGTACTCAGTACACAAAAGAAAATAGGTACAACCGGTCGCGGCATAGGACCTTGCTATATGGATAAGGTCGGCAGGGTAGGGATCAGGGCCTGTGATTTGCTGGATGACATCCTTTTTCGCGAAAAACTCCAGGCCGTTATTGATGAGAAAAATTTTCTTTTGACCAAAAAATTTAAGAGTGCTCCTGTGAACTTTGAGCAAACCTATCGATCATTTAAAGAATATGGCGAAAAGTTAATACCTTATTTTGGCAATGTCTCGGTAGAACTCGACAAGGCAAGGAAGAATAACCAAAATATTCTTTTCGAGGGAGCACAGGGAACGCATTTGGATATCGATCACGGGACGTATCCTTTCGTGACCTCATCCAACACAATTGCCGGAAATGCCTGCAATGGCTCTGGATTTGGTCCAACTTATATTGATGCTGTTGTCGGTATTGTGAAAGCGTATACCACTCGTGTCGGAGCGGGTCCTTTTCCGACGGAGCTCTTCGACAAAACCGGTGAAAATCTGCAGGAAAAAGGACACGAATTTGGTGCGACAACCGGAAGGCGGCGGAGGTGTGGCTGGCTCGATGGGGTAGTTGTCAGCGATGCGGCAAGACTGAATGGGTTGACGGGGCTTGCAATAACCAAACTGGATGTGTTGAGTGGACAAAAGATGCTCAAAGTTGCCACTTCTTATGATGTTGCTGGAACTCGTCTGACGACCATGCCTTCGAACATTCGCCAAGCCGCAGAAATTGCGCCTGTGTATGAAAGCCTTGAAGGATGGCAGGAAGATATCGAAAAAGTGCGGGAATACGATGAGCTTCCCCGTCAGGCTAAGGAATATATTAAGCGAATTGAAGATTTTGTCGGAGCTCCGGCAGATATTGTATCGGTTGGACCGGATCGGGTTGAGACCCTACTGCTACGGAATCCTTTCGATAAACAATGACCTCAAGTTGGTCAAAATACAGATCGTACACTCTGGCTAATAGTACAACGAATCATAAATGAGGTTATTAATGGCAAGAATTACCTGTGAAGATTGTTTGGAAGCAGTTGGCAAACAAAATCGGTTTAAACTGATCCATCTCGCCGTACAACGGGTGAGGCAGCATAGGCAGGGTGAACCGTTTCTTGTAGAAGGGAAAAATAAGGAAATTGTCATGACATTAAGAGAAATTGCCGCCTCCAAGGTAACCTTCGCAAATATTGACAGGTTGCCGGATGGTGCTGATAATGTAAAGAAAAAAAGAGAAATTGAGGATGAAGCTGAAGTAGTCCTTCCGTGATAATTTCAGCACAGTCGGTAAATTATGAGTAACGATTATTACGAGATCTTATCCGTTGGTAGAAATGCTTCTGCCGGTGATATTAAAAAAGCTTACCGCAAACTTGCGATGAAGTACCATCCGGACCGCAATCCAGATGATAAAGCGGCAGAAGAGAAGTTTAAGTCTTGTACTGAGGCATATGAAGTGCTCAGTGACGAGAAAAAAAGGAAAATTTACGACACTTATGGTCACGATGGCCTGAAAAACAGTGGCTACCGTGGCCCAGGGAGTGCTGACGATATTTTCTCAAGCTTTGGCGACATCTTCGGTGATCTCTTCGGATTTGGCGGTGGTAGCCGGAGTGGTGCAAGGAGAGACGGCCCAAGTCCCGGCAATGATTTACGCTATGATGTGGAAGTTACCTTCATGGAGGCCGTACATGGGGTTTCCAAAGAAGTGCAACTTACCCGCCGGGATACCTGTTGGACCTGTGAGGGGACAGGGAGCAGACCAGGCTATCAGAAGCAGACTTGTCCGAGTTGCAATGGTCGCGGCCAGGTTGTGCGCTCGCAGGGATTTTTCCAGATGAGTTCAACTTGTCCACAGTGCCATGGAGAGGGAGCGATAGTAACTCATCCCTGTAATGATTGTCATGGCAGCGGGCTGGTTGAAAAGACTAAAAAAGTGGTGCTGAAGATTCCCGCCGGCGTTGATACCGGTGCTCGAATGCGGTTGCGTGGCGAGGGTGAAGGTGGCCGTCGGGGCGGGGCATCGGGTGATCTGTATGTTATTGTCCATGTTAAGGAACACGATTTTTTCAAGCGGGAAGGCGACACTATTTATTGCCGGTATCCGGTGTCCATGGCTAAAGCTGCCCTAGGAACAACTGTTGACATCCCTACGGTGCATGGCAAAAAATCTCTTGATATTCCTGCTGGAAGCCAATCGGGCCAACTCTTTACCCTTCGGAATGAAGGAGTGCCAAACCTGCGAGGACGAGCCAGAGGAGACATGGTGGTTGAGCTTCAGGTTCTAACTCCAACTAATCTTTGCGAGGAACAAAAGAAAGCATTGCTCGAATTTGACTCGCTTTGCATAAAACATGGCCAGCATCAGGAAAATGAAGGGTTCTTCAAGAAGTTGTTCAATGAAGTACTTGGGAAAAACTAGCTGTCCGGGAAAAAGCAAGAATGGCAGATGACAAAAAGGCAGTCTTCACACATTTTGACAACCAAGGCAATGCTCGAATGGTGGATGTTGGTGGAAAGGCAGAAACGGAGCGTGTCGCTTTGGCCTCCGGGAATATCAAGATGTCTGAAAAGGCATTTGAACTTGTACAGAGCGGTTCAATAGCTAAAGGGGATGTTCTTGGTATTGCAAGGGTTGCCGGAATAATGGCTGCAAAAAAAGTTGACGAGCTTATTCCATTAGCCCATCCGTTGATGATCACGAAGATGGACATTTCCTTTGAACTTCATGTTAAGGATTCGTCGATAGATATCTTCGCAACCGTCGGTATCAGCGGAAAGACTGGGGTGGAAATGGAGGCTCTAACGGCTGTTTCCATTGCTGCCTTGACTATTTATGATATGTGCAAAGCTGTCGATAAATCGATGGTTATCGGCGATATTCGCCTTTTGAAAAAGACAGGTGGTAAGAGTGGTACCTACGTTCGGAAAGAGTTGACACCGAATGATATATGACTGATATTATAGTGTAAGAAGGAGGTGGTTTTAATGAATAAAGAGCAACTCGAATTGTTTCGGACGCAGCTGTTGGTGAAAAAGCAGGAAATCATGACGGATGCCGGAAAGACTTTATCCGAGATGACCGACCAGACAACCAATGTGCCTGACCCAAACGACAGAGCCACCTTGGAATCGGGAAGAAGCTTTGAACTGAGAATCCGCGACAGAGAAAGGAAACTTCTAAGCAAAATCGATGAAGCCATTGCTCGGATAGATGACGGGAGCTATGGGATTTGTGAAGATTGTGGTGAAGAAATAGGCCAAAAACGGCTGGAGGCTCGACCGGTAACTACCCTTTGCATTGATTGCAAAACCCTCCAGGAAACGCGAGAGAAATCGGTGGGGCAATAGACCCGCATGCCTGAATTGCGTAAAGATCCTGTCCTTGGACGATGGATAATCATTTCTAAGGAGAGAAGGAAAAGGCCCACTGATTTTCCGGTTGAGGTTCATACCGGCCTTGGTGGGTTTTGTCCTCTCTGTCCCGGGAATGAGTCAGTCACTCCACCGGAGGTTTTAGCTTTTCGAGATGGCGAGCATCCGGCCAATGGGGCGGGGTGGAATGTAAGGGTTGTCCCCAATAAGTTTCCAGCACTGATTATCGAGGGCGACCTCTCGAAAGAGGGACTTGGACTCTATGACCGAATGAATGGGATCGGTGCCCATGAAGTAATAATAGAGAGTCCCAAGCACAACCAGAATTTTGCCGACTTTACGCCGGCGGAAATGGCTTTGGTCTTTAGAGCACATAAAGAGAGGATCATCGATCTCGAAAAAGATTCACGTTTTAAATATGTCATGGTGTTCAAAAATCATGGCCAAGCGGCCGGTGCTTCGCTGGAACACTCCCACTCTCAGCTTATTGCTCTGCCAATACTGCCGCGGATGATTGTTTCCGAACTTGAAGGTGCCAAGTCCCATTACAACTATAAGGAACGTTGCATTTTCTGTGATATCATTCGCCAGGAGATTCAGCAGAAGGAACGGATTGTCTGTGAGAATGATCGGTTTATAACAATTACGCCATTTGCGCCGCGAACACCTTTTGAAATGTGGATTTTGCCCAAACGCCATTCTTCGGCGTTTTATTCACAAAACGACAGCGAAATTCATGCCTTGGCGGAACTTTTCTCCGAATCCCTGAAACGACTTTGCCAATGCATTCCCAATGTTCCCTATAACTATGTTCTTCATACCGACCCGCTCCGTTCGGGAGGGCTTGAGTATTTTCACTGGCATTTTGAAATTGTCCCCAAGCTTACATCTATAGCAGGATTTGAATGGGGAACCGGATTTTATATTAATCCTTTGCCACCGGAAGAGGCGGCACTCTATTTGCGTGAAGCTCTGACAGTATCTTAAGAAGGAGGAATCGGTGAAAAAACTGCTCCTGGTTGATGATGAAGAAGCCATTCAGATGGTCTATCGCGAAGAATTCGAGGATGATGGTTATGAGGTGATTTCTGCCTTGAACGGTCAAAGCGGCCTTGAGAAATTCAAGGAGGAAAGTCCGGATTTGGTTATACTGGATATTCAAATGCCTGGTATTAACGGCGTTGAGGTGCTCCGGCAAATGAAGATGTTAAACCCTAGGGTGCCGGTTATCCTCAGCAGTGCATATCAAGAATTCAAACGCGATCTCGGCACCTGGGCCTCCGATGACTACGTAGTCAAATCCGGCAACCTCGACGACCTTAAAAGTACTGTGCGGAGACTTTTAAAAGAAGAATAAAATCATTTTTTTTGTCCTCGGCCAATTTGAAATTGCTTCCCGGTTGGCTACATTTGGAAAAAAGCTGGAAATTTTGGTTTGCATCGAATGAAAGATATTCAAAGTCAATTGGACAGCCGGAGAATCAATATTAAGAAAGTCGGGGTCAAAACTATTTCCTACCCAATCACCGTACGTGATAAAGCGCAAAAAAGACAGCACACTGTAGCCACGGTGAATATGTATGTCAATTTGCCGCATAAGTTCAAAGGTACGCATATGAGCAGATTCGTTGAGATACTCAATGAATTTCACGGTGAAATTGATGTTAAGAGCTTTCATATGGTCCTGGAAAAAATGAAGGTCCGTCTGGAAGCTGAAGCATCCCATCTGGAAATCGATTTCCCCTATTTTCTCCATAAGGCAAGGAATGGCGAATCAGGCCATTTGGCGCATTATCGATGCCAAATGCATGGTTCTTTGGAAAAAGATGATGATTTGAAACTGAGCGTAGAGGTGCCGATCAGTTTGCCGATTACCGAAAAAACGGCGCATCGACTACCGGGATCTCTGGGAAGGTGGGGAAAAGCCGAGGTCAGCCTTCGCTTTCGTCAGTTTTATTGGATTGAGGATATAATCCTCCTCATTGAAGAAGCGGTGGAAGAAGAACAAGGGATCCTTGCATTAAAAGAGAGAAAAGTGCTGTCAGTTGAGGCACTTACTAGGAGGGTTGGGGCTCTTCTTGAAAAAATTCAGGCTATTAAATGGTTTTCAGTTCGTATCCATAATTTTGGAGATGAATGCTCGACCTTTGCGGCCATGGAATCTTGTTAGTTACTATAGAAATTCTTTTCTTGTTTTCAGAAAGCATTTCGTGAAAGTACTTGTCCCCCCTTGTGGGGGGTAGGTATGATGTCTGCAGTTTTCAACCATTAAACCTTCTATTGATGACAACATACCCCCATGAGAGATCTGCTCTTTGAAATTGGAACGGAAGAGATACCGGCAAGTTTTCTTGAACCGGCGCTTGCTCACTTGCAGAACCTTTTCTCCGCAAAGACGTCTGAGCTGAAGATAAGCTGTGGCGCTCTCAAGACTATGGGAACGCCAAGACGTCTCACGCTCATGGTGAAAGATGTTGCCGAGAAGCAGGAAGATATTACCGAAGAATTGCTCGGGCCGTCAAAGCAGGCTGGCTTTGATACCAAGGGTAAACCCACCAGAGCTGCTGAAGGATTTGCAAAATCGAAAGGTGTGGATGTTGGAGATTTACAGGTAGTATCGACTCCAAAGGGAGAATACCTCATGCTGATACGCCAGCAGAAGGGTGTGGCAACTATAACGTTGTTGCCGGAGATCCTCCACGGTTTGATTCTCAACCTGACGTTTCCCAAGTCGATGAGGTGGGGCAATAACCGCCAGGCTTTTGCCCGACCAATTCAGTGGCTGGTGGCGATCTTTGGTGACGAGGTGGTTCGGTTGAGTCATGAGGGAATAGAATCTTCGAACAGGAGTGGCGGGCACAGATTTCTTGCCGATGAACGATTTGTAATTGACTCTGCCGCTACATATGAGCAGCAACTCGCTGATCGATTCGTGCTTGTTGATCCCGTAAAGAGAAGAGCACGAGTGGTTTCGGAAATTAAAGATGCCGTAGCTCAGTCTCCAGAGTTAAAAGAAGGCCATGTGGCCATTGATGAAAACCTCGTTGATACCGTTACCAATCTCGTTGAAATGCCATACGGGGTTTGCGGGACTTTTGAGGAAAAGTATCTGCAGCTTCCGGCAGAGGTGCTTATTACCTCGATGCGTGAACATCAGAAATATTTCCCGGTGGTTAGTTCCTCGGGTAAATTGCTTCCGGGTTTTGTTGCCGTTAACAATACCAAGGTGAATGATATTGCCATTACCCGAAAAGGTCACCAGCGTGTACTTCGGGCAAGGCTTGAAGATGCACTGTTTTTCTTTAACAGTGACAGAGAGACTCAACTTGCCGACCGTACCGCCCAGCTGCATGGTATAATCTTCCAGGCAAAACTCGGAACCATGCTTGAGAAAAAAGACAGACTGGTCAAGCTGGTAAAAATCTTGGCCGATAAGGTCGATCCCACGCTTGCAGATGAAGGGTGCCGGGCAGCATTTCTATGCAAGGCTGATCTGTTGTCCAATATGGTTGGTGAATTCCCAACTCTTCAGGGAGTGATGGGTGGAGCATATGCTCTCCATGATGGGGAGACAGCAGGTGTAGCTACTGCTATTATAGAGCATTATATGCCCAGGCGGGCCGGAGCCGAGATTCCCGGCAGCGATTTAGGGGCGTTTCTTGCTTTGGCAGACCGCTTTGATACCCTGGCCGGATGTTTCGGAATCGGTCAAGTACCTTCTGGAACAGCCGATCCTTTTGGATTGAGACGAATTTCCCTGGCAATTCTCCATATCATTGAGGGGAGGGGGTATTCTTTCTCCCTGCACGAGCTCGTGTACAAGGCCCTTGCCCTGTATGGCGATAAAGTAGCCGGTGGCAATGATACGGTTGAAGCGGTTATTAATTTCATCAAGGGACGGTTCGCTAATGATTGCATCAACCGCAGCTTGGCCGCTGAGGCGGTTGATGCTGCAGTTTCTGTGAATTTTGACGATGTGAATGATTGCCTGTTACGGATCAATGCAATTCTCCAACTTCACAAGGAACCGGCCTTTAAAGTTCTCTCAGCTTCATACAAAAGAGTAAAGAACATCATCAAGGACAACCGTGACAAAGAGGTGAAGGTCAGCCTGTTTGAGCATCAAACGGAAAGAAATCTTTATGATCTTTTTCTTGAGGTTCGAAAAGAGATGGCAATACTCATTGCCGAAAAGGAGTACTCTAAGGCCCTGGAAGCCATGCTGAAGATGAAGGGACCCGTAGACGCTTTCTTTGATGGTGTGATGGTTATGGCTGAAGATGCAGCTGTACGACAGAATCGACTTAATCTTTTGACTGTCCTTGGGGATTTGATTCTCCAGATTGGCGATATCTCACTTCTACAGGAGAATTGATTCTCCTGCGAATTCTGAACGAAGAAAAACGAAAAGGGTGTTCCTGTGAACACCCTTTTCGTTTTTCATGCCTGTAACACTTCAAAATCTTTACTTCTTAGGGTGACAAGTATCACATTTGTCAATTTTTTTATCCTTGATCGTCGGCTCGTCTTTTTTTGCCTTGTGGCATTCCAAACAGTTGCCATGGCCGGCGCCTTTCAGGGTGTCGAGTGCCAGCTTGTCTTTCATCTTTCCTGCTAGAACTGTGGCGTTATGGCAGGTAGCACATTTCTTGATTTCATGACCTTCAACATAAGGACCTTGTTTGCCGTCGGCTGTCATTTGGTGATGACATTCGCCACATTTGAAGGCGTCCTGGTGCTTTTTATGTGGAAATTGCGCTGGTTTCTTGCCATCCGCATCAATAGTGATATCGGCAGGTCCGGAATTACCTTCAGCAAGAGTAAAAATCACCGTTCCAAGCACCATGCATAACGATAAAAAACTGCAGGCAATAATTTTTTTCATCTTGTTCGCTCCCCTCTTGGTTAAATGAATTGAATTATGGCAATTCCTTCATTGACATTACAGCGCAAATATACTGGGTTCTGAAACCTTTGTCAAACAATCTAACTAGTTGTTACCGCAAGATAGTAACTGTCAGGTGAGGTCGAATTATGAGCCAGATCCATAACTGTGTAATCCGGAAAGAATGAAATTTACGCCGTAATAGGTAAACAATACAGATAAAAACCCGAAAACGGCCAGCAAAGCGATTCTTTTGCCTGCCCATCCTCTAGTGTATCTGGCATGCAGAGTAATGGCATAAAAAAACCAGGTAATGAGTGACCAAGTCTCTTTTGGATCCCAGCTCCAATAGGTTCCCCACGCTGAATTGGCCCAGACAGCTCCGGTTATTATCCCGGCACTAAGCCAGATAAAACCAAATATCATTGTCTTATGGATCAAATCGTCGATGAAGGATAAGGGGGGGAGATTGCTTGGTGTGGTTGTCAATACTTCTGCTTCGGAATGAGCACTGTTTTTCAGGAGATACATGATCCCCAGGCCTGCTGCTACAGCGAATGCTGCATAGCCGACGAAACAGGTAATCACGTGAGCGATGAGCCAATTGGATTGCAGTGCCGGAATCAAGGGTGAGATGCTTTTGCTGATATTACTGGAAAATGATGCGTAGGCCATGGCAAGAAAGGCAAGTGGAACGGCAAAGGCTCCGATCGTTCGCGTCTTGAAAATCCATTCTATTGCTAAGTAGAGGGCAATAATAGTCCAGGCGAAGAACACCACGGATTCGTACATATTGGTAAGTGGAGCATGCCCTATACCCATCTGGTACGACTCAATCCAACGTAGGATGATCCCTGCCGTTTGAATGAGGAATGCCGCTATCGTAAAGAAAGTAGCAGCGGGACCCAGGCGAGGAGTTTTGAACACCAGCAAAAAGGCATAGAGAAGTGTTGATAACATGTAGGTAAATGTCGTAATTCCTAGTAATTGAGAGCTATCCATGCCTTTACTCCGTGTGCTTTCTTATGGCTAAAAGGTGGCTTTATTAAGGGTGTCAGGATTGTTACATTTGCTGGTTCTGTGGTGCATCACTTTCATGGTACAGAAGAGTTCGATCGACAATCTCTTCAAGTCGTGCGAACACTTTTACGAAAGCCGGTTTGTTTCTGTTGGTCGAGCCGGCGAGATACACCAGCACTCCAGTTGCAGTAATCTGTTGGCATAGCCAAATTCTTTTATGAGACAAGAAAAAGGCCATGTACAAACCAAGAAGGAGAAGTCCGCAACCTGCATAGACTACCCATACACCAGGGTCCTTGGCAACTTGAAGCCCTGTTGAGAATAATTGTTTGACTTTAAGGGAATAATCTTTACCGCCGCTTTTAATTGAGAGAGTTTCATTATTGGTTAGCCACTGGGTGATGGCAGGCTCATCACCGACTTTGCACCAGATTTTTGAGCGCAATGCTCTTTGTCCGTTGGCCTCGACATTAATAATTCCCAAACGAAGATTTTTTTCATCCCAGGATATCTGTTCCTGGAATGGTAATGAAAATTGCCGACTCTCATGAGTGGCGGTGTCGGTGATTTGAGCCAGGAACTCTTGGTGTCCCTGGTAACTGGATTGGTAAAAGGTTATGCCACGATGGGTTAATGGACTATTTACCTTGATATCTTTTCTTAGCATTTCCCTGCCATTTTCCAGGATTGTGGCACTGGTTCTGAACTCTTTGGGCATGCCGTTACTATAGAATTCGATGGCAAAGGAGTCGTTGCGGATTGTGAAACCGAGATCGATAGGCGTTGAATTAGGAGGCGTGAACACTTTCTCCGTACTTCGTAATTCAGGAATCATAATGCTGCCTTTAAAACCGAAAAAATGGCCGATTATGGCCCCTGCGAAAATCACCAAAACCGACATGTGAACGATATAAACTCCGATTCTGCTCCAACGCCCCTTTTGGCAGAAAAAAAGTGATATTTCTTCGAGGTTTTTCGTTTCGTTACGCCAACCGCAGGAGGTCAAAATTGCCTGCCAGTCGATACTATCAACCCTCTCAAAAGATGTTAGCCACTGTCGGGAAAAGTTCATTTTTGCAATACGTTCAGGGGAGATAGTAAGATTGTCGGCGGTAACAATCCGCCATACAGCCGGGAGACGGTCCAGGCTGCAGACAATAAGATTTACACTCAGCAACCCGAGGAGTCCGTAAAACCACCAGGATGAATACATGGTAGGAATATCAAGAAGTTGGAAGAATGTGGCAGTCTTGGCACCAAATTTATTAACATAAACAGAATATACTTCCCCTTGGGGAATGATAGTACCAATAATGGATGTTATGGCAATGGAACAGAGGGTGAAAATGGCCAATTGCACTGAAGCAAAGAAGGCCCAAAGTTGGTTGATGAGTTTCATCCTGGATATATCAAATTAAAAAAAAGTGAGGGAGTTATGCCAACGGACAGTAAATGAAGATATGTCTTAAAGCACCTGAGAGTTGTCTGATGTTAAACATTTTTTCTGCAACTGCACCACATTTTTTGACAATAAAGTTGACGGTGATCGATGCAAAAGTACTTGCCAATCGCCATGAAAGAGGTTAATAAGACAAATTCTGATTCATTAATTGCTGACAAACCATTCATACATTCCACCATTGGCCTGTGATTGGGCTCGGGAATGGGATAGAAGGAGACAAACATGGCGAAAGTATGCGAAATATGTGGCAAGGGACCAGTAACGGGCAATAATGTGTCCCATGCTCATAACAAAACCAAGAGACGGTGGCTGCCTAATTTGAAAACAGTGCATATGGCAACCTCTGGAGGGAATACCCAGAAAACCAGGGTGTGCACCAGATGCATCCGATCTGGTGCGGTTATTAAAGCTGCCTGAAGAAAAATACGATTGAATATTTAAGGCGAGAGGAAAGAGTTCCTTCTCGCCTTTTTTTTTATAAGTTGTCGGGGTTCAGGAAAGAGGAGCTTATTTATGAGCGCAGATGAAATACAATTTTTAAGTTACCAAGAAGCTGTAAAACTTGTTGGGGCAATTCAAGAAGAAGAGGATGTCGATAATCCTGAGAAACGCATTCTCATGGTTTACAGCATGGCCGATAAAGAGCTTTGTTGGTTTGACTTTGAAGAGGTGATGGCGGACATTGGCAAGGTAGAAGCGGGTCAGAAAAAAGAGGCGGTTCAGGATTATATCCTCAATAGGATCCCTGCCTGGGTCCATGAACTGTAATCATAACTCACTGACGCCCCTCAAGAAACAGTATTCTGCTACGTGTTATCAGTCGACTGCAACCAATCATGCAACAGCACAGGGAAGAGATCACGTTTTGAGGAGAAGTTGTCGCCATAGCGGTTTTTAATTTCTTTTCCTTGTTGGAATATTGATACTGGTCTGTCCGCCGATACCACGACGACAATGGTTTGCGGATGTTGAGAGGTGAAACGCAAAGCAGAGTTGTATCGTGCCCCACGCGCTCTATCTTCATTAGCAACCCTGTGGCCATCCAGTAAACAGGCAAAGGCGTAGAGGTGCAGGTCCATTCGAATATGGAGGGCACCGTCCACTTTTGAGAGGGCAGCTGCAAGAGCTAATTCGTTTGATTGTCGCAAATTAATCGGCGGGGTTAATGCCTGTCCGGCCGTAGCGGTTGCAATCGGTGCCAGGTCGATTACAAATGTGCAGCCAAATTTTAGATCCTCTGCATTATGCACTAGTGCCGCAATAATCTGAAACATATCATTACTGACAGATGGGTCGAGATCAAAGTCAAGCAAGGCTTCTTCAACTTCAAAGAGTTTGGCTCGGTGAGTGCTGGAACTGTAACTCCCATCATGAAAACTGCAGAGTGTTTCATTTTCGACCAAGAGAAAACCCAGCTTCCCATTGAAGTCAGCAGTAACATGAAATTGGGCTATATTTCTGTCTGCTATACCGACAATATTCTTTCCATCAGAAATCAGTGTTCTTTCTGAGTGTTCCACCGCCTGAAGCAATTTTCTTACATGCTTGAAATTGCCGAGGACGGGTTGCTCGGAGATCTTGAATTTTGCAAGAAATTTGAGGTCTTGTAGAAAACGTGGTTCAATGAAAGTCAATGCACCGTAGGGTTGCACACCTTCTTCGTTGGTCTTTGAAATGCCGAGAATCGCTTCAAGAACAGGATAAATATGGATTTGAGTATCGAGGCCGAGAGATAATCCCGCTCTGTCTACAATGCAATCATGGACAGCATGGGTGGCATATTCGCGCAAGAAACTGCCGGAGATTCCGGTATAAAGATTGCTGTCATTGGCCATGTCGTGCGAAAATCTTAAAACGGCATGTTCCAACCAGCATTCTGTCGGCCGAACCGAACAGATGTCTGGATGATGTTCAGTGAACCACATTTGATAATACACCGGACCGGAGCTGCCCCCATTGGAAATGAGCCCATCGAGTTGAAGGTTGGCCTGCGGCTCAATGTAGTTGAAAGTGTTTTTAAAAAATGTTGTATCGACTGGCTTGCACCAATCGATGCTGTCAATATAAATGTTTTGTAACTTTAGCTCATGGCCACGTAATAGATTCTGAGGATCGCATATCAGCAATTCATTGTTCCTCTGAAGAGTAAAAATAATTGCCGAACGACTAGCTCCGGAAAAAAGAGATAGGCCCTCCTGAAGACCACTGAGAGTTTCACGCAAACATCTTATTACAAAGGAATTATAGTGCAATATTTCACCTTATTCCATTGGGGGTCTTCCAGTGGGTCAGTCGTAAATGATGGCGGTATAGCGTTCGAGGATTTCTTCGGTTTCACGATCAAGTTGGCTGGCGACCTCATGAATTTGGTATTCCTGGCCACAGGCCGTACAGCGCATGCGCACTCTACGGCACTGGCGATTGACTTCAAGCTTGCCGGCACATTTTTTACACTTCATAGTGGATCACTGGAGAAGTTGTTCTCGGGTAAAAAGAGCTTCGAGTGTATATCCCGCCTTTGCCAGACTTTCGGTGCCGCCTTCCTGTCGCTCGACTATGGTGGCCACCAGTCCTACCTTAAAGCCTGCCGCCGCAACTCTTTCAATGACTTTTAGCAGGGTGCCGCCAGTTGTCACTACATCTTCGAGGAGGGCCACAGTACACCCCGGCACCATATTTTTCAGTCCTTCTATATAATTGCCGGTTCCATGTCCTTTAGCTTCCTTGCGGACGATGAAGGCGGGAATCGGTTGGCCGGCGAGGTAACTGGCAATGGATACAGCAGTAACCAACGGATCTGCGCCAAGTGTCATACCTCCGACCGCGTGGATGGGAGTGAGTGATTTTTGCAACAGTTCATACAGCAGTTTGCCACAAAGATAGGCTCCTTCGGCGGCTAGAGTGGTCTGTTTGCCGTCAATATAGAAGTCGGAGGTCTTACCGGAGGTGAGAGTAAAGGTACCCTTGCGATAGGATTTTTCCAGGAGGATTTCTTTCAGTCGTTGTTTTTCGTCCATGGCGGTATATGAGAATTTTCGAGGGAAAGTCAGTGGAATTGGTCATCTTAGCCGAATTGCAGGCGATACTACCTTTTTTTTCGCCAGGTTGAAAGAAAAAACTGGCAATGGCGGGAAAAGCGGTGTTAGGGTGTCTGTTCGTTGAAGGATGACATTTTAGTGGTTGCACGGAACAGTTTTTGCTTTCTCTCTTGGGTTTCGCCTGAACGGGGAAAGGGTTTTTTGCAAACGTCGTATCATTGTACGAAAACCTGTCGAGTGCAACCGGCATTCTTCCAGGTTACTTTAATTTCTCGAAAAAGAACTATCTCATGAGGGGTGTACTATGTGTGGTATTGTAGGCTATTGCGGGTCTCGGCGGGTTGTTCCGGTCATACTTGAAGGTTTGCGGAGACTGGAATATCGGGGCTACGATTCGGCCGGTATCGTTTATCTGCAGGACGGCAAGCTGGTAAAGCATAGATCGGAAGGAAAACTGGCTCGACTTGAAGCCATTATCGGCGATGCGATTATTGCTCCGTCTCACATTGGGTTAGGTCATACGCGCTGGGCCACCCATGGTGCGCCGACCACCGTCAACGCCCACCCCCATAGCGATTGTACCGGCAATCTGGTGGTTATCCATAACGGTATTATCGAAAATTACCATTCCCTGCGGGAAGAACTTAAAGAAAAAGGCCACGTTTTTACTTCGCAAACCGACACTGAAGTCCTTGCCCACCTGATTGAGGAATATCTGGAGAATGATCTGGTGGCGGCGGTGAAAAAGGCTATAGGCAGGGTAGAGGGATCGTATGCGATCGGTGTGTTATGGGCGGGTATGCCGGATACCTTGGTTGCGGTGCGCAATCAGAGTCCACTTGTGCTCGGCGTCAGCGAGAACGAGGGGACTTTCCTGGCCTCCGATATTCCAGCCCTTTTGCCGTATACCAAGCAGGTAATTTTTATGGATGACATGGAGCTGGCCATCCTCAGAGCCGATAGTTGTCGGATTTTTTCACTCGTCACCGGACTGCCCGTAGAAAAGGATGTGAAGACCATCGACTGGAACGCGGCCATGGCCGAAAAGGCCGGGTATAAGCATTTTATGCTGAAGGAGATCTTTGAGGAGCCGCAGGCAATCACTAACACAGTAAGTGGGCGGATAAACCCAGAAACGGGGGAAGTGGTTCTACCGGAAATTCACCTGACAACTGCCGATTTGCTTGATATCGACCGCATTTTCCTGGTGGCCTGCGGGACGTCCTGGCATGCGGCGCTCGTTGCCAAATACTGGATTGAGAAATATGCCAACATCCCGGTCGAGGTGGACATTGCTTCGGAATTCAGATATCGACATCTGTTGATCAACGAGAGGGTCCTGACCATTGCCATTTCTCAATCGGGAGAAACAGCCGATACCCTGGCGGGAATTCGCATAGCCAAGGAAATGGGGGCGAAAATCATCACTATCTGCAATGTCGTCGGCTCGACCATGACTCGTGAGTCGCATGGCACGGTCTATACCCATGCCGGCCCGGAGATCGGGGTTGCCTCTACCAAGGCTTTTGTGTCCCAATTGGCGGCGCTTTTTCTTTTCACCCTCTACCTTGCTCAGAAAAAAGAGACTATCAGCGCGGAGACTGGGCTTATGCTCGGCCGGGAGCTGATCAGCATTGCCGCAGTTGTTGAACGTGAGTTGCCCCGCCTGCAGAAAGAGATTGAACACCTCATTGAAAGGTATTACGACAGTCGGGATTTTCTTTTTGTTGGGCGGAGTCTGAATTACCCCATTGCCCTTGAAGGGGCCTTGAAACTCAAGGAAATATCCTATATCCATGCTGAGGGATATGCCTCCGGTGAACTCAAACATGGTCCCATTGCTCTGATCGATAAAGACATGCCGGTACTCGCCTTGGTGCCTCAGGATGAGGTCTACCAGAAATCGATTTCTAACGTCGAAGAAATCAAGGCCCGACAGGGCCGTATTATTCTGATTGGTACTGAAGGGGATAACCATCTGCGGACAATCACCGACGATGTGATTTTTCTCCCCAAGGTACATTCCGCTATGAATCCCATTCTTTATACTATCCCTGCCCAGTTGTTGGCCTATGAGATCGCCACGAAACGTGGTTGCGACGTCGATCAACCACGCAATTTAGCGAAGAGTGTCACTGTCGAGTAGGTGGAGTAACCGGCAGCATTGATGATGTCGGAGCACAATAAAGTCTGACCAAACTGAAAATAGCCCCCACCTGATGTGTCAGAGGAGCATGAAATGAAAGAAATTTCTACCATCTCGCACCAATATCTTATTGACCTGATTCAGCATTTTATTACTGCATCACCGCTCAACACAATGCAGGATAAATCAGGTGAGCCAGCCTGGGACACCGCTCTGGTAGGATTTTCCTCAGGTGCTGATCCGATATGGCAACAATACAAAGAGGATATCGGCGCTTTCCATTGGACTCCTTGGGAGATTTTCAACCAGCATCGTTCCGAGGAAAATGTAAGCGCCGATCAACTCACTGTCGTCTCCTGGATTTTACCTCAACGCAAGATGGTTCGTATGGCAAATCGGCAGGCCCAAAAATTTCCCGCTGAGGAATGGGCCAGGATCAGGGTGTATGTGCAACCGGGATCTTGCAATTTTCTCTTAGAATTTCCAGAACAGAACTTTTAAATTCCCGCTTTTTCATCAAAAGGACATGTACATGAGAAGTCTCAGTGAATCAGAATCAAAACAACTTCTTTCTGGTTATAGCGTTCCGGTAGTAAAAGAAATTATAGCCACAAATATAGAAGATGCAGTTCGAGCTGCAAGCAATCTGAAATTTCCTGTTGTATTAAAGGGCAATGGAGCAAAGCTGACCCATAAAAGTGATCGAGGATTGGTACACCTGGGCTTATCCAATGCCACGCAGGTACGGGAGGCGGCGCAGAAGGTCCTTGAGTCTGCAGGTAAAGATCTGGAAGGGTACCTCATCCAGCCCATGCTCAGCGGTAAGCGTGAGTTTGTCGCAGGTTTAATGCGTGACCCTATGTTTGGTCCAATTGTGATGTTCGGACTTGGGGGAGTTTTCACCGAGGCGTTGGATGATGTAGTATTCAGAGCTGTACCAATCGACGAAATAGAAGCTGAAACCATGCTTGACGAAATAAAAGCTTCTAAACTTTTAGGGGAATTTCGTGGTGAGCAAGCGGCAGATAGAAAGGCCCTTGTTCATTGTCTTTTAGGGCTCTCGAGACTTGCAGTTGAGCGACCGGATGTTGCAGAGGTTGATATTAATCCACTACTGGTCGGCCCAGATGGTCAGGTCAGTGCTGTAGATGGATTGGTCGTGTTGAAAGATGAAATGCCCAAGAAAAATCGACCGGTTATACCCCCTGCTCTCATTGGGAATATCTTTCATCCTGGGTCTATTGCCTTTATTGGTGCATCGAGCGTATTTGGAAAATGGGGGCAGTCATTACCTGCTAACCTTTTGGCCCATGGATACAAGGGAGATGTCTATCTGATTAACTCCAAAGGTGGTACGCAATGGGGACGACCTGTTTATAAAAGTATATCCGAGGTTCTAGGGTCTATTGATCTGGCCGTTGTCACTATTCCCGCGGCATTGGTACGCGGTTTGTTAAAAGATTTAAAACAAAAGGGAGTAAAGTCTGTATTGCTGATATCTTCCGGCTTTTCTGAGACGGGAGAAGATGGCAGAATTTTAGAGAATCAGCTTCTCCAGGATGCACGTGATTCTGGAATTGTCTTTCTTGGACCCAATACAATGGGTATTCAGAATCCCCATGCCAACATCATTTTAACCGGAGTCCATGTAGGGCCAAAACCGGGCAGTACTGCACTTATATCGCAATCTGGGAATATGGGTGTTCAATTGCTGAGTTTTGCCGATTCTCAGGGGTTGGGAATCAGAGCTTTCGGAGGAAGTGGAAATGAGGCGATGGTTGCCATAGAGGATTTTATGGAAGCCTTTGAGGTAGATGAATTGACCAAGACGGTTCTTCTCTATCTTGAGAGTGTCAAGGACGGGAAAAGATTCTTTGAATCGGCGCGTAGAGTAGGCAGAAAGAAACCCGTAATTGTCCTTAAGGGTGGGAGAACCGAGGCTGGAGATCGTGCAGCGGCAAGCCATACCGGGGCAATGGCAGCAGATTTCAGGCTCTTTGAGGCGCTTTGTCGTCAGACTGGTGTAGTGTGTGTCCATCAACCGGAGGAGATGCTGGATGCCTCGATGGTGTTTTCTTCACTGCCAATGCCTCAAGGTCGCAGGGTTGCAATAATGACCCTTGGTGGAGGATGGGGGGTTGTCACGAGTGATTTGTGCAATGATCAGAACTTGCTTGTCGAGCCACTCAGTGATGAAATAGTTGCTGTGCTCGATGGAATGCTCCCATCGTACTGGAGTCGTACCAACCCTGTTGACCTTGTTGGTGAAAATGATCTGGAGCTCCCAGTGAAAGCCATTGAGGTGCTCGCGGCCTGGGATGGTTGTGACGCTATTATACATCTGGGAATTTCGGGGCGAGAATATCTTTTAGAGACATTGCTGGAATCCATCAATGTAGTAGATTCCGGGGCTGATCCGAAAGAGTCTCAGAAAATTCTGCAAGGACTTCATAAATGGGGGCATCAGTATATCAAGCATACGGTTGAATTGATGGAGAGGTACAGAAAACCAATTCTTGGGGTAACCTTGACTGCCGATCCTAAAAAACCTGCGATTTATGAAGTAAAAAACTCAAAATACAACGGAGTTTTCTTCGCCAGTCCCGAGCGTGCAGTTAAGGCATTGGGACATATGTGTGAATATCGAGATTTTCTAGAAAGGGAGTCTGCGCGAGAGTAGACTCAACAACCACCGACTTCTCGTCGGTAGTTGTTGTTGGTGGTTTATAAGTGATCGATTTCTCTGGCAACTGCACTCTCTGCAACCTCAGGGATGAGAATAACCTCCCGTCGATGCTCATCCTCAATATATACCAGGACGTCCTGCCGGGTTATTTCCCTGGCAAATACGGTTCCGCCACCGAGGCTCTTGTCTTTCCAGCGCTCTAGAAACCATGCGGCCTCTTCCCTGCTGATAGTCCAACTCAACCCCTTGGGATTGTCGGTTACCGAACCCCGAAAAGCAGTGGTCTTTTCGAAAGGAAAAGGTTTGCCCTCTTCTTTGAGGCGGTCAGGGTCGCACTGAGCCAGGAGTGATTTCCATTCTTCATAGTCACCGACTGCGGCAAAGGGTGTGTTCTTGCGATAGTAGAGCGCCAAGACGGTCTTTTCCAGGCAACCCGCCTGTCTGAAGCTTTCCAGGTTGTTATGCAGGAACTGCAGGTGATCGAGGGGGTGAAGACCTCTCATTGCCTCAAGAGGGTTGTCATGGCTCTCAAGATGGTCAAGAAGCACTTTGATTTTCTGCTCCTGATTGGCCTTGTGCCGCTCCTGCATCTTGGCATTGGCAAAGGTCCCGGTAAAATCGTCGGGCGGGTAGAGAAAACGGACATGGTCCAATTTCCATTGCATGTTTTTGTCTCTTTTATAGATAATCATCGCTGCCTCAGGTGTATGGCTTGTTGTTTGGCTTCTTGAAACAATCTGTTAAAATCCAAAACAATATCTTTTTTGCTGCCGGAAGGCATTTCTTGGATACAGGTGGTATACCAAAGGATAATACACAATCTATCCAAGGGATAGCCAGTGATTGGCAACATCTAGCATTCGGTTGGCAAAAGCCCATTCGTTATCAAACCAGCAGAGCATCTTAAGTAACCGACCACCACAGACCCGGGTTTGGCTGCCATCGACAATAGCCGATCGAGCATCGGTATTGAAATCAACCGAGGCATGGGGTTCTTCCGTGTATCCGAGAAGGCCCCGCAGGCGGGCGCAGGACTCACGGGCCATGATGGCGTTTACCTCGGCTATACAGGTATCCGTTTGTACGTTAACGGACAGATCCATGAGGGAGACGTTGATGGTCGGTACCCGCACATGGAGACAGGCAAATCGATCCGCCAGTTGTGGCATTAACCGGTTGATTCCTTTAGCGAGTCCGGTGTCGACAGGAATGATCGAATGCAGGGCGCTTCGGGTAAGGCGAAGATTGGTATGGTGGTAGCTGTCGATGACCGGCTGATCATTCATCGCCGAATGGATGGTGGTGGTGACTCCGTTTATGATGCCGAATTCCCGGTGCAGGATATCGAGAATCGGGACAATGCAATTTGTGGTACACGAGGCATTGGAAACAATGCGATGGGTACTCTGCAACAAGGCATGGTTGTACCCGTAAACGATAGTCGCATCGATATGCGGGATGGCGGGGTGGGAAAGGAGCAAGCGCCTGGCGCCGCTGGCCAGATGCAGGTCTGCCGGCATTCTGTCGGAAAAAGAACCGGAGCACTCAAAAAGCAGATCGATCTGCAGTTCACTCCAGGGGAGTTTAGCTGGATCGGGTTCGTTGATAATCTGTATCCGATCGTCGCCGATATACAGGGTATCGCCTTCATAACGCAAGGGGTAGGGGAAACGACCGTGGGTAGTATCGTATCGGGTAAGGTAGGTCAGGGTCTCAATATCTGCCAACTCATTGATAGCCACAATTTTGAATTTCGATCTGAACGGTGTTGAATAGATCGCCCGCAGCACGCTTTGGCCTATTCGTCCGTATCCATTGATGGCAACTTGATAACTCATCCTTCTATGTAAGCTCCTTTTAAACCGATTCAGGCAGTGCAAAGTAAAAAGTCTCTTCTTACCAAGGGCGCTCTTTTTTCTGAGAGTCCACTAGGTCGGGGGTGGGTCACATTGTCCTTGATGACAAAACATCGGTACTATCAATACCTCGGTTTAGAGGAGATAACAACCGGATTATCTATCGGAAAATTCCAAGGTCCGAGCCCCGATACACGGGATAAGTCACTTATCAAAAATCTTCGCAAAGAACGTGCGAATATTTTTTGTAAATGACTAAAAGGGACACGGTCGCATATTCAGAACTCATTTCCTAAAAAAATACGTTTCAGGCAAAAGTTAAGAAAAAAGTAAGATCTGCCGGATAAAGAGTTATGAACACGCTTCATCTTTTCTCTTGAAGACAACCGGTCACCCCAGTGGGCACAACTGACCACACGCTGGAGTGGTCCGGTTGTTTGATGATACTTTGGTTAAGAGATCTTCAGCAATTCCCGCTTGAATTTTAACTAATTGAAAATATTAATAATGTCAAAATATTCTTTCGTAAACTATAAACATGAGGGCATTTCTTAAATATCTGAAAACATAGCACAAAATAATTTCAGGCAATGTCATTATTTTCT
>JAZDOW010000302.1:0-6554 GCA_043798185.1 Pseudomonadota bacterium | reverse complement strand
GGTATATTCATTCATATTGTATTCCAAAAAAATTTACCGGCGAAAGATAGATATTTTTCTAAAATAACAGGTAGAAATAAAGAAGCTAGCCCAACCGTTTTCTCTTACTTTTCACCTGTAGAATTCACCTGCTGGATTTTGTCGTGATCAGGAACAAACCCTGTTTCCTGTGAGTATGTACCGCATTCTTCGACAGGCACATACCCTTCTTCGCCTTTCCATTTGGCGATGTAGGGGGTGTAGTGGCATTTGGCAGGCTGGGAAAAGGTGTGTAAGTACCGGATGAAAATTGCACAGCTGTACCGGTTGAAAAGTGAACAGCTTGATTATTCAAAATTACACTATTTTTTGATGTACACAAGTACCAATTCTCAGGGTGCATTTTCATAATTTTGGGCTCCCATTATTAGCCTGATTTGTTATAAATGTTGATAAGTATTTTCTGTAACTGTATTAGTGTTTTTTATATTGCATCATCAGAACAAGCGGAGAAGAGCTCTGCTGAGGAGCAACTCTTCAAGGAATATTCTGATCCAATGGAATGTAATAGAGCAGTACAGCATATGCTAAGCTGCTCTTTTTCATTATATTCTTTTGGCGTATGCCTTAAAAAAACCTTTATCTATAAAAATCATGTAATATCATTTTAGTTCTTTGCGCATAAGGATTCTTCGGGCTATTATTTGCCCTATTTATTATTGGCAGTTCCATTTGCGAGTCTCCTTCACGCGGTATGATTTACCGTTCATATTTATTAAAAAAGCCAGGTGTGTAAGTCTGTCCACCATAGCTGCCGTTAGGGTTGGGTCCCCAAATATCTCTGGCCATCGATCAAAGGAAAGGTTAGTGGTAATGATTGTCGATTTATGTCCGGCGCGTAAGGAGAGATGATTAAACAGAAGTTCTGCCCCTTCCTTGTCGTAAGAGATATATCCGAACTCGTCACAGATTACCAGGTCATATTTTTCAAATTGTTGTTCCAGCTTAGACAATTTTTTTTCCGACCTATTTTCTCTGATCTGTGTCAGCATTCTGGGTACAGTAGTGAATAGTACACGGAACCCCTCTGAACAGGCTTTGATCCCCAACCCCAATGCCAGATGGGTCTTTCCAGTTCCTGGATTCCCTGCCAGGATCAAGTTTCTGCCTTCGCGGATAAAATCCAGACGTTCAAGTAGTGGTAAGCGTTCAAAAGCTTCACTGGGAAGTTCCTCCCGACTAAGATCCTGAAGATACTTTAGCTGAGGAAAACCGGCCTGTCGGATTCTGGTTTTTTTTCGATTCTCTGCACGTGCTTCATACTCCTGTTGTAACAGACCATGCAAGTACTGTTCAAAACTCAGGTTTTCACAAGCGGCTTCAAGAGCGGCTGATTCGTAATTTTTTCGGAAGGTCGGCAAGCGAAGTTCCTTGCTGTAACTAATAATTTCTTGTGTGATATTATTTTCCATAACTAATTCTTTTCGAGTATTTGATGAATTTCTACTAACTGCTCACGGGAGAACCTGACAATATCTGAGTCTGGATACTTAATTCCAATCAGATCAGGATTATTCCCCAACAAAGCCTTAAGCTTATCCAGACTGATGTCGCTTGGACATATCCCCTGTAACTGTCGGTATACTTCCCACAATCGCACATGGGAGACCTCATGTTTTTTACAGTATTGGAGCAGTTCAATAAAGTCTCTGGCTTTGTCACGGAAAGACGATTCGTAAATTTCCTGAACTTCCCAGGGAGCCTGCTTGATGGCCACAGAACCATGAAGGGAACCTGGCTTACGCTGGAGGGTGCGTAAATAATGATCCAATGTAATTATCCAATCTCCCGTTTCTGAACTTCTGGCGTGAGAACAAAGAGCCTGTCCTTGATAATAAATCTTCAATTGATTAGAGAATACTTTTACTTCAACTGTTTGGCCAACCAAGTGGTCGGGAACCGAGTAATGGCTTCGTCCTAACACAAAGGTGGCATACTTGTCAACACCAGCCTGCTCAAGGGTGAAGCACTCCATACGTCCAGGATAGGCCAGTAGATGTTCTCGTTCTTCGGAAATCAGTTCATCAATAGTGAATTTACTGCCGGTCAATTTCTTTGAATTCAGTCCGACACAAACATCGTCCAGATAGTTTTGAGCTTCGCAAATCGTGGTAAACTCATCCTTGCGAGCAAATGCTTTCCGGCGGATATACTCAACGCTCCGCTCCACATGTCCCTTCTCATGCCCGCAAAAAATATTGCAAAACCGAAAACGGAAGCCGTAAAAAGAAGATAACTGCAACAAAGCAACTGTAGGTTTTTTCTGGTGAGACCCAACAAACTCGGCAATGGCAACACGCATATTGTCATAATTCATCCTCAGGGAAACCCCTCCCAAAAAAGAAAAAAATGCAATATGTGCCTCCATGAAGGCCAGGGTATCCTGACGCTGAAAGATCATCGAAAACCTGAAATTGCTCTTGCACATTGTGAAAATAGCAAGATACAGTTTCCGATCTATACCGTTGATAGTGAGCCGTATTTCACACCAATCAAACTCACAGTTCTCTCCAGGCTCATACTCCTGACGAATGAAAGCTTCCTGATTAACGGACTCTTTCATCCGGATGTAATCACAGACAACAGTATAGCCAATATCATGACCTGATGACTGTAACAACTCCCAGATATCAATCTTCTTTAAAACTTGCTTCCGTTTTCCAATAAGTCGCTTTTTTTGATTCTCCTGTAGATACGCGTCAATAGCCGATATGATCTCTGTATTCAATTTCCTTTTCCCTCGGTTTACACTATTGTAACGCGGAATGCCCAGAAGAAATTCCTCAAGTACTGGTTGCGGCTCTCCGCTCATCAGGCTCTGCTCCAGTGCAAATCGAAAGGCTTTTAAATAACGCCGAACAGTGTTGCGACTAAGGTTAAGCTCTTTCGAAATCTCTAATTCAGACTTTTTTTCAACATGCCATGAATGAATGATTTTTTGTTTGTCTACCATGCTTATCATTTTTACGCCTTTTTGTTAAAAGGCAAGTTAAAACTATATGATAAGCTGTGCAGTTTTCAACCGAAATCCTGTGCAGTTTTCAAACGGTATTTACATTTGACAACCACTGCAAGAAAATGCTCGTCGTTTCGTAGCTTCAACCGTTAGGCAAAATTAATGAAACTACTATGAAAATTGAAGAATTAAAATATTATGGAAAATCAATTGCGGAATTGGTTGATTCTATGCCCACAATTATTATGATAAAAGTAGGCTGTATTATCATAAAATCTATAATGTATATATTAATTGAAAAGTATACCACATTATCGTTGAAAAGTATACCACTTATTATGTTAAACCAGTTGCTTTGCAAAAAACTAAGCAACAAAAAAATAATGATAAGTATGGTTACGAAACAAGAGGTTATCAGGCGATATTTTCGCGAACATGACAGCGAAAGGAAAATCGCAAGAGATTTGCAGATTAGTCGTGTGACAGTAAAAAAATACCTACAGGAATACATCTCTGTATTAGAAAAGCCTGGTATTGAGGCAAGTCATGAAGGATTTCAGGAATACAGTGGTTTACCGCCCAAGTATGATGGGTCTAACCGGTCAAAGCGCAAGTTAAACCAAGAAATAGAAAATATAATAAAAGATCAACTTCAGGAGAATGACCGGAAGCGTAGGGAAGGGATGCGCAAGCAAGTAAAGTTAAAGATAGACATACACGAGCATATTCTGATGCAAGGCTACCAGATAGGCTACACGACCGTATGCAACTATATTCGTTTTCAGGAGTATGCTACCCGGGAGGCTTTCATTCGACAATCTTACGTACCTGGAGAGGAGTGTGAATTTGACTGGGCTGAGGTAAAGCTAAAAATAGCTGGTCACCTGAGGCGTTTGTACATGGCCGTTTTCACATCGTCCTTTGGCAATTATCGTTTTAGCAGGCTTTACAACCGACAAAACACGCTTGCCTTCATGGAATCACATAATGAATTTTTTGCTCACGTTGGTGGCGTCTACCACGAGATGGTTTACGACAACATGCGTGTTGCCATTGCAGAATTTGTAGGGAGAAACGAGAAGGTGCCTACCCGGGCATTAACTAATCTTTCGGGGTGGTTTCAGTTCCGTTGGCGTTTTTGTAATGTTCGCAGGGGCAACGAGAAAGGTCACGTTGAGCGTAGTGTCGAATACGTTCGCCGTAAGGCCTTTTCCCACAAAGATGATTTTGACAGTATTGAACATGCCCAAGAGTACCTTTTGGCCACTCTCGAAAAAATTAATAGCGTGGTTTCCTGCCAAAAGGGAATAAGTCCTTTAGTGGCTCTGGCACAGGAAAAATCTTCATTGTGGAAGTTTCCAGGTATCATGGACTGCTATTTGACAGAATGCCTGAAGGTGGACAAATATTCCACGTTCAGCTATGGCACCAACCGGTATTCTGTACCCGATTATCTGGTGGGACGGATGGTTGAAGTCAAAGCCTATTCTAAACATTTGCAGGTATATCACAACAATCTGCAAGTATGCCGGCATGACCGTGACTATGGCATGTACCAGTGGCAGATCAACCTTGAGCACTATTTGGTTACCCTTTCTCGTAAGCCTGGGGCACTGCACGGATCAGTGGCAATGGAACAATCGCTTCCGGCGATAAGGGCGTTGTACAAAGATTTCTTCGTCAACCAGCCACGCGGTTTTGTCGATATATTGATGTACTGTCAGGCCCACCAGATACCTCATCAGAAGTTAATTGATGCAGTAACCGGACTAAGCCTCCTTTGTCCAAAAGACGTGTCCGCCGACAAGGTCATCGCATTGTTAGGAAACCAACCACTCGTTCATCTGCCTTTCCCCGCTGCAAACGATAAGGGTGAAATTGAGGGGTTTTCGATGCAGCAACTAAAAGAAATATCGCTATTAACAAACGGTAACATAAACTAAAACATCATGGTCGATAAGGATATCAAACAACAAATAGAGCAATTAAGCAAAGCGTTGCGGTTGCCAGCATTTAGGCGCGAATACGAACAGCAGGCGAGTCAGGCAGCTATCGACAGTCTTTCTTATGAAGCGTTCCTATTGAAGCTCATGGAGAGAGAACACTCCACCAGAGAAGAGAATCGCCGCAAATCACAAATACGGCAGGCGGGTTTTGTACAGTACAAATACTTGTACGACCTATGCCGGGAAGATTTGCCGCCGGATGCTGCTGCGAAACTATCCCAACTTGAAAGACTTGACTTTATAAAGACAGGACAGAACATCATCCTGTCAGGTAACCCTGGAACAGGAAAAACCCATATTGCCACTGCCTTGGGCATCAAAGCATGTCAGGAAGGGCACAAGGTATTGTTTACTACCGTGTCACGGCTGTTGACCCAAATACGTGAAAGCCGTTCGCAAAAAACATTACGAACAATCGAAAACCGGTTCGAAAAATACGACTTGGTAATATGTGACGAGTTTGGCTATATCTCGTTCGACAAAGAAGGCGCAGAGATGCTTTTTAGCCACCTTTCGCTGCGATGCGGGCGCAAGTCGACTATCATAACCACCAACCTTTCTTTTGAGCACTGGAACGAAATGTTTGGCGACATAGTACTAACCGCCGCAATGGTTGACAGGTTAACCCATCGTGCATTTATTGTAAACATGAACGGCAAATCATTCAGGGTAAAAGAAACCAAACAAATGATGGAAAAATGAGGACAATGGTCATTTTGCTGATTTGAAAAACAAATTCAGAAACCATAATGGCTTAACATTGGTACGAAAAAGAAGTTCGTGGCTGAGTTTTTAAAGGCATATACCGAATGAATGATCATAAAAAAAGACCGACTTTTACATCGGCCTCATTCTATCGGATCAGGATATTCCTAACAGGTTGCTCTCCAGCAGAGCCTGTTTACGCTTCTCCTGATGAGGTAAAGTTAAAATCATTTTCAGTATTTTAAAAAAAACTTTTTTCGTGATACAATAAATGGGAAGTTATAAAAGTTTAGACCGGTTTTTGAAAGATTCAATCTCAAATATGTTACCCTCTTACTTTTATTAAGAACAGGTCTATAATAGAAATGCGATATCGCTGAAAACTAAAATATTACAAATGTATATTGAACATTACACCATAAAAAAACATTACAAATGTCCATTATACCGAAAATGAAAAATATGGAATATTACAGCCAACCTCCGTAGCAGAAAAAAGGAAAGGAAGATACTTCCTTTCCTTTTTTCCGCGAAACAACAAATAAGTTCTTTATCTTTGTAATGTGATATGCTCTTTAATTGAAATAGTGGTATATAATTGAGTTAATATAAACAAAATCCTAGAAATGTTGATGTTGTAATAAGAATGAATCATTCGAAGGATAATAATAAATCAAATTCTGAAGCAATACTAATTCGAGAGCTTATTAATGAATTAATTTTTTGTGGTATCAGCGAGGAAAATATTGGAGTAATAGCTCCATATAGACCTCAGCTTACACAAATAAAAAATGAATTAAGAAAATTAGACTGTAATTCAAATAAAATAATAGTCGAAACAGTAGAGC
>JAZDOW010000186.1:0-3782 GCA_043798185.1 Pseudomonadota bacterium | reverse complement strand
AAGGTGTATTGTCGCACACCCTTCTCGGTACGCTTGGATTCGACAAGGCGGTAGCTGTAATATCGAGTACCGTCCTTCGTGCTTTTGATAGTTGTTCTTCGGATATACATGGCAGCGAGTGTGGCATAAAAATTATCATTTGTCAATATATTTTATGGCACTACCTTGACAGTCAAAAGTTCTACATATTACGTACTTAAAAAATTATAAGCAATACTACTTTAACTATATGTGGTTAAAAGCTAAACACACTATTCTATCTCCAGATATTCACTGGTACTTGTACGTCCTTAGTGCTTGACGTACAAGTAAAATTTTAGTATTCTCCAAAGGATTCACCATCAACCTTTATTCTTTGGAGGCACTTTATGGAACGAGACAAGCTGTTTTTAACGTATGAAAAGGAAGTCGCAGAGTTCAAACTCGGCCTGATCGCCCGTTTAGCAAAAGAGATATATCTCCTCCCAAAACCTGGCCGTAGACGTACGTCAAACTTTGATATGGTCGAAAAAGTGCTTGGTGATGCAGGAAAGCCATTGCACGTCTCGGAAATCATAGCGGCGGTGGAAAAGGAATTCGGTGTGCAACTTGACCGGGATTCCTTGTCTTCAGCCATGGGCAAACAGATTCGAAAAGGAGTACGATTCAACCGGGTAGCTCCCAACACCTTTGGATTAAGCCAAGAATAACAGGAATCGGCAACGGTGCTTTGTTCAGACTGTCCATTCATATCAGGTAAGGGGGCAAAATGATAGGTCAACTCTGCTTGTTGCTGAGGACGTTTCGTGCGGCTTTTCCCAGATCGGCGACTTTCGCGTGGTTTGTCGTGGCAATCTTCGGCTTCATTGTCCGACTCGACCACCATGGCGTATCGTCGAGTATTCGCTGGTTGCGGCTTCTGCCCGGTAAGTACGAGGGCTTTCTTGCGTTTTTCCGATCCGGGGCGCTGAAGATCGACAAACTGGTTACCTACTGGTTGAAGCTTGTCATACAGCAGGGGGCAGCTCGTACCCGTGCCGGCGCTTATATCCTGATTGGTGATGGAATCAAGATCGCCAAGGAAGCGAAATTCATGCCGGGCGTGAAAAAGTTGCACCAGGAATCTGAGAATTCCAGCAAAGCGCCATGGATTTTCGGCCATCATTTTGGTGTTCTCGGAATGCTTGTCGCCAACAAGGACAAGGCCTTTTGCGTTCCGGTGACGGCCGAACTTCACGAGGGGGCGGAGGCTATTCGCCAACTCCAGGGTAAGGACGCCAGTAAGGAGGACATGGAGAAGATTACGGTCGTCACGCTGATGGCTAATATGGTGAAGGATGTCGCCGGAAAACTGAAAGAACCCTGCGTCGCGGTGTTGGATGCGTATTTTGCCGTTGGTCCTGCCTTTGCCATTGCCAAGACCCTGTTGGGCAGTAAGGGGGAACGTCTGCTTCACATTGTCACCCGCGCCAAAAGCAATATCGTTGCCAGGGAAGAAGAGCCGCAAGCCTATGGTGGCCGGGGCAGGCCGTGTCAATATGGGAAACGAATAAAACTGAACGAGCTGTTTACGACTCGCGCCGACGACTTTTCGACCATTACCGTCAACACCTACGGCGAGACCAAAAGGCTGGAAATCCTTTGTCTTGATCTGGTCTGGCAAGCGATTCGGGAAAAATTGCGATTTGTCATGATAAAAGACGATACCAGCACATTCATTTTGATCTGCTCCGACCTGAGCATGTCGCCGGTGGAAATAATTGAACTGTATGCCTGTCGATTTAAAATTGAGGTCACTTTCAAAATGGTCAAGCACATCATCGGTGGCCTGTATTACCATTTCTGGACCAAGGCCTGGCCTGAAAACGTGGCCAAATCCCTTACCGTCGCCGACTTGGAGCACATGAATGACAAAAACAAGCAATTGATCTCCGGTGCCATGAATGCGATTGAGGGATTTGTAAACATTGCGCTGATTGCCACAGGTTTGCTGCAAATACTTGCCCTGCAGCATGCCGAACGGATCCTCAAACTCCACCATTGGTGGATGCGAACCTACCCCAGGGATGTCCCTTCCGAGGAAATGGTGAAGACCGTCATTCAGCACGAGTTCTATCATAATTTTCGCAAATTCAAGCACACCGCGATATATCAAATAATTCAAAACAAACGTAGTAAAAACACGACGGAGCCATTGAAAATGGCGGCTTAAATGACGTAAAACTTTTGACTATCAAGGCACTACAAAGATTCCCAAAATTTTATGTAGTTGATATTACGAATTAATAATTTTTGCGGGAAATGAAAAATGCAGGTTCTAGGGGAGTTTGAAAATCATTCGCAAAAAGTTGGGCTAACTCCCGAGCAGATGAACAGCTTCTTCAAGCTCATGAAAGAACGCTACGAAGCAGGCCGTCCAACAATCATCACAACAAATCTTGCGTTTGAGCACTGGTACGACATCCTCCAACCACTAAGGATTGAGTCGATCCGCGTAGCGGTCGAACTCAATCCATTGTTCAAGGAGCCGCGGGTTATATATAGGGTAAAGCTTTGCCGGGGATGTAGGAACGGGAGGGAAATAGTCGGCTAAGTGACAACCGGCTGAGTGATTTGACCACAAATCTTTGAGAATGGACGTCGGATCATTGAAAAAATCCCAAGATCAGAGAGAATATTTTGCCGTTTTTTGCCATTTTGGACGCACTTCTCCCTTGTCCTGGCGGAGTGGGAAAAGTGCTCGGATGTCCTTTTAAATCAGGGCCGAACGTTAAGTCGGCGCCCGGCAGGGAACGCCGGGAATAATGCTAAAAAGGTAGAGAAGCTCAGCGCCACAAGAGCGGCAGAACGGTTTCTTTCTTTGCACCTCAGGTTTCTTGACAAGAAGATCGGCGAGTTCGAACGATACTATTTCCAAAGCGGCAAGGACAAGGAGGCGAAGCCAGGAAAAAGATACTTTGCAGGCGCTGTTCATAAAGCCGAAATGCCTGACTTTCATGAAGCCGCTGGGAAGGACATGCTGAAGAAAGCGCCGGATGAACTCAAGGGCATCAATGGTGATGTTTCTCGAACGGTTGCTCCCCGATTTGCGATAGGAAAAGGTGACATCTCGCCCCAGGGCATCGACAATGCGGTTGTCGGAGATGGCCACCCGAAAGACGTACGGGGCAAGATACTTGAGTGAAGCTTCAGCATCGCCTACCGCCTGGCAATTGACATTCCAGGTGATTTGCCAGGCCTTGGGATCGATGCATGGCAACATGCAGTTTTTCTCCATCTCGGCTTTGAACTTGGCCTTGAAGATTTTGGCCAGAGCCCGAACCGGGAGATAAAAATTATTACCGGCGACAAGCCATTTTTTTCTGTCCTTTGACAAGCCTCCGGCCGGAACGATAAAGTGCAGATGGGGATGATACTGCAGCTGTCTGCCCCAGGTGTGCAGAACGCCGGTGAACCCCGGCAGATCGCAACCGATGTAAGCGGGATCCTTGGCCAGTTTTTTAATGGACTCGGAGGCTGTCTTGAACAAGGCCTCGTAGGCAATCCGCTGATGGCTGCGGCAAAAGGACCGGATCTGCTCCGGCATGGTGAAGGTGAGCATGAAGTGCCGACCGGGCAGACGGCGGCTCAATTGGCTTTCCAGCCAATCCTGACTTTTTTGATATTGGCACTGAGGACAATGACGATTGCCGCAGGACCGGTCGATGTGATGAGAGGTGCCGCAAGCCTCACAGTGGTAGACGGCCACGCCGAGATTACCGGAGCGGCAGTTGACGATAGCATCGATGACCTTTTTATGCTGG
>JAZDOW010000296.1:0-19841 GCA_043798185.1 Pseudomonadota bacterium | reverse complement strand
TGTTTTTTTCTTGTGCATCAACACTCTGAGATCAGTAAGTTTTTTATTGAAGGAAAATATTCGAAGCCGTTCTGCATATAGAGATCTATTTGATTTCATATGATAAAAACTAAAAGTACGCTTCAACCGGATGAACCCTTTATATCTCACCTTCAGGGTCAGAGTGTAGCCACCTTTGTTATTTTTAAGCAATGATTTTTCTAAGTCTTGGACAAGGTCAATAAGGATTTTGCGTATTTCGATGAGATTATCTGTATCGAAGGGAAGGGTGGTTTCGCTACCCATGGATTTACGAACTCGTAGTGGTTCGACCGGACGATCATCAATCCCTCGGACAATGTTGAAGAGAAATGATCCGATCTTACCGAAATGAAAGACCAGCGGTTCCATCTCCCACTTTCTGAGATCAGAACCAGTGTTGATTCCAAGTTGCCTCATTTTATTTTCCGTCACTTGGCCAACACCATAAAACTTGCGGATCGGCAGGTGGTCGAGAAACTGTTGTGCTGTTTCTGGGGGAATAGTGGTGATACCGTGCGGTTTTTTGATATCTGATGCGACCTTTGCCAAGAATTTATTGTAGGAAATTCCTGCGGATGCCGTGAGTTGCAGTTCTGTATAGATCTGTTGGCAAATTTGCCTTGCTAAAAGAGTAGCAGACGGCTGTTGTTCTCTAATATCAGTAACGTCGAGAAAAGCTTCATCCAGGGAGAGAGGCTCCACAAGAGGGGTGTATTGACGAAAAATCGTCATAATTTTCGCGGAAATTTCCAGGTATCTTTCCATGCGGGGAGGGGTGAAAATCACTTCACGGCACAATCGGGCGGCTTTTGCACAAGGCATGGCTGAGTGAATCCCAAATTTACGTGCTTCGTAAGAACAAGCAGCCACGACACCTCGATTACCCGGACTGCCACCGACAACCAAGGGCTTCCCTCGAAAAACAATATGGTCTTTTTGCTCGATTGAAGCAAAAAAAGCGTCCATATCGATGTGAATGATCTTGCGTGGGCTGTCCATCCTCTGCAATCTGATTTCCAAAATTTCATGGAGTGTTTTAATCTGCAATTATTGGTAGAATCTTGGCAGATGAAATTGGCTCTCTCTACTCGCTACTATGGCAGAGTTATAGAAATCTCAAAATATACTGTTTTAGCTAATGGACATCATGGATAAAAAACAGATCATCGAAAAAAGCTTTCTTTTTGGCGGACTTCCTCTTCGGCAGCTTGAGGATATTGTAGAAATTGCGGTCGAAAAATCCTTTCAGCGAGGAGAGACTATCTTCTTTGAGGGTGACAAGGGTATTGGTTTTTATATGGTCGGTGAGGGACGAGTCAAGATCTTTAAGGTCTCGCCGGCCGGAAAGGAGCATATCTTGCATATCTTTGGGGAAGGAGAACCTTTTGGCGAGGTGCCTGTTTTTTCCGGCCAACCTTTTCCTGCCAGCGCTGAGGCTTTGGTAAAAACCAGAACTCTTTTTTTCCCCCGCGACCGCTTTATCCGGCTGGTTGAAGCCACCCCATCAATTACCTTGAATATGCTGGCTGTCCTTTCCATGCGGTTGCGTCGATTCGCAAGCCAGATCGAGAGTCTTTCCTTAAAAGAAGTTCCCGTGAGACTTGCTAATTATCTTATATATCTCAGTGAAGAGCAAGGGGGGCGCGATGAGGTTGAACTGGATATCTCCAAAGGCCAGCTCGCCAGCCTCTTAGGGACTATTCCGGAAACATTATCAAGAATCTTTGCCAAAATGACTGAAGAGGGATTGATAACTGTAAACGGTCGGACAATAAGCCTTCTTGATAAAGCGGCCCTGAGTGAGAAAGAATAGTAGCCGGACTAAAAATTGTTACGGCCCGAAGGGGCAGTAAAGCAAAAAACAGAGACTCCCTTTGCAGAGATTTTGAACTAAGGCTTGACTTGCAAGACGTATTTCATTACGTAAGGACACGTCCGAGAAATGAGCTGCTGTAACTCAGCCAAAAGTATGCGACTGAGCAATGACGGTCGCCTTTAAATAAAACTATTTAACATATGGAAATTGATTGGAGAGCGCAATGCCAAAGGTGAAGGCCCAACAGCCGCTGATCTCTGTCATTATTCCCGCATACAATCATCAACGATTTATTGGCGCGGCAGTTGACAGCGTTCTGCAGCAAACTGTTTCGGATCTCGAATTGATTGTCATTGATGACGGCTCCACTGACAACACCGGCGAGATTGTTAAAGGGTATAGCGATCCGCGTCTGACGTATTTCCACCAGGAAAACAAAGATGCCTATAACACCATTAACCGTGGACTATCGCTTGCTAGAGGACAATATGTATCCATCCTCAACTCCGATGACGTATATGCCCTAAATCGTTTGGAACGCCTCGTTAGAGAATGTGAAGAACGAGAAGCGGAGTGTATTATCTCCGATGTCATACCAATATCCGATACCGGAGAGACCTATGATGATCCAAATTTTGGATGGAATATCTGGCATTCAAAAAACAGAAATTGGTATTTCACCTGCAAGGATATCTACGCTGCCTTTTTGAAAGGCAATTTTATGGTCACGACCTCGAATCTCTTCATGACGGCACGGGCAATGCGGACGGTGGGCAAGTTCTGTGCCTTGAGATATCTGCATGACTACGATTATATATTCCGGATGATGCTTGCTTTTCCTGACGGGGTACACTACCTGCATCAGGAAAAACTGCTCTATTACCGTATCCACTCCGGTAATACTCTCGGCGAAGCAGCGATAACCGGCAGGATGCAGGATCAGGATTTGATAAAAAAGTACATGGTGGCAAAACTTCCAGAAATATATGGTAAATATGTTCTTGCCGGTGCGGAACGTTTAATCGATCTTGGTCAAGAGTTACATGAGGTTAAGATAATATTGGAACCTCAAGAATCACGGGGGGTTCGCCCAGCTTTTAAAGAGTTGATGGAAAGCTTAAAAACCTGGATCGCCAAAAAAAACAGATAAAAAACAATGGATTTTGAAACATACTACTCGTTGGCATCTCTGGTTAAGGCCGGCCGGCAGAAAACAGGCAAGAAGGAGGTGGTTTCGTTTGATCTCTTTGATACTCTTCTCATTCGTAGGATCCACAATCCCGACCTGGTGAAACTCCCGGTTGCTCGGTATATCGCCGAACTCGCCAAACAGCAAGGTCGACATTGGCACTGGCATAAAGTCCAGCAGCATCGAGACGCCATTGAGAGCAGACACAGGACAGAAACAGGAACTGAATTTGTCGACCATGAAGCGTGTTATCCAGGTTTTATGCGAGAACTCTTGTTGGAAATATTTCAAAACTCCTATGATGATGTGCTGTTGGAAAAGGTGACCGGCTATGAGCTTGCGATGGAAAATACCATGCTGGTACCACGGCAAGGTCTTGTTGCTTGGATAAAAGAGCTTGTTGGTGAGGGGAAGAGAATATTTGTTATCTCCGATATGTACCTGCCTTCTAGTCATTTGCGCAGGTTGATCAAATATGCCGGACTTGACGAATTGGTTGAGGAAGTGATCTCCTCGGCTGATACTTTTTTGGCTAAGGCATCCGGCAAGGCATACCCCATGATAGCTGAAAAATATTCTCTCTCACCGAAGGCCTGGTTGCATGTCGGCGACAACCCCATTTCAGATGGTTTGCGGGCTGGGGAAAATGGAATCGAAGCGATGATTATTCACGACCCACGTGAGGACCATCGCAGGTCGATTGTCAAACGCTATTATAATTACAGTGATGGACGGCCCTTTTGGCGGGGCAGAATTCTCCAGCAGCTCATGGCTCCCTTAGAGGACGAGAACCAGGGAAATTCAGCATTATACTGTGAAGGCTATAATTTTCTCGGACCTCTGATTGGAATATTTGTTCAGCAGATCGCCAGATTCTGCAGGGAAAAAAAAATTACCAAGGTGTTCTTTCTCTCCCGGGAAGGATGGACATTCAAGCGTTACTGGGAAAAAGCGATGCCGGTGCTTTATCCAGACGACGGATGTTTACCGGAAATAGAGTATCTTTACGTCAGCAGAATGGCCTTGGCGGGGGCTTCATGCGCCTACCAGGGGCTCACCAAAACGAATGCTGATATAGCATTTCTGCCTTCGGGAAATCGCGATTTTCGTGACGTTTGCCGAATTTTCAGCCTTGAGACAGAACCCTTCACTCCTCATTTGGCAAGGTTTGGACTGAGGGATGATACCTGTCTGAGTCATATCCATGAAGGGTATGATCCTGAAAATCACAAAAAATTTGATGCGCTGCTTGAAGATCTGTCTTTTCAGGCGGAAGTAAAACGGCAGACGCAGAAACCCAGCTTGGCCATGCAACGATATTTTACCCAAGCCGGCTTATTTGATCATAAAAATGTAGCCCTAGTCGATATTGGGTGGCTTGGAACAATTCAACGTTTTCTCTTTGAAGCTATTGCCCATAGAGCGGATTGTCCCACGTGTTTCGGTTTGCTTTTTGGTGCCACGCGGGGAATTCCTTACCCTGAAAGCGAAAAAAACATCCTCAAGGGAATAATGTATGATCGTGATCGCTTTGATTTGGCTGCCAGCACACTCTTTTACGCCCAAGACATCTTCGAGGAAGCGTGTCGTGCGCCACATCCGACCCTCAATGCTTACCGGCTCACCGAGGAGGGGTTTGAATTGGAATTCAGACAAACAAATGATGCTATAGGACAGGCTGAGAAGGAGCAAGATGGATATTTTAGTCCTCTGCAACAGGGTATTATCGATTCTGCGGAGAGATTCGCTGCGGCCGCTGCTCTTTTGGGATATTCCTTTGATGATTGGAAGCCTTGGGTTAATTATCTTTTCGTGAGTAAACTCGCTTTCCCGCGAGCCAAAGAAGTGGCGAATATAAGACATCTGCACCACCTTGATGATTTTCACGGCAGCAAAAAACCCAAAACCAACCTCAATAAAGGCCTGGCTCCTCTTTGGAGTCAGCATCAATTGCAGCTGAAATTCAATCCCTTGTTGCGGATAAAGTGTTTTTTAAGCCATATGAGGCGGAGGATAAGTGAATGAAGCCTTCCTTTAATAAACGTTACGATATCGAAGGAATAGATGTTTTAAGGCTGGCGAGAGTTACAGCATGGAGCAAAGTCGTACCCATGGGCAACTTTCGTGGGGGACCTGGGGCCAGGTGTCTGGTTGTTTTAATTGTCCTGCACTATTTGGGATATCCATTATACTTTGTTTTTGCCCGCTACGGTCATCGCCTGCGGCTTCTTCGACGGATTGCTGTAAAACTGAAAGCTTAGCCATTTTAAGATCAAGAATAAATAACCTTATCATTTATTCTTGATGGCCGTGGCGATAATACTTTTTTTGTTTGGATGAAGTTTGAATTGTCGGAGTGACACAGTCTTTTCAATAACCATCGCACAGTTGCCGATTTGGATTTTGGTGCCGGCGAAAATGGTGCCGATAACGTCTATCTTGATTTTTTCAATTTCTATTCCACCTGCGCTGCTGTAGTCCTCGCTGTGATCTGCCTTTTCGTCTTCAGGAACACCCGCTTTGGAATAGATCCCCGTGCCCGGAATCATGTTCAATCGCAGCAGAAGGAGTTTGGTGTCGGCAAGTTCCTTTTCCATACCTCTGACCTTCTTCGAGTTCGAGCTGCCATGGTAGAGCTGCAACCATTTGATTATTGCGTCCTGCTGCTCAATAACATTGGCCTTGAGACGATTAAAATGGAGAAGACGTTCGGCAATTATACCGGCTGCAATAAATGAGGGCGAACAGTTCACTGATCCGACATCACCGATAGTGATATTCCCTTCGGCAGTGAGCTGGCCACCTATGATTTTGCTCGCTTGGTGGCAACGGATATCAGTGCCGGAAAAAATGTCGCTGTAGTAAGACTGCTTTCGGATGACCGCAATTCCCCCACACTTGAGTGCGCCCTGTTCGATAAAATTGATATCGGCATCACCTTTTGCGTCGAGGAGACTGTTTTTTCCGGTAACGCCGCCCTTGACGATAAGGTTGCCCAGGCAGACAATATTTGCGGACATCACTGACCCTAAGACAACGAGATCACCGCCAACCGAGACGCGAAATCCCGGTTGCACAGATCCACGGACGGTGATGCAGTTCATACTTTCGACATTGCCGGTCTTATAGTCAATGTCACCGAGCAATACCTGATGCGAACACACCTTGATAACATTGTTGTTAACAATGGAAAGTACACCATTTTTGGTGGCGATGACCTGTAATGTTTCCTTTGAGAACTTTACATCATTGAGTAATTCAATTTTATTGTCTTTTCCAGCCTTTGCCGGTGTTTCCTTGCCATAAATATTAATGCCAGGGGTTCCTTGTACCGTGGGAATTTTAGTGGCGATACACTGGCCGGCGCTCACTCCAACCATTATTCGTCTGTCCCTGAAATCGATGGAACCGTTTTCCATGAGCGTGCCGGCAATCGGTCCAATTTCCATGTCGTATCTCAGATAAGCATCGATACTTTGGCCGACTGGTTGTCCACGTGCAATAGTGAAGCTTTGAAACTCTTTTTCACCGCTTTGCATAAAGGCATTTGCATCTCTAATGGCTTCCTGATCGGTGCCGAAGACGATTTTCTGCTCTGCTAAGAGATCTTCAAGTTTCTCGTGCAATAATGAATGGCCTTCGTCCAATGGAGGATGAATGACAAGCGTAACCAACATGTCATCTGGAGAAATTTTCAGAAGTGGTTCTATCGAGACAACCGTAATAGGTTCGGGCGCATCGCTGCGACGGATTTTTTTGACTTTTGGGTAGCCGGGAACAGTTGCAACAATAGCTCCTTCATCTTCCGAGAGTTGTGCAAAGTCTCCAGGCTCAAGTGGTGCCTTTTCAAAACCTTTTGCTGCAAATCTAGGAAAATTGGGGAAGTCGGCGAGAAGTTGTCCCCCTTTCACGAGTTCTGTGACTGGAATTTTATCGGTTGAATAGTCGTTGCCAATTTTTAACAAGCTGGTTTTAAAGTGAAATGTCGGCTCAAGGAGTTTTTTATTTTTAATACTGCCATCTGACGATTGTTCATTCATGGTACTGTGATCCATATTATAGAAAAAGTTAAAGACGTTGAAATAATATTGCGTTTCAATTGTATCACAATTTTCTTTTTGGTATCCAGTACAAAGGATGAGCTGGAAGTCAAAATCCTGCTCCATATATAAAAATGGAAAGGGGCTCAGTTGATCCCCCTCCAAGGTATTCGTCAAGTACTTATTGCCGGCCAGAGGCATCAAAAAGAATCCTGCTTATCAGAGTGAGGTGCAGGTGTGTTGGCCTGGGTTTTTTATTTTTGTTCCGATTTCAAGACGGCGAGGAAGGCAGTTTGCGGAATATCCACGTTGCCGACAGTTTTCATCCGTTTTTTTCCTGCTTTCTGTTTTTCGAGGAGCTTACGTTTTCTAGATATATCACCGCCGTAACATTTGGCTGTGACATCTTTGCGAAGTGCGGAAATGGTTGTTCTCGCAATAATATTTCCACCAATGGCTGCCTGGATGGCGATCTTGAACATCTGCCGAGGAATCTCTTCCTTAAGCATTTCGCAGGCGTGGAGGCCTCTAGCTCGGGAATTTTCTCTGTGAACCAACTGCGACAAGGCATCGACAACCTCACCGTTAACGAGGATGTCGAGTTTTACCAAGTCACTTTTGCGATAATCCAATATTTCGTAATTAAATGAACCATAGCCTTGGGTGAGCGACTTCAGCCGGTCATAAAAATCATAAATAACCTCCGAGAGCGGAAGTTCGCACTGCAGTTCGATTCTGCCTGGGGTCGGGTAATGAAAACTGGTGTTTTCTCCACGCCGATCCATACAAAGGGTCATCACCACGCCCATGTATTTTTCGGGTATCAGGATCGTTGCTTTGATAAAAGGTTCTTCAACTTTTACTATATGGGCCGGGTCGGGGAAGTGGGCCGGGTTGTCAACATGTTTGATGCTCCCATCTGAGAGATGGAAAATAAATTGTACTGAGGGTACCGTGAGGATAAGGGAAATATCAAACTCTCGTTCAAGTCGTTCCTGAATAACCTCTAGATGTAAGAGGCCGAGAAATCCACAGCGAAAACCAAAGCCAAGTGCAACCGAGGAATCCTTTTCAAAGGTGAGAGCGGCATCATTAAGCTTCAGTTTTTCAAGGGCGGTAGCAAGTTCCTCGTATTCGTCAGTGTTGATGGGATAAATCGACGAAAAAACCACTTGCTGTACTTCTCTGAAGCCGGGTAGTGGCTCAGTGGCAGGGGCATCTCGCAAGGTAATGGTGTCGCCTGGCCTGGTGTCCTGGACTGTTTTTATACCAGCCAGAATATAACCGATTTGTCCAGCGGATAGTTGCTTCTGGGGTTCTTTATGCAATTTAAAGAACCCAACTTCATCCACACGGTATTCTCGACCATTCGCCATGAAACGTATAACATCGCCTGCCTTCACCTTCCCATTAATAATACGCACGGAAATAAGAGTTCCACGAAAGGAATCATAATTGGCATCAAAAATGAGAGCCTGCAGCGGGCTATCCGGATCACCCTTGGGTGCAGGCAATTTCTTAACAATGGTTTCAAAGAGCTGCTTGATGCCGGTTCCCAGCTTGGCTGAACAGAACTGCACCAGTTCGCTGTCAAGACCTAGATCTTCTTCAATCTGCAGGGCAATTTTCTCAGGCTCGGCCGAAGGGAGGTCTATTTTGTTAATTACTGGAATTATCTCAAGATCGTTTTCCATCGCCAAATAAAGATTTGCCAGGGTTTGTGCTTCCACGCCCTGAGCTGCGTCTATTAGGAGGATTGCGCCTTCGCAGGAACTGAGCGCTCGAGACACCTCGTAACTGAAATCAACGTGACCAGGTGTATCAACGAGGTTGAGGAAGTATTCTTGACCATCTTGAGCAGTATAAGGCAGACATATGGTTTGACTTTTAATAGTAATTCCACGTTCTCGCTCAATATCCATATTGTCGAGAAGCTGATCCTTGAATTCTCGGACAGAGACAAGGTTGCAGAATTGGATCATCCTGTCTGCAAGGGTAGATTTGCCGTGGTCAATATGCGCAATAATGCTAAAATTTCTTATATTTTTCATTAGTTAAGAAGATTGCTGGAAGATAACAGGAAAATTTGCTGCCTGAATTATAGATTGAGGGCAGGAGAATGCTGGATATTTAGCATATATGCTCAACGATTAAAATAGAATTCTCAAAACATGAAAGTGCATGATACAATCAGGTCAAAGCAGGATTGAGCAAGGGTGGACGACTTTGCTTTTCATAATATGATTGCACTTTCGTCAATGTAAGGTAATATTATAATCTTTCTAAAATTTTCTGGGCACATTTTCCGGAGAAGGAAGTTGATGAATAAAAATACCCTTATGGACCCTGAAATAGATATAGATCCCTTGGACGATCCCGAGCTGGAAACCGAAATTGACAGCATTGACGGATCTTACGACAACTCGCTTGTTGCGGTATCGGACGAGGAGAATCTGCCGGCGCTCAGTAATCCGGCATTACACCGATATCTTCAAGAAATCAGTCAATATGAGCTGTTGACCCGGGAAGAAACGGACGAGCTAGCAATCAGGTTTCGAGAGCAGGGTGACCAGGATGCAGCATATCGGCTGGTTAGCTCTAATTTGCGATTGGTTGTAAAAGTTGCCATGGACTTTCAAAAGTATTGGATGCAAAACTTCATGGATCTTATCCAGGAGGGTAATGTTGGATTGGTGCAGGCGACTAAAAAATTTGATCCTTACAGAGGTGTTAAATTTTCTTATTATGCGGCTTACTGGATACGGGCATATGTTCTGAAATTTATTATGGACAACTGGAGGTTGGTAAAAATCGGCACCACCCAGGCCCAACGAAAATTGTTCTTCAGCTTAAATAAAGAACGAAAACTTCTTGAAGGTCAAGGGTTTAACGCCGAACCGAAATTGTTGGCAGAGCGTTTGAACGTTAAGGAACGTGAGGTCGTTGAGATGGGGCAACGGATGGACAACTGGGATGTTTCCCTGGAAAGCCCTGTACGTTCCGATTCAGAAGATGAACAGAAAAATTTCCTGCCAAGTGATGGACCCGGTATTGAATCCATGGTGGCTGGTAAGGAGATCAAGGTTAAACTTGCTGAACTTATCGAGATTCTCAAAGACAAACTTAACGACAAGGAAAAAATGATCCTAGAGAAACGCTTGTTGACTGATGAACCGTTAACTTTGCAAAATATTGCCGATCGATTTGCAATATCCCGCGAGCGAGTTCGACAGATAGAAGTGAATCTGCTGAAAAAGATGAAAAAATATCTTGAAACTGAAATACCTGACATAACGGATTATTTTGATGGTGAAAAAATAGTTATTAGTTCAAAATCCTGATGGATTCTTTGTGGTTTTCCACCGGACAAACCTGAAAAAACTCCAATATCTTGAAAAATATGAAAGTCCCATTGCTTGATCTGCAGGCGCAGCTGAGCTACCTCGAAAAAGATCTCATTGCCGCGGTTAATTGCGTTGTTAAGTCAACCCGCTATATTCAGGGTCCGGAAGTCGAAAGCCTAGAAGAAGAAATTGCTAAATACTCAGGGGCAGCCTACGGGATTGGGGTTTCCAGTGGTACGGATGCGCTTTTAGTATGCTTGATGGGGTTAGGGATTGGTCCAGGGGATATGGTTTTAACTACTCCATACTCTTTTTTTGCTACTATGGGGGTCATTCTCAGGGTTGGCGCTATCCCTGTGTTTGCTGATATAGATCCGGTCAGCTTCAATATAGATCCGGAAAAAATGAGTGAAGTCCTGGCAGCTGATACGGAACATAAAATCAAGGCGATCATTCCGGTTCATCTCTATGGACAATGCGCGGACATGGCTGCAATCATGAAACTTGCAGAGCAATATGGACTGCCTGTTATTGAAGACGCAGCGCAGGCCATTGGAGCGGAGTATCCGATGAAACGAGACGGAAAAACCGTATTCAAGAGAGCTGGTTCGATAGGAACCGCTGGTTGTTTTTCCTTTTTTCCAAGCAAAAATCTTGGTGGAATCGGAGATGGCGGGATGGTTATTACCCAGGAAAAGACCATTGCCGAAAAGCTGTTCCTTTTACGCAACCATGGCGCTCATCCCAAGTATTACCATAAGTTGGTAGGCGGCAATTTTCGACTTGACCCCATTCAAGCCGCAGCCTTGCGAGTCAAGCTGCCCTATCTTGAAGGGTGGCACCGGCAGCGGGCTGAAAATGCAGCGACCTATAACCGGCTTCTCACAGAAATCGGGCTAGTCGCCGAGGAAAAGGTGCACCTTCCCGTAAGTGTATATGTCGACGATCTGAACGATGACAATGCGACACGGAACGTGCATATTTATAACCAATATGTGTTGCGTGTTCAGATGCGCAATGAGTTGATTACATGGTTGGCTAAGAACGACATTGGCTGTGAAATATATTATCCGGTGCCTTTACACAAACAGGAGTGTCTGGGGCGGCTGGCTGGAGAAATATATTGCCCTGAGGCAGAGAAAGTTGCCGAAGAAACTCTTGCTTTGCCGATTTATCCTGAACTTACCTCCAGTATGCAATCGTATGTCGTTGAGAAAATAGTGCAGTTTTATCGCTAAACGGTTACCATAAACCTTGGCCGGAGTTGCAAGGTTTATGCTTTCCTTTCTTGGTTCCTGCTTCAGAAAAAAGAAGTCGGATAGCTCTTCCGTTGTAAGGCAGGAAATCACTACGAGCTCATTTTGAACAAAAGGATTCTCCGAGCTCGATTGAGAGCAATCTCTTTTAACAAATCATCGACTGGCAGACATGACTTTTACTGGACTGAAAGCAGTCGTTATTAGTCACATTTTATTGTCTTGTCTTATCATCTCCGTGGTGCTTGTCATACCCAGTGCAGCTCGGGAAGGGATTACACCGGAGAGGAATATTTCTGTGGTCGGTGTTGACTGGGAAGCTCCTGCATGGAAACTTCTTTGGGACAAAGCAAGAAACTACATCAAGACCGAAAAATATCCCCAGGCAGCATCCGTTTACGCCGAACTCTTCAAACAAAAGCCCACCATTGAACAAGCTAACTGGGAGTATTGTAAAGTCCTATTGAAGATAGGGGACTTTAAAACTGCTGCAAAGATAACCACTGTTCTTTTGGAAAAAAATCCCCAAAAAATTGAATATCTCCTCGCCGCTGGTCAGGCTGAAGCTCAAGGCAAAAACTGGGAAGCGGCGGCCAGATATTACAGCAGAGTTTTGGAAAAAGATCCGAATGGGGAACATTCTGATACCGCACTGGAGGGATTGGTTGACAGTTTGAGGAACATAGGGAAAAAAGAAGTTGCCTTGCCCCTTGCGGAAAGTCTCAGTACTCGGCAACCGGATAATTTTAAATTGTTACAGGAGATAGCCGTCGATGCCAATAATCTTGGCCAAAACGAAAAATCACGACACTATTTCAAGAAGCTATTAGAGAGACAAGCGGTCGATGACCGGATTCTCTTCCAGGCGATTAAGGTTATTGATATCCCAGGCCGATCAAAGGAAAGTAGTATTCTTTGGGAACAATATATCAAACGTCATCCCGAATACCTGCAATTTCGCTATAAACTCGTCGATTATTACCTGGAAAACAGCCAATATGAAGCCGCTCTCGAACATCTTACCTACCTGGCTGATCACCTGGAAAACAACGACGCTTTCCTCCTCAAAGCCGGGACAGTATATCTTTACAAACTAGGCAGGCCGGATAAGGCTTTAGCATTTTTTGAAAGATTTTTTCAAAAACATCCAAACGATCATGGGATAAAACAACATATTGCGGATATTCAGCAAATTCTTGCCAATGATTTTATTTCCATCGTTGAAAATGATGGTGCGTGGTTGCTATGGCGCGATCTTGCAAAAGTCACTCCGAATCGAGAAGCCATATACCTGCAAATGGCTGATTTGTTGGAAGGCAAAGGATTGATTCGAGAGTTTCTCGACGTCCTGTCAATTATTCATGAAAATCATCCGGACAATGAAACCATTTCCATGCGTCTTGCTCAGAAATATTATGATATTCGACAGTATGAAACTGCTCTTCACTATTTGGACAGTCAGGTTAAAAAACAGAATAAGACAAAAAACTATTATCTGTTACGGGCAAATATTGAGATGGCATTGATGAGAGAATTTGATGCGTTAGCCTCTTTTGAGGCTATTCTGCGACAAGATTCCAGTGATGCTGAAGTCAGAAAAGCTGCTATAGAGCTATCTGGATCTCTCGGCGATGCTTCAAAATTGAAGGCACTTTTTGAGGGAGGTTTGAGAAGTGACAAGCAATATCCTGATAAAACGGTGTTTTTTGCTTATCTCGATCAGTTGGCAAAGAATTATCTTTTTCACGAATACAAGCAGGTAATCGATCGTTACAAGAGTAGTTATTATCATGACAAGAAAGCACTAGATGAGATCGATTTGCGCTTGGCTAATGCTTTTCGACGGGAAGGGAGAACCAGGAAGGCTGAACAGCTTCTAAGGCAGCTTTTGATTGATAAACGTTCCGTTAATGAAGTTCTCTATGTGCTGGCCGGTAGTGCCTTAAGTGATAAAAATCTTACGGCAGCAAAGGCTTGGAGCGGTGCCTTAGATAAAAATACTGTCGCTGGGAAAGGTCGGATGCCTAATGGGTTAGAGGCCAGTCGCAATCTGCTCATCAAAGTAAGAATCGCAAAGGCTGAAGGAAAACACAGGGAAGCTGACGATTTAATTAGACGTTTTTTGACTACTGCTACCAACAATCAATCTGAAGGGGGAGTAATCCCTTTACTGGCAGATATCGAAAAAGAGCGATGCTGGTTGAGTTACTATCTTGGCGATTACAACGGCGCCTTAAGCAGGTTGGATAAGCATATAGATAGTGCCGTATTCGACCCGGAGATTGCTACCTTGCGAAGTCAACTCGGGCGAAAAATGAAACAACCTAAAAATGAAGATGTTAGAAATGACAGTCTTTCAGTGAGTTCAAACCCGAGTACAAGCCACCTGCTTGCCTTTATTGAAACCAATCTTGCGTATCAGGAATATAATATTGCCGAGCAACAAATACAAACAGTATTGCAAAGTTCTCCGGAGTCAGTTGTTGGTGGAGTTCTACGGGCAAAGCTGCTTTTTGAGCGAGGAAGATTCAGAGAAGCAGCAGTATCACTGCTCCAGTTAAGCAAATTGTTCCCCCAAGAACCTTATTTTTATATAAAATTTATCGAATGCGAAATGCGGCTTGGCAACTACAGCAAGGGATTGTCGTTGTTAGAACAAAAAAAAGGATGGTCAAACAGTGTTGACTCTGCCATTTTTTGGACTACCCAAGGAGACGATATTGAGGAATTACTCATGTTGGCAAGACTTTTATGGGGGAGCAAAAAACATGAAAAAGCTCTGCAGGTTTATCGAAAACTTTTGTCTCCATCGGTTTTGGAATTGTTGAGTGAGAAATTTCACCAAAAACAGATCAATTTTCTTTATCTTACAAGAGAAAAAACGATTTGGAATTCCATCTTGGTTCTGCTCCAGTCAGAGCCGGATATCATTGCCGAATTGATGGAACCTGCTTTTCTCGTAGATAACTTAGGTAATGAAGCCGGAAAGATAGTCACAGAGCATTATGAACTTTATAGCTGGCAGAAGATGATCTCTACAGAATATCTTGCAAGAAAAGCAATTTTTGAAAGAAATTTTTCCTATGCGGAACAAAGAAATAAACGACTGGTGGATGAACAAGGGACCCCGGAAGGAATGATTGATCTTGCAAATATCTATGGCAAGATGGGCAAGTATCGTAAAGAAGCGCAGGTTTATGAGGCCATCCAGAATACCGGGACGACATCACCTGAACTGGTGAAATCTATAGAAAGGAGTTCTGTCCAATTAAGTCCGCAAAACATGTTCGATGCTGCTTTTTCCGCAAAAGATGGACGTAATGGATTTATTGACATGGAAACGGTGAGTGTAGGCACATCGTTTTGGTTTACCCCTGACCTAGACACTGATATTCGTCTTGAGTATTTAAACATTACTCATCAATCTGCATATTCATCGGCATCAAATGGGAGTAATTTGCTCTACGGCATAGCAACATATGATTTCGCCAAGGATTATGAGATTATTTTTGGCGGAGGCTCAGAGAAGATGGATGGTACCAGTAATGCAGCATTTCTTTATAAGATTGCATTAAAGGGCCAGCTTGACGAGTACTTCCACTCTTACGTTGAGTGGGAAAAAAGCTTGGTTGATGATACAGTGACATCACTTAAAGAAGGAATATCCAAAAGTGAAATTGCAGTAGGGCTTTATTGTGAAACTCCTCTAGGATTGACTTTTGGTGGAGATTTTCGCCATAGAAACTACAGTGATAATAATACTCAGAATAGAATACATGGATATTCTTCCTACAGTTTGTTTGGAGAATCTGTTCATTTGTCTCTTCGTTACGATTATCAGTTTTTTGAAAATACCGAAACCAATCCCACAGAAAATCAGTCGATAGAATTGCAACCACAGGATATAATGTTTTATTGGAGTCCCCCCTCATTTTCTGAAAACCTTCTCACTTTGCACTTTCAACATGATTTCTTTGGTTATAAGCAGGGGGCAAAACAGAAAAGAAGTTATTATGCAATTGATAATTCGCTGGGTTATGAGGATCTTGAAACCTTATCATATACAGGCAAGTTTGATATTTTCCTTGAAATGAATCCGCATTTCCTATTAAAAGGCAACGTTACATTTGCAAAGAGTGATTTGTTCGAAGAGAAAGGTGTATCATTTTCTCTTCAATATCGTTGGTGATATCAATATTTTGATTTTTAGCTCCTGTATGAGAAACCATTTCTTCTTGGATTCTCACAGGATTTTTTTATGGAGGAGTGAATGATTACAAGAATACCGATGTCAAAAACCGGATATCAAAAATTACGCGATGAATTGAATCGGTTAGAGCGGGTTGAACGAGGTGTGGTGGTAAAGGCAATTGAGACAGCTCGCGAACATGGCGATCTGAAAGAGAATGCTGAATACCATGCCGCCAAAGATCGCCAAGGCCATATTGAGGGAAGAATCATTGAGCTAAAGGATAAACTAGCGAGGGCTGAGGTTATCGATTGCTCTAAAGTCAACTCGAAAATCGCCGTTTTTGGCACGGTTGTGCAATTGTTGGATCTTGACACTGAGGAGGAGATTACCTTTCAGCTGTTGGGTCCGGAGGAGGCTGATGTTAAAAAAGGTTCGATTTCGGTCTTGTCGCCTTTGGGAAAAAGCATGCTTGGCAAAGAAGTCGGCGACGAAGTGAAAACCATTACTCCAGGCGGCACAAGGGAGTTTGAGGTGATTGCTATCCGCTCTTCGACTTTCCAGTAAGGGATAGAAAATAAAGAATAAAAGAAATAACTATTCCGGAAAACCTGAAGGATCAGTCTGAATGCCCGTCAGAAACAGTGACAACATTTGGGTCGCAGCTTCTTCGACGGAATAGTTCGTTTCGAGGGATGCATTCCAAACACGGGATATCTCGTCCAGAGCTCCAAAAAAAGCCCTTTTGGCGAGATCGGGTTTGATGTCGGGTCGATAGACCCCTGCAGCTTGTCCATTTCTGATGATTTCAGCAATGATCCCGATATATTTGCTGAATTTGTTATCACGGTATTCTTTTATGACCTTGTGGGTTTGCCGAAGTTCTATCTGGATTACTTCGGCAAGATATCTGTTTTTTTTCATTGCCATGAGGTGTTGAGTGACAAAGATCTCCAACTGTTTACGGGGGTCACATTCTGCACTTAATAGTATTTCTGTATTTTTTACAATTTTCCCCACTTCTTCTTCAAATACCGATAGCAGAATATCGTACTTATTATTGAAATAGAGATAAATTGTTCCGTCAGCAACCTTGGCTTCTTTGGCAATATCTGATATTCTTGCCGTGAAAAAGCCTTTTTTAGCAAAGACCTTTGTCGCTGCCGAAATAATCTTAGAGTGTTTGTTTTCTGCCTTCATTCCCACAAAGAACGATCAACTGGTAATAGACATAAGTATTTAAAGACATGAATGACCATTCATTCATGTAATATTTCATTTCCGGTTTGTCAACGATCAAACAAAATTACAGGTATTGGTTGATGAGCTTAAGTAATTTGAATAATTCGAATGTACATGAAAATATTAATTTGAGATGGGAGTTAAGCTTATGAAAATTCTTGTTGTTGGATCAGGTGGCCGCGAACATGCTTTGGTGTGGAAAATCAAACAAAGCAAAAAGGTAGAGAAGGTGTATTGCGCTCCAGGTAATGCTGGAATCAGTCGAATGGCAGATTGTGTTGAAATCCCCGTGACAGATGTAGATAAGCTCATGGAGTTCGCTAAACAAGAAGGTATTGACCTTACCGTAGTTGGCCCGGAATCATCTCTTGTTGCTGGAATAGTAGATGTTTTTGAGGCAAATGGACTACGAATTTTTGGACCCAGCCAGAAGGCAGCTGAACTTGAGGGTAGCAAGGTATTCTGTAAAGAATTTCTAAAAAAATATAATATTCCAACTGCTGAATTTGCAGTCTTCACTGATAGAAAAAAGGCCAAAAAATATATTGATGAATGTGGTGCTCCTCTTGTCGTAAAAGCCGATGGTCTTGCTGCCGGTAAAGGGGTGATTGTTGCAAAAACTGTTGAGGAGGCAAAACGAGCTGTCGATTTCATTATGGCAGAAAAGGCTTTTGGGATTGCCGGAAACAGAATTGTCATTGAAACTTGTCTGATAGGAGAAGAAGCTTCTTTCATTGCTTTTACTGATGGCAAGACTGTGTTGCCTTTGCCGACATCTCAAGATCATAAGGCCATATTTGAAAATGACTTGGGGCCTAACACTGGTGGTATGGGAGCGTATTCACCTGCGCCTGTCGTTACCAGCGAGATTGCTGAGTACGTAATGAATCATATTATGTTACCGACAGTCAAAGGTATGGAAGCTGAGGGGCGGCCATTCAAAGGTATGCTGTATGCAGGACTTATGATATCCGGAAAGAACATTAATGTTCTGGAATTCAATTGTCGATTTGGTGATCCGGAAGCGCAGCCGTTACTTATGCGTTTAAAGAGCGATATAGTCGATATCTTTGAATCTGCAATTGACAGGACCTTGGGACAGGTAGAAATGAAAGTTGATCCACGTCCAACCGTTTGTGTAGTAATGGCAGCTGGAGGATACCCTGGTCCTTACGAAAAAGGCAAGACTATTAAAGGCCTTGCCAAAGCAGCTGAATGTAAAGGAGTTGAGGTGTTTCACGCCGGGACGGCAAGAAAACATGGTAGATCCGTTACAAGTGGTGGTCGAGTCCTTGGAGTGACAGCGATTGGCAAGGATTTGCGAGAGGCAATCTCGCGAGCCTATGGTGCAGTTGATTTGATTAAATGGACAAATTGCTATTTCCGACGTGATATTGGTGGCAAAGCATTACGTCGAGAGGATGTGTCGGAAGCATCAACGAGACAGCCTCTCGTCGGTATTGTTATGGGCAGCGATTCTGATCTACAAGTTATGAGTAGTGCTGCAGATTTTTTAAAATCAATAGGAATCTGCTGCGAAATGACTATAGCATCAGCCCACCGAACCCCGGAAAGGGCAACAGAATATGCAAAAACCGCCCAGGCAAGAGGCTTGAAAGTGATAATAGCCGGTGCCGGTATGGCAGCACATTTAGCTGGCGTTATAGCCTCACATACCGATCTGCCAGTCATTGGTGTCCCATTAGACTCCTCATCTCTTAAGGGTTTAGATGCCTTGTTGTCTACTGTTCAGATGCCTCCGGGGATTCCTGTGGCAACTATGGGAATTGGCAAGGCCGGAGCAAAAAATGCCGGGGTGCTGGCGCTTCGGATTCTTGCGTTATCTGACCCGGAACTCCAGGAAAAAATAGTAAAATTTCGAACTGATATGGCTAAAGAAGTTGAGGAAAAGGCTAAGAACATTCATGGCTGAAACAATCAATCAAGATTTGCTTGGTTCGTCACTCGATCAGGCAGTAAAATGTATAAGAGAAGGAGGGATAGTTGCTTTTCCAACGGAGACATATTACGGCTTGGCTGTCGACCCCGATTCTCTTGTAGCAGTTACTAGGCTCTTTAAGTTGAAAAGACGCCAAGCTGAAAAACCCTTGCTATTGCTCATTGACAGCAGGGAACAATTACAATCGATCGCAGAGAATATTCCCACTCAATTTATACCACTTATGGAAAAATATTGGCCGGGACCACTGACCTTGGTGTTTCCTGCAAGAAAGGAGATTTGTCGACAGCTTACCGGAAACTCTGGAAGTGTTGGTGTGAGAATATCATCCCATCCTTTGGCCCGTGAGCTAGTAAGGAGAATGGGCAAACCGATAACTGCAACGAGTGCCAATATATCAGGGCAGCACCCAGCTAGTACGGCAGCAGAAGTTAAAGCTATGTTTGGAGATTCCTTGGACTACATAATAGATGGCGGACAAACCCCGGCAGGGTTTTGCTCGACAGTTCTTGGTTTCTATGGTGGGAGATGCATAGTGTTGCGCCAAGGGCAGATTGATTTGTTTACAGAACTGCGATAATGAAATATTCATTTCATTATCTCCAGTACCATAACTCTCTAAACTTGATAAAAATGTATAATATACAGACCTCGGAAATCGAGAATACATGACAGCCCTGCAGCCCTTCATTTTCGCTGATTCGCCACATAACTGGACATTCGCCCCACAGCAATATATAAGCAGAAAATTGGACATCGACATACGTAATATATTATATAAACA
>JAZDOW010000125.1:0-60317 GCA_043798185.1 Pseudomonadota bacterium | reverse complement strand
TTCTCGGAACGGTCTTTGGCTTCCGCTAGCCTCAGAGGTAACTCGGGGAAATGGCCTTTGATATAGATTTTTGTGAACTCAGTAGTTGTCGTGTGATGGAGAGCATTATTGCAGGTCTCCTATTGACAACGCTACTAAAATATTAGTACCACCGTTTGATCTTAAAAGAGGTGGTTTATATTCTTCCCCTGAATCTATAAAAGGTTATATTTCCACTCCTGATAAATGGCCAAAAGTAATTGGTATTGTACAGAAAGGTACTCGGATAAAATGTTCGAAAATAATAGAATTAGCACCATTAGGCTTAGGATATAGAAATTCGATCTATGTTTATGCGACAATACTGGATGGTTCTTTTATGAACATAACAGTTGAAATTTCAGACTTATCGATATTTCACTCAAAAACAGAATCAGGAATCCACCTGAAAATGCCAGACATGTTCTTTTTAGAGGAACACGAAACGAAATAGGGGGGCAGGACAAACAACGCTGTTGATTAAGTCAACTAACCTGCCTTGCGGGAAGAAAACGCTTTTCATGTAATAGTCGCCAATGAAGAGTTCACCTGCGCAGTCCGGTGTAACGTGTCCTTTCGGCAAGCCTGCCTATCTCGCTGGTATTGTATGCGCTATGATGTGGCTGGACCGCTTTGTCGCTGGTTTAACACAACAAACTGGTACTATACCATTCTCATTATAATTCCAAGGCAGCCAGCGGTGTGGATGAGCAAAGAGATCGGCGCTGTTTCTCTGTAGTGCGGTCAGATACTCAAATGGATTTATGTTGTTGAGGAAACAGGTGTGGATGAGGCTCATGAACATGTCGTCGATATACACCCCATGCTCGGTTTTGAAAAAAAGAGAGTTTTTTCGATGTATAATTGACATTTTGAGAGCTCGTTCGCAGATGTTATTGTCCAACGGCGCCTTTTCAACCCGGAGAAAGAGCGTCAACGCCGACCAATGGTTGAGCATATATAGTGCGTAGCGCATGAATTGATACTATTTCAAAAAGGTGCCCCTTAAATTCGGAATTCATTGCATGGTCTAAGCTACAAAATTCATTCACATACACCGGTATTTCAAGGATGTCTTGTGATTAACAGTGTGCTGTTTTAAGACAACCATGCCATGTTTAAATATATCTATATATAATACATACAGTCTGTTGGCTTTCCATTAATGGTATCAATTCATCTGCAAAGATCTATAGTTGATCGCCTTGCCCAGACTGGAATTAGGTTCGACCTTCTTTTCAGCAAGCTGCTGTTCCAACCATTGGTGCAGATTTTTCATCAACGGGCCGCTGTTGTCCTGATGAAAACGCAAGCGATGCTCAGGCCTCATTCCTTGCGTGGCGGCAATCGCGTCAAAATGGTAGATCTCCCCCAATGTTTCCAGGACGTATTGACATTCATCGGGAAAGTGGTCGGCTACCTCGACAAAATTCCGTCGGCCGTGTGTGAGACAATTTGCCAGCAGGGTCTGGAACTCTTCGGAGATATTGCGCGACAAGGCGTCACACATCTGGATCGGTGGATCAAGGCCATGTTGTCGCTTGTCCAGAATGGCCGCCAGATTTTCGCCGGCGTGTTTGCGGCCGGTGCGAAATATGGCGATCCTTCGGTCGTTGTGGATCGAGAGGATGCCGGTGGTAAAAATTCCGGTTCGGGAAAGCTCCGGTGAAGCATTCCGATTTTCCGCCATCAACTCGAGGATCTTCATGGTGGTGTCATCGTTATGGAAGATATCACCTTGAGCCGCCTGGCGGATGAGCTCGCCGAAGGCCGGATGAATTCGGTCGGCCAGTTTTTCGGTCACCTCCCAACTGGTCGAGGCGGCCACGGGCACCCCCAGGGTAGCCTGGAGTCCGGCCAGACGATTTAAGGGCAGGCCGCTGCCATAGCGCAGGACGGCCAGCATGGCGGCCGCCGTCGCGTCATATTTTTTCTTTCCGGCCTCAGGCGGCAAATCTGCAGTAAAGATCTTGCCGCAGATATTGCAGCGCAGCTTCTCCAGCTCGTACACTATGCCCCACAGAGGGGCGCCCCCCTTGATGCGAACGACGACCCCCGGACTTGGTTGCCGATACAGCCGGCCATCTTCGCAGGCTGAACAGGGGTCGCAATGGTGTAGCGTCTGGTGGCTGATCGCCACCGTCTTTGCACCAGTATAGGTGTCGGCCCCGTTTCGGCCATGGCCTTTGGCCTTTTTCTCTTTTTTGTCGGTCTTCTTGCGGCCGGTGGTATTTCCTCCGCTCCTGTCTTTTTCCGTTCTGGACCCGAAGATCATCTTCAGCAAGCGTTTGATGGAGGTGCTCTTTTCGCTCACCGCCTGATTGAGGAGCATATGGGTATCAATCAACCCCTTGATGATCCGGTAGTCTTCATCCGGCAGCACATCTTTTACCCGGGCCAGCAGTGCCTCCGCTGCCTCACCGCTGATTTCAATCCTTTCGGCGGCCGTCATTGCTCCATTCCGGTCAGACTGCTGCGGAAGTCCCTGCAGAGAGGATAGAGCCAGACACTCTTGGTCGGCACATCTCCTTCTCTATTTCCCAGTTTGCCTTTGCCGATGGTCTCCCCAACGCATTGCCAGTTTGCTGCCTTATAGCAGGTCCCTCGGAAGCGATGAATCTCGACGAAGGTCTCCAGCAAGATCGGACAATACTGATACCGCTCCTGCCAGTCTGCGGCGAGGCGTTTGCTGGCCAGCGACAGGATCTTCGATGCCAGGTTCTTCGAGCGCACCCAGGGCAGGATCAAGAATCTGGCGTTGTTGACAATCAGGTGCAGATTCTTTCTTCTGGTTGCTTTGTCCCAGCCGATATAGGTGTCTCGGGGCGCCGTCTTCCAGGCCGCCGCCCCGAAACCCAAGAGAGCGAGGACCTGCCCTTCTGCTTTGACAAAATACCGCAGCTGAGCTCCGGGCAGGGTTTTGAAGCCCAGATAATGGTAGCGATCGATGAACTCGTTCCACAGAGCACTGGTCCGGCTGGTGACCACCTCGAAAACCAGGTCAAAATCACCTGTATTTTTCGTTATCTCGACCTGTTCCAACGCCCACAGGGTACGGACTTTTTTATAGGGCTTGGTGTGTTTTGCCCTGGGCGGGGGAAAAATCAGATGGCCATCCCGCTCCATCCTCAACATGGCAACCCGGCAACTCATGTCTTTCACGCCGCCATCTGGCTTCAGCCAGTTGGTTTCCCGGCAAAAAAGGACCGATAGGTCTTTACGGCTGAGCTCCGGCCGGTTGGCTATGAGCTGCCGGATCCAGGCAAGTTCTTCTTCGGTAAATTCTCGTCCACAATAGCGCATACAGCTCTCCTTGTTTTCTTGTTCAAGGAGGTATGTACGCTATTGTTTTTGGTGTGTCCCGCAAAAAAAACACTTATACCTCGATTTTTTTCCACATCGCACCGATCGAACGGCAGCCGGGTTGCCGTTCCAGAGCAGCAACTGCAATTCGTGAGCAGCCAACTGCTGGGCCTGGAGGTCGCCGGTTTCGGGCCACCAGCGAAACCGTCCTTGAGACAACCGTTTCTGACAAAGCCAGAAGCCCTGGCCATCATACCCCAACAGCTTAAGGGAAGTACCTTTCTTGTTGCGGAAAATAAACAGAGTGCCGGTGAATGGGTCAGCCTGCAGTACACGCCGACAGATCCCGGCCAGGCCGTCGATGCCTTTGCGGAAGTCTACCGGCTCGACAGCAAGCATAAGCCGCATATGAGGCGTTATCTGCAGCATCTCTTTCATCCCCAGAATGCTTTGGCGAAAGCCTGAGGATCGAGATCGGCCTGGCCTTTGAAATGCATCGTCATCCTGTTGCCGTTCCGGTGCTCCTTCTCGATAATGACCGCCGCCCCATTATCCATGCGCGGAATATTAATAGTGATAAAATCCTGCGCCGTTGGCATGGCACTGCAGGTCAAGGATGATCCGCAGGATGCTACTCTATTTTTCAACTCTGTGTGGCTCAGCCGTAATCCTCTTGAAATCTTATGCACTGAATTTTCCATGCAGAGCATCACTGCTGCCGACCATAGCTCTTCTGGAATAGCAGATCTACTGTTCTTCCTCTTCTCTCGCCAGGCGGCAAACCTTGATTGAACTTCTGTCAGCGTTATGGCCTTTGTTTGGGAAACTGTTACCAGTGGTGTCATTGACCATCCTCCTTGGTTGAGTAAAATGATCATAACTGTAACAGACCGGTGCGACCTCCGTCATTGAAAGACGGGGTCACGTCTTGTATTTTGGCATTTTCAGTCACGCCACTCGCCAAAAAGGAGATCACCGGACCCGGCTATCTTGCAGCTTGTATGATAGCCGGAAAAGCCTGCCGGCATGCAAAGATAGGAAGTGAATCGGCGGTAGATAAGCCCACAATGAAGAGTCCACCAGCTGAGCGCAACGGAGACCGGTGTAACCGTTTCCCAGCACAGAAACAGGTCTTCTCCAAGTGGCAAAATAAAGAAATCGTTTGCAGGTTTTGGTGGTGTCGAACCGTCTTTACCCCTGGCGGTTATCATTAAAGAAATATTCTCTAATCGACGTCATAGCAATTTCACCTCGGGCGATGGCTTCCGCCAGTTTCCAGGTGTCAGGTGAGAAAACCTGTCGTAAAGGTTGTTCGACATGGAGAAGGTGGCGAAACGCATCTTGCAACTGTTCATCCCAGCGGTCGCTGTAGCGGAGGAGGTCATCAGGGTAGACGATGGTACGGTCGCTGCCTTCGCAATCAACGGCAAAAGGGGCGATGATATTGAACGTTCCGTAGTCATTGGTCAGCTCCTCACCCAGTTCAATATCTCGGATGGCAATTTCAAAGCGGTAGGGGGTAAGGCAGCAGTTTGGAAAAAAGCTGTGGTTAATATACCGTTCATTGTCCCAGCAAAAAATCAGGTGGCCTTTGTTGTTGCGATAGGAGTAGGTGAGGATGGATTCCTGACAGGGTAGGGACATGTGCTGCAACATGTCCATGGGGATTTCCCGGTCCAGGTCATCAAAGACCCAGGTTACGGTGCCTTGTGGGATTCTTTGTGTGGCGATCACCCCATTTCCTTTAATATCATCAATGTGGACTGTTTTCGTGCAGGGAATGATCATTGTTTGAGATTCTCTGTCAAGGGGATGAGCTTGCGCATGAGGATTGCGTGGCCGCCGTCTTCGTAATAGCCTAAGCGAAAGCCATATTGTTCAAAGCCATGTTTTTTATACAGATTGATAGCTGCTATATTGCCGTCGCTCACTTCGAGGGTGAGCATCCGGCGTTGTGAATGTATGGCGATTTTTTCAAGAGCTGTAATCATTTTACCGGCAATACCCTTGTTTCTTGCAGTTGCGATGATGCCGAAAGAATAAATCCTCATTTTAAGGCTGTTTTTTCGGCCGAGCAAAATGGCATATCCGACAAGCTCAAGTGTATCTTCCAGCTTGGCAACGAGAACATGGGCGTGTTTTATCAGGTACCTCAGACTCTTTTTCGAGCACCGGTCCGTCTGAAAAAGATCAATCTCCAAAGCCGCCAGTCGGTTCACATCGGATTGGGCGGCGGGAATAATAATAACACCTGATTGCATCATTTATGCTGCCTGCTGTTTAACCTGTTGATGAATTCCCTGAGGATGATCCGGTACAGCTCGTTACCCATAATTTGATCTTCAACGCCATGCTCAAGAGATGGATTGTCGTTGATCTCGATGATTATCGGCTGATCTCCAACCATCTTGATATCGACTCCATATAAACCCTTGCCGATGAGTGAGGTGGCTTTGATCGCCAGTTTTCTCACCCGGCCGGGGATGCTGTTGAGGGGAATGGTTTCATATGCTCCAGCTCTCGGGATGCGGTTGGCCCGGTGTTGGATTATCTGCCAGTGACCGGGAGCCATGTAGTATTTGCAGCCATAGATGCATTCGCCGCCGATGATGCCGATGCGCCAGTCAAAATCGGTAGGCAGGAATTCCTGCACCAGGAGAATCGATGAGCGGGAGAAGAGGTCGGCAATGGTCTTTTCATATTCCTCTTGGCTGGTGACCTTAGTAACGCCTATGGAAAAAGATCCATCCGGAATTTTTACTACCATGGGGGTGCCTAGAGCTTCGCTCAGTTCCTCATAGCTTAAAGGCTTTGTTTTGAAAACCAACCGCGAGCGGGGACAGGGGATTTTTTCCCGGTCGAGGAGTTCTTTCAGGTACACCTTGTTGGTGCAGAGAATGATCGAGGTCGGGTCGTCGATAACCACCATATCTGCCAGCTGGGCTTTTTTTGAGAGCTGGTAGGTTATGTGGTTGACGGCCGTGGTCTGCCGGATAAAGAGGGCGTCGAATTCCATCAGCCGAGAGGAATCGTCGGCGGTGATCAACTCGGCGTGGATGTTCATCTTTTTAGCCTCGGAGACAAAGAGATTGAGTGCCGAGGCGTTGCTGCAGGGGATTTTTTCCGTAGGGTCGTGGAGAATCGCCAGGTCATAGCCGAACATTTTCTTGCTTTTCGGATAACGCCAGATTTTTTTATTGAACCGGTCGATGGCATTGGCAAAAAGGGTCTGTTGGGCATCATCGAGTTCGCTGAGGGCCATGGTTCGGAAATGTTCAAGTCGGATGAATTTGTTGTTGGAAAAGGTGGCCTTCAGCATGGGGAAGGGGAATTGGTCGAAGATGAATTTCGCCAGGCGCTTGAGCGACGGCTCTTCGCAGTCGCCAAAAAAAATGTCCATGGTGCAGGGCGAGTCTTTACCATTGGCAATGGCAGTGCTGCTGACCCATGTATGGCAGGTTTTTTTTAACAGGCCCTGGAGTTTTAAAGTCCTGTCACAGTCAAGACTGTTAATGGCGTCCACGGAGGGGATGACCTTGTGCTTGCGCGCCTGGGCAAGCAAAGAACAATAGTAGCCTTCGGAATTGTAGCTGAGGTCACTGCATAAATTGATGATGAGAAGTTTTTCCTGGCTCAATTGTTCGTTTTGCAGGTATTCCCCGGCGGTGATGATACTGTCGGTTTCATAATAGGGCTTCCAGTCGGAAGCCCTGTCCAGGATTATCAGGGTTGTTTGCATAGTAAAACCTTAAATTGCCGACCGCGGCATTCTGGGTCGATCGGTATGGAATTGTCCTTCTGAAACACGGTTTGCACTACCGGCTCAGTTGATCAGCCGCGGGCCCGCTCTTTGATCGGAATATAACAATATGATTTTGGTCCGATGTAGTCGGCTCGTGGGCGGATGAGTTTGTTGTTGCTCCACTGTTCAAGGATATGTGATGTCCAGCCGACGGTCCGGCTGATGGCAAAAATAGGGGTGAACAGTTCCATCGGCAGGCCGATGGCATGGTATAATGAGGCAGTGTAGAGATCGACATTCGGGAACACCTTGGTCCGTTCGACAACGATTTTTTGGATCTCCTGGGTGATCTCAAAGTAGGTAGTATCGCCGCCTTTTTCCGACAATGCTTTGGCGCAATTGCGCAAGAGATCGACACGGGGATCCTCACAGCGGTAAACTCGGTGGCCAAATCCGGGGATTTTCTCTTTGCTTGCCAGCTTGTTTTCAATATAGGCTCGGGTCTTTCCCGGTTCGCCGATTTCCTGCAGCATGAGCATGACCTCCATATTCGCACCGCCGTGCAGCGGACCTTTCAGGGTGCCGATCGCCGAGGTTACCGAAGAGTAGATGTCCGCCATGGTCGAGGCGGTTACCCGTGCGGAAAAGGTCGAGGCATTGAGTTCATGGTCGGCATGCAGGATCAGGGCGGCATCAAAGGCCTTCTCGGTCATCGGATCCGGTTCTTTGCCGAATAAGGTGTAGAGAAAATTAAAGGCAATGCCGTGGCCGGGAATCGGTGTCAAGGGCTCCTTGCCTTCGCGTAATCGCTGGTGGGCGGCAATAAGCAGAGGGATGCGCAGGGTCAGGCGCTGGGCCTTGCGCAGGCTGGCGTCAAGGCCGGTATTGCCGCTGTCCGGATCCCAGTGGCCAAGGGAGGAAACGGCAGTGCGGATAACCTCCATCGGGGTAGCTGCTTTCGGGAACATGCGCATAATCATGACGGTTTCGATGGGGAGGGCCATCGAGCCGGTGAACCCCGCGAGAAAAGCCTTGAACTCGGTCGGCCGCGGCAGGGCTCCGTACCAGAGGAGGTAGGCGACTTCTTCGAAGGTTGATTGCTTTGCGAGTTCAATGGCATCGTAACCGCGATAGACGAGCCTGCCCTCATCGCCGTCAATAAAACAGATCTCGGATTCACAGATGGTAATATCGGCAAGCCCAAGATCAATATTTTGGGATGGGGCTTCCTTTTCCGCAGTACTCGACATGGTTGGTACCTCAATATTGGCGTGAACGAAAGGGTGTAAATGAAGATTGTAATTATAGCACAAACGGATTTTTTGGTGGTGTTTTTTATCGTGGAGAAAGAAGTGATTCATTTTCAGTGCTCAATTCAGTTAAATTGCAGATGATTACCGGTAGGTGAAATCTGTGCTTGCCTGTTGCCGCAAAGCGCTCTATTTTGCCATCTGGGTTTGTTGCAAAAATTTGCCGACGTTCCCGGTGGTCGTTGAGACCATTCTTGCACAAACAACCTTTGCAGCGATTTCACATATCATTTGAGAGCTTTTTATGGCCCCAAGAAAGAATAAAGGCAGAAATCAAAGGCACAAAGTCGCTTCTCTCGGTGCTTTATCGGCCAAAGAAATGTTGGCAAAAGGGAATGTTTTTCTCTCGCAGGAAAAATATCAGGATGCCATCCTCTGTTTCAAACAACTGCTGAAAGAAGATGAGAGTCCTGAGGTTCTTCAGGCACTCGAACAAGCATATCTTGGCAGAATTCGGGGGCTGGCGGCAAAATCGATGACCAAGGAAGCGATGGTATTGTTGGAAACGGTTGTCCAGCGCTGGCCAAATACCAGGGTAGGTTGTCTCAAGCTCTCTTTACTGCTGCAAGCAGGCAGTTTTGTCGAAGCCGCCAGGTTGTATGCAGAATGTCAGGAGGAGTTGGCTAGCGATGGCAAGCAGCAATTGGAAACTTTGTTCGGTGCATTGTTGCTTTCAGGAACCGGTAATCTGCGGCCGGAAGATTTGCCGGAAGATTCACCTGTGATCCGTTTGTATCCGGCGGCGCTTGTAGCAATGGAGGCAGTTTTTGCGGGGCAGGAAGAGAAGGTGCACGATGCCTTACAACGAATTCCCTTTCGTTCACCCTATCGTGACCTGCGTACCCTGTTGACAGGCCTATGGCATTTTCAGCAAGATAAGGAAAAGGGAAGGACGATTGTCAGGAAGATAGAAAAGGGCTCTCCGTATTGGTACCTTGCGGCAAGATATCTGGCAGTCACCGATAGCCCGGAAACCTTTTTGCAAAACCTGGCCGCCATTCCTAAACAAGAACAGCAGCAATTGCGTGTCCAGTGTGGTCTGGATCCTGTCCACTTTCGCGTCCTTGAAGCTTTATCGAAAAGCGATGGTCGCCCGCTCGGCTTGTATCATATCGTACGAAGGAACGAAAACTGCTTTGATAAAAGGACACGAATCAAGCTGTTGAAAAATATCCTGCCTTTCTGCAAAGATGATGCGCTGGCCATTCTCACCCGTAACAGCGATTTTAGCCTGCTGGAGAAACACCGAATGTGTGCTTTAGCTGCGGAAAACGATGGGGCAACCACTTTTGCCGTCGATTTTTGGGACGATTACCTGGGCCAGTTAAATCTGCACGATAGTACCAGACATAAGGAAATCGCCATGGTCATGCGTCGTCAGGCAAAGCTGAAAGAGCAGGATGGCTATGAATATTCCAAGGATGATATCCTCGATACCCTGTTGAAGAGTCTTCAGTATGATCCGGCCCATGCCGAGACCTGGCTTTTCGCCGCGGAGTATGCCAAGCGGCATTTCTCCTCGGCGCGATACCATAGCATTATCAATGATGCTCTCGTCAAACTGCCGGAGAATGTAGCCATACAGGTGGCGGCGATGCAGGCCTGCGGCGCCAGAGGTGCCCACAAAAAAGCCGCGGGGCTCGCCCAGCGAATTCTCGAGATAGACCCCATCAATACCACTGCGCTCGATTTTCTAGTCGAATCACGGCTGGAACATGGTCGCAAGCTGGCTTCCCAGAAGAAATGGCTGCTGGCGGAAAAGGAGCTGCAAAGTGCCGATACCAGAGTGAAGGCACTTCGCTATCGGGGGCGCAATAAGATTTGCCTCGGGATGCTGCTGCTCCTCCAAGGCAAGGAAGAAGGACTGCTGCATATTGGAGCCGGCAAGCAGGAAAACGGCGCACCCCTTTTGAGCCATGTCCTCACTGCCATTGAGGCCAGGCTCTACAAATTGCCGAAGAGCAGGATTCAGTCATTTGATCGGGAGCTGCAACAGGCAGCCAATGGTGCGGCGGCGAGCAATAGCCGCGAATTTCTCCGGTTGATCAACTGGCTGCACAGCTTTGAGGGTGAACAGAGGCGCCAGTTGCAGGAGGTTGGGGGCTGCCTTACCGACTATTTTGCCAAGGCGGTGTCCCTCGATTGGTCGAAAGACGAGGGACTGCTGATTTGCAAGGCCCTGGAATACGGGAATCTGATATCCGCTCTGGCAAAATTTTCCGCGGCATTGCATAAAAAATACCCCAATGACCTGGAGTTTGAGGTCTGGTGTCTGGTGGCAAGCTCGCGGAAGGGGAAAAAGAATCGATCACGCAAGGTTTTTGATGACATCGAAGATCTGCTCGACGAGCTGGAGAAAAACGGACGGCATGATTTTGTCGATTATATCGCAACCATTATAAACAAGGGGCGAGAATCCAGTCGGTTTTCGTTTGATGATATGGATGCGATTATTGATGAAATTCTTGGTGAAAAAGCACATGAGTTGGAAGATTTTTTTAACGATGGGCCCTTCAGAATCCCGAAAAAGCCCCGAGGCAGTGGCCAAGCTCAACCACAGCCAGTGCCTAAGCCTAAACACAAACCCAATGTCTATAAACAACTCAATCTTTTTGATGATGAAGAATGAAAACTCCCTATGAAATACTCGAAGTGACAGAAGACGCAGGTGACGTCCTTATCAAAAAGGCCTATCTCATTATGGTGCGCCGTTATCCGCCGGAGCGATTTCCCGACGACTTTCAGCGAATCTACCGAGCCTACGAACTGATCAAGACGGATCAAGACCGCTTGTCATACCGGCTGTTCCATTGTGCGTTGCCCGCCCCGGCGGAGATTGCCGCCATGCTCCTCGGGCAGATGAGCAAAAGGGAGCTGTCGACCCAAGAGGAATTTCAAAGGCAACTTGGCGGCGATCTCCAGAGGTTTTGCAAAGAATTAAAACTGTAAGGATTACTCGGCAATTTTATGAATGAACACGATAAAGAAGAATTGATAGAACAATTCCGGGCCTACCTCGAAGCCGAGGACACCCCGGAAGAGCCGGTGGAAATGATCGATCAGATGGCCCTGTTCAACGAGTTGGCCGGTCTGAAAAATGAGGTGCGGATTGAGTCGCGGCAACTTAAAGGGGCTTTGGATGATTTTCGCGTGGCATTTTCGTCTTTTGATCATGCTCAGCAGGACGCAGACACGATGCTGCAGCATATCCGACAGCAGGAAAGGGAATCGGCTCGTACCGCCTTCAAGCCGGTTATCTTCGGTCTGATTGACCTCTATGATCGGATCGCTGCCGGTCTCGACAGCAAACCGCCGGAAATCTCTTGGCTTCTACGGCTGCTGCCGACAGGACAGCAGGAACAAAAGTGGGTGCAGGGGCATTTGCAGGGTCAGAAGATGCTCCTTGGCCGGGTGCTGGACCTTCTTGGCCAGTGTGGGGTCTCGGAAGTGAAATGCAGGGGCGAGGCCTTTGACCCCAATTGTATGAAGGCGGTCGGATTTACCTCCGACCTGCAGCAGGAAAACGGCACGGTGCTTTTTGAAAATCTCATAGGCTTTCGGCAGGAGGGGAGAATGCTTCGTCCTGCCGAGGTAATTGTTAATAAAAGAGAGGAATAATGGCGATGGCGGAGAAAATCCTGGGGATCGATTTGGGAACAACCAATTCGGAAGTGGCGATTTACGAAAACGGCACGGTAACAATTATCGAAGGACCGGACGGGAAACTGCTGCCTTCCTATGTCGGACTCGATGACCACGGTAACCTGTTGGTCGGCGGACCGGCGATGAACCAGTTTGTCCTGTACCCTGAGCGGACCATTAAATCGATCAAACGGCTTATGGGCCAGGCAGACCCGGTCCCGCTGGGCGAGAAGACCTATCTTCCCCAGGAGATTTCAGCGATGATTCTCCGTCACCTGAAAAATATTGCCGAAACCTATCTGGGCCACGCGATCGCTCAGGCAGTGATTACCGTCCCGGCATTTTTCTCCGACGGCCAGCGTCAGGCCACACGGGAAGCAGGGCAGATGGCAGGTCTCGAGGTGGTGAAGATCATCAACGAACCGACCGCCGCCACTTTGGCTTATGAAAGCAGTCACAAGGAGGCAAAGAAGGTGCTGGTCTACGATTTGGGTGGCGGCACCTTTGATGTTTCCGTGGTTGAATTGCAGGACGACGTGGTTGAGGTCATCGCCAGCCATGGCAATAATCACCTTGGCGGCGACGATTTTGATGCCTTGATTGAACAAACTCTCATGGAAAAACTCGAGAAAGACGGTTTTTCCGACCTCCCACTCCAGGCCCGGGCGCGAATCAGGCGAGCTGCCGAAAATGCCAAAAAGCACCTTTCCTCCGAGCCTTTTGCTCTTATTGAAGAGGAGTATCTTCTCGACCGGGATGGCGTGCCCTATAACTTCAGTATTGAACTGGCCCGACACGACTACGAAGAGATGATTACGCCCCTTCTCGACGAGACCCTCGATGCCGTGCATCTGGTATTGCGGGATGCCGGCCTGACGGCCTCCGGTATCGACGAAATTCTTTTAGTAGGTGGCTCGACCCGCACCCCGCTGGTGCAGGAGCGACTGGAAAAAGAGTTCGGCATGCCGCCCCGCTTTGAAGTCGATCCGGACCTGTGCGTTGCCGCCGGGGCGGCCCTGCAGGCCGCGATGATCAGCGGTGAAGAGGTTAGGGCGGTGCTGGTCGACGTCACGCCGTATACCTTCGGCACCAGTGCCATCGGTGAGGTCGACGGCAATTATTCCCTCGATATGTTCGTGCCGATTATTAAAAAAAATACCCCGGTGCCGGTGACTCGGAGCGAGGTTTTTTATACGGCCGTTGACGGTCAGGAAGCGGTGGACATCAAGGTGTATCAGGGAGAAGCCGAGAACGCCCTGGAAAATATCGAGGTCGGGCGTTTCCTCGTACAGGGGCTGGCGAAAAAACCTGAAGGCAGTGAAATTATTGCCAAGTTTTCCCTCGACTCCAATGGTATTCTGCAGGTCAGCGCCATTGAAAAGGCAACGGGGCTCTCGAAATCCATTACCATCGATAACCTTAGGACCGATTCGTCCCGGGATTCTCTGGTTCAGGCCCGTGAGAAGATTCGCCGACTCTTTGGTGAGGAGAGTTCGGAAAACCGGGAGGTTGCGAAAGCAGTACCCGGTGCTGCAGGCGAGCCTGAGTCAAGGGCACTGGGGCACAGCCGGAAGGTGCAGGCAGAGGCCTTGATCGATAAGGCCCGCTCTCTTTTTGATAAGACCGGAGAAGACGACCGGGAGGACATGATTAATCTTATTGAGGCCATTGAGCAGGCCTTGATCGACGATGATGGAGAAGCTCTCCAGGATCAGATGGATGAACTTTCCGAAATAATCTTCTACCTGGAGTCGTAAAGGATGGAGCGCTGTCCCCAATGCCGCGCCCGACTGAAGGGCAGGACGATCTGTGGTCGCTGCGAGGCCGACTTGGCTCTCTTGCTGAAAATTGAAGAAACCGCCGATATCCTTGCCCGGCGGTCGGCACAGGCGCTTCTCGCAGGCGATGTGGACGCGGCTGCAAGACAGGCCGCGGCGGCACGAGACCTCCATGCCACACCTTTTCACCGCGCTCTTGCCGGATTTTTGCATGGCGGAGAGTTGTCATCATGAGCGATGGTGTGTACAGGTATTATTTAGAATACCCGGACGTTGTCGGCAAATATGAATTTGTATCGCATTTTCACCTTTGCCTTCTTGAAAAACAGAAAAAGAAAAGAAATGTGAACGATGAAAAATCTTTCCACTAAAAAAAAGTGTACCAACAAAACCGGAGTGACGGGAGTGTCTGCCTCAGACAGCTTTTGCTACAGTTATATCGTGGTTGACTCAGGCAAAAGGAAATCTAAAAAATTTTCAGTGACGAAGTACGGAAAAGCTGAGGCACTGCGGTTGGCTATCAAGTGGCGACGAGACAATGAATTACGAATACACGGTTATTCTGTTATCCCCGCTGAACTTGCACGAAGGAATTTCAAACACAAACAGAGTGTTCTCAAGGCCAACCTTGCGGCGCGAAACAAAAAGAAGGTCGCTTTAGAAAACCGGCAAAAAACGCAGCAGGTATTTGAACAAAGGAAAAAGGAATGTCAGAACATTACCGAAAAATATATCTATCGCGTTGATGATCTCGAAGCCGGACATGGTTGGCAGCTGAAGATTCAAATTGGCGATGTGGTAGTATACGATAGAGTCTTTCGTGATAACCGATATGGAACAACTTCTGATGCTTTCAAGACCGCCAAAGAAGAAAAGAAGCGCCAGTTGAAGCTTCACAATATGCCCTATGCCGAAGGACGACGGTATCGGAAAAAGCTGCATGTTGCAAATACTTCGGGCGTCAACGGCGTTTCTATGTCAGGTGGTTATTATTATAGCTATATTCCCGTAGAGCCGAACAAGACAAAAAGACGGAAATTCTCTATCAATAAATATAGTGAGAAACTCGCTTTTCAATTGGCTGTGGAGTGGCGGAAAGAAATGGAAGCGAAAATTTACAATTTTCTGACAAATGAATAGAGAAAAAACATGCAGATATATATCCAGTAACTACATTATTGTAAAAGAAAATATGGATTTTCGAGATGGCCTCATTTGATCCTGCACAAGGGCTCTTTATCCAACGCCATCCCTTTGTTACCTATAGCTGTTTGCCTGACGTGTCAGCAGGGCGGCGCCAAATGCACCCATAGTCTGGGGATCGTCGGGGATGAACACCTTGCGCCCGAGTTTTTCGGCCAACAAATGGACAATGCATGGGTTGTTAGCGACACCTCCGGTAAATACGATATCACCTTCTCCAGCGACCCGGTTGACCATCGCCGCCGACCTCCGGACAACACTCTCATGGAGTCCCCGGGCAATTTCACGTCTACTCTCCCCTTTGGCAATGAGGGATGTCACCTCCGACTCTGCAAACACCGTACACATTGAAGAAATGCTGAGGTGCCTCTCGGCCAGCATTGCCTCGGAACCGAATGTATCAATCTCGTAACCGAGGCTTTTGGCCATAATTTCCAGGAATTTTCCGGTGCCTGCAGCACAACGGTCGTTCATCTCAAATTTTTTCACCCTGCCGCCGGCGAGGAGAGAAATAGCCTTGCTGTCCTGCCCGCCGATATCGAGAACCCCTAAGACCTCAGGAAACAGAGTCCAAGCCCCGGTAGCGTGGGCCTTGATCTCGGTGACCGTTGGTGCATCGAAGGCAATTTCAAAAAGATTTCTGCCATAACCTGTAGCTGTTATATGATCGAATTTTACCTCGCCTATCAGCTTCCTGGCCTGATATATAGGGTCGAAACCGGTATCTGCCTGGAGACTGTCCTGGAGCTCTCCTCGGTCATCGACAACTACCAGTTCAATGGTCCGAGACCCAATGTCTATTCCTGCATATCGCATGATCAATCTATCCGCCGGTTATCTTAACTGCTCAATGAACGCCTCGACGCGAGTCTTCAGCTGCCCCATATCCTCCATCGAATAGTCGGTCTCTATCCTCAGGCAGGGAATGCTCGCGGTCTCAAGACCATTCTCGACGGGAATGGCTTCCATCAGGTAGGGCTGGCAGAACTGCAGTCCGTAATGGATAACGCCGTCGGCCTTGTAGGCTGCAGCCATTTCCTTGATATGATCAAGTCTTTCCGAATTAGGGGTAAATATGGCACAATCCACCTTGAAGTAGCGATCGACCAGGCTTTCCATCATTTCGTCCACCGTACTGCCGGACTCGTTGGTAAGATTGCGGGTACCGCGCTCCCCGACACAGGACTCTTCCCCGACAATGACCGCTCCCGAGGTCTCGACAATCATCGGTAACTTCCAGTTGGGCACAGCCTGCGGGCATCCGGAGATGAGGATGCGCGGCGTACGTTCCGGGAATGCCCCTCGATGGGTCTCAATCCTTTGCTCCAGTTCGTCGCAGATCTTGTTGACGGAATCGGTAAAGCGGGCGGGATTATCATAAAAAAAGACCTGATTGGCGAGCAGCGCATCCAGTCCCGAAATGGGTGCGGGTTCGGCTTTTCGGAGGGCAGAAAGACGATGAATCGCAGCCCGCTTGGCATTGACCGTCCGTATTCCCCGCTTGAGGCTTTCAGCTGTTATGACAACGCCGGTGAGCTGCTCAACCGCCTCCTTGAACCGATAATATTCAGCTTTCAGCAAGGCTCTGCCATTTTCTGATTTGACCTGGGGAAGATCCATCACGTAGAGATTCTTCACCATTTTGCCAAGAATTTCGTAAGCCTTTTTTTTGCCGTCACAGGTATTTTCGCCAACCACCATGTCGGCACTTTCAAGGTATGGACAGACCTTGCCGAGCTTAAATCCGAAAGAAGATTTAATCAGGACACAGGTGTTTCTCGGCAGAAGCTTTTCCACTTCCTCAACAGCAAAATCAGCGCCGGAGCACAAACCAACCAGGGTCGCATTTGCCGCCAGGGCGATTTCCTCCGGTACGAAAACACAGTAAGAGCCGATAATTTTCCGTCCGGCCTTTTTCTCGTCAAGCAGTTCCCTGATTCGTAGACCGTGGACCTCACTCATGACGAAATCAAAATAGGCCATTCCGGCAGGTCTGTTTTTCTGAGCCATGTAAATATCCCCGTATGCCGGTCCCAAGACTCCCAGCAGCGCATCATGGGCTTCAAGGTCAAGTCCAAGTTCCTGCCACATTGAGCGATAGTCTTCTCCCATTCCTCTCTCCTTCTTATTGTATTGCAAAAGGTGTTGGCCGCGAAAAAGGCCTTTGGCTGTGTACTTTCATGATGCGTTGCAGAAAAACTTTGATTTGGCCTGAACGCCAAGCCATATAAGAAAGAATTCCAGGATATGTCCAGCCGGAAATTCCTATGCAAAATGAGAATGTTATAACAATTTCCGATACGGGCAAAAGAGCCAGGGGGGAAACGAAAAAAGAAACGACAAGGGGGACATGACGTACGTCGTCATTTTTCCTTGTCAAGGGAGATCATCATCTTCTCGCAGGAGTCAGGGCGGATGCTGTAGGAGAATGTGGCGACGGATAGAGAAGATATTTTTCTCGTAACCTGCAAAAACCTTCCAACGGCTCATGCCAGGCACCGGCAATCTCTTTGGGATCCTGTCCTTCTTTGATGGCAGCGAGAATGGATCGAGAACCAATAAGTCCTGCCGTGTCGTCTATCTTGAAAGAATGTGGGTAGAGTCGGTATAAGGCATTGACAATTTCTATCCCCAAAAGAGCGGTATCAAGGACCGCTCGATCGACAACGGTGATCTTCACGCCATGGCAAAGGTGATTTATGTAAATGCTCTCCACGGGCGTGAAATCAATAGCCGCAATTTTAACTCCGGCGAGATCACGACCTTGCAGATAACCGGACAGCTGCCCGGCATCAATCCAGGGTGAACCTAAAATTTCAAATGGCGTGGGCGTCCCCCTTCCGACACTGACATTTGCCCCTTCGACAAGCGCCACTCCGGGATAGAGCGTCGCCTCAACCAGACTGCGGAGGTTTGGCGAAGGATTTATCCATTCTAGCCCCGTCTCGTCATACCATTGCGTCCTCAAATAACCTTGCATTTTGACAACGGTGAGTTGTATCCCGATTTTCAATTCATCATTGAACATGCGGGCAAGCTCACCAACAGTCATGCCATGCCTGATCGGCATGGCAAAGTAAGAAGTGAAGGATCGCTTTTGTTCACTCGAGACAGGTCCCTGGACAAAGAATGCAGTGATAGGGTTCGGCCGATCCAACACATAAAAAGCGATGCCCTTTTGAGCTGCCGCTTCCATTGCATACCCCATCGTGGAAATATACGTGTAGAAGCGTACCCCCGCATCCTGAATATCAAAGACCAGGGCATCAAGACCTTTGAGCATTTTGTCTGTTGGCTTTTTAACCGTGCCAAACAGGCTGTACACGGGGAGACCTGTATGGGCATCGACAGTAGATGCAACGGTTTCATCGGATGTTCCGGCCAGGCCATGCTCAGGACTGAAGATGGCCATAAGTTTGACTCCCCGGGCATTGTTCAACAGGTCTATCGTTCGCCTGCCACTCGAATCGCGGCCGGTGTGATTGGTAATCAACCCAACTCGCAGGCCGGCCAAAAGCGAAAAACCTGAATCGGAAAGCACATCTACCCCTGTCCGTAAAGAAACCGAGGCGGCCTTTTTTTCTTTTAGCGGATCTGAAACCATCTGTGGTTTGCTCTCTTGTGGCTGTGGGCCGGAGGGAAGGCCGAGGGCATCTGCAACGACCTCCTTGATCGCCGACCGCAGGGCTTTCACATCCCCGCCGCCCTTGGAGTGGGTCCGATTAGTCAATACAATGATGTACGTCTTCGTTTCAGGGTCAATCCACAGGGCTGTGCCGGTATATCCCAGATGGCCGTAAGATCCGGTGGATAAAGCCGGTTTCGGGCCCCCTTCATAAGCCATCTCCATGTCCCAGCCAAGGCCATATAAGCGCTTTTTGCCGGGAGGTGATTGCGGCTTTGTCATCCAGTCAACTGTTTCCGGTTTCAGAATTCGAACTCCTTCCAGAGTACCCCGGTTGAGCATCATTTCGGCAAATTTAGAGAGGTCGCCCGCGGTCGAAAAGAGTCCGGCGTTCCCACAAATACCGCCCATTGCATAGCAGGATGGATCGTGAACCACCCCGTAGATCAGTTGACCATCCCGATAGTCGGTGGGGGCAATTCGCTCCTTTTGTTTGAGTGAGGGAGCATAACGCGTATCTCGCATGGACAAGGGCCCGAAGATGTGTTTCGCGCAATACCGGTTGAGGGACTGACCGCTAACCCGCTTGACGATCTCTCCGAGAATTATGAAATTAATATCGCTATAAGTAAACGAACTCCCAGGAGAATCTCCGGGGACTTCGTCAACGATTTTTTTCAACGCCGTCCCATACCCGGACCACCTGGGACTCAGGTTGAGACCCGCGCGCAGTCCCGAATAGTGAGTGAGAAGCTGCTTGATGGTGATGTTTGATTTGCCGTTCTTTTTAAATGACGGCCAATATTTTACTACCGGATCATTTAAGGAAAGTTTCTTTTCATCGACGAGTTTCATGATGGCTGCACTTGTGGCCACCACCTTGGTCAAAGAGGCAAGATCGAAGAGGGTGTCTACTTTCATGGGAGCCGGTCGTGGATCGAGTGAACGATTACCAAAAGCACGGCGGTAAACAATCTTGCCGTTGTTGCCGATAAGGACGACGACACCGGGTGTCTTGCCGTTATTAATCGCCTCTTCGACAATTGCCTCGATCGGTGCCAACCGTTCGGGCGTGAGCGAGGGCACGGGCGCTAGGCCAGCAGACCTGACGTCTATGGGGAGCAAAATCCAAGCCATAAATACAAACAGCAGGCTGGCCTTTTTGCGTGGGTATGCTCTGTGGTTCTTCATAACTCTCAAAAAGGGCAGTGTGCCGGTTAAAGGCGCCCCTTATGTCACAAAGATCATTTCCATGACCACTCCCTGCACGGTCGAGATCATTTGCCCTTACATTTTTTCTTTTGCCACTGCTGCAAAGCTTTTCAGACCTTTTTTTCTAATACCCTCCGGGGAATAGATATTCCTGGGATTCCAGAGCATCCAGCCGGCTGAGCCGAAATCCTCTGCGGCCTTGATCTGTTCTGCAATTTCCACACCGGTAAATTCGCGTCGATCAAAGGCATAATCTCGAAAAGATTGGAGCCAGGGGCGAAAGCGAAGAGCCGGCAGCTTGGTTCTTTCCTGAGCCTTTTTCAAAGTGAGATAAACGATCTGATAGGAATTGGCGACCGAATTCACATATCCCGGTATCCCGAGATGAAACCCTGAGGGATAAAGCATCAGAGAGATATAATCAACGGTGGGCACGAGTTTATCGATTCTTTGTCCGATCTGTGTATCGTCGTAATTCCATGGCACATAACCGAAAATATCTGCTGCCAAAAAGACATTGTACGGCTGAAGCCGCTTCTGTGCTTCTTGCAGAAATCCGGTAATGCTGGCAACCCGGTTTTCCTCGGTGTTTTGTACCGCAAATTTTAGTCCGTTATGGTCGGGAAATCGTACATAGTCGAATTGAATTTCATCAAAGCCGTTTTTGGCGGCCTCTATGGCGATTTGGATATTGTAGTCCCAAACCTCTTTTCGGGAGGCATCCACCCAGATGAGCTGCTCCCGGTCGAGCCATACCTTGCCGTCAGATGTCTTGACCGCCAGGTCGGGACGCGAAGTGCCGAGAAGATTGTCTTTAAAAACAACAATGCGGGCAATCGTATAAATACCGTCGTCTTTCAGCGATTTGACCAATTCCTTGATGTCGCCTACCGTTTTGATTTTTTGTGCGCCAATGGAAGCTGCCAGCGGGACATCGCTGGGATAGGGGATGAAGCCTCTGTCTCCCTTGACGTCTATAACCAAGGCATTTAAATCCTGCTCCTTGATAAGTGCGAGGGCTTTGTGTCTGATCACCTTGCTGCCTATACCATATACCGTCAAGTACAAAGCCCTCGCATGGAAGGGTTTCAAACGAACCTCGACTAAAGGGTTGTTGCTCGACTCGCCGGCGATTACTACTTCAGCACGGGTATAGCCTGATGCCCGTGCCGCTATTTTACTGATCCGATGTGTTATGGGAAAGAAACCTCGCCGATCGGTGATGACTGCCTCGTTGCCGTCGAGAGTTACGGTGGCTCCAGCTAGAGGCATGTTCGTTGTTTCATCGATGACCTTGCCTCCCGATGGAGAAAAATCGTCGGGGCTAGCAACCGTTGAGAATGGATTATCGGCAGTATTATTCTTATCCTCAAACGCACCGCCATCTGCTGCGGCAATACAGATCGCCAGCACCGGGAAGAGGATGATTAGTAGAAACCTATTTTTTTTCATATTCCCCTTTCTCGTATCAGAACTCCGGAGCTGTTAACAGCAGTTTACCTATTTCCATCCATTTCGCAACTCTTCCCTCGACCATTGCGGACATCCTTCCGGCCATTCTCTTTCGTGACAACGGCTTAGTGGGTGCCATCGGCAAAGATCCACTCAAAAGCCTTGCCCTGATTGGCGTTTGTCAGGAGAAATCGGGGCAGCTTCATTACCTGGTCGGAAGGTGTGGCGCGATGGGCTTCAATTGTTAAAGCGGCGACATATCCGGCATGCAACAGCCGCGAGATAAGAAAGTCGTCATAGATGCCGAAGGGCCAAGCCATTATGTCGACTGTGGCACCGCATTCTTTTTCGAGCTTGGCCTTTGATTTTGTGAACTGGAGATCAACGAATTGTTGGTAAGCCTCCGATGAGAGCTTTTTATGTTCTATTTTAAAGTTTGGATGCCAGTATGAATGCGACTGAATATCAAAGAGCTCCGTCTTCTTCAAAGATCTCAGCTGATCCCAGGTCATGGCATAGGAAGCGTTGCTGATGGCAGAGGGATAGATGAAAAGAGTAACGGGAATACGGTATTTTTGCACCAAGGGCAGCATCTCGGTATAGACGGACTTATGCCCGTCATCTACCACAATAACAACAGAATGGGGTGGAGGTGGAGGACCTTTTTTAAGAAAGGCATCGACAAGCATTCGCAAGGGAATGACCATGTAACCATGGGATTGCAGATAGTCCAAGTGAGAGGTGAAAACCTTTGTGGTAATGGTCATGCTGTCGGCAACCACGGGACCGAAACGGTGGTATAAAAGAATAGGGCAGTCAAACGCCGGTGCTTTCACCTTGTCGGATGCCTGAGTATCCACAGTCCCAACCCAAAACAGAAGTATTGCAAAAAATAGGAGCTTTTGAAGCAAAATCATATCAAGGCAATTCCGGTAACTAGTCGATTTTTCACAGTGTCCAATACGCAAGCCAAGATGACCATCGCCTATCACGACAGTTACCACCACTCCGGTCATACAACACCACATGCACCTTACGTTTCAGAGGTTTTTTCGGGAATATAGGGAATAAGCCCTTTTGCATACGCCATTTCCTGAATATTTCGTGGGGCAGAACGCGCATCAAGCATCAATCCATTGACCATAATCATCCACGCCAGCGGATTGTTGTCAAGTTTGCTCGGAAGGCACCAATTGGGATCCAGTTGGCAGATCCGCAACTGGTCACGAACGATTTTGGATTTCGCACCTCCAGTACTTTGAGTGACCCCAAAGGCCGCATAGAGATCGCTGGCGCTTATCGACGGGTTCTGGCTCCGATCAAAAAGAAAGTTGGCAAAACCCATCGCATGCGTGATGCCGCACGCCCAGGTGTTGGCCTTGCCTTTCAGCAGGGGAGATGGGCGTTTCCGACAGAGGGCTGCAGTCGCATACCGGATGAGTTGCGCATATTCCTTCGTGAGATACTGTGCCGAAAAGGCATCCGTCAACGCCACAATCTGATGATAGATGTCGTGCATGGATGCCGGAACGTTCTCCGAATGTGTCACCTGTGCCATACTGCTCTCCTTTTACTTGATAATCATATAAAAGGCATCTCCTCAGAAGAACAATGGATAACTCCTCTGCTATACTGAAAAGAAAGCGACCAAACTTTCACCAGGAGGTGCCACATGCAACTATACGCTGGAATCGATCTACATTCAAACAACAATTTCCTAGCAATCTCGGATAACCAGGACAAACGAGTTTATCAGAAACGACTACCGAGCCTGCGCGATATAATACTGACGGAGTTGGCACCGTTTCGTGAAAGAATAGTTGGTGTTGCAATAGAATCAATATGCCGGAAGGATACATAATTCTGCCTGATCGCGTAAAATCATGCACATAGCGCAATTCGAAGTGGGAATTGCCAAGGACGGGCTAGATCATGGTACGAGTTGCGATATGACAAAATAATAATTGCAAAAAAAACAAATAAATGTAGTGTTGAAGACAGTCTTGCAGAGGGTCGCTTCATCGCTATCTTTGCTCGCCTATTCCACTTTAAGTCACCAAGAATCATATCGTTAGGATATCTACGGTTTGTCAGTGCACCAATCGCCTTAATGTTATTATGAGCGGGAGGGAGTAGAGACATGAGTAGTTACGGAGAGAGTCGTTTCTGCGCAACTTACATTCGGCGCCATCCCATCACCGGCCCGATTGCCAATAACCTTTTTCGCGACATCCTCGGGACCCTCACTTTAGGGGCGGGAATAACCGGGATTCTCAGTTTTACCACCGGCACTCAGCTGCAGGTTCCAGGAGGCAACAGCAGCCAGTATTTTTTCCCCTTGACCCTCCTTCAACGCCCATATCTCGGGATGTTTTTTCTCGCTTTCATGTATTCGGCAGCAATATCTGGCACGGTCTTGTCAGGCTTCTCGGCAGCGTCCGGCTATAAGGAAAAGAATTCAACACGATGATGCTTTTGCAAAAGTTGCTTTTACTGATCTTTCTGTTGGTGATCATCCCCTTGGCATGCTACGGCGTATATGTCCAATATAAGACTGGCGTGAGAATCAATCCTGAGATCACCGCCACCCTAATGGTGCCGTATTCTACTGCACTTGCTGTCGGACAATATCGCGATGCGTACCAAAAGTTTACCTCGTTAAAATTTCATGAAACCTGTTCGATGGAAGAGTTCTTAACAGCCCTATATCGCAACAAACTGAACTTTGGAGATTTGCTCGAGGTCATTCCCCGACAGGGCCGTCAGTTTCAAGCGGCAGGCAACCTGTTTTGATGGCGGTGACGCATGGGTGTTTGCCCGCTATCGTGGCGCGAAGAGTTCTAATGTTGCCATGTTGAAAAAAGATGATCTGGATTGTCCAGCGTATTGACAGGTCGTTACAATGGTATCGGAAGGTTGGATGGAGGTTTTGTTCTCATTCGTAAAAATTTACAAGGAGGTGGCAATGATCAAGAGATCTGCTTGGCTGAGATAATTTTGATGTGTTTTTGTCTGCTGAGGTTTGTTGCTTGGTGCTGGAGTTGCGATTGCCGGGAGTGCCGATAAGCCCGTCAATCTCATTTTAAACTAGAGCTTCTTGGGGAACTCAACGAAATGAAGAAAATACTATTTTTACTGGGCCTTGGTTTGGGGATTATGACAGCCACATCCGCTTTAGCGACAACACCGCTTGGCGGACTTGCCGTCGCCGTGTCGTCCGCAGGGGATATACTGGCCTGTGCTGGTGACAACCGCGTGCTGTATATTCTGGATACGGCAAATATGGAAGTGACTAAACGATCCTGGTTGGGAGTCGACGCCGTCGACCTGAAATTTAATGGTCAAGGCAGCACCCTGGTGATCGAAGACACCGATGGCACGCTGCATCTGATCGACAGCAAATCCTGGCAATCAGTCAAGCGACTATCAAAAGTACAGCAAATGACCACCGCCGGCAGCGTGGATTTAGTTGCCGGCCTCAATCCTGATTACAACGGCCATGTTATCCGTTTTCTGTCGATGACCGATTTTAGCGACAAAGGCCAGATCATTTTCCCGAAAACCGAGAAAGTGCAGTCTCTCGGCTTAAACGCCAAGGGCGATCGCCTGGCTGTGTTGATGGAAAGTGTTGACGATGCAACCGAGCCAAAAGGTGAGAAGCCCCCGGCCGACTTAAAAAATTTGGCTCTGGAAGAGTTCCGCCTGAAAAACGACGGCAAGACCGCCGTTCTGAAAATATTTGCCGCTCCCGACGGGAAAATGATCAGTGAGCATAAACTCTACTATTCAGCCAGTAGCAGCGGCTGTCGCCTTCTCTTTCAGGGAGACAAGGTCCTGGTAGTCAATTACACCAACCTTAATGCGGTCATAGACGAAAAAGGAGCGGTGACTCTTTTTAAATTGGAAAATAGCTACAACTATGGATTGGGATTCTCAGCTGACCAAACCATTCTCTTGAGCGGTGGCCTTGCGGATGGCTCCTACACTAAGGTTGATGGCCTTGCCCCTGTACGATTTCAATTGGACCGCATGTCGGGGTGGCCCGAGTATTTCAAGAGTTTTGCGATTGCTGGAGATGGCACAGCATACGGAACCACCACCGGCTATCGGGTTATAAAGATTAAGGCTGGAGGAATTTTCGATAAAAGTACTCCTGTGTTTTAATCACTTGCTTCTGTGCACAGAGCCACAGAGAGCCAGGGGGGTCAATTCTTGAAACTTGACCCCCGATCCTGACCCCATCCTGACCTTAGATTTGGTTCTTTGCTCTCACAACTCAACGCTTCAATCCTGACCCCGCAAGAATAACCTCTGTGCAATTGCGTCGGTTTCTCGATGAAAGAGGTTCGCATGCGTACATTTTTCGCGGACAACAGACCACCTTGTTTCTATTGCGGACGCGAATACCCGGTATTCTCGCACTTTCTTTTTGATGCGTTGTTCTTTTGGCAATTGTGCTAATCGGCCCTCCATGTTCATGGCACATTCGAGACCGTTCAGGAGATTTTTATTGTCTGGAAATACCGCTGCTGCCAGCCAAGCCTCACTGGATTTAGAAGGAATACAGAGCACTGTACTGTCTCCAATTGCAGCTATTCCAAGCCAAGAATGCAAAACAGGTTTCAGGTTGTCGACGGTTGCAACGGATGGCGGACAAGGAAGAGAACAGGGCAACACGCCCCAACTTTCTTGTTGTGCTGCCAGTTCTATATCCTTTCCGTGAACTGCATAGGAAAAATCGGCCACATCGGCATCAAGATGAACAACAAAAAGATCGTAGAGTTCAAGAGTGGGATCTTCTTCAAAGGTTGCAATACCACGTGAGCTAAACTCCCTGCACCATTTCAGAACACCACCCCATCCACCGCCCAGATCGGATCTGATCGGCTCCGGTTGCAATAACGTCAAAATAAAAGGACGAGTAAGTATGGCCTTCAGCGCGGAGTTGATAATGACTTCATCCGTTGTCCCTTCGGCAATCAATGCAATACGCAGATCAGACATTAGGCAATGCCCCCAGACTCCCCATCAACCAGAGTCTAGACATTGGATACTCTTTGTTGAGCGCCAGCAACTTATCCGAAAGCGTAATTCGGGTAATTTGGGTATGACCAAGGCTGTTTCTATCTACCGAGAACAGCCGAACGTTGTCGTTAAGCAAATCGAGACCGTCAAGTACGGCCGGGTTATGCGCCGTGAATAATAGTTGTCGATCCTTATCAGCTTGCGACAACCACACTGCGAGCTTGCTGGTCAAGCGTGAGACAAGACGAGGGTTCAAAGCCTGGTCAAGATTATCGATAGCAAAAAGCCTAGGAGAATGGGGGGATAGACACAAAATCGCACAGAAAAGCACATAAAGAGCCCCTTCGCTGGCATCGTAGGCGGTCAGAGTATTGCGGCTCTTCTTCATAAAACGGTCTGTGAACTTAAGGACATCCTTGGTTCTTGGTACGGATGGTGATAGCAACGAGCCCGCAGCATTGGTGGTTTCGATGTCCGCCACCCAGTCGATCAGCTCAAAAACGGAATCCAGAAGGTCTTCATTTTTATCCAGAATGGTTTTGCGCAGGTCTGCAAAAGCCTCAGCCAATCGTCCACCGGAAAGTCCGACAGGATTGCGCGATTGCAGATCACTGATCATGGAACGCAAGCTCAGAGTGTTGGGAGAATAAATGGCGTAGCTCTGCAAGCACCACAATAATGTAGCTGCCGGGTTGTCCTCGTCGATTTCAACGAGTTTGAGTGCCGCAAAGCCCGCAGAAGGTGTCAACCTTTTCTTATTGCGCACGCCAACCGAGACGATTTCCGTCCTACCATCAAACAGGTATTCGGTCTTAAATGCCCAGGTAGGAAGTGGATTTTCTAGCGGGTTTAAGAGAGAAACCCTGTATGTTTCCTCGACTGTCCCGGATGCACTCAGCAAAATATGTGCTGGTGTCCGACCTGTTTCGAAAGAGGATTTATAAAGACGTGGCAAACCTGGTCGAACTCCTCGGTTTTGCAGGGATTCATCATCTACCTTGCCGTTGGCTGCAGCACCCAAGACCCCGATTGCTTCCAATATATTGCTTTTGCCGACCCCGTTGGCGCCAATAAAGCAATTAACCCGCCCCAATTCGAGTGTCATTGACGGGATCGATTTGAATCCTTCAATCTTAATTGTTCGTATCATCTATTGCCACCGGTCTTGTTTTTAGCTCTCAGTCTATTGTTATCTTAAACCTTTTTTCTGGTGCGTTTGCCGTTGGAGGCTCATTTAGCCCCTGCAGAGAATAGGATACCGGGGTCAAAAGCTTTGCTTTTGCCGTTCAAATTACACGATTTGACCCCTTGCTTTGTGCATTCCTTGTTTCGGGCGGGGAATAGTGTATTCGAGAAGTCGATTTGCAATAAATCGTGTGATTGTCCCACTTGTTATATGGTATTTTCCAACACCGTAACCGCCTTAACAATCTTTCCTCTTCGCCACTCGTATTCACTACTTACAGGCTCTTGGCTACGAGTAGCCATAAAGAAGAGCTCCGAGGATATACTCTTCAACAACCTGACCACTACCGAAGATAGACCAAATCGATTTGTCACAGCCCAACGGTCAATTGCACTTGAGGATAATCCGAACAGCTTCTCCTGAAGTTCAAGTTTTGAATTGACTATGTCCAATACATGTCGCTGTGTCGCCATCCTGCCTAGGAACTCATTCACCAGATTTCACCTCATCACATATTTTATTTACCCATGATCGACACTGCTGCAACTCGGGCATTACAATCGACAATTCAATGTCGCCAATATTATCCCCGACTCCACGTGTGGAGAGCAGACGAGCCTGCATTAGCAAAAAGTAAACCTCATCAGAAATATCCAAACTTCGTTTGCCAATCCTTCTTGCGGAATCCCTTCCGAATGTTGGATTGTCCATCATGGCAAGTGAATAGCAGGTAGCTAGATTACGCAGGGCCAGAAAAATTGTTGAGAGCTCAAAGACCAGACTGGGCGATCCAGCTTTCACTGCTTTGAATGATGACTCAAAGATATCCCGAAACCTTGCACAGTCAGCTGGGCCAGCAGAGTATATGGACGGCCTGCCCAGTCTTTCAAGGAAATTGTTCCCATCCGCACTGTAAATAAGTCGGCTCTCAAGAGACAGATGCCAAGCGAAAGCATTGCCAGCTTCCCACAGCTCTTGTATTCGCACGTAAGAGTAGATAGAAAATTTGTTCGGATTAAGCCGCGAATCACGCCCTTTCACAAGAGCAAGAAGGTCGATATCTGAATCGACGGAAATATCACCCCGGCAGATTGATCCAAAAGCGTATATATGCATTATCGGCGACTGAAGCGTTTAACGAGAATCGACACTAAGCAGGCGAGCATGACATACCTTACGGCCGCGATGCCCGCCAAAACCAAACCCGAAAACCCATTTGGTTGTACTATGCCAAGAAATACCTGCGGAGCATTTTTTGCTGCCGATAAATAGCTGTCCAGCAGCAACGGGTCCTTGAGAAAATAGACATCGCCCAATGCAATGGCCAATCCCACAAAGACCAAAGTTCGAAGTAACTTAACGGAGCTTTCGCCATTTCCCCAGAATGCATCGAGCAGCACAAACTCAAGCCACTCGAAGAATGCACCGAGGCGTTTTACACCTGGATATTTTTTACGGTAGTAGGACTCGCGAGATCGCCACGCCTTGTGCAAGTGAACGCGGCCTGCCTCTAACTCAATTTTAATTGCCTTGTTGGCAGCAACGGTGTCCCCGATTTGATGAAAATTAACCCTAAGCGTTCTGGCAAATTTCTGCTGAAGGTTCTCCTGTCCGGGGCATCCCATATCGAGAATTTCCTGCTCAACCTGCGTTTGGGAAAACTCTGCATAATCAAATACGCAGCCCTCGAATTTACTACCCCGGAGGTTCGATTGCATGAACTTACATCCGATAAATTTGCACGAATCAAAAGTACAATTACGCAAGTACGCTGATTCGAACTTTGAGTAACTGAAGTTGCAGTCAGTGAAGCGCTTCTTTGTAGCAACTAAGCGCTCAAACTGCTTGTTTTGCAGGTTTACTCCTTGAAGATCTTGAACAATAGCTTGGTCAGAGACAACTTCCCTGCCTGTCGGGCGAAAGTGATCGTTCATGTCGTTGGAGTGATCATTCATAGTGTATAACAAGTTCACCAGTTTCTGTAGAACCAGCAAGCCCAGAATTTGAACACAGAACTGAAACCTGACTAGAGAATGACAGGTTGCTCCATCTGTATTATGTAACAGTCCAGAAGTACATATAAATCATTTAATGACCCAATAGCAAGATGTTAGTAGTCCTTTCTGTGAAACATATAAAAATATCTGGTTCTCTATTGAATTGAGAATCCATGCTTGTCGGACCCATGGAATTATGAGGGACATGTTATGAAATATGGTGGATATTTTTCATATTGATCCAAGCAAGTCAGAAATTACAGAGGGACTTTCTCGATACCCTTCGGTAAAAGGTTGCTGAACTCGGCTCGGGATCGGCTGTTTTATAGGCGGTTGCAGGGAGTCATGCTTTTTCGTCCACCGCCTGTTTTAACTGCCGCTTCAACCACTGCTGTAGTTATTCCATAGAGCAATAAAAAATCAGAGTGACAATCAAGGTCAGTGTCTGGCTAAACAGCAAGCCACCAACGACCGCCAACCCAAGCGGCCGACGCGATTCCGACTCGGAACCAAAATCGATTTTCGTGCTCCAACACCCCAAAATCCCGTATGAAAATGAGTTTTACATATAGGAATAATCTATATAGAAGAAAGATGTAATCGATATTTCCATGTTTCTCTCTTGTTCTCCTTCTGGTAGATTTCTCACAAACAAATTAACCGTTGTTGAAAAAGATCATGGCTAGGGGAATGTCCGGAATGGCATAAGGATCGTCGTAACGAAATGGATGGAGATGGCCAGAGAATTTCGTAACGACTCCGCAGGTATTGCGTCGTGTTTTGATGCACGCACTAAACGTATGGTAAGGAGAAGTTCATGATACATTTGACTATTGATAATCTCGAGATTGCGGTTGCCGAGGGAAGCACCGTGCTGCAGGCTGCCCAGGAATTAAAAATCCCCATACCGACCCTCTGCCATGATTCTCGTCTGAAGCCGCAGGGTGCCTGTCGGCTTTGCCTTGTCGAAATTTCCGGAATGGCAAAATCGGTGCCGTCCTGCACGACGCCGGCGGTCGATGGCATGATTGTAACCACAGAGAGTCCGCGCCTTACAAGACTGCGCAAGACCGTCCTCGAACTGCTGCTTTCCAACCATCCCAACGACTGCATGAGCTGTGAGGCCACCGGCAGCTGCACCCTTCAGGATCTGGCCTATCGGTTCAACGTTAATCTCAACCGTTTCCCAGGGGAAAAGTGGGACCTGCCGATCAGGCAGGACAACCCGTTTATCAGCTACGAGCCGAATAAATGTATCGTTTGCGGCCGTTGCACGAGGATCTGCAACGAAGTGGTTATGGCCGGTACTATTTCCATGACCGGCAGGGGGTTCAACTGCAAACCGGACACTGCTTTCACTCAACCGCGAAGCTTGAAAAATTGTGAATTTTGCGGGCAATGCGTTTCCACCTGTCCGACCGGAGCACTCACCGACCGGAAAAGCAGGGGAATGGGGCGCACCGCCGATCTGAAAAAGGTACGAACTACCTGTACCTATTGCGGCACCGGCTGTAATTTTTTTCTGAACGTTAAAGCTAACCGGGTGGTTCGGGTCACCTCGGACTTTGAAGCTCCGGTAAATAAGGGCAATCTCTGCATTAAAGGGCGGTACGGTTATGACTTCATTCATCACCAGGATCGGATTACAACCCCGCTGATCAAGGAAGAGGGCGTTTTCCGGGAAGCTTCATGGGAAGAGGCTTTGGCCCTGGTCGCTCGAAGGTTTAAAGAAATCATTGCAAAATATGGCGCCGATAAGGTCGGCGGATTTTCCTCATCCAGATGTTCCAACGAGGAAAACTACCTTCTCGCCAAGTGGGTGCGCTGTGCGGTCGGCTGCAACAATGTCGACAACTGCGCCAGGGTTTGCCACGCTCCGACCGTTGCCGGTCTGGCCACAAGTCTCGGTGCCGGGGCGGCCACCAATTCTCTTGCGCAGATGAACGACATCGATACGATCTTCATCTTTGGCTCGAATACCACGGAGGCGCATCCCATTGTCTCCCTCTATTTGAAAGAGGCCATGCAAAAAGGCGCAAAGGTGATTGTCGCTGATCCTCGGAAGATATGGCTGGCGCATCGGGCCGATGTCTGGCTGAATCTCCGACCGGGGAGCAATATCGCCCTGTTGAACGGCTTGATCCGGGTCATTCTTGAAAACGGCTGGGAAAACACGTCGTTTGTTGCCGACCGTACCGAGGGTTTTGCCGAACTGAAAGCCAAGGTCGACGAATATGATCTTGCCCGGGTGACGGAAATCACCGGAGTTGCTCCGGAGCTGATTGTCGAAGCGGCCAGGCTCTACGCCCAGGCGGAAAAATCGATGATCGTCTATGGACTCGGTGTAACCGAGCACTTGACGGGAACTGAAAACGCCATGGCCATTGCCAATCTCGCCTTGGTCTGTGGCCAGATCGGCAGGCCATCGACCGGAATCATGGCCTTGCGTGGTCAGAATAATGTCCAGGGGGCTTCGGATCTTGGACCTTTGCCGGCAACGCTTCCCGGTTATCAACCGATAACCGATGCCGCCTGCCGCGAGAAATTTGAGAAGGCCTGGTCCGTTTCAATCAAGGCTAAACCGGGGCTGAAATCCGTTGAGATGCTTGATGAGAGCGCTAAGGGTAATTTTAAGGCGCTCTATATTCTCGGTGAAGATCCGGCGCAGACCGATCCGCATATCGAACACGTCCGGAAGGCCTTGTCGTCCCTGGAATTTCTCGTCGTTCAGGATATCTTTCCGACCGAGACGACACAATTAGCCGATGTTGTCCTGCCCGGCGCAAGCTTTGCCGAAAAGGATGGAACATTCACCAATGGCGAACGGCGAGTGCAGCGCATTCGCACGGCGGTTGAGCCGGTGGCCGGACTTGCCGACTGGCAGGTTATCTGTAAAATTTCCAATTTGATGGGCTACCCAATGGAGTATGCACATCCATCGGCGATCATGGACGAGATCGCCAGCCTGGTGCCGAGCTACGGCGGAATCAGCTATGATCGGATAAACGCCAAGGGCATTCAATGGCCCTGTCCGACAAAGGATCATCCCGGAACTACCACTCTCTATACCGAACATTTTGCCAGGCCCGGCGGCCGTGCGCAATTTATGGTGCTTGACCATATCGGCTCGGGTGAACAGCCCGATGCGACCTATCCCTTTACTCTCATAACCGGGCGGCTTCGAGAACACTATAATAATGGTTCGCAAACCAGGCATTGCCAAGGAATAGCGGCAATTGTCCCGATAGAGAGGGTTGAAGTAAATCCGCAAGACGCCTCGCGTCTTGGTATAGAGGATCATGCCTGGGTGAGGGTTGCTTCACGGCGTGGCGAAGTGAAAGTTCGCGCCAAAGTAACCGACCGCTCCCAGGCAGGAAATGTTTTTATGACTTTCCACCATCAGGATACCTTGACCAACGTTCTCACTTCGGATCACCGTTGTCGGATATCCGGTACTCCGGAGTATAAAGCCTGCGCTGTACGTATAGAGCCCTATGAACAAGGAGCATAAGTCTCTCGTCTTTTACCGACAACGGAGATCGCGATGTTCAGCCATCCGTATGTTTCTGGATTTCGTTAAGGCTCTTTTTCCCTCTTAAGATGCACTGCAAAAGTATTGATCCGGTCGACTCCTTCGTCGATCCGACCGGATCAATTGTTCTGCATTCCGCTTGCGGTATCCTTCTTGAAATCGCCTTACTTCTGTTATTTGATGTCGTTGGGAGAGAGAAGACAATTGTCAGAGTTTTCGCTGGATGCGAAAGGTGTCGGTCATTGTTGCCGAGAGTCGCTTGCGGTTAGCCGAGGTCAGTGGTATGTTTAATCCGACCGTGTGTTGAGGCATTGTTCGCACAACGTGCCCAAGTATAACATGGCAGTTTCCCCATGAAAACGGTGAGGTGATCGCTGCAGATATCACTCAGGCCGGATAAGGTGATGTTCAATGATTTACGAATTCAAGGTCAACCAGCTTGCCGAGGAATTTGGCGTCCACCGGAATACTGTAAGGAATTGGATCAACGCGGGTGTTCTTGCTGCCAGAAAAGGCCCGGGGCGGAAGTATCTGATGCAATTCGACGATTACCGTCGGTTCTGTGAGAAATTCGGCCGGGATCCCAGCATTCATCCGGGAAATAATGTGAGCAGCAAAGCACTGGCCGCCATTCCTCAATCCGATCTTCCACGTCTTGTGCTCAGTGGTGCAAAGAGTCGACTCGCTCAAGATCCGTCTTGGGCAGATGCTTGTCTGACGTGTGGCACCTGCGCCGGACTCTGTCCAATCTCCGGAGTTGACGGTCTTGATCCCCGTAAGATTGTCCGCATGGCGGTCCTTGGCCTTGATGAACAACTTGTGCAATCTGACTGGCCTTGGAAGTGCACGATGTGCGGAAAGTGCGAGGAGGCCTGTCCGGTGAATATCGAGTTCGTCTCTCTTATTCGTAAAATTCGCGGGGCGAGAAAGCGAAGTGAAGTACCGGTTCCGATCCATCGTGGGGTGACCATGTGCCTTGAGCGCGGCAACAATCTCGGGATACCCAAGGACGATTTCGTCTTTCTCTGTGAGGACTTGGGTGCGGAATTGAGTAAAAATGACTGTCAGGGTTTTAAAACTCCGATCGATGTGCATGGTGCTCGTGTGCTGGTGACGGTCAACTCCAAGATTCCCTATGGCGAACCGGAGGAGCTTAAATGGTGGTGGAGGATATTTTACCTCGCCGGTGAATCCTGGACTATTCCTTCGGAAAACTGGGACGGGGTAAACTGGGGGTTGTTCTCCGGCGACGATGAGGCGATGAAGACGGTGGTCGGCAGACTCGTCGACAATATGCGGCGCCTTAATTGTAAAGTGTTGCTTCTGCCGGAGTCCGGCCATGCCTATTTCGCCGCCCGGTTGGGGCTCAATAAATGGTTCCCGGAAGCACTCAAGGAGTTTCGCATTGTTACCATATTTGATCTTCTTTTGGAATATATCGAATCCGGCAGAATTCGGCTCGACCGCGGCAAACACCAGATGCCGGTCACCTATCACGATTCTTGTAACTACGGCCGCAAATCTTTAAAGGCCTTCGGCCAGACCTATATCGATGAGGCCCGGAAGATTATACGCGCCTGCTGTGATGATTACCGCGACATGAACCCAGAGGGGAATAGCGGTTACTGTTGCGGAGCGGGTGGCGGTGTCTGGGCGATGCCATTTGCCGAAGAACGAGTTTTCTATGGGCGGATCAAGGCCAGGCAAATCACCGAATCGGGGGCGAGGTTGGTTATTGTTCCCTGTCAGAATTGTCGGGATCAAATCCTCAAATCGCTAAATAAGGAATATGATCTTAATGTCGAGGTCAAATATATCTGGGAATTGGTGGCCGATTCCCTGCTCCAGCCCGGGAAAAAGTAGTCGGCAAAGTTCTTCATCCGAAGAGAACTGTTGGGAAATACCAATGAGAAGCAGTCTGGAAATAATTTGGCCTGTCCAGTGAAGTCCCGGATGAAGTGAATGTAAACACGGAGAAGGAGCAAAGCATGTCCGATTTCAAGATGGTCGGCTCGGTGATGATTGTCGGTGGCGGGGTCTCCGGGATCCAGGCAGCCCTCGATCTCGCTGAATTGGGATTTTACGTATACCTGGTTGAGAAGACCGGGGCCATCGGCGGGACCATGGCCCAATTGGACAAGACCTTTCCGACCAACGACTGTTCGATGTGCATCCTCGCCCCCAAGCTGGTCGAATGCGGTCGCCACCTGAACATCAAGCTTCTCACTCTCTGCGAGGTTACCCAGATTACCGGTGTGGCCGGGGACTTTGCTGTTAACCTCCGGCAGTCGCCGCGCTATGTGGATATGAACACATGCATTGCCTGTGGCGTTTGCACCGATAATTGTCCGAAAACAGTAGGCAATGGCTACGATGCAGGTGCAGGCAAGCGACGAGCGATTTATCTCAGATATCCCCAGGCGGTACCGCTCAAATATCAGATCGATCCTGAAGCCTGCATCCGCTTGCAAAAATCCGGGGTCTGCGGTATCTGCGAGAAGGTCTGCGACGCCGGGGCGATTAATTTCGACGATGTCGAAAAGATCCTCAAGATTAATGTCGGCGCGGTGATTCTGGCCCCCGGCCTTGAGGTCTTCGACCCCAAACCCTCCAGGATGTGGGGCTACGGGACTAATGTCAATATCATCACTTCCCTGCAACTGGAACGCTATCTTTCTACCTCCGGCCCGACTGAAGGCCACCTGAAGCGGCCGTTGGACGGCAAGCCGGTGCGAAAAATGGCTTTTTTGCAATGCGTCGGCTCGCGAGACGAGAATCTTTGCCGCAACAGTTATTGTTCGTCGGTCTGCTGCATGTCGGCTATCAAAGGGGCGGTACTCGCCAAGGACCATGTGCCGGGGCTGCAGACCTCCATTTTTTACCTCGATCTGCGCACTCATGGCAAAGGCTTTGATCAATACCTGGAGAAGGCGAGAAACGAGGCCGGGGTTCGTTTTGTTCGCTGCCGGATGGGCGGGGTAGAAACCGACGGTGAAAGCGGCGACCTGCGGCTCAGGTACGTCAATGAAAATGGTCGGCAGGTCGAAGAGTTTTATGATCTGGTGGTACTTGCCGTCGGTTTGCAGACCCCAAAGCACGTACTCGATCTTGCCCATATCGCCGACATCAGGCTTACCGCCGATAATTTTGCCGCCACCTCCGATTTTGCGCCGGTCAGGACCTCGAGAGATGGAATCTTCACCTGCGGCGCCATAGCCGGACCAAAAGACATCCCCCAATCGGTGATCGAAGGCTCGGCTGCAGCTGCGGTGGCCGCTGAGCTGCTTGCTCCGGTGCGCAATCAGTTGACCATTCAGGCGAAGTTTCCGGAGGAGCGGCAAATTTTCGGCGAAGAGGTCCGGATTGGTATTTTTATCTGTCATTGCGGCACCAATATCGCGGGGGTCGTCGATGTACATGCCTTAGCCGAATATGCCATGACCCTGCCGGACGTGGTCCATGTGGAGCGAAAGCTGTTTTCCTGCTCGCAGGATAGTCAGCAAGCTATCATCCAGCGGATAGGTGAGCACCGGCTTAACCGGATCGTCATCGCCGCTTGCACTCCGAGGACCCATGAGCCGCTGTTCCGTGAAACATTGAAAGTCGGAGGGCTCAACGAATGTTTGCTTGAGATGGCCAATATCCGTAATCACAACTCCTGGGTGCACGGTAACAATCCGCTGGGCGCAACCTACAAGGCGAAAGATCTGGTGCGAATGGCGGCGGCCAAGGTCACCTTCAGCAAAGCCATGCAGGGTACCGCCGTGCCCATTATTCAGAAGGGTTTAGTTATCGGCGGAGGGGTCGCCGGGATGACCGCCGCCCTCAATCTGGCCGAGCAGGGCTTTGAGGTTCACTTGGTGGAGTGTGCCGATATCCTTGGCGGCAACGCTCTGAATCTCAACCATACCTGGTCGGGAGAACACCTTCGAACGAAAGTGGCCAAGCTGATCGACAAGGTCATTGGCCATGACCGGATCACTGTCCATATGGAGTGGAAAGTGAGCGGAGTGGATGGTTTTGTCGGCAATTTTCGTTCGACGCTTACCGGCAAGAACGGCGAGACCAAGACCATTGAGCACGGTGCGGGGATTGTTGCCATCGGTGGAGAAGCGGCGGCTCCCTGTGAATATAACTACGGTGCCATCACCGGCGTGGTCACCTCGTTGCAATTTGATAAGCTCCATGAACTTAAGGAAAAACACATCAAAATGGCCCGACGCTTTGTCTTCATCCAGTGCGTTGGCTCTCGTGAAGAAGAGCATATGTATTGCTCCAAGGTGTGTTGTACCCATTCGGTTCAGTCGGCCATCGCCCTGAAAAAAGAGAATCCCGAACGGAGTGTGTATATCCTTTACCGTGATATGCGAACATACGGTCAGCGTGAATCGCTGTATAAGGAGGCGCGAAGGCTTGGAATAATATTCATAAACTACGAATTGCACGGCAAGCCGAGGGTAACCGGGAGTGGAGTGGAGATTGAGGTGGAGGTCTGGGATCATGTTTTGCATCAGCCGGTTGTAATCATCGCCGACATGGTGATTCTCGCGGTTGCAATACGACCAAGGTCGGATGCGGCGGACCTCAGCAGGCTCTATAAAGTGCCGATCGACGCCCACGGTTTCTTTCACGAGGCCCACGTTAAATTGCGGCCGGTTGACTTCTCGACGGAAGGGATGTTTGTCGCCGGGCTCGCCCATTATCCCAAACCGGTTGAAGAGAGCATTGCCCAGGCTCTGGCTGCCGCGTCGCGGGCCGCCACCATCCTTGCCAGACCAGAGGTCAAACTCGATACGGTTAAGGCCTGTGTTGATGAGGAATTTTGTGACGGCTGCGCTTTGTGCCTCGATGTTTGTCCATACCATGCCATCACCCTTTTTGAGCATGCGGCAGTGGACGGAGGGGCTCCGAAGAAATTGGTAAGAGTGAATGTCGCTGAGTGCAAGGGGTGCGGTATCTGCCAGGGAACCTGCCCGACACGGGGTATCTCTGTTTCCGGATTCACAATGAAACAAGTCCTCGCCCAACTGCAGGCCACCTTGGCGGGATAAACTCCGAATTATGGCTGTCAAAAAGATACAAGAAAAAGGTGTGAGATATGCCCCTTGAACCGAAAATCATCGCCTTCTGTTGCAATTGGTGCTCTTATGCCGCCGCCGACTTAGCCGGCACCGCCAGGATGCGCTATCCGGAAAGCGTGCGGATCATCCGGATGATGTGTTCCGGCATGGTTCACCCGGAGTTGGTGATCGCGGCCATGAACATGGGTGCCGATGCGGTGATGATCCTCGGTTGTCGTCTCGGCGAGTGCCATTATATCGACGGTAATCACAAGGCCCTGGCGCGTTCCGACATGATCATCGAGCTTCTGGAGGACCTCGGTTACGAAAAGGAACGTTTTAGTCTGCACTGGCTTTCTTCGGCTGAACCGGATGTATTCGTCGCCGCTGTGACGGAGACTGTCGAGCGGATCAGGCAACTCTCCCTGTAAGCAGCGGATGGTGGGGGTTGTAAAACTCCGGCAAAGGCGATTGAGTTCTTTCCTTAATTTTGTGACGATCATGCTCTTTCGAGAACCCTTGTCACCCGTTGAACCCTGGTGCGGGCGCGAAAATTGCCGGTTAGAAAGTGGCAAGTCCCCTCCAGGCAACCAATCACCATAACTCCATCTGCCGCATTTTCGAAGGCGACCAACAGGTGCGATTCATCAACCCGTCCCGTGCAGGGCAGGCGAATAATGCTGGTGTTGGCGGGGTAACTCCGTCTCTCAGATCCCGCCAGGTCCGCCGCAGCGTAAGAACAGTACTGGCAGGCGAAGATTAAAATATTGGTGGGGCATTTTTCCATGGCTGAGCTCCTCTTTCATCTCTTCACAAGCCAATTCCGGCATGAGCTATAAATGGTACTGTAAATATAGATTTTTCCTGTTTGATAAATAGGGATACATCGCGTAGAGTGAGTTGCTTTTGAAAAAGGCTCAATGCTTTTGATCGAATACCCTCGTAGCCAATAAGGAGGATGGAATGGGTAAGGATTTGCACATTAAATCGGCAAGAAAAGAAGCATTTCTCGACAAAGTTCGCGAAGCCTTGCCGGAGGGCGGCAATCTCAACCTTTGTCTAACCTGTGGGGCTTGCGTCGCCGGCTGTCCGGCGACCGGCATCTTGGACATGGACCCGAGAAAATTCCTGCGGATGGCGGCAATGGGAATGGATGACGAGTTGACCGCCCATAAGTGGGTATGGATGTGTTCCATGTGCACACGCTGCACCTATGTTTGTCCGATGAACATTAATATTGCCGGTCTGATCATGGAAGGACGTAGATTGTTGTGGCCCCGGGAGGATCGGCCACGCGGTATTCTTCTCTCCTGTGACATGGCCCTCAAAAATCCGAGCACCAGCGCCACTGGAACGCCCCCCGATGATTTTCGCTTCGTGGTCGAGGACGTTCTGGAAGAAGTGCGGCAGAATCAACCCGGCTGGGAAAACCTTCAAGCCCCCATTGACAAAGAGGGAGCAGTCTTCTATTTGAGTCAGAATTCCAGGGAACCGGTGTCTTTGCCGGACGAGATGGTTCCGCTATGGAAGATTCTTCATCTGGCTGGGGCAGATTGGACCTATGGCAGCACCGCTTGGGCCGGAGAGAATTACTGCATGTTCCTGGCCGACGACCAGGGCTGGCGACAGATTACCGAGGCGACGGTGCACAGGGCCGAAGAACTAGGCTGCCAGGTGTATCTCAATACCGAATGCGGCCATTCGACCTTTTCCGTCAATCAGGGCATTCGCCGCTTTCATATCGACAATTCGCTGGATGTTAAGATTGTCGTCCATTTCTATGCCAAGTGGATTCGGGAGGGCAGGCTGCGACCGAGTAGCGACTGGAATAGGGATCTAAAAATCCGTTTTACCGTGCAGGACCCCTGTAATCAGGTGCGCAAGGAATACGGCGATGTCTACGCCGACGACCTGCGCTTTGTCGTGAAGGCCTGTGTCGGTGAGGAAAACTTCGTCGACATGACACCGAACAAATCGAACAATTACTGTTGCGGTGGTGGGGGCGGTTACCTCCAGTCCGGTTACAATGAGGAGCGCCACCTCTATGGGAAGGTGAAATTCGACCAAATCATGGCCACCGGCGCCCGGTATTGCATCACTCCCTGCCACAATTGCCATGCCCAGATTCACGACTTGTCCCATCATTTCCAGGGCGGTTTTTATGTGAGCAACCTCTGGACATTTCTCGCCTTGTCCCTCGGGGTACTTGGTGAAAACGAGCGGGTCGACCTCTGCGATCTGTTAAGAGATGTATGGCTGCCGGGGGAACCTGGAACACCCGATCCCTTTGCCGTGAGCAAGTAAGATTTTTTGATACCGGAAGCGGAGCATACCGCTCCGGTAACACCCCCCAAAGAAAATGGCCCCTTACGGATATATCCGAGAGGGGCCATTTTCGTTTTTTGGTGGACCGCGAGTGGCTCGAACACTCGACCTGACGATTAAGAGTCGCCTGCTCTACCAGCTGAGCTAGCGGTCCAAAATCAATTACGCGGTACAATAGCACAACACCGGGATAATTTCAATGCAATGTATATTGTTTCCCGATAATAATCGCCATCGGTGTAGGTTTATTGGTTGATATTTATTTTTTACCTTGCCTGTGTTTCTCTTGCCCCGAAAGCGGGCACCACACATATTTCTCCCTTCTCGATATCCATCGCTGACTTTATTATTGTCCAGTGCCTATAATTGCACGTATAATAGCCCCGAACCGAGCAGTCTTTGATGCGACAGTGAAACGACAAGAAGTTAGGAGAAAGAAGAAAATGGAAAATAGGAAAAGTGTTCCCATATCTTACCAAAAGGCTTAGAATGGTCATCACCTGTCACTAAACACATCTAAAGAGGATTGTTATGATGAATAAAACTATTGTTGCTCCAGTTCTATACGGGCCTGTTCCAGTTTTTCTTCTCGCACTATTGCTCGTAGGTGGATGTTCCGTTTTTCCTAGAGAAATACGACATGACACAAATACTATAAGCTATACCAGTCCTCAAGATGGGGTTGAGTCAACCTCGGGACCCTATGATGCTAAGACCACGCGTCATAGAAGTTCTACTGAGGGAGTTACCTCCACAAGTGGTCAATATGAGGATGCGACCGCTTATTACATCTTAAGGGAAGGTGGGCGTGTACCCCCATCGCCAGTCATAAGGACCACAAGCCAACATAAATCACAGTTTATCCCGACCGAGGAGCAGCCGGCAAAAGATTTAACAATTGTTATCGAGGTTTCAGACGTTCTCTTTGATTTTGATAAATGGGTTATAAAAACTCCCTTTTACCCCGTACTGGATCGATGGGTTGAGTATTTTAAAAGTAATCCGCTGGTGACAGCACATATTTTTGGGCATACCGATAGTACAGGCCCAGCCGCCTATAACCAGACCCTCTCTGAAAAACGAGCCCAGTCTGTGGTCAACTATCTGGTTGCCAAAGGCATTAGTCCAGATAGGCTCACTGCCAAAGGTTTTGGCGAGAGCCAGCCCGTAGCCCCGAACACCACAAAGGAAGGTCGCCAGAAAAACCGTCGAGTAGAGTTGAATTTATAACCGTCGTGATTGGGAAAGATAGTTTTTCTTGCAGCAGCTCTGGCCAACTCTCCGTTGTCAGAGCTGCTTTTCCTGTTTTTACTGTAATGTAACCTCGACTGCTGTCCCTCCAAAAGAGCCTTCTTTTATCCGCATCATTTCTTGTACATTGGTCGTACCTATTTGGAATCAGCGAAGGTAGTTGAGACCTTCCAATAATTTACATAAATGACTGTTTCATTAATCAAAATATCGAGCAGATTTTATGGAAAAAAATGGAATCCCGAAATTAAATAGAATTCTGGATCATCGTAACAAGACGCGAAGGCTATATTGGATCTCAGCCATATTATTCTGGCTGGGAGTCTTAATGGCGTTTAGATATTATTTGGTAGAAACAGGAACCGTTCCCTCACTGTTCCCTGCGGGTTTAATGTTTTGCGGCGCAGGTCTTTATTTTTTTGTGCGGTATTTCATTAGAGAATGATCAAAATATTTAACGTGATATATCCAGGAAAGTTTCAATGAGAGACGAGGAATACAACATAGTATGTAAGGGAGAGCTGGTAGCTGGTTTTGAACAATCTACTGTAATTCAGCATGTAGGAAAACTGTTTAAAATTGATGAGAAGAAAGCCTTACAAATTCTTGATAAACGTCCACGAATTTTAATGAAGAGACTCAAATGGGAAAAAGCTGTCAGATCTAGGAAAATATTAAAAAATATTGGTCTTGTGGTCACCATCAATATAGCGCTCAATGCTGATATATTCAGGGAGAGTCTGACGTTAAACAGCCATCAATCTGGTGCGGGGACTGAGATACAAGTATTAAAGTTTGATACAACACAGCTAGTACCCACAATGTTTGCCCAAAAACATAGTGAAACACTAGTAGATTATAACAAAGAGCCAAAGTTTCTGCTGGAATCTTACAATCACATCCTTAATCAGAAATTTCTTCTTCTCCTTTCATCCTTTGCAGCAATTGCAGTGCAGAAATATTTTGGCTTGCTTCTGGTTCAGAATATTCCCTCACCTATAGTTACGCCGCTGTTAATTTTGTTATTTTTTCTCATCATAGTATTTCTTCCTAAAATAATGACTACCAAAAGGGTTTTCACATTAAGGCATGCAGAAGATAACCGCTTTTGTCTCCTTTGTTATCAGGAATCAAGCATGAACCCCATCGTTGATACGTACCGCATCTACTCTTACGATGACGAATTGCTGGCAACGGTTAAATCTTCAAAGCTGAAAAACAAGATTGAATGCCGGGATGTAGTGAACAATGTTCTCTATTCTTCATCTGATGAGAAAGGTGCTGACGATGTGGTAAGAGGCGCAGCGACTGAGATACGAAATCAGATGTTTGATTTTAGCTCTTTGTCGTATTTAGATATTATGATGAAATTATTTGAAAAAATTAAGTCATGGTATGGGAAAGAACGACCATATATCCAGGAAGATGATATGTTCGTTGTGCGAGATACTTCTGCGAAAAAAGTAGCTTACTTTCATCGGGATAATATTGGCACAATAAAATACCCAATTCAGCCACACGAGGAAAATAGGAACATGACCATGATTGCCTTTTTATTGATTTGTCTTGGAATAGCTTGAAGATGCAGAAGAATAAAACCTATACCATACGTTTCAACGGCGAGATACAGCCTGGTTTTGAAGTCGAAAAGGTTAAGGAGAAAATTGCGAAACTCTTCTGTGTGTCTAAAAATGAAGTTGCCCCGCTATTTGAAAGTGAAGCTATTTTCATAAGATCTGGCCTAAACAAATTTACAGCTGAGCAGTATTGCCTCGCGTTTCAACGTAACGGAGCGTTATGCCGGGTGGAGTTGGATGTTCTGCCGATAAAGAATCTTACAAAGAACAGCCCCCCTATCAGCAGCCTCGTTGTAAATGAGTTGCATCCTGATGATACTACTCGTACTCGTTCAACAGATAGGAGTATGGCTGAGGGAGAAATTTCAGTATGCCCAAAATGTATGTCCGCAAATATTATTGCGAAAGAATGCCTCGAATGTGGTGTAATTTTTGATAAATTAATAAAGATAGCAGCAACTACGCCTGAGTCTATTGAAGTGGAAATAGATGATGGTCAGGATGCTGACCGTCTGTTGTACATGGAAAAAGCGACAAGGATAATCAAATATTTCACTCTCTATTTGATAGTAGTTTTTACTGTAGATAGCTTTTTGCAGGGTAATCAGAAATCCCTACAGTATGTGATCAATCCAGGATTTGACTTTGGAATTATTCCCTATCTGTTGGGTCATTTCGGTCTGGTCTGGGGCTGTTATTATATCTCTTTATCTAAAGGGCGTTCCAGCCTGTGGGGCGGACTAGGTTTAGCTAGCCTACTTGGGCTGGGTATTTTACTTTTATTACCAAACCGCTACAAAACAGGTTCTGACAACAAGACAAAGGTATTCGCCCTGGCAATGATCCTTTTGTCTGTCTATTGGTTAACGGGCTATCATATTAAATCATCGGCAAAAAACAGATACCTTGAGGAAGGCACTGTCTTAAGAGAGCAAAGGCATGAATATCCATCGGCGGCTCTTGATACTAACGCCGATCTTTTTGAGAGTGAAATAGAAGAGGTAAATGAATTTCTGACTCGAGGTTTTGATTTGTTATCAGAACATGATTACCGATCAAGAGATGTCTCTATTATTGCAGAAGCCATGTTCTCAGAGACAGCGCGCCTATTTATTTGGATAAACTATCAACAATACATGCAATACCGTAACGGTAGCAGTGGGATAGAATATTTAAAGTATAAAAACGTTATTCACTTGCAAACGGATGCATGCACGAGAATAAAAAAGGACGTAGAAAAAGTTAACCTTATCAGTTTATCAAAAAAGTATGAAGAATGGTTCATTGGGTACGATGAAACAAGCTATAAACATATTGATACTTTTAATAGAGAATTTTTTAATATGAGGCAGAAGTACAACGAATTAATACTGATTGATAATCAAACAATTTCTCCACCTGAATTCTCATTTGAGAATTTTGATCTGTCGCTATTTTCTACAGCTGAGATTTCTACGAAAAACGATATTATGAAGTTTGATTTCTCCAAGTATAAATCACCAACTATGGATAAGGAACTAGTAATAGCTAATTACTACCGATCCTACAAAGACTATAGTATAAAAGATCATAAGCAAGTGATGAAATACTCTTTGCTGCAAGTACAGATTTCACCGGAAATTCCCAATAAATATCTAAGTGGTAATTTGGCTGTTTTCAATCAGGTCCATATTGGGCCATTATTTTCTCAACAGGAATAACAGAAGTTTTCGAATGTTGAAAAACAAAGGTTAATTGATGATGCATTCATAGAAATCACCGGCCACAAAGGTATCTACAGCGATCGCAATAGCCTAACATTTAGCCCCTGTCTATAGAATAATATGGGGAAGGTAGCGACTCATGTCCTGGGTGATTGGCCCGGAATCTTCACGTACAGAGATACCTGCGGCCTCATCATCCACCAGCCAACTGCCGATGAGGGTATAGTGTTCACCGAATCTGGGCAGCATGTAGGTCGCCTGGTAAATATAGCCTTCGGAGCCATAAGGGCCGGGAGATGCAGCAACTTCCGAGGCGTTGCGGATGATTGAGATATTTGCACCTTCACGGGAGAACAATGGTTTTTTCACCATGGAGTTGCAAGCTTTGGCCAGATGGAGTTCGTCTTCAAAAAATGCAGGCAGCAGGTTTGGATGCTGTGGAAACATTTTCCACAGCATCGGCAGCAATGCTTTGTTGGAAAGGATGCTTTTCCATGGCGGCTCAATCCAGCGTATATTATTGGTCCCAAGCAAGCTGCCAAATTCCTCGTCGAACATAAACTCCCATGGATAAAGCTTGAACATCCAGGATATGATCTGGTCGTTTTTATCGCTTAGGTTTCCAATAGCGTCACGGCCGATATCTTCAACATAAACAAATTTCGTGTCGACACCTGCTGCTCGGGCGCAATCCTCAAGATACTGAACGGTGCCACGATCCTCTTCTGTATCTTTACAGCAACTCAAGTGGAGTTCGCGATCAGGGGTTAGGGTGTGCAGGTCTTTGAAGCGGTTGACGAGTTTTTCCTGCAGGCTGTTGAATTGATCTGCATGTCGTGGCAGAACACCTGCGTCAACATTGTCCTTGAGCCAGAGCCATTGCCAGAAACCGGTCTCATAAACACTTGTAGGGGTATCTGCATTATTCTCATAGAGCTTTGCCTGTCCTTTGCCGCTGTAGGCGAGATCTATACGAGAATAAAGGCTGGGGTCACCGTTATTCCAAGAATTTCGCACAAAATCCCATTTATTTTCAGGGATACAAAAACGGCGCATGAGCTGGTCATTAGTAACAACCTTCTCAACGACAGCTAAACACATCTGATGGATATCTTCGGTTGGTGCCTCGATACCTTCTTCAATCTGCTGCAGAGTGAACTGATAATACGCACGTTCATCCCAGTACTGCTCGCCGTGCATGGAATGAAACTTAAAGCCGAATTCGTCCGCTCGAGCTTCCCAGTCCGGCCGCTCCTTGATAGGCATACGCAGCATGCACTTAGCCGCCCCAGCCGCTTGATTTTCCACCACCCCAGCTCGATTTGGCTGAAGCCGTAGCACCAAAGCCACCACGGGAAACTGTTCTTGTGACGGAAGGTTTTGTTTTCAGCGTGGAGTTGTCGACGCGGTATGAGTTTTGTCCCGGTTTCCCAATTATTGTGCCGTCCGCAGTCATAATCTTATTATGCTGAGCGGAATTGGGGCCATTGTATTGATAGACCGGGTTATAGCCGGAGCCACCGTAGTTCCCGCCGGAGAGCATTCGGCCCATTATAAAACCAGTCATCATAGGCATGAAGTAGCCGCCGCTGCGACTCTGGGTGCACCGGCCACTGCCAAACTCAGATTCGCACTCAGAGGTGGATTTGTACTTGGGACCGGTACGTTCCGCTTCTGCCTGCGCCTTTTGGTAGGCGGCTTGGCATTCAACAAGGGTAAGTCCGGATGTTTTGACACATTCTTCGGGTGAATTGACGACCTTCACCGCTTCCTGGCTACTACATGATGTCAGGGTAACAATGGCGATACCTATGGCCAACGGATTCAGGAAAGGTCGTTTTTTTTCAGATACTTTCCTCATCATGTTGAGATCGATATGCTTGGTTCGCTTCATGATTGCCCCCTTCAATAGGTCATGCAGGCTGCATTTAAGAGACCAACGGCGATAGTGGTTGCGGCCAGCATGATACCCGCGCTGATTTCGTTTGCTTCGATGCGTGCAATGATGGTGCGCATGAAGCCGAAGCGGACAAGAGCAAAGGCAAGTGATTGGGCAATAAAGGCCACTACTCCCCAGGTGGCAAAATCAACCAGTGACACAGAGTTGCTGGCGGCACCGCTCAGGGCAATGGCATATCCAACTATTGCACCACCAAATCCGATGGCAGCGGCAATGTTTTTCTCTTCCTTGATGAGTTTCCACTCGTCGTGCGGAGTGATGAATTTATAAATATACATGAACAGCACAAGAAAGATCAGTGATACGCAAAAGTACAGGCCGAAGTGCAGAATACTGGTTAATAATGTTGTGCTTTCCATAAGTTACCCGTGAATTGTTAGTTGGGATGGGGTGAGGGTAATGCCGGTGCTGAGAACGAAGCAGCGACTCAGGTTCCCGGACTCTTCCTCTTTCTCCTCTGCTGACAATAAGAGCGATTCTGTATGGCACTGGGAGATGGGTCGTTCAAAAAGCATGGTGAACTGATCCGTCAGAGATGACTCGCCCTCATCGTCATAGGTTTTCTCCGCCATATGGACCGGATTATGATAGTCACCGACAGAGGTCCAGACCCTGCTGTAGGAGTGCCCTTCAAATTGATAGGTGGGTGTGCCGATTTTCTCATTTAAAAGCTGATCCCAGATCGCCTGCGAGCTGATGTCCTGGGTGTCATAGAAATGAAAGAGTTTTACATCAACCACATGTTCCTCCGATTTGCCGCCTTCAGTAATTACCTGCAAAAAGGCATCATCGTCGGTGTAGAATCGAAATATCCAGGTGCCGTCCAGATCTACAATGCCGACGGCTTTAATGATCTGGGTCGAAGCGCAGCCATCAATAACCAGATCCTGTACCGTGAGCTTGATGAGTAGGGGATCAACTTCAAAACTAGCGCCTAATCTTAAACCCATGATAGATGGAGCTTCAGATCGCGGGTCTTTTTTTTGTTTGCCGAACAACTTGCTGAACATAATATTTATCTCTTGATGAGTACCTCGGGTACGCAGCCTGGGAATCCAACGTTTTCCAGGCTGCTGCTCGCGTACAGTCCAGCGACTCAGTGGATAATCGCTGATCAGTTATCCGGCTTACCCTTTTCTGGCAGCAAGAATCTGTGCCAATTTATCGTTACCTTTTTTTGCCTGGCCGCCCGGCTGAATGCCTGCAGCTTTCAGTTTGGCATCGAGGCTGGAACCGCTTTCTTCATTGGCAAGCTCTTCGGCCGCCGCAAGTTCGGCGTTACGTTGTTCCTGTTTGGCCTTGATGCGATCGAGACTGTCCAGAGCAGTTTTAACCTTGTTGTTAGCCCCCATGTGACGCGTAGAAACGGCTACCTGAGCTTTCTGGACAGATTCTGTCGCCTTTACCTGATCGATTTGCTGCTCCATGCGGCGGACGCTGGTCTTGGCCTTGGCGATGTTGGCTTTCAGGGTTTTTTCTGATGCCAGGAAACCATCGAGCAGGCTTTGCTCCGTGTCAAGACTTGACTCCTGTTCGGCAACGCGCTCAGCACATTCGACTGCTAAAGTGTCATCGCCCTTTTCGCTCGCTGCAATGGCGTGGTTAGTATAGGTTTCAATGTCTAATTTTAATGCGTTAACTTTATTTTCTGCAAGTTTACGCTTTGCCATGATTTTAGTCAGATTCTCATCGCAGGCCTGGAGTTCTTTTTTTGCCTCACGCAGCTCCTGATCGAGAATCCTGATGGACTGAGTGTCTACAACAGCTTCAATACTTTCGTTGGTTGCCCCTATCAGGGCAGTCCAGAGTTTTTTTAGACTCATGCTGCGGCCTCCTCTTTCAGGTGATCTTTATACAGTCCAAGAAACTCACCAACATTGGCAAATAGAGTTTCTATTTCTTCTACAATAATGCTGCCATCACTGTCGACAGACAGTGATCCGAAAGCTATGTAAAACTCTTCACCGCCAATTGTACTAATGCAGATGGTGGTAAGAGGCAGCAAGTTGTGAGTGCGCAGAATCAAATCGTTCAGCTTTACCGGGTCAGCAACCAGCGCAGCCGGGAAGAGCGTTGTTTCAGCGATAATTTGCCGGTCGCCCACATAGACATAGGCTTCTATCCCTTCATCGCTTGTTATACTGAGGCAGTCACCTTTTACATCGACCATCCAAGTTAACTGAGATGCAGCGAGTTCCTTGAGCGTCGTATTGTTCCAATCCATATGTGTTTCTCCTTTTTATGTGATTGTCATTTGTACCTAACTCGCTACAAGTATTCATTATGTGTACCTATGTCAAATTTTTGTTACGTGAGTTGCTTAACTGGTATTAACGATGTAGCATGGTTTCAGGCCTGTACAACTGCGGAATGTATCAGCTTAACTTCATCCGAGTTCGAAAGTTGTCACACGCTGCTGCTCGGATAATACTTTATCAAATCAACAGGATCATGTCGACAACTCACCGTAAAGTGTGCTGTCGCAATTCCCAAAATCAAAGGGTGTGAGTATAAAAAAGATGCTGGAACGAATTTTCCCGAAAGAGGTAATGCTTTTTATCGGCGTAATGTGGGGCGTTTATATTCTGGATCTGATAGTTCCGGGTATATCGTTTAATCATTTTGGGATTATGCCTCGAAAACTTGAAGGGCTTATGGGTATATTCATCTCTCCTTTTCTGCATGGAGGATGGTCACATATTCTATCTAACACTGTTCCCCTGCTTGTGTTGGCTGCGTTGGTGCGCGTGTCGCTTGGTTCGAGAAAGATGTGTTCAGTCATATTCATCGGGGCAGTGGGGTCTGGTCTTGGTGCCTGGGTATTCAGTTCAGGCGATCTGGTTATTGGAGCCTCCGGCATTGTTTTTGCTCTATTAGGCTTTCTCTTTGCGGATGCCTATTTCAGCCCGAGCCTGCGTAGTTGGTCAGTTGCCATAAGTGGTATGGTTTTATATGGCGGGACATTGATGTCTCTTTTTGTATATTTGCCTTTTATATCATGGGCCTCGCATTTTTGGGGGCTCGTTGCTGGTGTCGCTTCGGCTGTAATACTGAGAAAACACGTTTAATAATTGCCGATGAGGAATTCATTTTTTGAGGTTAACTTCGTGAAACGTTTCTGGCAATGATACAGAATTGTTGAGTACCCAGTATGGCAACGAACTCTTCAGCATTCCTCTTGCGAAAGAGCTCGTCGGCCGGACCTTCTTTGAGGTTTTTGCCATGATGAAGCAAGAACGCCAGAGCATTGTGCTGGAAGTATTGAAAGGAGAAGATGCTGATCATATTGCCAACCCACCTTCAGATTATATTTTCGAAAAAGATGACAGGCTGATTGTTATCTCGAAAGACCGAGTATCGATGCTTAATTCCAAGAGTTCTTTTTTCAATAAGTAATCAAAATTCAATGAATTCCATGAGCTTGCCGAACTCGGCTCGGGATCGATTTTTTTCTCTGGTGGCGCCAGGGAATCATGTCCTTTCGTCCACAGCCTGTTTTGACCTTCGCTTCAGCCACTGTTGCAATTGTTCCATATAAATATAAAAAACCGGGGTGACATAGAGGGTCAAAGTCTGGCTAAACAGCAAGCCACCAACCACCGCCAAGCCCAGAGGCCGCCGTGATTCCGCCCCGGCGCCGTAGCCGAGGGCGATCGGCAGTCCGGCCATCAGCGCCGCCATGGTGGTCATCATGATCGGCCGGAAACGGATGATGCAGGCCTCGCGAATGGCGTCGTGCGGGCTCTTTCCTTGCTTTTGGGCGACGACGGCAAAGTCAATCATCATGATGCCGTTTTTCTTTACCAAACCTATGAGCATAATAATTCCGACAAAGGCGTAAATCGACAGCTCGGTGCCAAACAGCAGAAGGGTCAATACCGCGCCGAAGCCGGCGAAGGGCAGGGCGGTAAGGATGGTCAGCGGGTGGATAAAGCTTTCGTAAAGAATACCGAGAACAATGTAAATAACGACTATGGCCAGGCCTAAAAGCCAGCCCATGCTCGACTGCGCATCCTGAAATTGTTGGGCATTGCCCTGGAAAGTGGCGGTGACGCCGTCGGGCAGGAGGGAAGCATTGAGTTTTCTCAGATCGGCGAGGATATCGCCGAGGGCAACCCCCGCTCTGGTATTAAACGACAGGGTTACCGACGGCAGTTGCCCGGTGTGATTGATCGATAGGGGACCGACGCCCTCGCGTAGCGTTGCCACCGAGGTGAGTGGCACAAGTTTACCCTGACTTGAGCGGATATGGAGTTTGTCGAGCACCGAGGCATCGGTGCGGTAACGCGGCAGAAGTTCCATGATAACGTCATACTGGTCGGTGGCGCCATTTATCGTCGAGACCACTTGATTGCCGTAGGCGCTGTACAGGGTGTCCTCTATCTGACGCGGCGAGATGCCGAGGAGTAGGGCCCGGTCGCGGTCTATCTCGATGTTCAGTTCAGGGTTTTCCAGCTGCAGGTCGCTTGAGACATCGAGCAGGTCGGGTTTTTCCCGCATCGCCTGTTCGAGCTTTTTCGCCGAGGTATAGAGTTGGTCGAGGTCGAGTCCCTGCAGGGTTATCTGATACAAGCTGCGGGTGCGGCGGCCACCGACATTGATTGGCGGTCGGTTGATCGGCATGGCCCTGATCCCTGGTACTGAATTGAGCTTTGGTCGAAGGGTCTGAATGACCTGATCGACATTCTCTTTTCTTTCAGCCCTGGGTTTGAGAACAACCAGCATAAAGGCCGATGTGTCGACATCAACCAGGAAGCGATCAACATTTGGTTCTTTCTGGAGAATGGTCGCAAGCTTCATGGTGTGTTCGACCAGCGATGGCCAGGAAATATCCTGGGAAGTCTCTGTGGAAACCAGGATCATGTCGCGATCTTCGGCCGGTATGAAACCCTTGGGGACGATGGTAAAAAGGTAGACCGTTGCCACCAGCATGACCAGGGAAAACAGCAGGGTCGTCAGGCGATGGCGGAGGACGAAGAGGAGACTTTTGTCATAGAGCCCGACCATCGCCTGGTATATTGCCTCGGAAGCCTGGTAGATCCGGCCATGGTGGATGAGATGCGGTTCGTGGAGGAAGCGGCTGGCAAGCATGGGGGTCAGCGTCAGACTGATCACCCCGCTGACCAGGACCGCGACGCCGATGGTAACGGCAAATTCCCGGAACAGACGACCCATAATACCGCCGAGGAAGAACAAGGGGATGAAGATCGCCACCAGCGAAAAGGTCATGGAGATGATGGTGAAACCGACCTCCTTTGCCCCATCGAGGGCGGCCTGCATCCGGCTTTTCCCCATTTCCATGTGGCGGACGATGTTTTCAAGCATGACGATCGAGTCATCGACGACAAAGCCCACCGACAGGGTGAGGGCCATGAGCGACATGTTGTCGAGGCTGTAGCCAAGCGGATACATGACCGCAAAGGTGCCGATGATGGACATCGGCAGGGAAAGACTGGGAATTGCGGTCGCGGAAATGTTGCGAATGAAGAGAAAGATAACCAGGACCACCAGGCCAAGGGTGAGGATCATGGTAAAGCGAATTTCGTCGACCGAGGCTTTGATCGGCAAACTGCCGTCGCGAAGGACGGTCAATTTGGCCGAAGCAGGTAAGGATTCAGAGAGACTCGGCAGGATAGCTTTCACCGCATCGGCAACGGCCAGAGTGTTCATGCCGGGTTGTTTAAAGACTGCGAGAAAAATCGATTGGGCCTTGGTCGTCTTTGTAAAAAACCAGGCGGCATCCTGATCGTCGCCGACGCTGTCGATAACTGTGGCAACTTCCGAAAGCCGTACCGGTCGACCATTACGCACCGCCACAATGATATCGCGGTATTCCTGGGCCTCTGAAAGTTGGCCGTTGGCCTGGAGGGTAAGATTGCGCTGGGAATTGTTCAGCCGACCCATGGGCTGGTTACTGTTCTGGGCATTGATTGCCGTAGCGATTTGTCCGGTGTCGAGATTCAAGGCCTGTATGGCAACAGGATCGAGCTGGATGCGGACCGCATATTTTTGTGTGCCACGGAGCTGTACCTGGGCAACGCCGAGGATGGTCGACAGCCGTTGGCTCATGGTCTGACCGTATCGATCAAGTTCGGTCAATGGTAGGCTCGGGCTGGACAGAGATATATAGAGTATCGGCATATCGGCCGGATTGGCCTTGCGGAAAGAGGGCGGTGCCGGCATCCCGTCGGGCAAGCGACGGCTGGCTGAGCTGATGGCGGTCTGCACATCCTGGGCAGCGGAGTCAATGTCTCGTTCGAGGGAGAACTGCAGGGTAATCTGGGTGTGACCCGAGGTGCTGACTGAACTCATCGAATCGATGCCGGCGATGCTCGAAAATTCTTTTTCAAGGATGGTGGCAACAGAGGAGCCCATGGTCGCAGGGCTTGCGCCTGGCAGCAATGCCGTGACATTAATAGTCGGGTAATCGACGTTCGGCAGGTCGCTGACCGGCAGCTGTTTGTAGGCGATCAGACCGAACAGGAGAATGGTCAACATCGTCAGGACGGTCATGACCGGTCTGCGGATAAAGATGTCGGACAGGGAGATCATGGTGTGCTCCGGGGTTTTTCCTGCGTCGGCGCCGTGGGGCCTGAAACTTTGCTGCCCTGCGGTTTGCTGCGTTCTTCGACCTTTCCTCCGCTGATCAGCTGCAATTGGCCATCGGTCACCACCTTTTCACCAGGAGCAAGTCCTGACTCGACCACAGTTACCCCATCGAGACTCATCCCGGTGATGATGGGCCGTTCTTCAACGGTTGAGTCGTCTTTGACCACGAAGACGTGGGGACCGCTCTGGCCGACCTGTACCGCCTGGGTCGGAACGACGGTAACATTCGGGCGGGAGGTGAGGGCTAGACGTATCTCGACGAATTGTCCCGGCCAGAGGTTTTTGTCATTATTGGCAAATTCCGCCTTCAGGCGAAGGGTGCCGGTGGTTTGGTCGATGCTGTTGTCGAGAAAGGAAAATGTGCCAGTCACCGGAATCCCGTCGGGACCATTCAGCATGACCTTCAGTGAACCTGCCTCCCGATATTTTTTTATCTCGCCGAAATGTTTTCCGGGTACAGTGAAGGAGACCTTGATCGGGCATACCTGGTTGATGGTCACCATGGACGTATCGGCATTAGCCTTGATGACATTGCCCTCGGCCACCGGTAGTTCTCCGGTGCGGCCATCGATGGGGGCATAAATTGAGCAGAATTCGAGTTGCAGCCGGGCATTTTCCACCGCTGCTTCATCCGCTCTGATAGTGGCGGCTAGTGTTGCCACTTTGGTTTCGGATTGCTCCGCTTGTTCGGTCGAGACATAGCCCTTTTTGGCGGCGTTGGCATAGCGATCAAGTTCTTTGCGGGCATTATCGAGCTGGGCTCTATCGCGGATGAGAGCGCCTTGGGCTTGATTGAGCATGGCAGTGACGGGGCGAGGGTCGAGAGAAAAAAGTATGTCACCTTTTTTAACGTCGTCACCTTCCTTGAAATGGATACGTTGCAGGGTGCCGGTAATCTGTGACTTAATTGCCACCGTTGCATAGGGCTCAACCGTGCCTATGGCTCTCAGTTCAATGGGAATGGTCCTTTGTTCGCTGACGCCAAGGAGCACCGGAGCAGCGCGTTTTTTAGGTTGATTCTCGGCCTTGGATTTTTCTCCTGAGTTGGAGCATCCCCCGAGAAAAAAGAAGATAACAACAAGAAGGAGGAGGATGGAGAATATTTTCTCTGGGGTAATTTTCCCCAGGTTTTTGGTGGGTATTGAGAGCTTCATGATGGCGTATTTTTAATTGGAAGTTTCTTCATATCGGGGTCGTTATTTTCTGCGGTAGGTGGTGCGTCCCCATTCTGCCAGCCGCCGCCAAGCGCTTTGAAAATAGCAACCAGGGAGAGGGTGAGGCGTTGTTGGCTTTGTGCCTTCTGGTCCTGCGACTGGAACAGGGCACGTTCGCTTTGCAGCACATTGAGGAAATCAGAGAGACCGGCCTCGTAAAGGCCATTGGCGATGGTCACCGCTTTTTCGCCCGAGGTAACCGCCTCCTCAAGGATTCGCAGGGTTTCTTGTTCCTGGGTGAAGGTGACGAGGGCGTTCTCGACTTCACCCAGGGCGGTCAATACCGTACCTTCATATGTAGCGAGAGCCTGGTCGCGTCGGGCATTGCTGATAGCTATGCCGGCGCGTATCTTGCCCTGCTCGAAAAGCGACAAAGAGATCGTCGGGCCGAGGGACCAATAGCGGCTACCACTGGTAACAAGATCGGAAAGACTTTTGCTCTGTAGGCCGAGGAGGCCGGCAAGGGAAAATTTGGGAAAAAGATCGGCGGTAGCGACCCCTATTTCGGCGGTAGCGGCTGCCAGTCTCCTTTCTGCTGTACGGATATCCGGCCGCTGCCTCAGCAGATCGGAAGGGAGGTTGATCGGTATTTGTGGTGGAAGCGTCAGACCTACTCCCGGCACGGACAAGCGATCTATAAGGCTGGCCGGCGCCTTGCCAAGGAGAATGGCCAGCTGGTGCATGGTTTGTTTGATCGATCTTTCAAGGGGAGGGAGGGCAGCTTTGGTCAGCGACAACTGGGTCTCGGCATTCATCAGGTCGAGTTCATTGCCAAGACCCATCTGGAAACGGCCCCGGACCAAGGCAACGGTCTTTTCCTGGGTGGCAATATTGTTGCAGGTTGTGGCAAGCCGTTTTTGACTGCCGCGTAACTCCAGATAGTTGCTCGCCACCTCGCCTTGCAGGGAGACGAGGACATCACGCATTTCCTCGTGGGTGGCGGCGAGGGAGGCGTCGGCGGCTTCAGTCGCCCTCCGCACTCCGCCAAAAATATCTATTTCCCAGCCGGCGTCAAAGCCTATCTGGAAAAGATTCTGGGTACCGCCGCTTGAGGAAGTATTTTCACTCCGTCTGCCTGTACTGCCGCTGGTTGCAGCACCAAGGGAACCGGTTGCTCCGGCAATTATTCTCTGGGCTCTGGCCTCGCGGATTCGCGCCTCGGCCTTTCGGAGGTTGCGGTTGGCGCCATTGGCCTCTCTCACCAGGGCATCGAGAAGCGGGTCCTGGAACAGCGTCCACCAAGCGCTTTCGGCAAGGTTCTCAGTTGGTACGATATGGCTGTCGGTTGCGTGCCAGCTAGTAGGCATCTCTTGCTCCGGCGCTTGATAATTGGGACCGACGGCCGTGCAGGCCGAGAGGATTAATGCACAAGATACGCCGAGAATCCTCGGGGCAATGTGCAGACTATTGATTTTCATCGGGGAAAGATCCTTTGGCGCTGGCGATACCCATGCTGGCTCGGAGGTGCAGATCGTGTTTTGATACCGGTCTCCCGGCATTTTTCCTTCAGAAGAGGAAGAAGCGAAATGAGACATTAAAACAAACGTTTTATTTCCGCAAGGTGGATTGCCGCACTTAATGCAAATTCCCACAGGTTGAGCCGCCGCCATAAAGAAGCTGTTGTTATCGAAGCAGGGGAATGTAGGCAACCATTGACCAGGGAAACTCAGGAATTTCTTGGTTTAGGTTTGACAAGCTTCGCAGTTCTTTATTATATCATAGGTGTAATATATGCCGTATCCTCCAGACTCTCGCATCAGCACGCCGCAAAGGGCTCTATGAAAGATAGCCAACAAGCTGTATCGGTAGAAGATCTTTACAAAAGATTTGGTGAAAATGAAGTATTGAAAGGGGTCAACCTCAGCGCCGATAAGGGTGAGGTTATTTCCGTCCTCGGTTCATCCGGTTCGGGAAAAAGTACCCTCCTGCGTTGCATAAATTTTCTTGAAATCCCCGACAGTGGCATTATCAAGGTGGCGGGTGAAGAAGTTCTCATGAAAAAAAATCGGCGGGGTGTTACGCTCCCGGCCGACAAGCGCCAGATCGAGCGGATTCGTTCCCGGTTGGCCATGGTCTTTCAGCAGTTCAATCTCTGGTCGCATATGACCATCCTCGATAATGTCATGGAAGCACCGCTCCATGTGCTTAAGCAGGGAAAGAAAGAAGTTCGCGAAAGAGCCCTGCATTATCTCGACAAGGTTGGTATTGCCGACAAGCATAATGCCTATCCCGTCCACCTGTCCGGTGGGCAGCAGCAGCGGGCTGCCATTGCCCGGGCTCTGGCCATGGAGCCGGAGGTCATTCTCTTTGACGAACCGACCTCTGCCCTCGATCCCGAGTTGGTCGGTGAAGTACTCCAGGTCATGCGTAATCTGGCCTTTGAAGGCCGGACGATGATCGTCGTCACCCATGAGATGGGCTTTGCCAAAGAAGTCAGCTCGCGCATTATCTTCCTCGACCAGGGGATGATCATTGAAGACGGTTCCCCTCAGGAGGTTTTCGAGGCACCGAAGACCGACCGTTTTAAAACCTTTGTTTCGGCGATGATGTAGAAGATATAAATCAACAACAAGGAGGAGGAAAAATGAAACGAGTATTGGTTGTTATGATGCTTTGTCTGGTGCTTGCGGCCGGGTCGGTTTCGGCCAAAGAGTGGAAAAAGGTCCGCATCGGGGTGGAGGGTGCCTACCCTCCGTTCAGCTTTGTTCAGCCGAATGGTGAGTTGGCGGGCTTTGATATCGACATTGCCAAGGCCCTTGGCGAGGCCATGGGTGCCGAAGTGACGCTTGTCGCCCAGGACTGGGACGGTATCATCCCGGCCTTGCTCGCCAAAAAATATGATGCGATCATCGCCTCTATGTCGATCACCGAAGAACGTAAGCAGAAGGTTGATTTCAGTAAGAAATATTATCATACCCCGGCTAAATTCGTCTGTAAGAAAGGGGCAATGGCTACCTTCTCCCGCGAGGCGATTAAAGGCAAAACCGTTGGTGTCCAGCGCGCCACCATCCATGATAAATATCTCACTGACAACTACGGCAGTGATGTAGAAATCAAACGTTACGGCACCCAGGATGAAGCGTATCTGGATATCGTTGCCGGTCGTGTCGACATGCTGCTTGCCGACAGAGTTGCCCTATCCGATGGTTTTCTGAAAAAGCCGGAGGGCAAAGACTATCAGTTCATCGGTCCCGATCTCAATGATCCGAAATGGTTTGGCGAAGGTGAAGGTGTCGCCATCCGCAAGGAAGACAAGGAACTTGGTGAGTTGTTCAGCAAGGCCATTGACACTATCAGGGCCAACGGCACCTACAAAAAAATCCAGGACAAATACTTTGATTTCGACGTCTACGGTAAATAAGCAGATCGGTTCCGTATATGTTGCCCTGCCGGTAGCCACCGGCAGGGCTCAGTTTCCCGGGGTCGGATAATTTGCCACCGATATTTTCACTGCACGGCTACGGGCCAGGCATTCTCGAGGGGACAGTTCTCACCCTAGAGATATCTCTTGTCTCTCTCTTTGTGGCTATGTTTCTCGGTATCTGCGGCGCGTTGGCCAAGCTTTCGAAGTCGTCGCTTTTGCGTACCATCGCTAAAGTTTATACCACCGTCATCCGCGGGATCCCCGACCTGGTGCTGATGCTGCTGGTTTTTTTTGGCGGGCAGGTGCTCATTAATAAAATAGGACCCCTCGTCGGATATGATCAGTACATCGATATTAATCCGTTCATCGCCGGGGCCTCGACCATTGGTTTTATCTTCGGTGCCTATATGACCGAAACCTTTCGCGGTGCCATTCTCGCCGTCGGCCGTGGCCAGCTGGAGGCGGGATTTGCCTATGGTATGACCGGTGGACAGGTTTTCACCCGCATTCTACTGCCGCAGATGGTCCGCCACGCCATACCCGGTTTCGGTAACAACTGGCTGGTCCTTATCAAGACCAGTGCTTTAGTCTCAATCATCGGCCTTGATGATATGGTGCGGAAAGCGGCCATGGCCGCCGGTGCCACCCGCATGCCGTTCACCTTCTATGTGGCTGTGGCGATCAACTATCTGCTTATTACTACTGTGTCCATTTACCTGCTCAAATACCTGGAAACCAGGTACAGCGTCGGGGTAAGGAGGGAATAGGACATGGATTTTTCAATTATCACCGGCAATATCGGGATCTATCTTGAGGGTCTGAAAAACACCCTGATCCTGGTGTCGATTTCTCTTGTTTTCGGCCTGGTTATGGCCATTCCCCTGGCGGTGCTGCGGACCTCCGGAAATCCCTTGGTTCATCTGCCGATCAGGGCCTTTGTCTATTTTTTCCGCGGCACGCCCCTCTTGGTGCAGATGTTTCTGGTGTATTACGGTTTCGGGCAGTTTGAGATTATGCGGGAAAGTGTGCTCTGGCCGTTGTTCAAGGAGGCCTATTTCTGTGCCCTTTTCACTTTTGCCTTAAATACCTGCGCCTACACTACGGAAATTATCAGGGGCGCCATGGTTGCAACCCCGCACGGCGAGATCGAGGCAGCGAGGGCGGCAGGGATGTCGACTCTTTTGATGCTGAGGCGAATAGTCCTGCCCAGCGCCTTTCGCCGCGCCCTGCCGGCCTATTCCAATGAGATCATTTTTATGCTGCACGGTAGTTCGCTGGCAAGCGTTATTACCATTATCGATATCACCGGCGCGGCGCGGATCGTCAATTCGCGGTACTACAGTCCCTGGGAGGCCTTCCTTACCGCAGCTGTGTTTTATATGGCAATTACTTTTACCATCGTTTTTCTGGTACGAAAGCTCGAAAAGCGTTGGCATGGACATCTGATGCCCCTTGAACAGAGCATCACAAAAATTGAGGCACCTTCATTATGACAACCTGCACGATACGGGAGCATCCACTGCCGGAGGCCGCGGTCGGAACCGCAAGAAAACTGCTCAGTGTCCACTTTGGACCGTCGTCGGCAAACCGCAAAGTTTATATTCAGGCCGGACTGCACGCCGATGAAGCGCCAGGCTATTTGGTCGCCGCTCGGTTGCTTGAGCTCTTAAACAGAGCCGATGCCCAAGGCGAGATTCTTGGTGAGATCGTCGTTGTTCCGGTTGCAAACCCCATAGGTCTTGGACAATGGGGGACTGATTCCGTCCAGGGGCGGTTCGACAATAGCGACCACATTAATTTCAATCGTCGCTATTATGACCTGGTGGTGGACATGACGGAGCGCCTTCAGGGTATGCTCGGACAGGATAGCAGAGAGAATGCGGCACTGATCAGAAAATGTGCCGGGGAAATCCTCAAGGCCAAAGAGCCGACGACCGAGGCAGAAACGTTGAAACATACCCTTCTGACCCTCTCCCATGATGCCGACATCGTTCTTGATCTCCACTGTGACCACGAGGCCCTGTTGCACGTTTATATGGGCACGGCGCTTTGGCCGGAGGGGAAGGATCTTTCGGCGCAGATGGGCGCCGGGGTTACACTTCTGGCTAACGATTCCGGTGATATGCCCTTTGATGAAGCCAACAGTAAGCTATGGTGGGATTTGGCCAAGGCCTTTCCCGAGGCAACAATTCCGACGGCCTGTCTGGCTGCGACCATCGAATTGCGCGG
>JAZDOW010000108.1:0-4594 GCA_043798185.1 Pseudomonadota bacterium | reverse complement strand
GCGAGAAGTCCAGGCGTTGACAGGTGACGGGAAATACGTATTTCCAGGGCTACGCACCAGCAGTAAACCGATAAGTGACGCAACCATGACCAATGCTCTCCGGCGCATGGGTTATAGCCAGGAAGAACTTCACGTGCATGGTTTCCGTGCCATGGCGAGAACCTTGATTAGGCAGGAACTTGGCTTTGATGAGGAACCGATTGAAAGACAACTCGGGCATGCGGTAAAAGGGGCATTGGGGGCGGCATACAACCGAGCAGATTTTGTTCAGGAACGAAAAAGGATGATGCAGGCGTGGGCTGATTATTTGGAACGGTTAAAATCGGCATCATAGAATGACTTTGTTAGTAAAAACATCAATCATCAATCATTGTTCGGAAAAGCACACTTGTAACGATTTGTTATTGCAAGAGAAAAAATAAAAAATTATTTAGAAAAAAAATTTTATCTTGTTCTTTCTATATTCTTGCGTAAATTGGGAGTCAGATAAATTCAATAATGCTTTAAAAGGTTTTCGATGGCAGGTTAGAAAAAAAGACCATCATCGAAAAAAAGGAAAACCCTTTCTTCTCAGCCGGCAAGCATAGTGAAGAAAGGGTTATCAGATTTAATCAGGGATAGCCCTAATCTCTCGAAAGACTAGACGAGTTCAGCAAGCCAGTCAAGAAATATTCACAATTTAAAATTTTCTTATTCGGTACGCGGTATTCTTTCAGAGATAAGAGCTTTTCCACAATTCCCGTATTTCGGGAAAGGACTCTTATGCAAAAAGAAGCTGAAATTCAAACCCTTCCAACTACCCGTTTCCCCAAAATCATTCGTTTACCCGAAGTCCTCGACAAGACTGGTCTCAGTCGATCGTCTGTTTTCCTGAAAATCAAAAACGGGGAGTTCCCCTCTTCAATCCCGCTCGGCACGCGTGCCAGAGGTTGGCTGGATTCGGAGATAAATGGGTGGATCCAAGGCAGAGCCTCATTGCGTTAATGGGGGTCGATATATGGCCACTAAAAGAAAAGCGGTTTTCTCTGGTCTGGCTGGCTTCCTTGGCAAGTTCGTTTCGCACAGAGATATCGCCTTTGCCAGCAATCCCTTATTCTTTCATTCCGTCCCTGCCTGCAAGATGATTCTTATCATCGCGTGGTTGAAAGCTATTGGTTTCGGTCTGATTGTTCTCGGGTTAAATTTGCATACCTGGATAGTCAGATTGGCGGGAGGGCTTGGTCATGATTGAACGGGCAGCTCAAACCCTACTGAAAGCCGGTTTCTCGGTTATTCCGACCGGATCAGACAAGCGTCCTACGGTTGCCACATGGAAACCATTTCAAGACCGGTTAATGACCAAGGAGGAAGCGCAAAAGTATTTCATCAATGGGGCAAGACTTGCTGTTGTTGGCGGAAGGATTTCGGGCAACTTGGAATGCCTGGATATTGATGATCCTACCACCTACCAGCCTTTTCTTGACCTGCTGGAAATGCGTTTCCCAAACCTTCCAGGAAAACTCTTGAAACGAAAGACTCCCTCCGGGGGGTACCATCTTATTTATCGTTCTTCATCACAAGTTCCTGGAAACCTCAAGCTTGCTTGCGATCAGACCGGAAAAGTCAGGATTGAAACCCGCGGCGAAGGCGGGTATTTCCTTTCCCCTCCGTCTGAAGGGTACTGTGTAATTTCCGGGAGCCTGACAGATTGTCCCACCTTGTGCCCCGCCGAAGTGGAGGCGATTCACACAATCGCGCAGGCTTTTGATGAGCGGCAACCGATGGCAACAGCCCGGATAAACCCGAAAGCCAGCGATAACGTTTTACCTGGCAGCCAATTCAACGATTCGCACCAGGTTACCGAAATACTTGAAGCTCAAGGCTGGAAAGAAGATAAGCGCACTACGGCTGGTATCGGTTGGACGAGACCGGGAAAGAATACAGGTGTTTCTGGTGTTTTGCTGGGAAACGGGAAATTCTACGTCTGGTCATCGAATGCTGCACCTTTAGAGCCGGGACGCAGTTATGATGCTTTTGGTCTCTTCACCATGTATCACCATGGCGGTGATTTTTCAGCAGCTTCGAGGGATCTGCTTGGCCAGGGTTTCGGTACCGGTTTGTCGGGTGAAAAAGATAGGGCGAGACAGCCGGGAATGGCTTGCGATGTGGCAATTATGCCAAAACCTCTTCCTGATGAACTTCTGCCGGTTACCGAGTTTGATTTTACCTTGCTACCGGAATCCATGCGAGCCTGGGCGCAAGACATTTGCGAGCGTATGCAGTGTCCACCTGATTTCGTCGGAGTGGGAATATTGACAAGTCTTGCGGCGGTTCTCGGTAGAAAAATTGGGATCAGGCCGCAGGCTCAGACCGACTGGACAGTTGTTCCTAATATTTGGGCGATGGTTGTTGGGCGGCCGGGTGTTCTGAAAAGTCCGGCACTGGAGGCGACCCTTGGCCCCCTCAATCGATTAGTTGCACAGCAAACAGATATCTACAACGATGCTCTTGCTGCTTTCAAGAAAGGGCAGATCGTTGCCAAATTGCGAGCGGAAGCAGGTGAGAAGATAGCACGTAAGATGCTTGATAAAAGCACCGATGCGGAAGTTTTAGCACTTTTAGCAGGAGATGAATCAGATGCACCCGTACTTCGGCGCTATATCGCAAATGACACCAGTCCGGCGTCTTTGGGAGAATTATTACGGCAAAATTCAAATGGACTCCTTGTTTATCGTGATGAGCTTGTGTCCCTTCTTAAAGGACTTGATCGTGAGGACCAGGCGGAAGGCCGGGGATTTTATCTAACTGCCTGGAATGGGGATAGTGCCTACACCTTTGACCGGATTGGGCGAGGGTTGAACCTTCACATCGAAGCGGTGTGTTTAAGCGTACTTGGTGGAACACAACCAGGTAGATTAGCCGAGTATATCCGTCAGGCAGTGAAAGGGGGAGCGGCCGATGATGGTCTTATACAACGTTTCGGTATGATGGTATGGCCCGATACTGTCGGCACGTGGAAGAATGTTGATCGTTTTCCTGACAGCGAGGCGAAGAGCCGGGCATTCAAGACGTTTCACTATCTGGATAAAATCGATCCGGCGACAATTGGCACACATCAAGATAAGGATATCGACGGTAATTCCGAAGGCATTCCTTATTTGCGATTCGATTCCGAGGGTCTCGACATGTTCTTGGAATGGAGAACGGATCTGGAAACTCGCCTCCGAGGGGGTGATTTGCTGCCGGCCCTTGAAAGCCATTTTGCCAAATATAGGAAGTTGATACCGTCACTGGCTCTAATCATTCATCTGGCTGACGGCGGAAGCGGACCGGTTGGGAAAATGCCGACCTTAAAAGCTCTAGCCTGGGGCGATTATCTGGAAACACATGCAAGGCGGGCTTACGGTGCTATCTCGCAACCTGAAGTATCAACGGCAAAGGCAATTCTCAAACGGATAAAAAAAGGAGACCTTCCCGCTTCATTTTCAGGTCGCGATGTTTGGCGTCCTGGTTGGGCGATGTTATCCGATCGTGACCAAGTAACCGCAGCCTTACAACTGCTGGTCGATTACGATCACTTACAAGTCGAGCGAAAAGAAACCGGGGGCAGACCCGCAACCATTTATCATGTTGTGGCGGGAGGGCAGGTATGAAATGGCTTGATCGATTAAAAGGTGAAGAACATCCACTTGAGGTACTGCCAAAACTGACAAAAGACCCTTGTGACAGTTTTGGCAGTACCATGGGGAGGCATATTCCGGAAAATGAATCGGGTTTTCAGGTTTCCAAGCCTGCCGAGGCTGTGGGGCTGGATTCAGTCCCCGACATCTGCCGAGGTTGTGACAGAATCGAAATTGTCAACATCATGGGAAAACCGATTCCAGGTTGTGTATATCCGATAACTTCCGGCGCTTGGACTGAGGGTTGGAGAAAGGTTCGGAAGGATTTGAATAAGTGTTTGTGGCATTGACCAACGGCAACATTGCTAGTGATTGGTCAGCAAAAATGTGGCTGCAGTAGCTTGAATAAAATAACACAGGATATTGTTCAGTTGCTCGAAAGTAGCTAGAATTATAGAAGAATGAGAGGAAGCAAATTTATGGAAATTGCAACGAGTGTATGTGAAACAGAGCCGAGATGTATCACCACCGAATCGGCACAGAGCCATTACGAAGCCGTCAGGTACAATGCCCTGAGCCATGGCGTTCTTTCTAAACTGGCCGTCCTACCTCATGAGGATGCAAGTGACTTTGAGAATCTTAGAGAAGCATTGGTTATTGAACACCAGCCTTCCGGCCTGACAGAGATTCACCTTGTTGAAGAACTGGCCGTGATCATGTGGAGGAAGCGGCGGATACTCCTTGCTGAAAATGCCAAGATCAATAAAGCACTCCATGGCATTATAACCGATTCATACTCAAGACCAGCTAAATGCGCTGTACCTTATCAGGCTAATATGCCGGATAAACCTTCTGATTGGATTGGTATCGTGAAGTCGACACCGGAGGAGGTGGCGGATATGCAGAGAGAGACGGCTGAATATCGTCAACAGATCGAAGCAATACAGGCCAGTTTACGCAAAGGCGGGACGAAGGCATATGAAAAAGCCGTTAAG
>JAZDOW010000082.1:0-40727 GCA_043798185.1 Pseudomonadota bacterium | reverse complement strand
ACCGACCAGTCGGCTATCGACAATATGGATTGACCTGGTGGCTTCTGCTACCATTTCAAGATCATGGGAGACATAAATAATGGTCATGCCGTCAGCAGCCAGTTCTTTCAGCATGGCGATAATTGCTTTGCCCGTCGCCCTATCAAGGTTGCCGGTAGGCTCATCCGCGAGCAGAATTTTTGGTTTGGTGACAATGGCCCTGGCAATGGCCACTCTCTGTTTTTCTCCCCCTGAGAGCTCATTGGGATGGTGGCTGACACGCCCCGCCAACCCAACCCTCGTCAGGACATAAAGGGCACTGGCTTTTCTTTTCTTGCCGGCTATTCCAGCGTATATAAGCGGAAGTTCAACATTTTTCAGCGCCGAGGCCCTTGGCAGCAAATTGAAGTTCTGGAAGACAAAGCCAATGGTCGAATTCCTGATTTGTGCCATCTGACTTGCAGTTCTGCCTGCCACCTCCTCCGCCAAAAGACAATAACCGCCACTGGTTGGAGTCAGCATGCAGCCGAGAATATGCATGAGGGTACTTTTGCCGGATCCGGATGGTCCTGATATTGCCACAAACTCACCAGGGCCAATGGACAACGAAATATTCTGCAGGGCAAACACCTGTTTTCCCCCACCATAGGTGTAACAGATATTGTCCAGCTCTATGACCGCTGACTTATTCATAGCTCAGGGCCTTGCTCGGGTCGATTCTCGCCGCCTTCATGGCCGGGTAGAGTCCAAAAACCACCCCGGTAAAAACAGAAAAAAAGACCGCCAGCATGATCGCTTTATTGGAAATGATACAGGCGACCTGATTATCGAGATAGGTGGCAATGGCAAAGGACAGGAATCTACCACCCTGAATACCCGATACGATACCCAGAATCCCACCGAGCAGACTGAGGCTCATGGCCTCAAACAAAAAGAGCAGGAAGATATCACTGTTTTCGGCACCCACTGCTTTGTGAATTCCGACCTCTCTGGTCCTTTCGGTTACGGAAACCAGCATAAGGTTCATAATGCCAATGCCTCCCACCACCAGAACGATCAGGGTAATGGAACCGAAGGAGAACCGCATCAACATTGAAGCACGCTCAAGACTGTTTATCACCTCGACCTGGGAATGGATAACAATGCTGTCCGGGTTGACATGGCGACTTTGTATGGCTTTTTCGATCTGGTCCCTGACAATCGGCACGGAGGCCATTTTATCTGCCTTCACCAGTATCTGAGTATAGCTTGCCTGTCCGGTGATGCGCTTTTCAACGGTATCCACGGGCAAGAGTATCAACTCATTGAGCCACCTGCCCGCCTCGAAATTTCTCTCAACCATGAGACCGACAACTGTGAACTCATCATCTCTGAAGTGTATTTTTTTGCCGATTGGGTCCTGATCGGCAAAGAGATTCTTCCTTACCTCTGAGCCGATCACACAGACATTACTTGCATAATCAAGATCGACACGCGTGAGAAATCTGCCTCGTTCAACCTGCCAGTCTCTGATTTCACCATAAAACTGGTTTGTGCCATACACCTGGCCTTCAAAGCGAAGATCGGCGAAAAACACCATTCCAGGTACATGGATAACCGGCGAGATACTCACAATCAAACTGCTAACCTGGGAAAAAAGAGTCATGTCCTCCCTGGTGAGTTTATCTTTTTGAATATTATCGCGGTTCTGATCGTTCATCGCGCCGTCACGCATTTCAACGGATATTACTCCGGTCCCGCTTATCCTCTCCATGTCATCAATGACCTTCTGGCGAGTGCCTTCGCCAATGCCCATCATGGCAATCAGGGCGGCTATCCCTATTGCAATTCCGGAGATGGTGAGGAAGGTTCGCAGAGGATGAATAAACAGCTGCTTAAAAGCGCTCAGTAATGCTTCGCCGAGTACAACCTTGTTTACAAACATAAGCCTGGGTCCGTCGAATATTCCTGCATATGGTCGAGGCAACGTACATACTTAATTGAATATTTTCTCAAGCCAGCTCCGGCCCTCTTTTTGTCTTGCCAGTGCTTGCTGTTCCATGACAATAAAAGGATCGGAACAGATGGTATCGCCCTCTTTCAGGCCTGCCGAAATCTCAATAAAATCATCACTGACAATGCCTGCGGTGACCGGCAACCTGTCAATTGAAGACCCGGACAGGGCAAAAACATACTCCCCTTGTTCATCCTTCATAAGTGCTTTCACCGGTGCCAACAGACCATTTTCCCGGTGGCCCACCTCTATCGACACACGGCAGGAGAGTCCCGGTTTCAGCTCCGGCCCGGTATCGATCATCCGGATCTTTATCAGGTAGTTGCTCAGGTCCCTCTGATCCTCCCGCCTCTCTTTCCTGGAGGTCGATGCAACACTCGCGATCTTGTCAACGACCCCTCTGTAGGTCTTTTTCGGGAAGGAATCGAAGACCAGGCTTACCGCCTGATCGACTTTGACTTTGCCAAGATCAATCTCACTGACATCGTACTCAACAATATAGCTGCTGAGATCTGCGAGAATTAAAAGAATCCCCCCGTTCGACTCGGGGGATTGCGGGTCGGGCATCATGACAGTGTCACCCTCCTTTTTATAGATCTGCATCACCGTTCCGGCAAAGGGTGCCTTGACACAGCTGTCGTCGAGGGTACTTCCGCCATCCGGAGAGGTGACACCACCCGCCGTCTTCCCCAGTTTATTTTCAAAGACCGTGATTTTCTTGGTCAATATTTTCTTTTGTGTTTCCAGCTGACTCAATTGTCTTTTTGTGTCTTTGACGGCCTTTAACGGCAGAAAGCCCTCCTCGTAGAGCTTTTCCTGCTCCTTCAGGTTGCTTTTAAGATCTTCTATATTCTGCTCATTGGTGATAGCGCCCCACCTGGCATTATACAGCTCGATATCATGCTGGGAGTCTGCCTCAATCATCGCCAGACAGCTGCCATTCTCCACAAGGTCGCCCTCTTTAACCAACATCTTCACGACTCGACTATTGCCTTTGCCTTGGACCTGGGAGAATCGGTTCGTGGTCAACTTTCCACGACCCGATATTGTGGTTGCGATATTGCCGGTTGCAACCTTCACCGCCTGGCAGGAAGGAGGGGCAATTCTTTTACCGGAGGAGGGCTCAGAGTTTTTCCAGTAAAAAAACAGGACAAAACACATGATGGTAAGTAATAAAAAAACAATCACTTTCTTCAATTGAAAATCCCTCGCGAGTATTAAATCACATTTATTTAGAAATGTTCACCGGTGACTCCCGCTTCAGCCATCCCGGTGTTCGATCGAAAAGAGCGTCAGAGGATATTTCTCCGGCATTCAGCTTGAGCGATAATTCGGCCATCTCATACCTTGACTGGGATTCAGCATACCGATATTCACTTTTTTGGGCCGAATCACGACTCTGCAGCATCTCGGTAAACGAGGTCACACCCAGCTCATAACTTCGCTGGGAGAGTTCTGCCAATTTCATATCCTGTTCTGCTTGTTTATGAAACTGCTGAACCTCCAACCCGGCATGATGAAATTTCATCAAGAGCAGCTCCAGTCTTTTCAGGTATTTACTGCGTAACGCGGTGAGATCCGACTCAAGGGTTTTCATCTCAAGCCCCATTATCTCACCCTTTCTGTTCGTTATACCATAGTCATACAAGGACTGGGTGAGGGTGAGGCGGAGGCCATAAGTATCCTGATCCTTTGTGCCGTTCCAGGAACCACCTTCACCGAAAAACGCCGCCACGGAAACTGTCGGCCAGTTAATCCGCTTGACCAGCTCTCTGAACTTTGGCAGCTCTCCGAGTACCCGGTCATAGACTGCCAGCTCGGTGTTGTTCTTTTCAACATATTCTTTGAGGCTCTCAAATTCTACAGTATAGCGATCAGCTTTCTGCAAATCCTCGGTTGTTATTTTTGTTCCTCCGGGCAGGTTCAAAACGGAAATAAAATCCGCCTCAGCATAGCCAAGCGCATTTTCTGCGGAAAGCTGTTTCATCGATGAATAGGAAAAATTTGTCTCGGCCCGAACCACGTCAACTTTGGCAATGAACCCGCCGGCAAACTTTTCTTTGGACTCTTGCAGGTCCTTTTGGCTTTTCGCAAAAGATTTTGCTTCCTGGTCGTATTTCAGCCGAGCAAGAAGAAGTGTGTAATATTTTGCCGCCACCTCGAGATACAGATCACGCTTTGCAGCCGACGCCTTAACCTCGACGGCCATTTTTTTAGTCATTGCCGACCACTTTTTTTCGTACTGTGCATCGACCTTGCCAAAAAGCTCCTGGGAGAGGTTCAGATAGGGGATCAGCCGTCCATATTGGTATTCATCAAGGGTGACATCGCCAATCTCATAGGCAACAGAGGCACTCAAAGCCGGCCATTTTTCAAGGTCGGCATTTTTACTGGTTAACTGAGCTGCAAGCGTTTCCAGGGGCAGGCTCTTGATAGACAAGGAATTAGTTTCTGCCACTTCAAAACTTTTGGCGAGGGAATATTTCTCTGTCGGTTGCCCCGGGGCAGCCCCGGAGCCGGCAACAGGGTAGCTAACAAAACAAAAGACTGCTATGAGGGTGCTGACTAGGCCGAATATTTTTTTGCTCCGTCGCCACCCCCCCTCGCGCTCTCGCCGCTGTCGTATTTCTACCTCGCCCATCTCTACCTTTTTCTTCAGCTGATTTGGTTTAAAACAGTTTCGCTACCCTGATCAAGAGTTTCTTGAAAAGGTTCAGTTCTGCCATTTTCTCATGAACCGACATGTTAAGGCCGAGATTGTCGCAGCATTTCATGCAGCCCTGATCCCTGGTCATCATATCATTCCCCATGGATTTCAAGTAGGCATCGTTTACGTCAAAATCTATGGTGTGTTTTCTGAATTCCTGTTGTTTCTCACCAAACCAGATTTCAGGAAAACTGGACTGAAGAATATTGCCCACCGGGATTTTAAATGATTTCAAACAAGAATTAACCTCCCCCGTCGCCAATATTCTTGCAAAAGACCAGCCGGCATAACACGAGGGCATGGCGCTGAGCAGTTCACCATCGTAGTTGGCCTCATCGGCGGTGCTGCTGTTAATTCTTTGCTTAAAAACGGCGAGATTGGCAAACACTACTTGGTGGTTGTAGTGTTCCTGAAATTCCTGCTTCTTCATCGGCAGCAGTTCGAGCTGCTTCGACAGCTCTTTTCTCTGCTCTATATTCAGACTGAGACTGTCGGTCTTGCCGGGCATTGTATCAACCGGCACATAGCTGATATCGTTCATCCGGTGTTTATGGGCATACTCCAGCATATCCGTGACTTCATGATAACTTCTCGAAGTAATGACGTTGTACATCCCCAGGGCTGGCATTATCGTCCGTTTTTCCGCCTTCTTCTCATTTATAAAATCGATAATCTCCGTCATTTTTATGAAGGTTTCTTCATTTTTATTCGGGTGAAGGTCTGAATAGACTTCAGGAGAGGCGGCCCAAAGACTGAGATTCAGATGGTCAACGCCAATTTCCACAAGCTGCAGGGCGATCTCCCGGGTAACCAGCGTGAAGTTGGTGCTCATATCGAGCCGCATTCCCTTGGCCTTAATATGACGCATGATCTCCAGTATTTCCGGATGCATGAACGGTTCACCGCCACCGGTGAAATAGAGATCTCGCACTCCAAGTGAATCAAGATCATCGACCAGTTTGATGACAACGTCAAAGGGCAGATATTTATCTCTGATCTCAGGCTTCATGGCCTTATCGCCCAGCAGGGGTGAATTACACCAGCAGGCGATACAATCATTATTGCACTTATTGGTCAGATCAATCTGGACATGCCAGGGACCGGTGTACACTTTTCTGTCAAGTATGCCACAGGCAATTTTCGCCTGCTGTACTGCGTCCTTAAAGAGCAGTATTTTTGAACCCTTCATCTCTCACCATAATTCTATTGACTTAGAGCCGCAGGCATCCCATTGCTCATGTTTTTTTCTCTCGCTATTTCGGTGGGTGGCAACCCGGCACCGACAGGTCTGATTCCGAGAAGACCCGGTATCTCCACCGCCAGGGCCCGGGCAATTATTTTGCTTCCCTCCCAGTTGTAGTGCACGGGATCCTCCTCCGGCTCAAGAAACAACTCCCTTTTCCCGGAAAATTCCTTTATCGGATCCAAGAGGGGAAGATTGCCCTTCCGGGCAATATCCCGGACAATGTCGTTATAGCTTTCATGCAGCTGCAATAAGCCTTCCGGCAGAACATAAAATGGTGCCGTCATCATCAGGAGCCGGATGTTGTTCTGCCGGCAAATGTCGGCAAAGGACTGCAGGTTGAGGCGGTAATCATCCAGCCCCACCCGCAGGGTTTTCCCTTCCGTCTTCCGGTACTGCGTCTGCCCCTTTTTCAGGATCATCGAATAGATCAGTCGGACACTTCTTAAAAAATCAAGCCTAGCGAGAAAACTGAGGCCGCCGGATTTCTGCAACTTATCCGGCAAGCCATTATTACTCTGCCAGTGATCATTCCAACCAAAACAAAGGACGACCAAGTCCGGCCTGTAAGCGAGCAATTCCTGGGTAAAATATTTTAAGCCCTGAAAGGTGGTATAGCCTGGCACCCCGCCGTTGAATACCTCAATCCCTGCTCCCGGAAACGCTTCGGTCAGGTACTCGGCCAGCAGATTCGGATAGCCCGCTCCCTGATACATAACAGAGACGGAATCGGTTAAACACATTATTGTTTTTGCACCCGGAGTAAATTCCGGCCGCACATCCCTCAGTCGCCAGAAGAGTTGTTCATCATATTGCCCCAGCAACTCCCCGCTGACATTGAGACGTATTATGTCGAACGGCGAATCCGGATTAATCCTCAATGCCATGAGAATCAGTTCAATCAAACCGACGGACAGTACCACCATACAGGTAATAATAAGCCCCTGTTTTAAGACCTTGGAAATCCGCTTCATTTTTTCATAACACGCCATTGTGAGAGCTTAAAGGGTATCCAGCCAAGCAGCCTGGTAGAAAACAGAAACTTGTCGTGCATAACGGTATTATGCATGACATTGTCACAGTTTACACAGCCCGGCACCTCCGAATTGTCATTGCTCATTACCGAAAAATAGGCTGCCGACTTGTCCATAAATCTGCCATTATTCCGGAACTGACAATAGGCGGGACTGTTCCAAATGTGTTTGAAATCATGTTTATGAAGGTTGCCCATGGGAAGCCGATGTCCCTTGCAGCAAGGTACCACTCGGCCATCCGCCATAATTCTTGTATAAAGCCAACCGATGTAGCAGGGAATACCATTCAGGGCCTTGCGGTCGTAGACCCCCTTTTCAATATCCGATTGCGTCAGTTTGTCACAAAATTCATGGAAATTTGTGACGCGTATCCGGCGTCCTGTGGCAGGTTCACTATACTCGTTGTACTGGTCGACATCTTTTCTGATTCGCGCACAGCTCTTCTTGAGAAGCGCATGCTCCTCCTCAGTGAGCAACAGACTTTCCGTTTTACCGGGGACGGTGTCGACCAAGGTGAAGTGGACCTCGTCGGCTCCGATGTCCAGGGCGAGCTGCAGCATCTCCTCCAATTGGTGATAATTACAATTCATCAGGACATTGTGAACAAAGATGCGCGGCGGTCCGTTTTTCCTCCTTTTGACGATTGTCTTGAGTTGCTCGACTATTCTCTGGAAGGTCTTTTCACTCTGGTTGGGATGGGTGAGCACATAGGTCTCCGGGGTAGCAGCCCACAAACTTACGGTGAGAAGATTAATTTCTGCAAGTATCAAAGTCTCAATAAATTTCTCGGTCAGAAGGGTGCCGTTGGTATTGATATCAATGTCGACAAAGCGGTTCTTGCTGCGAATATATCGCAGAATATCAATAAACCTTGGATGCATGGCCGGTTCACCCCCACCACTCAACTTCAAAGACTGCATCCCGCCCAGTTCCATCAGATTATCTATCAATTGAGTAACCAGCTCATAGGAAAGGGTCTCGGATAAAAAGGATTCGTCATCGCTTTTACGGACTAAAGGAGAGCGATCCCAGCAGCCTATGCAATTCAAATTGCAGCGATTGGTCAGATCCAAATGGACAACTTCCGGGCCGGACAGGGCCCTGCGGCCATCTTCAACACCCTGGAGAGCCAGTATATCACTCTCTTCAATTTCACAAGCGGGGACCACACTCATCACCAGGCTCCGGATGTGCCTGGCAGTGAAGGTAAGGCTACGGGGATGCCAGGGCTCATTGGCAAAATGCTGGGGATCAAAGAAGCGCATCCGCCAGGCCTCAAGCCGCGACTCGTCCCGGGGCCGTCCCAACAGGGTATTGCCGCATTCCTTGCCCGCATGTTTGGTCAGTCGAACCAGCTCTTTGATACGACGTTTTCTAAGGGCGAAGGTGTTGCCCGTATCGCTGTGCCAATCATTGACGGCAATCGGATCTTCCAGCCGGATCCCCTTCTCTTCGGCCAGATGCGCCAGGGTTGTTTCCGGCCGCGGGGCAAAGGGAATCACCGACAATACCTGGGAGATGTTTGCAAGATTTTTCTTCAGGAACTGAGATGTATCAGAAAAATCCCTAAAACCTTCATCGGGGAAGCCAACCAAAAAGCGAACCACCGTTCTGATCCCGGCTTGGCGGGCTAAAAGCAGGTTGAGTTCGATGGTTGCCGCTTTCGCCCCAGAAAAATAATCGTCAAGGATCCGATCCGATCCGGACATCGCACAAAAACCGAGGGTATGACAACCTGCCACCCGCATCTTGACAAAAAGTTCAGCGGGCACTTGCTTCCATGGCACCAGTTCTGCAGTCCAGCTTATGTCCGGAAACCGACTTATAATCTCATCACAGATTTCTTCTAGTTGCCGATGATTATTGACGGGACTTCCTTGAAAATAGAAGCTTTTGACATGGTGCCGGTCGATGTAGTACTCCAGCTCAGCAACAATACTCTGCAGGGGTTTTTCACAATAGCGAAGAGAGACTCTCTTTTCAAGATAACAGAGACAGCCCCTCGGACATCCCGTTCCCAAGTTCATCGCCAGGGTGTTTCGATAACGGTCGAGATGCACTCCCTCATAGAGAGGAAAGCCATTTTCCGAGGAAAGGCTCTGCTCCATCGGCCTGGCCTCGACATCTTTCTTCTGGGTTCTGCCGTCCCTGTTCCCCCTGCCCGAACTGTCCAAAAAAGAAAGCAGACTGACCTCGGCCCGAGCCGAAAGAAAGTGGCTGATGCCGTTGCCCGATTCCTGCTGAAGGGCTTGCCTCTGCTCCTCGGTAAGAGTGCCGGGGCCGCCGGCAAGCACTAGAAGATCCTCTGCTATCTTGGTGATTTCTGCAATGAGCCTGCATGCGAATATCTCGCCGGGATAGGTAAAATCAACATATATTGCCCCGGTCGATCTCCTCGATATCTGTGCCGCAAGAAAAGTGAGATGGCAACCAAGAGTCGGCAGAGGTCCGCCCTGTCGCATTCTATCGTGCCAGTGATAGTAGTTTATTTCATGCCAGAACATCCGCTGCTCGGGCTTTACACGGCGAAACAAAGCCAGATTCACGTCATAGGTTTCGACCTTAAAACCTTTTTCCTTCAGGACTGATTCGAGATACGCACTGTCTGCCGGTGGATAATGAACTACCCTTGGCGGACAGGAAAGGATCAATATCTCAGAGGAAGACGTGGATTGGTTCATGTCACCCTATGCTTTCCGGCAGATTTCTGCCGTTTGAAAGAGAATTCGCAATACATCATTTTTTTTCGGCATAAAAGATTCCATAATTGCCGAGGCTAAACTTCAGGACAAGATACTGAAAAAAAGCCCCGAGAAGGTTATCATTCTGAATCTTCGACCTCTTTCCCATAATTTCAGCAAGTTGAGCCAGAGGCCAGGCAATGATCGCAAGGCCAAAAAGCCGGCGGGAAGAAGGTGTTACATTTTCAGTAATATCTTCGTAGTCAATATTTACAAAACCGGTCTCATGGAGATGAGCCCTGAATACAGCCAACGATTCCAGAGTGTCAACGGCCCATTTTTTTACCCAGAGGTCAAAAATCCTTCTTTCAAAAGGAGTATAGCTGTCCTTAATCTCAAAACCATCTGCAACCAACAGTCGCCCGCCCTTTTTTAAAATGCGGTACGCCTCACGAATAAAGGTTTTTTTGCACGGTGCGTAGCAGGAACTTTCCAGAGCCCATACCACATCAAACGACTCATCGGCAAAACCGGTACTGGAGAAATCCATAACCTGAAAAGCCGTCAAGCCGTGCACCTCCCTCTCCTCTGCCAATCGTCTCGCCGACCGGGCCTGCTTATGGCTTAAAGTAATCCCCACGACCTTGCAACCACTGCGCCGGGCCAGGTAAATTGAGCTGCCGCCGACACCACAACCGGCATCTAAAACCAGGTCCGCCTCGGTAATTTTTCCCTTGATGCGCATAACCTCATTTTGTCGCACCAGGGCCTCTGCCAGGGTTTTTGTCGTTTCATCCCAATGGCCGATGTGCATTGCCAGACATTCGTCGAGATGCCAGTTCGTCCGGTAGTCAACCTCACAGGAATCGTAATACTCAACAATCCTCTTTCTTCTCTCGTCCCCCTGATCTTCTGGTCTTTGGAGTGTCATCTCTTACCTTGGAAATTTCTTCTGCAAGTTTTTTACCCTTCGGGGCTAGACGTTTTCGACAAAAACTCCAGGATTAAGGATATGTTGAGGATCATACTGTTTTTTTAACGCTTTCAGTTTCAGATAGTCGGCACCGTAAAACTGATTTTTCTGTTCTTCGCTCAGTCCATGCCAACCATAGAGATAGGGTCTGCCCTTAAGGTCCAGACAGCTGCGCATATATTGTTTGTGGTGATCCTCGGCGGTTTGCAGCTGCTTTGCCTCTCCATACTTCACCATATAGTAAAACCCCACGCTGTAGACCATTTTGCTGGTGCTGCCATAGGTTGGTGAAAAAGGAATTCCTCCGGTCTCTGCAGTATCGCAGGCCACAATATAGAGAGCCGGCAGGATATTCTGAAAATGGCCAATCTTTGTTGTCGTTATCGCCTGGTTGAGAAATTCCTCCAGTTGTTCAATGCCGAAGATATAATCCTCCCAGACATGATGGGAAATACCATATCGCTCCACCCAGTTGTCTCTTACCTTGTGCAGATAGAGGTGATAGTCCTTAATAACCGCGTTCTTGTAAAATGCGACCTGGGACTGCACTTTCTTTTTCAGGGCCTCCTGCTCTGTTGTGTTCTCTTCGGAAAAGGATTTGCCTATTTCAATGATAAAACTGCCGTTCAACCAGTATGAAGAGAAATGATCTATCTCCTGGATAAAATCGGGATGGAGAATGGCCTTAACTCCTTTGATGAAATCCTTAACGCTGGTGCAGAGAACATAAAAAACCGAGGTAAACTGCCGGTATTGTATCGGCTTGATTTTGACTTTGCTGATAAAACCCAGCTGGCCCAGACCGCACAGGGCGTATCTGAAAAGGTCACTGTTCTCTTGAGGTGAACAGCGCGTTCGACTCCCATCCGGCAGGAGCAGTTCCATTTCGCTGATATTGTCAACCTGAGCACCATGCTGGAAAGATCGCAGGCCATAGCCGCCAACCGAGAGCGTCCCGCCAAGGGTCAGATTAAGGTAATCGGTGAGGACGGGGCTTGTCAGGTTCTGTTCGTTTAATTTTTTCTCAAGAGCAAACCATTGTGTCGATGAGTGGACCCAAACCTGGCCCCCTTCCATGGTAATATCCGGAATCTCTCTTTTATTGACGAGCAGGATACCGCCATCGGAGAGAGACTGGCCATAGCAGGTATGACCGGCACCGCGGAGTGACACGGGTACCTGGTATTTCGCGGCCACCTGGAAAATGGTGCGGATATCCTCATCATTTTCCGGCACTACTATGAGCCGAGGTTCCTTGTGAATGATCCGGCCAAAGTCCGTCTTGAATTCCTCGACAAGCAGGTGGTCCTTCACCAATTTGCCTTTTATCCGCTGTTTGAGGATATCACCCACCATTTCAGGGGTAGCCGAATCCTTGAAGGTGAATATGGCACCCATATCTCCCACCGCCAGACTGCCACCGGCAAAGGAAAGATATTTGAGAAAGTCTCTTCGTGAAGTAACTGGAGGTCGTCTGTTCATTTTACTCCTCGCTCCGATTAACGGGTAACACCGTGGTGAATATGCAGTGCCTTATGGTAGGCCTCGACCAGGGTTTCGGCACTTTTTCTCCAGGAGTAGTATTGCTCCGCCCGCTCCCTGGCTTTTTTGCCCAGACGACTCCGTTCCTCGTCATCGTCGAGGAGGGCGTCTATAGCGGCAGCAATTTCCAAATAGCTGTCAGGTGCGACGAGTTTGCCGCAATCTCCCAGCATTTCCGGCAAATCCCCTACCCTGCTGGCGATAATTGCCTTACCAGAGGCCATGTATTCTTTGACCTTGAGGGGACTCTTGCAACGAACCTGTTTGTTGTCTTCAAAGCAAGCAACTGCCACATCCGCCGCGGCGATGAACTGCGGCACCATTTCGTGGGGAACCTTATCGGTGAAGAAGAGCCCAGCCGTTATCCCCAGACTTCCCGCAAGTTCCTGAGCGTTGGCGAGTTTATCTCCACCGCCGACGATGACAAAATCGACATCCTGCCGTTTGCCGAGAATGATCTTAGCCGCCCTGATAAACAGATGTACATAATTTGCCCCGCTTATCTGTCCCTGATAGATGACCAGCTTTTTCCGCCAGCCATATTTTTGTCTGACCTCCTCGCCGGATACGGACGGCTGGAAAACCTTAAGATCGGCACCAACCGGAATGAAAAAAGTCCGTTCTTTTGGAAACCTCAGTTTTTCGCAGAGCTCCCTCAGTCCCGAACTGGCGACGCTGACGGTATCGGCCAGTTTCAGAAGATGCTTTTCCATCTGTTGAAAATAGATCCAGGAGGCAATTGGATTATTGTTATCCTGCTCGTAAATGGCCTGTTCCCAATCATCCCAGTCGTAGTGAAGTGGCCGGCTCTGATAGAAGGCTGCCGCGACAGCCGGCAGGGCCGCATAGTTGGTACATTTTTGGAAATGGACGATATCCGCCCACCAGGCGATTTTTTCCAACTTGCCGGCATTGCGGAAGACATGGAAGGGATGCCTTTGAAAAGGGATCGTTTCAAAGGGAAAGCTACGATCGGTGACCTCCGCTCTCTTCCCATCCGGAGAACGGTATTCATGGTAGACCACCTTCACTTCATGCCCCGCCCGCACCAGTTCCTGTGCCAGGTAGGTTATCCTTACCGTCCAGGGTTCCAGGTCGTGATAGAGATCATGGGGGTGCACCATAACAATTTTCATCGTCGTCCCAACCTCTCTTGCAGGAGGTGGAGACAATGACCGGCAAGCGTCAAAAATGTCAAGTAACCCAGAAGGGGAATCCCAAGCATCGTCCTGCGAAGACTTTGCACCAGGCGCTGGGGATTATGGAGCAGCGCCAGCCCCCGCGGTTTTCTCTGTACCCTCCACATCAACTCCTTTTCAACCTCGATGCAATCGACCTTTTTCTTCTGGTCCTCCATATACCTCTCTCGCTGCAGCAGCAGATGCTGCAGATTCTCGGATAATTGCTGGTAGTAGAAATACCGTGTACTTAAGGAAGACGATGCCCTGTTGAATCTGGGTATTCGACAAAACCGATCGAGCGGTTCGATGGTTTTATCCCACATAAATCGATCGGCAAATAATCTTCGGGCATTAGCCCGGTAGACGCTCAGTTCTTCTGCGCCCATTCGGGTAATTTGCTCGATCACCTGCCGCAACTGGCTATAATTATTTTCTTCAATAACCCACCCAGCCTGGTATTGCCCGATAAGCTTCGCCAGTTCACCATAGTCGGAGGTGATCACCGGAAGTCCCGCCCAGAGATAGGCAACACTCCTTGAAGGGACCGCCAGCTCCCTCTCCGGATTACGCTGCCAGAGATCGACAGCAACAGAAGCCCGGCAAAGTGCTTTGGTCAGTGTGGTAAAATCAACGGGATCATGTTTGACGAGACATTTACTGCCTACAGCCTGGGCCTGGCCCTGAGCATCCGCGGAAGAATCTTCACCCGCAAAAACATCCACATAGGGTGAGGCTGAAGAATAGACATGGAGTGTGCCTTTCTCACTTTTCTCAAGTTCATTGCAAACCGTGCGAATAGAGTCGCCGCCGTTCAGCCACGGCCAATCATACCCGGCAAGGATAAACCGTAGCGGCAGAAAAGAGTCGTGCCGGGGTACATCCGGCGAGAGGGAAAAGGGCACGACGCCGATGGCAATGTTCTCGGGTTTGACACCGGCAAGAAGACACCAGGAGGTGAGATAGTTCTTCTGGCTCTCCGAGCCGGCGATAAGGAAATCTGCCTTCGCCACCGCCTCAATCTTCGCCAGCGAGTCCTCAAGCAGCTTCCCTCTGTTCCGATAATAGTTTTCCAAAACCAGAGAACCATTCATATCAATTGCCACGGGAACACTGCACTCAAGGGCCTCAATTGCCAACCCCCAGTTGCAAAACAGCACAATATCCGCCGAGGTTTTTGTCACGACTATATCCAGGTCCTTGACATTGTGAGCAAAGTCTCGCCTGGGATCGTCGACTCCACCGTCCGGGTTACAACACTTCAAGGGAATGGAGTAATACACCCTATGCCCGCATCGCTTCAGCGCCTCGCCGAGGGCCCAGGCCCGTATCGCTCCGCCGGTTGCCGGTTTGCCGTCCTCCGGTAATGGCTGACTGGTAACGATTAAAATTTTCTTCACTGAACCATGCATGGAAGTCATTTATCCTTTTATACCAATACCCGTTTTAAGCTTTTGCCAAAGCTGTGAGAGTATCCGACCATCCCTGCCGCGCCCCTCCGTCCTCCGGTTTTCATTTAAAAAAGTCCGGCCGATTTCAAACCCTTCATCGCCCGCTACAGTGAGTATGGTCTGCAATCTTTGTTGGCGAATTTCGTAAGTGTTGCTCTTATCGCGACACTGCCATTTATCATGGGGTTCAAAGTCCGGCAGCACAAGGTCGAAGTCATGAATTTTTGCAGCAAGGGGTGTATCCGTGACAATCTGCAGGGTTGAGACGCTGTCGATACGGTCAATCCAGCGGGCATGGCGACGGAGGAAATCCACCGTCATCTGCAGATCACTCTCCGTTTCACCGGGAAAACCGACGAGGATGTTCACTGCCACCTTAATCCCTGCCTTGTGGGTCCGACGGATGACCTCGCCGGCATCTCTGCTGTTACTGAGTTTTCCCATCGAAGTGAGAACGTTATCCGACCCCGATTCGATACCGTAGACGAGGGTATGACACCCGGCCCGACGCATTTTGGTCAGCAGCTCTTCCGACAGGCTCTTCAGCGCTATTGCCTCGCCCGACCAGGAAATATCCAGAGATTCTGCAAAAATAGCCTCACAAATGGCCTCAAGATGTTTGGGGTTGCCGTTGATTGCCGAGTCATACACCACAAAATTGTCAGCAGCATATCGTAATATATAGGCTTTGAGTTCTGCAACAATGGCTGCCACCGGTCGACAGCGATATCTTCCCCATAAGGCCTTCTCCTTGCAATAGAGGCACCTACCGATGCACCCCCTACTCCACATGACGGCCAGACTCTCACCACTGTAGAGCTGCATGTCAAACTCTTCAAAGGAGGGTGAGACAATCGACTCAAGATCTACCTGGGGAATAGAAGCCTTATACTGCGGCTCGTCATGGGCGGGGATTACCTGGGATAAGCCGGTTACCTCACCACGTTTTTTGCTCAGTAAAAATTCCGACAGGACCCACTCTCCTTCACCGACAAAAAAGTAATCAATGCCACCTGCGGACTCTCTCGTCAAGAACTCCCTCTGCCCCTGGGCTTCACAGCCCGGACCACCTGCAAGCACAAGCAGTTGAGGACTTTTTTCCTTAAGCAGTTGTATAAAGCGGCTGGTGAAAAACTCATTCGGATCAATTATGGTAAAGCCGACCACCGGAACCCCGGAGGCAACTATTTTGCCGGCGAGGTCACTGACGGCTTCCTGCCACCGGCAAAACAGACCATCCACCTGCTCTGCCTTGCGCCAAACGTTGTCATTTTTCAATAGCCAGAGTCCCTTTTCATCCTCAATGGCCAGCTTGTGCAAGTGAGCGTTGATATCAAGAACGTCAACTATCAAACCCCTTTGCTTGAGGTTGGCAGCCAGATAGGCAGGTCCAAGCGGCGGATTGACCACGCCCCAGGGTGGACAGATTGCCAGCAGGATATCCGGATGTTTATTCCCCAAGGGCATAAGTTTCGTTTGAGTAGACAAGCTGCTCAACTCAGCTTTATCAGTCATGGCCAAATAATCGCTGTTGCAGTTCCTGATTGTGCATATGGTTATCACAGGTCTTTCCGCAGCCTATTTTTTTAAACCAGGAGTCCCGCTTATTGAGATTTTTGGCCATGAAGCGGAAGCCATTGTATTTTGCTGAATTCCAGATTTCGGCAAAGGAGGCATCGTGCAAATTTCCCATGGGCAGATGCACCCCACGACAACAGGGTGCAACCTCGCCACTGGCCAATATCCGGCAAAAAATCCAGCCGATATAGCAAGGAAGAGCTTCTACCCGCTCAAGATCGTAGTTGCCCTCACCGGCCCCTTCCGAGGAAATTCTCTGACGAAAGCCCGAAAAATTATCGAGAAAAATCCTTTTGCTATGAGGCATCCGGTTGTTTCTTCGCTCTATGTTTTCACAGGCCATCTTCACCTGGAGTCGATCCTCTTCTCCTAATAGTAGTGAGTCCGTACTTCCAGGAATGGGATCGACAACGGCAAAGTAGAGGGATTCAGCCCTGACCCGCAGGGCATAATCGTACATCTGCTCAACGTGGCCACAATTGACACGGGAAATGACATTTAGGATGTTCACTCTTGGGGTGGTTTGTCTGCCGGTTTTCAAAAACGGCAGACGGATTCGTCGGGATTTTCTCGCAGCAATAGCCTGCAATACCTCGGTAATCACCGAAAAAGTCCTTTCCGTCTTATTGGGGTGGGTCAAGACATAGTCAGTTGGGTTGGCTGCCCACAGGCTTACCGATATTTCATCCAGTCCCGACTGGAGCAATTCCTCCACATCGTCCTTGCCAATCATGTTCAGGCTGGTGGTGACGGCGCAAAACATATTTTTCTCTTTCACCGCTCGGATAAAAGCAAAGATGTCAGGATGGAGAAAGGGCTCACCGCCCCCGGTAAAGCGGATTATCGAGGTCCCCAGTCGGGCGAGGTCGTCGATCAGTCGCAACACAAGGTCCGTTTCCAGCTGCTGTCTGTGCCAATTCCTGTCGGGAGAATTATCGCCAAGAAGGGGCGACCTCGTCCAGCAGGCGATGCAGTTATTATTGCACCTGTTGGTTACGTCGATGACGACATGCTCGGGGCCGACATAGGTTTTGCGGCCATCGACAACACCCCTGCGAATCAGCTCGTCTCTATCCATTCTTTCGGAACCCCTTTTGCGTGAGGCGATAATAATAGCCCGCCCCCTTGAGAAGAAGTTTCTCGGAGCAGCTCAGGTTCAGAAGCCTCCGCCACAATCTCCGGTTCCGCTCAATGTCGTCACATCCTCTGTGACAGCCGATCTGGGACGATTCGGCATTGCCGATACCCGCGAAAAAAGGATCATCGGCGTTGCCCTCCCTGGTCTTTCTTCGAAACTCCCTTTGTTTTGCCGAATTCCAGATTTCTCGAAAAGAAGCTTCATAGATATTCCCAACCGGGATACGGTGTGCCTTCAGACAGGCATTGATGTTGCCGTCGGCGAGTAATCGGGAAAAGTTCCAGCCGATAAAACAGGGGATGTCGGTGAGCATGACGGTATCATACTCGCCACTGTCTGCACCTGTCCCAGAGATTCGGCGCATAAACTCCTTATAATATACTTCCGCTCTGAAATCTTCCTGTTGGCTGATCACTTCCAGTTGCCCGCATGCCTCCAGAACCTCGCTTCGCTGCTCCGCAGTCAGCAGCAATGCATCTGTATACCCAGGAATAACATCGGCAACCGTATATTCGACAGCATCAACCCCCAGCTCTTCCGCCAATTTTGCCATCGCCACAGTTTCCTGGTAATTGCGGTTCATAATGACATTGTAGAGCTTAATGTGCGGGCCATCATTTCCTTTCAATTCGACGAGGTATTTCAGGGTATCGATAATTTCCAGGAAGGTCTCTCGGTTCTGATTCGGGTGACAGTCGACATAGGTCTCAGGTGTGGCGGCCCAGAGACTTACAATCAGATTATCAACACCCATCTCCTGTAGGGCTCGGGCTTTTGCCTTATCAACCAGGGTGAAATTGGTGTTCACATGGCAGCGAAACCCAAGCGCTTTGATGTGGCTGATGATATCCATGATTCCCGGATGCATGAAGGGCTCACCGCCACCGGCGAGATAGATATCTGTCGTGCCCATTTCTGCGCAGTCATCAAGGGTCTGCTTCACCAGCGCAAAAGGAAGTTGCTGACTGCCGACCTCCCCTGAAATGACCCGATTACCGAGCAGGGGGGAGCGACACCAGCAGGCGATACAGTTGTTGTTGCAGGAATTGGTTACATCGATCTGCAGGAGCTCCGGGCCGCAGAAAGCGAGCTCTCCATCCATCACACCGGCAAGATCTCTGTTGTGATGGAGAAAACCTCCAGATTTTTTACCATTGGTCATAACAGCAGCAAGGTTGGAGGATTGAATATCACCCTCAGGTGACAAACAAAATCCCATCAGGTGTCACTGTCTCAAGGAAGTAACCAAGATTTTTCAAATGGCTTATCATTTCCATGAATACCTGGTCAATGTTCAGCTTTCTGGCCAGATTCATAAAAGTCAGATAGTTCTCATTCCAGACATCTATAATATCCCGAGCAGGCAAGATGTGGAAAATATTATGATACTGGCCATCCTTGTTTTGATCCATATAATCATCATAGATCTGAAACAACAGGCCAAACAGGCCGCCGCAGGCCATGGCCTCGGGCAGATGCTCGTGTGCGACAAAGGGGAGACCGATGGATAACTGAAAAAGAGCTCCTGTTTTTAAATCGGCCATCTCCAGATAGCGTTGCAGAGTCGGTTCCTTGGGCATGACTTTCTGCTCGATGACCAGGCCGGTGACCAGTTTTTTGATGGCCCCAACCATCAGCTTTATAACTTCATTGCTATGATTGAAATCAAGGGCAAAGTCAATAACCGAACACATCATGAAATCACCGATCAGCACAGCGTGAGCATTGGTGAAGCTGCTGTTCAGGGTCGGGTAACCTCTCCGGTACCGATCTGCATCAATAACATCATCATGAATGAGGGAAGAATAATGAAGGAGTTCAATGGTTATTCCATATTTAAAACAGGTTTCTAAATCAAAGCCTTTTGCATCGGCAATCAGGACAGGAAGAAAGCTTCTGGTTCTTTTCGCATCTGAGCTTAAAAGAATGTCATGGGCTGTTTGCAGATACTCCTGCAGCGCCGGATGATTTTTCGAATCCTCGGTAAAGGCTCTGAGTTTATCATTCACCTGTTGCTTGACGATCTCTATCCTGCGCCCTCCAGTTGCGCCGACCGCAGGTGCCTCTTGACTGGGGATGCCGACCTCACATTCTTTGAACATATCCACCTTTTCTCATTACCTGCCTAAAATTTATTTTTCCGGTGCCATCGAAAAAACCTCCAGCAGACTATCTGCAAACGTATAAAGCAACATACTCAGGTAATACCCAAGGGGGTAAGATGATAAAGAATACCAAGTACGTCCTGCGGAAATAAAAAAAAACAGCCCCGAAATCGACGGACAATGCGCCTCTCACCAAACATTCCCCTGAAATGGTTGACAAAATGTACAACAAACCAACTTGGACAGGATAGATTATTTTACACTGGTTTGTAAACAGGTTTTTTATCTCTTTGTAACCGTTCAATAGAGGCGTCGCATCGCTGCCTCAGTGCGACCAAGTTGGATTCGCACCCCTTTTCCATGGCGCGGTTTGTTGCTTCCATCGGATCTGTACTGAGATTATACAGCTCTTCGTACCCGGCGAATTCGGGATATCTGATATATTTCCAATCGCGGGTTCGAAGCATCTCACTTTTAGGGATCTCAGGGTGATTATAGAGATGTTCAGCAAAAAACTCCCGGCGCCAATCTGTTGCTGAGCGATCCAGCAGGGCGCACAGACTTCTACCCTGCATTAACTCCGGCACGGCAATTCCCGCATAACTCAAAAGAGTCGGCGCTATATCGATATTCAAGGCCATATCTTCGGCAATCTGCCCCCCGGCTGGAACCGGCGACCTTGGGTCCATAATCAGCAAAGGGATTCTGACAGACTGCTCATACATAAACCACTTGCCGGCAAAACCCCGCTCGCCAAGAAAATAGCCATTGTCGCTCATGAAGATCACCACCGTGTTCTTTGCCAGCTGCAAACTCTCAAGTGCACCGAGTATTCTTCCTAAACCATTATCGATGCCGGTCATCATCCGGTAATAGCCCTTGACCATCTCCTGGTACTTCTCGGGGGTATCGAATCGCCAGTAGTAACGTTTTCTGGCAAGAGATTCCCGCAAAAATCCGGGGGCTGCGTTATAGATATCCGCAGCCGGGCCTCCAGGTGGCGAAATCCAACAGTCACGATAAAGATGATCCGTGGCATGGGGCCAGATATATTGCCGTGGATCCGCATCTTCTGCATGGGGAGCATTAAAACTGACGGAGAGGCAGAACGAACGATTCTTATCTCTGTTTTCCAAAAAAACAATGGTCTCATCGGTTGTAATATCGGTCAAATGGACATCCTGACCTCCCCTCTTTTTGAAATAAGGATTGCTCTCCAGTGGGCGAAAGATATCGAACATTCTTTCAACATCATTGGTGTCGGGATCGGTAAAAACTCCAAGTTTTCCAACAAACCCAGTGTAATAGCCAGCCTTTCGCAGAAGAGCCGGATAGCTCATCTCAATGCGCTCCCTGGCAAGCAAAGGCGTGCCGAAGTTGTGGCCATGGGTACGCTCATACAAGCCGGTGAGAATGCTGGCTCTGCTCGCGCAGGAGATGGGGCTGGTCACAAAACCATTGGTAAAACGCGTTCCCCGCGCAGCCAGACCATCCATATTCGGAGTATGGATGATGGTGTTGCCGGCGCAGCCCATCGCGTCCCACCTCTGGTCGTCGGTGACGATCAAAAGAATATTCGGAGGATCGGGGCGATTGCCGGCGATGCCGCACCCCTCAAGCCCCAGGGCCGACATTGCGCCCAGGCCATAGAGTGAGGATTGAATAAATTGCCTGCGATTGAGTTTCACCACGATGATCACTCGTTACCGGCTGATTTTTGTGCGAAAGCTGTAGAGTCCGGAGGGCACCTGCAGCACAACCGCACTCTCTTCAACGCTTTTAATGTGTATGCCCCTCACCTTAGAAAGGGGTTTTCCACCTTCCCTGATAAGCCTCACACCATCTGCCGGCAACCGGACCAGGGCGCTGGTGTTGGCGGGGATCCTGAGCTGCAGGGAGAAAAAATTATCCGCCTCAATCTGCCACGAAGATTCTATCCTACCGTACATCGATTCATAGGCCGCAGAGACCTGCCTGATGGAATGGCTCACCTGCGGACTGACAAGGATTTCCTTGTAACCAGGGGCAGCGGCGTCTATCCCGGCCAGAGAGGCAAAGAGCCACTCAAGAACGGAACCAAAGGCATAGTGATTGAAAGAATTCATCCCGGGATTGGCAAAACCGTCTGCGTATGTGTAACTGTTCCAGCGTTCCCATACGGTTGTGGCGCCATTCATTATCGGGTACCCCCATGACGGGTAGGTCTTCTGCAGCAACAGCTTCATTGCAATATCGGACGCATCCATCGCCGACAACGCAGGCAAGAGATGTTTGATCCCAAGAAAACCCGTGGATAAATGATAATCGCGGTTCTTTATCAGTTCGATAAGCCGACCTGCAGCCTTTGCCCGCATTTTCTCACTGAGCAGATCCATATCGATGGCCATGGCGTAGGCAGTTTGCGAGTCACCTCGTATTCGGCCGTTTTGATCGACAAAGGCCTCTTCGAAAGCCTTTTTAATATTTTCTGATAATTGACGATAGTACCGGGCATCTTCGGTCTTCGCTATGGCCATGGCCATTTCACTCATCAGCCTCGCATCATAGGCGAAATAGGCGGTAGCAATTACCTCGGCCGGGGTGTGTGAATCGATTGACTGCCAGTCTCCCCAGTTATTTCCCTGGGGGTTCCTGAGCAAGCCGGCGCTGTTCTCCTCAAGATAGTCCATAAATCTTTTCATCGCCCCAAAATATCTCCGGATAGAATCAGTATCACCATAGGCCCGATAAAGGGCATAGGGGCAGATGATTCCGGCATCCATCCAGCCGGGAGACGGCTCGAAAAACAGAAACGGCAGTGGGGCAAAATCCGGCAAGGCGCCGCTCGGCCGCTGATCGTCGAAAAGGCTCATCAGCCACTTTTTAAAAAACGGCCCCAGCTGCATATTGTAGAGGGCGGATTTAATAAAGATCTGGGCATCGCCAGTCCAACCAAGTCGTTCGTCTCGCTGGGGACAATCGGTAGGAATATCAAAAAAATTGGATCGTTGGGTCCAGAGGATATTCTCGTAGAGTTTATTGACCAGTGGCTCCGATGAGTTGAATTTACCGGCAATGGGAGCCGACGAATGCAGAACCGTGGCAGTAAGGTCTACCGGCTCGGATATCCCCTCAGAGCAAGTCATCTCAACATACCGAAAACCATGATAGGTAAAAGCCGGTTCCCATTCTTCCGTTGTACCGCCCCCTTTCAGTATGTAAGTATCGGTTGCCCGGGCGGTCCGAAGGTTCTCTGTCATGATGCTGCCGTCTTCATGGAGCATTTCTGCGAACCGCAGCTTGATCACCGAACCTTGCAGGCCTTTCACCTTCAAACGTACCCGACCGGCAAAGTTCTGGCCAAAATCGTAGACAAGGACATTTTTCCGCCGCTCAGTAATGGTCACCGGGGACAACCTCTGTTGCTCCCGCACCGGACTCCCCGGATAGGCGCCAATCTCGACATCCGTACCCACCGCGACAACATCCACTCCCTTCCATGAAGAATCATCATATCCGGCGCGGTCCCAGCCGCTCCGCTCAAGCTGCGCATCATATCGTTCTCCCATCTGGATATCTGCGGACCTTGTGGGGCCGGTTGCACCCTTCCAGGTTGAATCGGTCCCAACGACCTCCTTCCTTCCATCATCATAGACAAGCTCGAGCTGCAGCAAGAGTGCTGGTTTGTCACCGTAGACGGAGTGGCTTTTCCTCGGTTGCAGATGGGGCGGAATGAAACCCACATAGCCGGCATACCAGCCACTGGCCAAGACCGCAGCCAACACATTTTCCCCTGCCTGCAGCTGGCGTGTGACATCGTATGTCAGATAAAAGACCCGTTTGTTGTAGTTTGTCCAACCTGGAACGAAGAAATCCTTGCCCACCCGTTCGCCGTTTATCGACACTTCAAACAGCCCGAGGGCTGAAGCATACAGCGTGGCTTTGGTAATTTTTCCTGACGGCCTAAAAACCTTCCTGAGAAGAGGCGGGGGTGGGAGATGCAGCTCTCTGTCCTCATTTTCGGCTGCGGTGTCAAAACTGATCCAGTGTGACTGCCAATCTTCTTTGGCCAGCAGCCCCATTGTCCATTTTGCCGGCGTACTCCAAGCCGAGGAGATACCGTTTTGGTCCCAGGTCATGACCTTCCAAAAGCAGTCCATGGCGGACAGCAATGGCTTTCCCTGGTATTCGATCTGTATGGAACGGTCGCTCTGCACCTTACCGCTGTCCCAGAGATCCGCCTGACCTATCTTCAATTTCCCCTTCGTTGTGGCAACAAGGATTCGGTAGGCCTTCTGCCGCTTTCCCCTTTGCTCGCTCTCCATTATCCAGCTGAGACGTGGGTTGGGGTCATCGATGCCAAGCGGCTCTCCCCTGTATTCGCAGAGCAACCGAGTCGTAACATGGGGAGCCGCAGCCCCGGAGGTTCCCGGCCATATGGCGTAGAAACCGACCAGCAGAGTCAGAAAAAATAATTTATAACAATTGAGTTGAACCATTTCTATACCGACTGAGGACTCATTCGTGGAAAATGAAGTATCACTGCTTACCAGTATCCCGTCTTTTTGATCCTTTCCTGGGTGGTGGAATCAATGTTTGGAGCAAACTGATATTTTTTATCGGTAAAGTCCGGCAGAGAGACCAGGTGTTTTTTCAATTTTGCCCGCAACTCCTTGTGAACGAGCGGAAACTGTTCCTTGGCATTGCTCAGCTCATTGGGATCGTCAGCCAGGTGGAAGAGCATATCCGAGAGCGATGAACCTTCCTGCAGCTCTTTCCGTTTCATAATAAGTTTCCACTGTCGTGAACGGATATAGCAACGCTCGTAGTTTTCACCGTAGACATATTCCCGCTCAGTCGACTCATCCTTGCCGTCGATAATGGGCATTAAACTTTTCCCATGAATGTAATAGGGTTTTTCCACACCGGCCACATCAAGTATTGTCGGCATAATATCAATGCTTTGAACCATATCTTCAAATTCTTTTTTGGCCGATTGCCCCGGCAGCTTAACGACCAGCGGTACATGAATCTGCTGCTCATAAAATTGCGTACCATGGCCGAGAACACCATGTTCTCCATGCGCTTCTCCATGGTCTCCGGTGACTATTATCAACGTCTTATCAAAAAGTTTTTCCTTCTTTAAAACGTCAATAACGGGTTGGACAACCTCTTGATCCGTGCCAAGAATGCAGGCATCGTAGAGGGAGATAAAATAATCCAGATTATCTTTGCTGGAGGTATTGACCGATTCGTTGTAGTTCTTCATCATGAGGCTGCCCAGTTTATGCCGCTGGTCGAGAATGATCTGGTCTTCCATCAGGGAAAATTTCTCAGGATTGTACGAACCGTCAAATATATCTTTATTCTTCTCGATGACGTCTTGTGCAAACAGCCCGGTAAACTCGGGGTCAGACTCTTCTATGCCCTTGACAATGATTGCATAGACCTTCCTTTCCAGCTGCTGATAATCTTCGATCAATGGCCCTTTCTCACCACTCTTAAACGCTGATCGGTATTTATCGAGAGGAAAATAGGGCACATGCGTGTGCCTGAGATTCATCGCGACAAAAAAAGGCTTCTCCTTGTGTTGTTCGATCCACTCGGGAATTGCCTCCTTACCATTCAGCTGCATGTCAACGACCTTTTTAAAATCAAAGCCTCGACCAAATCCCGCATCCAGGGCCAAATGGGGATCCTCGAGAACCGCAAACCAGGCAGTTTGGTAGCCAAAAATCCTCAACAGTTCGGGAAGAGTCTTGACGTTTGGTGAGAGTTTATCTTTAAAAGCCAAATAGACCTTATGGGAGTCGGGATAGACAGAGGTCAGAATGGAGATCATATTCGGAAAGGTATACCCGGCCTGGGTAAAGGCATTCTTAAAGACAGAGGCGTTTTCTGCCAGTGCATCAATAGCGGGAGTGGTTTTTCGATCATACCCGTAACAGCTCACATGATCCGCCCGGAGAACATTGATCGTTATAAGAACCACATTAAAACTGTCTTTATCCACACCTACAGGTGGTGTTTCCGCAGAGATGGCTCTCCCTTCAGCAAAGAAAACAAGGAAAATCAAGGCTGTCAGATACGTTTTCCACATTCTTTTCTTCATATTTTTGTCCTAACAAGCAATGGTTTGCATTATCTGAAAAATTGCAAAACAAACGAAAGAATAGCCGCCCGCGACCAGGAAAACAAGCAAAGTAGCAGGCAAGTTGAAGGTATACAAGGACCCAAGTCTCCTCTCGGTTCGCATCATAACATAGGACGAGACAAAGGTTCCGATACTTCCAATGATCATTATCCCATACGAGGCGTAGAGCAGTGTGCCCGCTGTGGGCATGGAAGTCTGCAAAAAACTCAAGGAGGAAATGACTTGACCAAGAGGTGATATCCCCTGGATTTCATCGAGGACCAAAGCGATATGAAAAGAGATCAGCAGGGGCACCAGGCTTCGCAGCTGCAGCAGGAATAATGGTTGACCCCAAGGAACAAAACGAGCAGACAGTCGATAAAGGCCGATATGCACTACAGCAAAAAAGAGGCATCCTGCGAGGATCATGCCTAAGATGACCGTTGAAAATGAAAGAGGTATCAGTTTCGAAGCCAGGTCAAACAGCTGAATGGAATAACTACTTTTCAGCATTACCGAGATAAACAGGGCCATCAGAACTATGGCAGGGGCAAAATCCTCAAGGAGGGTAGTGGTTCGATGCCCATCGTCACTGCAGGGCTTTTGCAGAGTCAGCTGCACCGAATGACTTTTGCATCTTTTCAAACACTCCACCCGATGGCGCCAATCTTTCTTTTTTGCGGTCTCCTCCGTATTTTTCCCTCCGAAGAGAGGCTTCGCTTGCTCCCAGCTCGTCCTCCTGCATTTCCCGCACACTTCTTCTTTACCAGTGAGCCTGAAAAAAGAAAACCGGCGATACACCCTGACAAAGAGACCAACCGGACAGCCGGCCAGACAAAAGGCCTTGTAGCCAAAAAGGATGACCATGGTAATCATCAAGGCAAACATCGAACCGATAAACATCAGCGAAAACAAAGGGTTCTGCTCAAGGCCAAAGATTGCATCAAGGCCGATTACCGCAAGATAGGTCAGGAGGGAGACGACCAGTCCATTTCTCTCCAGCCACTCCCATGCACAAAGGCGGTAGGGCAAGAGTCTATTTAGGGCAACCGCGATCGCTGAATAGGGACAGATCGAGCACCAGAAGTTGCCGAAGAAGAGGATAAGAAAGGGAATAAACGGCCACCAGACATGCCAGAAGACCATCATCCCAACGTTTATAGAAGAGAAAGTAGCTGTTTGTCCAAGGGCATAGAGAATCAGACAAAACAGAGTCAAGGTGACCAGCTGGAAGAAATAAGGATAAATTTTTATCCGTTTGAGAAAGAAAAGCATAATCTTGAAAAGCGCGCTCAGAGAAAAATCTAATTTTTTCAGAAAGTTACATCATCCTTCTCATCTGCTTCCAGGCCGCTATCGGATTGCGACAGTATCGGGGCAGCATCTTTGCCACACCGATCAGGTCTGACGCAGTCAATCCTTTGAAGGCCTTATGCTTTGCCCAGCTTCTCCAGGCATATCGCACCGCCTCTTCAAGATCTGCGGCGCTCATGCTATCTGTTCTCACCACCGAGGAAAAATAACCATCCAGCTGTTCCCAGTCGGTAACTTTGAGATGTCCGCATTCAAGCAGTTCATCATAGATCCTGGTACCCGGCAGGGGTGTCATTATGGAAAACTGCACCGATTCAGCATTGAGTTTTTTGGCCAGTTGCACAGTTTTTTCGACACTTGCTCTGGTTTCACCAGGGATGCCAAACATGAAGGTCAGATGAATTTTAATACCCAACGACTTGGTAATTTGAATATTTTCTATCGCCAGATTGAGATCCAGCTTTTTACCCACCCTGGCAAGAAGATCCGGTTCGGCTGATTCCACACCATACTTGACGGCCTTGAGTCCGGATGCCGCCATTGCCTCAAGAATCTCCCGATCCATTAAGTCGGCCCTGGCCATTATGGCCCATGGCAAATCCAGACCACGGCGAGTTTTTTCCCGGCAGAAGGCCAGCATCCGCCCCTTGCCTATATTGAAGGTGTCATCGTCAAAATAGATTGATTTATGTCCGTAGACTGAACATGCCTGTTCAATTTCATCGAGAATATTCTCAGGTTGCCTGGGTCGATAGCTGTTGCCGTCCATCAGTTGCGGCCAGATACAGTAGCTGCACGAGTAGGGACACCCTCTACTGCCCCACATCTGCAAAGCGGGCTCCGGGATGTTTCCGGGATTGTCAAAGTAGTTATTCATGGGCAGGAAATGTCTGGCAGGCCAGGGAAAGGCATCCGCATCGCGTACTATCTGCGCCTTGCCGGTGGGGACAGCCTTGCCCGCCTGATCCCGATATATCAGGCCCGGCACCTCCTGCAAAGCCGTGCCTGCAGCAAGAGCCTTGACCATGTTCAACAATGTCAGCTCATATTCCCCAAGCAAAACGATGTCTATATTCAGGTGCCTTTCAATGAACTCGGGCTCCCGCATTGGGGCATGGGGACCACAAAAGACTAGCCGGGCAGGATGATTGAGCTCCTGCACAATTTTATCGGCCATCTTGAGATCGGCTGTCAAGGAAGGGGTTGAAACCTCCAGAACAATTATATCCGGACGAAAACTGTTTATTTTTTCGATGAATTGCGCATCGGAAAGGTGCTCGGCAATACCATCAACCAGAAGCACTTCGAACTTTTCCTGCTCGAGAAAGGCCGTGGCATAGGCAAGCTGAAAGGGAAAAGGCATATAACGGTTATTTTCCACTTCAAAGTGCGGCCAGCGAGAACCGGCTCTGACACCGTAAAATCCCGGCTTCTTCCATGGTGCGTTTCCGAGGAAAACTTTCACAGGGTCCATCCCTTCGTTAAATTGAACATCCACAGCCATTGAGTCTTCTCTCCTCCCAACAGATCCGGATGGACCAGTCGAGATACACAACGATTTTTTATATCCTACTTCCCGCCAAGATGCCAGGAAAACGGGTTAAATGCGATCCCGCCGCCGTCTTCCCGCCTGCTCTTCATGTGTATTACATACGACCACTGGTGGCAGTCATAGGCGATATCGGTAAAAGAACTGCGATATTCATCAGGCCAGATACCAACAGTAATATAGTAGTCGCCCTCGAGAAGATTCATTTTTTCATAGCGCAAAATGATCTCACCGTCTCCCTCCAGTTCACCGAGATCGATACTTGCCCGGGAGGTGTTTGTTCCATGAACCCACAACCCATCATTACGGAAAAACTGAACACGAAAGAGAGGATTGGCCACTTTCCTGCTGCAGTGGAACCTGATCCGCACCTGCACCGCTTCTCCGGTATTAAAAGTGTCCCGCAGAACACCGTCCCCGTCCAGCAAATCAACACGGCGGATTTCAATCTCTTTGGTATCGGTCCCATAAACATTTTCAGGATTAAAGGGATGGAACGCCCTGGGTATCTTGTTCTGCTCACGTTCGCAGATATCCCAGTAATCCTTGAGGACCGTCTCTGTCTTGCCATCGTGCTGCACCCGACCACCTTTCAAAAAGATGACTCGCTGGCAGATCGCCGAAACATCGCCCAGGTTGTGGGTGGCAATGATGATGGTCTTGCCCTGACTCATGAAGCTTTTTACCTTGCCAAGACACTGCCGCTGAAAGACAATATCGCCAACCGAGAGGATTTCATCCATCAGGAGGATATCAAAATCCATATGCATGGCGATGGCAAAACCCAATCGAATAACCATGCCCGTGGAGTAGGTATTCAGCGGATGATCTACATAATCACCGAGGCCGGAGAATGATATTATCTGGTCAAGACGTTTTTTAATCTCCCTTTTGCGAAGACCATACAGTGCCCCCTTTAAAAAAATGTTCTGCCTGCCGGTCATTCGAGGATGGAGGCCGCTCTGAATATCGAGCACCGCAGAGATACGCCCCCGCATCTCCACCGTGCCGTGACTAGGGCTGACGATGCCGGCCAGGATCCTCAAGAGAGTACTCTTGCCGGAACCGTTCCTGCCGATCAGGCCTAAACACTCGCCCTCGGTGACATCAAAGGTGATATCATCCAGGGCAGTGCTCCTTTTTCCCGCCGACACATCACCGGCAGATCGACGGAAAACGCTGGTGAGAATGGATGCACGGGAATTATAGGCCCGGTAGGACTTGGAAATATTTTTTACGACTACCTGTACCTTGGTTCCATCCACAATTTTTCTCACATGTCTCGAATGAAGGTGCTACACCCAGTCAACGATTTCTTTGTATGTCTTCTGGTAAAACACCGTCCCGATAGTCAGTACAACAAGCGTATGAAGAGAAAAGAAGATGATATCAACAAGCTGGGGTATCCTTTGAAAAAGCAGTAAATCTCTATAGATGGCCGTAAGACTGACAAGAGGGTTTAACCAGGGCAGCGTCAAGTACCAGGGAAGGTTGTCAACCGCGAAGACGATCGGAGAGGCGAAAAACCAGATCGTCAACATGGCCATGGTCAGATGTGAAATATCCCGGATAAAGACATTTGCCGTTGAAATAAGCATGGCCAGTCCCCAGCAGAAGAGGATCTGTACCGGCAAAGCGAATACAATGAGCAGAAAGAAAGGAGTAATCTCATGGACAAGAAACAGCTTCACCGCCATGAAGACGATGATCGCGTAAAGACCCGAGACAGTGGCAGAAATTACGATATGAAGGGGAAGAATATGCAGTGGTATATTATGATGTCTCACCAGATGCGCCTGATCGAGAAGCACCGTTGAGCCCCGTTGCACCGACTCCTGGATGACAAACCAGGGCAACATCCCGGCGAACACATACAAACCAAATTGAGAGGCGCTGCCGGCACTGCCATTTTCCGGTGGAATAACCGAGGAAAAGATAAGTACATATATCCCGGCCATGACCAGCGGCTTTATCATGGCCCAGAGAAAACCGAGCATTGAGCCGAGGTACTGACTGCGAAAATCATAAACGGATATCGTCCAGACAAGAAAACGGCTTTCCAATAATTCTTTCAGTATATGCACACACCTGCCTCTGCGCTGCCGCACCGTACCATCAATATACGTCGGTCATTTTCCCCTCGTACAACTGAGTCATAAGAGGATCCATTTTTGCCTTCTGGGCAAAGTCAAAAAAAAACGGCTCATTACGATAGCTGTATCTCCTGCCTCTGTTGATCATTGCCGGTGCAGCTTTAAGCCCGGCGGTTGCAGAAACTCCCAGGAAGTCTGCGAGACGAACTATTGGCTCTTGTGGATTTTCCAGAAGGTCTTCGTAAAACAGCTCGTGTATATCTACATCATTCTCTGCATATGCCAAAGCCCTTTTCACATAACATTTCCATAACATCAGACATCCTTCCAGCTCCTGGCAGAGGGGCGAATAGTGCGGATGCAAGGAACCTTCAGGCCTGGTCGTCTCCCTCGTCCACAGACTTGCGGCAACATCGATGCCGTTTCGAATGACATGAATGACCCTGGCGTCTGGAAAACGCTCGAGAAAAACCGGCAGGGTAAAGGTATTTCTGGGGTCTTTAAAACCCCAGCCCGGTACCGCAGGAACCAACGGGGCTTCTTGTTCCATCCCTGAATCGCCCCAAAACAACTGGATAAATCTCTCATCGACGATCGATTCAACAATTCTCGCAGCCCGCCACTTCCGGTATCCATCATGCAGAAAAGAGCTGAGACGATCCACATCATCCCAGCGACAGTTATCCAGCAGGAACAGCTGCTCATTGAGCACCTGAAAACAGATAGATTCGTTGTAGTGATCCTTGGCACTCCCCAAGAAAACTCCCATCTTCTCAAGAAGACGGCTCACCAAACTGGTGCCGGAACGATGCATGCCGATTATTATCACCGGTGGTGAGACAAATCTCTTCCTCATGGATATGAAAGCATCATTACTGCTCGTTTTTTAAACAAATTTCGTCAAGCGGCTTATCCCATTTGTCGGGGTTATTTTGCCTCTCTAAGGACATTTCCTTTTTCGACTTTTCCACAAACTTCACTGCCGTCCCTATGAATTTCACAGCCCCATCCAGTCAGCACACCATTGTCCCAGAATCCGGTTACTACGTTTTTATCGGCGAAAACCATGGTTCCTTTGCCCTGGAATTTTCCTTTTTTCCACTCCCCCGAATACCGGCGTCCATCCGGCCAGGCCATAGTGCCCTCCCCGTCAAAGGATTCTTCGGCGAGCTCTCCGACATATATCAGGCCATCCGGTGTGGTCATGGCACCATAGTCCCCTACTTTGCCATTTTCAAAGCTGCCGATGAAGGAACCTCCTTCCTTAAATACCATTTTTCCCTTCCCGCTTGGTACCCCATCTACGAATTGTCCTGTGTAGACATCTCCATTGGGGGTTGTAATGGTCCCTTGACCGTTGTATTTGCTGAGACTGAATTGACCAATATATTTCCGGCCATCCGGGTAAACCTCAACGCCGCAGCCATTCCAGGCCCCTTCGACAAACTCTCCGATGTATTTATTTCCATTTGGCAAATGGGCAATACCGTAACCATCGGGTTTCCCTTCCTTCCATGTGCCCTGGTACTTGTGGCCGTCAGGCATTTCAAACTTCCCAAAGCCATTCTCACAGTTCCCTTCGATGCATTCTGCATGGGATGACAGCGGCATCAATGCAACCAACGTCACTATCGCCAACCGTTTTAATCTCCTCATTTTGTGTCCTCCTGTTCTACATATTTATATTAAATACTAATCTATGCTAACATACCCACCTAAAATTTCGATTTGTTTTCATGATTCTCGCCGCATTCTTTCTGAACTGCCTGTGCGGGTCTACCATTGTTTCTGTTGTTTTCAGGCGGTTTGCCTGATATTCTGACCTCGCAGGGAGATGAGTTTATGCAACCCGGGCGATTTCCCTTAACTGTAAAACCAGAAACCACAAATTATGCCTACTCTACGTTTCCCTACCCTTGCCGTTATTCTGACCATTCTTCTCCAGCTGTTTTTCTTCGACCATTGCCAGGCAATGCCCGAAGCGGAATCCACACACCAAGAACGACCCAATATCGTTTTCATTTGGATCGACACCCTTAGGGCCGACAGCCTCGGCTGTTATGGTTACCAAAGAGACACCTCCCCTCATCTCGACCAGTTGGCAAAAGATTCGACTCTTTTTCTCAACAACTTCACACCCCATACCGTAACTCTCTCCAGTTTCATGTCAATTATCACCGGACTCTACCCTTTTTCCCATGGGGTACTGGATATCGCCAAGGACTTTCTTTCCCCCAAAGTGAAAACCCTGGCTGAGATTCTCAAGATGAATGGCTATACAACATTCTGGTATGGCCCAAATGGTGATCCCCACTTGGATCCGGCGGTCGGTTTCGGCCGGGGTTTTGATGTCCTGGGGATATTTGACAATAATAACCTCTCTGCAGGAAGAGCAAAGATTCTGAGGGTAATTGAGCAACATAAGAACGAAAATTTCTTCATCAACTTCCACTCGTATTTTGTTCATGCCCCCTATATCCCTTCAGCACAATACAAATATCGTTTTACCAAACAAAAATCCGTCGGGTTGACGGAAAGTTACGAAGAACTCGAAAAAGCCACGGTTGAGATGATTAAAAAGGGGGTCATTAATAAAGAAAAACTCTCCTATACAATTTTGGGGGCCGAGTTGAGCGAGGAAATGGCAACGGCCAATCTCTTCGATCCAGACTACAAAATTGCAACCAGAAAGGTGAAAAGCTTTCTTCAGAGTAAAAATGCAATCCACATGTACGATAATATCTACAATCAAGTTTATGAACTGGGCATCAAACCCGAAGACAGGGAGAATATCACCTATGCCAAAAGCCTTTACGATGCAGGAATCCTTGAATTCGACACCGAAATTATCGGCCCGGTCATCAAGAAACTTAAGGATCTTGGTCTCTACGAAAACACCATGATTATCATCTGCGCCGACCATGGAGAAGAATTCGGAGAACACGGCGGCTCAGGACATGGAAGGAGCCTCTATGAGGAAGTCACTCGGGTCCCCCTCATTATTAAGACGGCAGGTAAGACGAAGGCAAAGATTATCAGAGAACTCAGCCAAACAGTGGATATCATGCCAACCATTTTAGGCCTTTTGCACATTAACCCTCCATATCACTGCCAGGGGATCAACTTTGCCCCACTCATAAATGAAACCGGCCCTTTTGTATCGAGAAAATATGTCTATGGCCAGATGCCCTACTACAGTTCAATCCGCACCGACACTTGGAAGATCCATATCTTTAAGGGATATCAGTCCTTTTCCTGGCTGCCGGTCTCCGTCGGTACCCTTATTTTCGGCAAAAAGGAGCTCTTTAACCTCCAGGCGGACCCAGGCGAAACGAACAACCTCTATTACCAGCAGAACGATATCAGAGATGAACTCACAACCCAGCTCGATGTGTGGGAAAAAGGACTTAAAAACTATCAAGACAAGGACTATTCTTTCAAACCCAATATTGATGCGACAACGAAGGAGAAAATTAAAAAGACCGGGTATTGGTGAAATGGTTACTCATAAGGCTGTTCTCGCGATTTTTTGAAAGTGCTGCTTATTCAACATCTCCGTCAGCTTGTGAGTATTTTTCCAACAGTTGCCACAAAGCCCGCCACCCGGAGGCACATTCTTTTTGTTGTGACCTTTCCTTGCTTAGTTTAAAGTCCTACACATGAGCAACCTACGAAACAAAACCCCTTTCGAGGGCATAACCCTGGAACAGATTGTCAGCAGCCTCTTTGATCACTATGGCTGGGATGAGCTTGGCAAGCGCATAGCCATTCGCTGCTTTACTACCGATCCATCAATCAAATCCAGTCTGACGTTTTTACGTAAAACGCCCTGGGCCAGAAAAAAAGTCGAAAATCTCTACCTCGCCACGCAGAAGAAGGGGTGGAAAGATCTTTACAAGAAATAATGAAGGAGCGATATGGTTAACTCCTCTTCCTTACAGCGAAAGGAAAAAAAAATGAAAACACTTCCCCTCTTCCTCTCGATGCTTTTGCTTCTCGGGCTCACCGGTGGGTGTAGCAAGGAAAAGACTCACCTCAACCCTTCGGAAGTGAAAGATCTTGCCGTGCTGACATTGGGGGGAAATTTCCCCGAACAGACGGCGGATCAGGAACGAGAACTTCTCATTGCTCTCGAATGGCTGGATCGTGACTTTACAAAAAGGTGCGAAAAAACAGGTATTCGCGTTACTTCCATCAAGGATATGCAAGACTACAAGCCTTCGATGGGCAAACTCCTGGTTGTCGATGTCGAGCGTTTTTCCGCCGGAAATCGAGCCGCCAGAGCCTTCGTCGGTTTTGGGGCCGGGTCTGCCTCCCTGGCTCTGAACTATAAACTGCTCGATGAAAATGGCACGCTCTTATCAGAATGGAAAGACGGTGTCAGCTCAAGTAAAGGGAGTACCAATTGTGCCGAGATCCTCAATAGAAAAGCGCTTGAGAACGTCATCGGCATTTTCAGAAACTAAATTATAATACAACCATAGAAATGCCCGAAATGGCTCCGCAGTCTCAACTCAACCCAGGTTCTTTGCGTGTCACGAACAATGTACAACACCCCAGTGTTGCGACCAATCGTCTCAGCCGTGTGTCAATTTTGCCTCGCCGTTCGCGGTTGGAAACTCCAGGGTCATCCCCCGACAGCATTGAAATACGTCATGATCACCGTCCCCCATACCAGCAACTGGGATTTCCCTTTGGCCTTGGCAATGGCCTTTGTCTACGGTTTTGAAATGCGCTGGATGGGAAAGGATTCTCTTTTTTCCGGCTGGCGCAGCCCTGTTATGCGCTGGCTCGGTGGCATCCCGATAAATCGTACATCACGCAATAATGTGGTGGCTGAAACCATCGCCGCCTTTAACGCCAGCGAGCGCCTTATCGTTGCCATCCCACCCGAAGGGACCAGGGCAAAAGTTGAGAAATGGAAGACAGGCTTTTATTATATCGCCCTGGGGGCCAATGTCCCCATCAGTCTCGCTTTTCTTGATTACCGGCGCAAAGTCGGTGGCTTTTTATCGACCTTCTTCCCCACGGGGGATATTGAAAAGGATATAGCTGAAATCCGCGCCTGTTATGCCGGGATATTTGGAAAATACGCCGAACAATGTGTTATTGATTAAAAGCAGTTCGACAAGAGCCTGGCCGAGATATTATTCACTCCCTGCTCCTCCTCCTTGATGAGAGCTTGCCATGACACCGACACCTATTCTTGTTGTTGATGACGAACACGCCTTTACCGAAATTCTCGCCATGCGTCTCAGCAAGAGAGGGTTTACGGTAAAAACCGCTGCCGACGGCAAGACCGGGCTCCAGTTGCTGGAAGATGATGAAACGATTGAGGTTGCAGTTCTTGATGTATCCATGCCGGGAATGGACGGCATCGAAACCATGAAAGTCATGAAAGAGAAACGGCCGTTAGTTGAAGTAGTTATGCTCACCGGCCAAGGTACAGTGAACACCGCAGTTGAGTCAATCAAATGGGGGGCATTCAATTATCTTATAAAACCCTGTGCCATTGAAGATCTCAGCGTATGTATTCAGGAGGCGGTAAAACATCGGAAAAACCGCCAGGCGAAAATACTGGATGTACGTATGAGGCCCTACCTCTCCCCGGAAAGGCGTGACGAATTAATCGCTGCCATTCTCAAAGAATAGTGATACTTCGGGGCCTCTTCAACATCTCCCTGCCCCGTCATTCTTCTGAAATGCAGGCATTGACGCCGGTTTCGACAAACCGGTCGGGATCGGTCCACTCGGCATTCAGGGAAAAGGGCGTGTACCAACCCCGTCGTTGGCGACTGTATTGTCCCGGATCATTTTGGTGTTCCCAGACGTAGTAATCTTCGTAAATGCCCCGGACATTTTTGAACTCGATCTCAACACGGTCCCGGTCATTGCCGGAAACCTGCCAGGAATAATCGGCCTCAATGGAAATTCTGGCGCATCCGGACCCCCAGAATTGGTCGGCACCATCATTCCACGGAAAGCCATAAGGGGGTTTGGAGCAATACTCACTTTTCTCGACAATGTGTTCCGTTCCGCTGATATTGCCCGCCAGTACCTGGGTTTTAGCCGTATATTTTGCCCTGTTTTCAAGGTTTTTAGTCAGCTGTTCATAGCCGGCTTTCCAGTCGGGGGCGTCCATCACCCATTCCCTCGTAACTGTCAGGGGACCACCGCTACCGAACATATTATGGAGGAGATGGGCATCGGCACGACCCTGAAACCCGGTACCAACCGACCAGCCCAAGGCCTTTATCAGATCGGAGACCCAGCCGCCAATGTCGACAAATGCATTCTGCTGCCCGTCTTTTTCCTCCCAGAATCCCGTTTCTCCATTATTGATAGCCAGCTGTTCCAAGGCACCGAAAGGATAACGGTAAACCGTCTTTATTGAGTTATCCGCCACCTGACCGTCCGAAGAAATGTCTTCGCGTTCCGGTATCGTGGCGTCGCCTACCGCCGGGGTGTCGACTTGACTCTGCCGGACAAGACTGGAAAGCCTCTCGGCATCATATTCTCCGGCCCTCCGTTGGACGACCGGCGAAGTATCTTTATCGATATTCGGCTGTGCTGCTGTTGAACGTGAGATTGGCCGTTTTACTGCGGTATTATAGGTCTTCATCGGGTATTGCAACTCCCATTTATGTATTCCGCCATTCGGACGACGGCTTAAATAAATCGAGCATAGGCTGTGAGATAAGCCGCTAAAAGTGCGGGCAGTTCAGGAAATGCCGGGTGGCTGATCCAGGCGTAACGCTCGGTTTGCAAAGGCTGCCATTCGGGCCATGTGGCACCGAAGGTTTGACCTATATCCTTGCGGGCGCATAAGGCACTTGGCCTTCGTTGCCTGTTTCCATCCTTCCAGTCAAGATACTGATGGGTCTCGATGACCGCCGCCAAGCCCAGCCGATCGGCATCCTTAAGCGCGTAGGTCCGGATGATATCAACGAGAACAGTGTGTGCGGTTAGGATCAATGCCTGTTCCGGTCGCGCGGTTAGGGCGTTTTCCAGGACATCCCTGGCGCATAGATACAAGGTTCCTTCGACCGGGGCAGGCAGATCGAGATCGTCTGAGACCCGAACCGGCACTGAAAGGACTTTTTCGAGATCCGCTGCGAAATCGTCATAGCGGCGAGCCGTCCGAATTGGAAGGACGTGTTTCTCCATCCCGATAAAACGGTTCGTTGTCGCTGCACCGGGATAGATAACAAGCTGTTCAAGTTTCATTAAGGCGTTCCTCCATCGGGGCGGTCTCTGTCTCCTGGTGGAATTGGCACAGGTCCAATCGGAGTGTTTGCAGCAGGCGGTGCATCTGCAGGGACAACATCCAGGATAATATCAAAAAAATATAATGCCCTATCCGATGGCGCAACACCATAGCGTTCCAAGAGTTCGGGTGTAACGCCGTCGACCGAACCGACCGGCATCCGAAAACCACCTTCAACACGGCCTGATGCAATACGACCTCCGGTTTGAATGATTGAATTGCTTCCGTACTGTACGGAGTGGGTATCGAGGATGGCCTGATTGAGAGATTGCCCACTGTTTTCAGCGGCGGTCAATTCCAAGATCGTCCGGACATTGGTAATCCCACTCATCCGGACGACACGGGCGCCGCTGTAGACTGATGGATTGCCGGCTCGTTCCTGGAGAATCCGCATCTGGCGCATCGTCACATAGGATTCCAGCGGCGTACCCCGCCCGGCTACCATAGCCGGTTCCGTCTGTATCCAGCGCAATGAAGAAGGGATATCGTCAAGAAATGCCTTATGCATGATAAGCTCTCCTGTGGCAAGAATAAGGCCCCGGGTCACATAGCCGATCGACCCGTCGGGTGCCGTGACCTCAGTCAGTACAGTCCGTTCACCGCCACTTTCCTGAATGGTGTCGGAAAAGCGCCACCCCTCTACACCCCGGGTCGGATCGATGCTCTCATAGAGCCCAGGTACACGATCCGTCGTTCGTCCACCTCGAGGAGGCACCGCTTCCGCGGGTGGACGAGATGCCACCTCTTCGGGAGGAACTTCGCCCCTGGAACCTCTGTTGCCGTGGATCCTTGTAAACAGCCAAGCCAGGAATAAATTTGCCAGGAGGCCTCGGTCCCATCGCTCGCCATTGATAAGGTTCATGATAATGCCGACCACGGCCGACAACACCATGAAGGCCACTACTGCCGCCGCCCCTTCGAGGCCGGCCACGGCAATGATGAGTACCCCAAAGGTCATCAACAGGCCACCTAAGATCCCCATGAGCCCATTGAAATAGATATTGTCCCAATCATACCAGTCCTTGCCCTCAGCCAGGTTCTGCTCGATTCCGGAGACAATCCCCGCCAGCGCTCCACCGATAACCAACGCCGCCGGTCCTATGAAAGGGAACAGGACCATAGTGACGACCAGACCAACCCAGAACGAAGGACTTGTGAGCATATCCCACAGGTCGCTTAGCTGCTGCGCGAACCAGTCGCCGATATCGCCAAGGACAGAGCGCTGTATCGGTGGTCCATTCTGGGCGCAGAACGCGTCAACCCGACCCTTTCCTTCACCGATCCTTGCCAAAAGGTCGTCCTGAGCCTCCGCTTGCAATCGACCGCTTTCGCCGGCGTAGTCGTTGAGGCTCTGGCGGGCTGCGTCGGCGGCGGCGTTGATCCCAGGCCGTGCCAGCGAGACAGCCTGATCCAATCGTTGGCCCGTGGTGGCCAAGGCTTCATCGCCGGTGGTCATGGCGGTTGTTGTCACTTCATGCAAAGCACCACTGACCTCATCACTCCCGCGGGCCATATCGGCAGAGACGTTCTGCCCGGCTTCGGCAAAGGCTTGGCCGGTTATTGCGGGTACGCGCTCCAGAGCAACTGCTCGCTCCCTTCCGGCCGTTTCAATTTCTCCGGCAACACCTTGCTGAACATTTCCTGCCCGTTGCCTTATCTCCCCATAGGCCTGGGAAATTTGAGCTTCCACCTGCGGGGCCGCATCGCGGGCGGTATTTTCGTCGACATGGGCGCCGGCAATTTGCCTGGCCTGCTCGTTCATCTGCTGCTGGGCGACGCTTTGGCTTTCCATGGCCTGACGGTGTATTCCTTCCGCCGCTGCAGTAGCGGCATTGCTCAGCTCCTCATGATGTTCAGCAGTCCGTTCCCCCAGGACATTGAGGATCGATGTCTCCGCTTCAACCAGGTCTTCCTGGGCACTGTCCCCTCCCGCCCGCATTCTGGTCGATACTTCCGAGACCGTCCGAGAAACAGCACTATTGGTTGTCTCTGCCGTCCGGCTCAGATGTTCCTGAAGAGGACCTGCCTGCTCATCCATTGCCGACGCTATTTGTTCGGCATGATCCTGGAGGGCTTCTGAGGCTTCCAGGGCATGATTTTGCAGATTCTCTCCCACATCGCTACCGGCACGGTCGAATTGGCCGGCGGCATCGTTGCCAAGACGATCGGTGACCTCCGCATGGCCCGTTGCTGAAGGATCATTACCTCCACCGCCCTCTCTTTGGGCTCGAGCGTGATTCGCAGCCGATACAAAAGATGAGGTGACCGCGGCTGCCGTTGCCTCGCCTGAGGTTTGCACGGCAGCCGCCTGGTCTATTCCCAGACCGCTGACAGCGTCACGGCGGGAAGCGACCTCAGATTCTGCCGTTTGTATTGCCCGGCTATGCCAGGACGTCAGGTTCCCGTGGGAGGCAAGTCCGGCATTGTCGACGGCTGTTGATTGCTCCGAAACGGCCTCCGATACCATTGCCCGCGCCTCTTGCCCCTGGGCGCGAATCTCCGTAGCCCCCCTGTTGCCGGTCTCTTCGATGACCGCCATTTGCCGCTCTGCGGCAGCACTGGTTTCCTGGATCGCCTCTTCCGTGGCTTCGATCAACTGCTCCCGACCTTCTCCCATGGAATTGCGTATTGAGGCAAGGAGGATCCTGCCACCCGGTGTAAGGGCGTTGGGGAGACTCGGTGTCGGCAAAGCCGAGGCCAAGGCGGGACCACGGGCAATACTCCGGCGTGATCGTCGCGACATTCCGGCAGCCGAACCTGCCAAAGCGTTGGCTTGCCCTCCTTGAGCTC
>JAZDOW010000048.1:0-10342 GCA_043798185.1 Pseudomonadota bacterium | reverse complement strand
GCGTTATTATGTCAGACGTTATCCATCATCAACAAAGTAGACAATCATCACAGGATGATACCACAATGAATAAGCTATCCGGCACAATACTCAGGTTCACTATAAATTTTGTCTCAGGCATTGCAGTGCTGCTTCCCATTTCGGCTCTGGCCGAAATGGGTATGCTGCGCGTCGTCACCGTGCCAGGCGACGCTCAAATCATGATCAATGGTAAGATGAAGGGCAACTCGCCCGCCGAGGCCGGGCAGAATTTCGCTATCAAACTCGATGAGGGTGAATACCAGGTGCAAGCGATCAAAGTTTCGGGCGGCATCAAGGAGTATTTCGGTGAAAAGAAAGTCTTCGTCGTCGACGACTCAATACAAACCTTGACGCTCAAGCTCAAAGAGCGAGCGTCGCAGGCTGGCAAACAGGCTGTTGCGGCAAAAGAGCGAGCTTTTAAGGCTGGCAAACAGGCAGTTGAAGCACAAGAGCGAGCTTTTAAGGCCAGCTCCCAGGCTGTTGCGGCAAAAGAGTGGGCTGTCAAGATCGGCGAACAGGCCATTGCGGCCAAGGAACGAGCTGCGAAATCTGTCAAACAGGCTATTGCGGCAGAAGAGCGAGCTGCGAAAGCTGTCAAACTGGCTATTGCTGCAGAAGAGAGGGCTACGAAGGCTGCCAAACATGCTATTACCGCCAAAGAGCAAGCCGCGCAGGCCACCAAGAATGCTATGGCCACCTATATCCCGAATCCGGAGATGGTCTCCCTGAAGGCTGGCCGCTTTCGCATGGGCTGCTTGGAAAGCGATACGAGATGTTTCGACGATGAAAAACCAATGCTTGACATGAATGTCCCGGCCTTTGAGATAGGCAAATTCGAGGTGACCTTCGAGATGTGGGACGCCTGCTACGCTCAGGGGGGATGCGAACGGTATCCGGACGACAATGGCTGGGGTAGGGGGAAACGGCCGGTGATCAACGTCACCTGGAATAATGTCCAGGAGTTTCTCGCCTGGATCAACAAAAAAACCGGCGCCACTTACCGCCTGCCAACCGAGCCGGAGTGGGAATATGCAGCCCGAGCTGGCACGACTACAGCTTACTCATGGGGTGACGATGTCGGACAAAACCGCGCCAACTGTGACAAATGCGGAAGTCAGTGGGACAACAAAGAGACAGCGCCGGTGGGCAGTTTTGCCGCCAACTCCTGGGGCATCCACGATATGCATGGCAATGTTTGGGAATGGGTCAGCGGCTGCAAATGGCCCTACGAAGGTGCCTCGAATGATGCGACAAGCTGGCATTCAGAAGAGGATTGTAATATGCGCGTGGTGCGAGGCGGTTGTTGGGGCATAGATCCCGGGAAAATGCGCTCGGCCAACCGTAACTCTAGCTCGCCCGTCATAGGGTTCGACGGCATCGGTTTCCGTCTCGCCAGGACAAAATAATCGATATACTTTGGTGAATTACGGGGACATCCATCGGAAAAAGGGTACAGATTTAGTTGTATGTAACAAAATAATGCACCAGATAAACTGGTGATTATAACGTTGGAGGATATCTGGAACGTGAATAAGGACTTCATCTTTGACATGTTTCTAAGCCACAGATCAAGGGACAAGACTGTCGTGTGCGAGGTCGCTGAGCGGATGCGGCAGGTCGGGTTGAAGGTGCGGTTCGATGAATGGGAGCTCAAACCCGGCGACAGCACCCCGGCGAAGATCGAGGAAGTGCTGGAGCGCTCGCGCGTGCTGGTGCTCTGCATGTCGGCCCAGGCGTTCGGGTCAAACTGGGCGCAATTGGAGACCGACACGTTCCGGTTTCGCGACCCGCTAAACCATGAGCGCCGCTTCATCCCCCTGCGGCTCGACGACGCAGGCCATGCCGAAACCGCCGCCGAACCCGATGCCGTCGGCAAACAACGCCGCGTCGTCAAGCTCAGCAAACATGCATTGGATAATCCTTTCTACGAGGAACAATATGAGTGACTACAACCTTCAAGGGTTAAACCCGCGCGACTTTCAGCATCTGGTCCAGGCCATCGCACGCAAACAAATCGGTGCTGGTGTCACTGCTTATGGTGACGGCAAAGACGGCGGTCGCGACCTCACGTTCACCGGAAAGATGAACTATCCGTCCTCGACAGCAGCATGGGACGGATATTTGGTTCTCGGCTGTAAATTCTGCCAGCGTCCGATCGGTGACAGCAAGAGAGACGGAGACTGGGCCTTAGAGCAGCTTGAGGGAGACCTAAAGAAGTTTCTCAACCGAAAGCGAGACCTCCCGCGACCAGAGTATTACTTATTCGCCACCAACATCTCACTAACCGGCGTAGCAGAAAAAGGAAGCCGGGACCGGGCGAGTGGTCTGCTGCAGAAATTCGCCACTAAACTCCCCCTTAAGGGACATGGCGTATGGGATTACAACGACTTCAGGGGTTTTCTGGATGGAGATCAAAACTTGCGCTTGGCGTATGGTCACCTCGTTACGGCGGGCGATGTGCTAAGGCGCATGTTGGAACACTACCCGCCCCAACCCGTTCGGTTGTCCGACCTTTCCAATTTCTTCCGAGGTTTTTCAAGCCTTCATGAAGGCTGGTTTAGCGACCACGCCGCTCACGCCGTGCAAGCCGCAATCGAGTGCGCGAAGAAATCTGGTCTTGGTGAATTCACTACACAGCATTTGTTCTTGGGCTTATTGTCAAGTGAATCGGGAATTACTGGAAGAGCCGTCAGATTCTTCAGCCGCGATCCATTTGCTTTGGAGGCGAAGCTCATGCGCCGCATTGGAGTCGGTGAGAAAATCTTCACTGGAATTGTCAAACCGTCAGATGCTGTAAAGCGTATATTCGCTAGATTATGGAGTTCGAGAATCCAAGACAAGGGATTGATTATTGATGAAATTGCCATACTTGAAGCGATCATAGCCGATGAGGAGAGTAGGACAGTGCAAAGTATATTGAAATTCCTGAGCACTGATCGGCTATGCCTCTTACACTGCATTGCGGAACTTGGTCACTCAGATGGAGTTCAAACCGACACTTCGTCAGGACAACTGATCTAATTCGGTCACTTCTATGCCTGATACATCTGGGTTTTCATCAGATATTGAGCGTCTTAGCAAAGGAAACAGCGGGCGGTGGTGGTGTCCCGGCGACCGAATCGCCCGCAGGTGGTTCGTGCATCGAGCATTACCTCCATCCAATATGGGCGTGGTCTATTTTTGTTTTGATACAGCGGCCGGTATTCCAGTGGTTGCAAAGTCAATTCCGCCTGCAAAGCTGTCGGATTCAGCCATTCGATCCCGCTTTTTGCAGGAATGCGACTTATGGATAAAGCTCGACCATCATTCAACGGTCGCAACCGCTCTTTACGTGGAGAGTGTTGATTCTATCCCATACGTATTTATTGAGTGGATTGTGGGTCCAGTGAACTCTTTTGATTCAAGCGCGGCGGAGCTTTTACGTCGGCGTGGTGCATTGCCCGTAGATCTTGCCCTCAGTCTTGCTGTGGACATTTGTGACGGCATGATCTTTCTTGCTGACAAATTCGCCACGCAGGGACTGGTGTTTGCACATGGTGATTTGAAACCCAGCAATGTACTGGTAGATGTCCGGTGGACCGGCAAAGTCACAGATTTTGGACTTTCTGCTGCAATGCCCTTTGCAGAAGGAGCTTCCATCGTTTCATCGGACATACAAGGCTCACCATCTGCCCAACAGTTTGCTGTGGGGCCAGGAACGGTCGCCTACATGGCTCCAGAACAATATCTTGTCGGACAGACGCCAAGTGTGAGCTGTGACATCTATTCTTTCGGCTGCACACTCTGGGAGTTTCTAACAGGACGCCGCTTGTTTGAGCATATTGATAAGCAGGATTTGTGGAATGCACATCTAAAGCAAGAACCACCCTTTGCCGCATTGGATTCACTCTCCTTGCCTGCCGGTCTTGCTGACCTTCTGAAAACCTGCGTTGAGAAGTCACCGTCAAATCGTCCTCGATCTTTCTCGGAAGTTTTGGCCGCATTATCGGATATCTGCGTGCCTCTCAGCAAGAGGACAGCACCTAAGCCCAAGGCGAACGAAAACACTGATGGAATCCGTAATGATTTAATCAAAGCAATCACAGAAGCCTCCTCGCTTGATGCGATGGGACAGTCTGTCGAAGCCCTAGACATCTACAATAGGGTGAGACAAGAATTGCAGGCTTGCCAAAGTCAGCCTTCGAGCATGACATTTATGCTCGGCTGGAACCGCGCAATCGCTCTTGAACATGTGGGAAACTACCAGGAGGCACTTAAGGAATGGGACACGTTGCTTACGCTTGTCTCTCAGAAAGATCTAAGCAAAGGGCAAGGGATAGGTTCTGTTGACCCAACCAGACCCAATGTCCTTACAGCTAAGGCAAAAACGCTATATGCAATGGGGCGAGTTGCTGAAGCGATATCGGTCTGCAAGTCTGCTCTCGAACTAACCCCAGACCTGGTGGAGGCAATGAGCACACTTGCCTCCTTTCATTTAAAGGCTGGACATAGCCAGGAATCGCAGTATTGGGCTAGACGCGCTCTGGAAGCAAATCCTCACGACGCCAGCGCTTTGGCAACTCTGGGCAGCGCCATTGCATCGACAGGGGCACACGGGGAAGGCTTATCTTATGTGGAGCGTGCCTTGGCAATCGCTCCCTCGCATGAACACGCGTTGTATTCGAAAGGAACTTGCTTATTGCATCTTGGCCGTTACAACGAAGCTGCAAAGGTCCTGCGGCAGGCTGTGGAGTTTCACTCTCACTATAGCGAGGCGTGGAACCACCTTGGGTTGGCCAAACGTGCGTTGGGTGAAGCAGATTGTCGAGACTGCTTTGCAATGGCTCTCAAAACTAACCCCAGCAACAAAGCAGCGCGAGCTAACTTAGCTGAAACCGATGCGTTAATGTTCTTGAACGCCCTACTGCAGCTATCACAATGTGGCGGTGGAGCGTTTCAGTTTTCGTCAGACACCCTCACTGTTGAGTTTCTGGATGCACTTAGTCAGCGCATTGCCCACTTCGAACAAATGGCAGGGCGAAGAATAGACGCGTTAACTGAGGCAGTCCGGTCACTTGATAAAATCCGATACCTTATCGGAGTTGAAGTAATTGAGTGCAGTATTTCGACGGCGGCCGGCGAATTTTCTATTCACTTTCGATATGCACTCGCGAGAGAGGGTGGCAAATGAGCCAAAACGAAGTTAAACCGAACGTCAAAGATGAAAGCCTAGGGCAATACATGCGAGAATTGGCGCGTGGGGCCTTCTCCGAACGTTCCCAACGGCCTTCATTTGACAAAGTTGTGGACCGAATACTTATAGGCAGGAATTCGGACGATGGAGCAGTTGAGCATCTGCCAAGAGACTGGAGGGTTGCGCTAAGTCGGCTGATCGAGCACGCGCGCCAACAGGGGGATGGAAATCTCATACGAGATCTTCAAGTAATCGAGAAAACGCTCAGTGCAGGGGTTGCCCTTGGCGATGAACGTGAACCGCAACTGCCCCGAGGGACGCCGTTGGAAATAGTTGACTCCTGTAGCACGCAAGAGTTGAGCTCTTGGGTGGCAGGCACTCTTGGCCTTGCAGCGGCAACTGCTGGCGATTTGTCTCTCGCGATAGAGCTTACTCGACACGCTGTCGTGCGTGCGCAAAACTGCAGCCTATTGAGGGAGGAGTGTGATTGGACAGCAAATCTCGGTGCCCTGCTTCAAAAGGATGATCCGGCTGCGGGTGAGGAGCTTTTTTGCAAGGCACTTGACATCGCCAATGCTGTTCCTTGTGAAAGGAGAAAAGGACGATTGTGCAATAATCTCGCAGTACTGTATGCCAGGCTTCAGAGACTGGCGGAAGCGATCGAATTGCAGAGAGAGGCCTTAAGAATTGCGCGGAAAGTGGAAGACGAAATTGTCCAAGGCCGCAGAGCTGCCTTCATGGGGCAGCTTTTGGAAGCTAACGGTGAGCGTGAGCGCAGTATTCAACATTTTTGCGAAGCGGTTAGGTCTTACTGTCATAGTGGCGACTTGAAGACGTGTAAGCAACTGATGACTTATTTGATTGCGATCGTTATCAACCCTCTAGAGAGTGAAACGTCTTCTGTTCTCGGAGAACGTCTAAAAAAAACCGAACTAACACATGAAGCCATGCTTGCAATAATGGAGCAGGTGAAAGAGGAAGGGAAGACTATCACCTATAGTTCGGAGAGCAAAATCGCGTTCAAGCCAGATACTGCGTTCGCGCACTCACTCTGTGATCGGCAGGAGTGGAAGGCGTTAGCAGTCTATGCTAAGCACTGGGCCGAACAGACTGAAATTGCTGGTGACGGACAAGGTTATCACTGGCTCGCCGTCGCATTGGTGAAACTCGGCTATGAGAGTTTTGCTGGAGTCTGCCTAGAATGGGCTCTTCGGCTTCCTTTAGCGTTTGAGTGACGCTGACGAGCCATGCGTAGTTGCGAACGTGCTCAACGAGATTGCGGCATTTATTTCCAGAAATGGGGGTAGATTTATTTTTAAAGATAAGCGTGATTTTCAACCAGCGGGTCAAGCGGAGTGACCCGCTTACCCGCGTGTTATTACCTGTACCAAAGGAAAAAATATAATATGAAAGAAATAGAAATTGTAGCTAAAGCTTTGCCGAAAGAAGCATGGAATAAATTAGCAGAGACAACGTGTAATACGTTTGAAAAGCTAATTTACCCACTCACAGCGACAACCGAAGGTATAGGTAAACTAATTCAAACAAAATTTGAAAGTCTTAATGTCCAACAGCAAATAATTGCAGCAAAATGTTTAGAAGAAACCAGTGCAAAAATAAAATATAAGCAACCTGAAGAACATGTGGCAATAAAGCCTTTAGTTATATATGAGGCTTTAGAAAACACAGACCAGCAAACCGACAACACAATTAGGTCTCTTTGGTCAAATTTGTTGGCTAGAGAGTTTACCGAAGGGAGCATACACCCGGAAATAGCAAAAATATTATCAAAAATCACGTCACAAGACGCGCTGTTGTTACTGAAAATTGCTGAAAAAGATGCTGGGCCAATATCTGTCATGGTATTAAAAGCGTTTGCGTCAAAAATAACGTTAGGTTTACTAAACGAAAAAAGATCTTTCAACCATGTTCATTTAGAAAATTTAGACCTTATTCAGGAAATCGAATTAGTTTGGCGTTTAACAACCACTGGCCGTGAATTTATGAGATGTGTAAGTGATCTAAAATAAAAATTTAGGTGACGATGAAGCAACAGGGGACAAACCCCAATTACTTAAACATTGAAATTAGGAGTTAAATGAAGAGTATAATTATAAGAAATTGGAAATTAATTACCTCACTTATTGTAGGGCTGTGGGCTTTTTACACTTTTGTATATTCACAGATCTATATCCCATATACTGAAAAAACATTTCTTGCTGTCAGTGCAGAACTTATTCAGAAGGGAAAAATTATTAATGATGGTGTCGAAATTATACCAATTATACTAACTATCACTGCTAAAAATAATAGTAAAAAAAGGCTATCTGTTGTTTCAGCTTTTACCCAGGTTTGGGGAGATAAAATAAAAAAAATCGAAACAGTAGAAAACACGAAGGTAGCTAAAGCAATTGAAACTGTAATAGATAGTTATAATTCTGAAACTGGGAAATATAATGTGACCAAAGAGTCTTGTATGCTTTATGTTGCTCCAATATTTAAAAATTGGGATTTTGATCCAGGAGAATCAAAGACAGAAGTAAAAATATTTTACTTACCAAATGATTCAGCAAATATACTCGAGGCAAATGTTAATATCTTGTCAGGACCTATGGTTCCTGATTTTGATTTTAAACATATTGTTAATGAAGATATGACAATTACATACCCATCTGAATTGATAAAAAATGTTGCAGAATTAAAGCTTAGTAAAAATACTGTGAAAACACATCTAGTTGTGAATAAAGCCAGGGGTCAAGAAAGCCAGGCGGCAGGTTTTGTATTCTGCACAATAAATGAATGCACCGGATTACCCGTTGGTTACATTGTTAAGGAAAAAATCAGGGGTCAAAAAATCAGCACAAAAGCAGGGGGCAGATCTTGTAATTTTCACAATTAATTAATGCACCGGATAAACTGGTGATCATTATATTAACTCTCTTGATTAAAATCAACGTTTGTCGCGATAAGGTACTGGTATGAAGGAAGCAGCAGTCTTTACAAGCGAGAAAGAGTTTCGAGGTTGGTTTGAAAAGAACCTGTCCCAATTTGGTATTAAGGAAATCTATTTGTCACAGGAGGTCTGCCCGGACTATGTGGTTGTTTTGAATGACGGCAGCTACGCCAAGGTTGAAGCGGAGCTATTTGCCGTCAACTTCAAGTATCATGGTCATGATCCGACAAAGGTGGATTACATCGTGGCTTGCTATTCGAAAAGTGACAAAGTAGAAGGCGTCCCGGTAAAGGCATTGCATCGTTTGTGGTGTTTCGATCCCGATCCTTTTGAGCTGCTGCCACCTGCGGATCCACTTTCTGCGGATGAGGCATCACTCCTTAGCGGCATCCATCAATCTGGTGGTATTTCTTTGTCTGCCCTTTCAGAGGGCTCGTTAGGTGGGGACCAAGAGATTTGGATTCGAGTATTACCTGAAAAAATAGCAACGATACCTCGCGGTAAGATTAAGGACAGCGTTCTTAACATCCTCACTCAGCCCGCTAAAGAGTGGGTCAGAAAATACCATCATCTTTTACTTGGTGCGGGAATATCTGAGGAGGGTTGCTGCCTACTGGAGTCCTTGACGCGACGTCAGCTCATCGGCCACAGGCCGATAAATTTTATGGCGGCAGCACACGACGGTGTCATCTTAAAGCATCCAGCTTTGTTCCCTGTTGAGTTATATGCTCGACCTGAAGCTTGGCAATACCATAAGGATGACATTTTGAAGTATCTTTTTGGGAAAGAAAAGCCAACAAATTAATCGCATAACATTTGGCTGCACCAGATTCGGGCTTAATCGTCTAAACTGCTCGACCGGAACCAGCAAATAACGCGACAACAATAAAAGCAACAGCATTAAAATCAAAATGACTTGAGTTAACAAGTCATTCAAGCGGACGCGATTGAGGTCCGGGTATTTACTCTAATGCTCCCAGCCGCGCCCGCTTAATTCCACGTTGGGCAACAGATTAATCAGAAGAGGGCTAAATATTATGCATCTTGGGAGATTGCAGGCAAAAATATTACTCAAGATGACTCTATTATGTCTCGTATTATTCAGTAATTATGGATGCGCAACATTGCTTGTTCATGAAAAAATATTTAATAGCCCAAAATCTTCGCCATCTGCTGAACTTCAATATATGATAATTGAACCTGATGAAGATGATACAAGAATTCATTTAGCCAGAGAGTTAAAAGGACCAATCAAAGATATAAAGGGTGAGTATGTAGGTCAAGAAATTATAGAAAACAATTATTATTATGTCATATGGATCAATGGAACACGAAATGAATGCAAAATTGATTCTGCAATAGAACTTCTCCTCCCTGTCAATCAAAAACATGATCTAAAACCATTCTTTCGAGAAGTCTTAGCAAGACAATCCTCGCCTGGAGTAAACGTAACAATCGTATTCAATCCGGAACCCGCAAAAGGGGTAGCACTAACAGATGTGAATACACTTTTATCTCCTGACACTTTTCATCAATACCCTGAAAAAATCATTATATATTCTAATCGGAATTATCTTGGAGTCAACTGATCCCGTTTTGTCAGCTCAGTAGCGTTTCAGAAATAAAAGGCAACATATCTAACTAATAATGACAGTCAATATTCAGCTTTTCCCTTGAGGCCGATTATTCTCAACGTATTTTCGGCACATCTCCTTGTGGAAAGGTGGTCGTATTGAATTTTTGGATATAGTAGTCCATCCACCCTGTATATTCATCATTTTCAGGGTACGATCTTTGATAACACTGAGGAGGATCTCCCGTTACGTCCGGCAGCCCTCCTGAAGTTCCCGACGCTCAGAACCATGGGCTATTGCGCGTAAAATGTTTGACGAACAAAAGCAAGAAACACTGTTGTATTGCCATTCCACTCAGCGAGAAAAGAAGGACCAGGCCATTGACGACCGGGTCACAAGTCGGCTGGAAGAAGCTCTGCGAAAGCTTGCCGACGGCCTTACCAAGAAGCAATGCCTCAAGAAATACGACAAGGTGATGGAGCAGATCGGCCGCTTGAGACAAAAATACTCCAGAGCCTCAAAGCAATATACGATTTCCGTCGAGAAGGACGATATCAGCGGCAATGCCACAAAAATCACCTGGCAAAGGAAGCCGGTTGAGAACACGACGGACAGCTATCC
>JAZDOW010000273.1:0-3876 GCA_043798185.1 Pseudomonadota bacterium | reverse complement strand
GGCAACGTCATTGACTATGGCATCAAGGACGATTTGACGGCGGAAATGATTCCCACCGCACTGGAAAGCTCCTTCGCCGGGCCGTTCAATGGGAATGTGGCAGAATTTTTCACGGCGGCGGAACGTGCGACCGAGATTCTGTATCTGGCGGACAATGCCGGCGAACTGGTCTTTGACCGGCTGCTCCTCGAATTGTTGCCGCGCGAAAAAATCACCGTCGTGGTCAAAGGTGGCCCGGCCATCAACGACGCGTTGCGCGCGGATGCCACAGTGGCCGGCCTCGACGGCTTGGTGGCGGTGACGGACACCGGCTGCGATGGCGCCGGCATTGAGTTGGCAGCGTGCAGCCCGGAGTTTCAGCGACGTTTTTCCCGCGCCGACCTGATCATAGCCAAGGGTCAGGCGAATTTCGAGTCGCTGGACGGCTGCGGGCAAAACATTTTTTTCCTGTTTAAGGTCAAGTGTTCCGTTGTGGCCCGGCATATCGGCCAAGCGGTCGGGAACTTGAACTTGCATCACAATGTTGGGTGATTTTAAACATATGAGTTGCAGTTACTACTTGAATTGAGGAAATGAAAATGAAACAGATAAAAGACTTTTCAGAACTCCATCTAAAAGACATTTCATTGGTTGGCGGTAAAAATACTTCACTCGGCGAAATGTTTTCAGAGCTATCTTCCAAAGGCATCAAAGTGCCGGATGGTTTTGCTGTTACTCAATAAAACAACAACCGACGCCACTCGAATTCTGTAAACACAGCGCGGATCCGATGAGCCGAAACGTTCGCTTATTACAAAGAGCATGGGTGACAGGATGATCAAATTGACGCTTTTACGGCACGGCGAAAGCTTGTGGAATAAAGAAAACCGTTTTTCGGGGTGGACGGATGTCGATCTTTCCGGCGATGGCAGGATCGAAGCTCAAGAAGCCGGCAAAACCCTCAAATCTGAAGGCTGCTCCTTCGATATCACCTATACCTCGGTGCTGAAGCGCGCCATTCGCGCACTTTGGTTTGTATTGGATGAACTTGACCAAATGTGGATTCCTGTCGAGCGTTCGTGGCGCCTGAATGAGCGGTACTATGGGGCTCTGCAAGGCTTGAACAAGGAGGAGACCGTATAACGATTTGGGGAGGATCAGGTACTCCTTTGGCGCAGAAGCTATGATACTAAGCCCCCGGCCTTGGAGAAAACAGATGAACGATATCCGGTCCATGATCCTCGTTATCGGGAATTGGATGATGGCGATTTGCCACTGACAGAGTGTCTAAGAGATACCGTCGAGCGCTTCATGCCCTATTGGCACGAATCTATTGCACCTGCCGTCAAAGCGGGGAAAAAGAGCGCTTATCGTAGGTCACGGCAACAGCCTGCGGGCCCTGGTGAAGTATCTTGATAATGTTTCAGATAAAGACATTGTGGCACTGAACATTCCCACCGGGACACCCTTGGTATATGAGCTGGACAAGGAACTGCAGCCTATCAAACATTACTATTCGGGGGATTCGGAATCCGTGGCGCAGGCAACGAAGGCTGTAGCGAACCAAGGAAAAGCTCACTAGGACGTTATAATGAGTCAACAAGGCGGATTCAAGCGGCCACAAATTCGTGGACGCTATCGTTTGCCAACAGGAAGGAGGTAATTACTATGCCGAATAAAGATGGAACTGGACCCAAAGGTCAGGGACCGAAAGACGGTCATGGCAAAGGTAAAGGTAAGGGTAAGGGTAAGGGTAAGGGCAATAACCCTGGTCAAGGTCCGATGACTGGCGGAAAGAAAGGAATTAAGGAAAAATAACCAAAAGGAGAGAGATTGTGAAACCAAAAAAAATTGTCGTTATAGGAGGCTCTGCCGCAGGTGCCAAGGCGGCCGCCAAGGCCAGGAGACTTGATGAATTTGCTGAGATTACCCTTATCCAAAAAGCGCCCGATCTTTCCATGGCTTCGTGCGGTTACCCTTACTATGTCGGCGGTGTTTTTAATGACCGCAATCTTTTGCTCGGCACTCCAACCGGTGTACTCCGTGACCCGGCCTTCTTCGCCAAAGACAAGGCTATCAATGCCCTGGTAGAAACCGAGGCCCTGGCAATACATTGCAAAGAAAAACAGGTAGTCTGCCGCGATCTCAAAACCGGCAGCGAACAGATCCTAACCTACGATAAGCTGGTCATCAGCACCGGGGCGAAACCCAGCATGCCGCCAATTCCGGGCATCGGCCTTGACGGTATCACCACCCTCCTGACCATGACGGATACCGACTATCTGCGCCGAATCTGTGACGAAAAAAAAATCCATCAGGCGGTGGTCATAGGAGGTGGCTTGATTGGGGTTGAAACATGTGAAGCCCTGCAGACCTCGGGCATCAAGATCACGGTAGTTGAAGCGCTCGACCAGGTTTTGACCTTCCTCGACTGGGATTTGGCCCGTCTGGTTGAAAACCATATGCGCAGCAAAGGGGTGCAGGTCTCAACTTCCAAGGGAGTGAGGGAATTCATCGGTAAAGACGGAAAACTCACCGGTGTCAAACTCGCCGATGACACGGTTATTGACTGTGAACTTGCCGTCATAGCGACCGGCGTGCGTCCCAACAGTGATCTCGCCGGAGCCGCCGGCTTGAAAACCGGCAAATTCGGCGGGATCACGGTCAACCAGTACATGCAGACCTCTGACCCGGATATCTATGCCGCCGGTGATTGTATCGAAATACCCAGCCTGATCAGCGGTGAGCCGGTCTTTGCTCCGATGGGCGATCTTGCCAACCTCGAAGGTCGGGTAGCAGGAGAAAATGTTGTCCTTGGCAATTGCGTTACCTTTCCAGGTACCTTTCATACCGGTATTTGCAAAATTTTTGATTTTTCCGCCGGATCTACCGGCCTTTCCGCCAAAGCCGCTGAGTTGATGGGCCTGACCGACTTCCAGACGGTGGTCAACGTCAGTCCGGATAAACCGGGATTCATGGGCGCGAAACTTCTCATATCGAAAATGTTGGTCAGCACCCAGGACCAGCGCCTGCTCGGCTATCAGTGCGTGGGACCGGGTGATGTCAGTAAACAGATTGCCACTGCTGCTATAGCCATCATGGGTAAGTTAACCGTGAAAGACTTGGTCAATGCCGATCTTCCCTATGCACCGCCCTTTTCTCTGGCTATCGATCACTTCATTGCTTCGGCCCATATCATGCAAAACAAACTCAAGGGCCGAATGACCGGTATTTCATCCACAGCGGTATGGGATAAAATCCAGCGCAGCGAACAGCAATATTTCCTGGATGTTCGCAGCCCTGGTGAATACGAAGAAATGCATCTCGGCATCGGCGAGCACCTCATTCCCCTTGGCGCCCTGCGCTCTCGTCTGGCCGAACTTCCGGCAGACAAGAATGCAGAGATTATCTGCTACTGCAAGATATCGCTTCGCGGGTATGAGGCGGAAATCATCCTTTGTGCCCACGGCTACACTAATGTCCACGTCATGGAGGGCGGTATTATGGCCTGGCCGTATCCGCGTAAAAAATGAGAAATATCGGAGGCTATTGAAGTCGTTGCTCAGCTTCACCCAAATGGGCAAATATGACCATTCTTCCAGGGTATTGATTACTGTCCTCTGAATTCATCTTCACCTCATTATTGACAGTCTCGTAAAAACCTTAATTTCGAGGATGGCTACGAAAAAAGCTTCAGATGCAAAAGAGGAAAAATGCCAGACAATTCAAAAATTCTCTACGATATCAGCACACTGACAGATCAGGACGTTTATTTGTTTAAAGAGGGAAATCATTTCAGGCTGTATGAAAAGCTGGGCTCCCACAGGATGACGGTGGCTGGTGAAAAAGGCATCCACTTTGCGGTCTGGGCTCCAAATGCGGCAGGGGTATCCGTCA
>JAZDOW010000259.1:0-49537 GCA_043798185.1 Pseudomonadota bacterium | reverse complement strand
TGTTTTTTTCTTGTGCATCAACACTCTGAGATCAGTAAGTTTTTTATTGAAGGAAAATATTCGAAGCCGTTCTGCATATAGAGATCTATTTGATTTCATATGATAAAAACTAAAAGTACGCTTCAACCGGATGAACCCTTTTTAATATGGTGGAAATATCTTATAAGTTATATATAAACCCTAACGCTCGTGAATAACATATTAAATAATACAAGGGGGGTAGTCGGTTAGCTCCACCTGAGGTATAATTCCAAGGTAAATTTCACCTGTGTAGGAGGTGCCGTGGGATTAATACCGCTGAAATTAGGGCTTGACTACCCCAATACTTATCGCAGTTTTGTTGAAATGTTTCCTGACGATGTAAGTTGTACGGCTTATCTTGCTAAATTACGTTGGCCAGAAGGATTTGTCTGCCCATCTTGCAAAATAAAAGCAGAACCATGGAAAGTGAGTCGTGGCCGCCTAGAGTGCCAATCTTGCCGCCATCAAACATCAACCACTGCAGGAACGATCTTTGATAAAACTCGCACACCTCTGACAACCTGGTTTGAGGCAGCATGGCACGTATGCACAGCCAAGAATGGTTTGTCAGCCAAGACGATGGAGCGTACACTTGGAACGAAATATCGGGTCGCATGGACTATGTTACAGCGTTTTCGCGTGGCTATGGTCGATGCTGAACGTAAGCAGCTTTCCGGTAATATTGAAGTCGATGAGACCTTTATCGGCGGCGTCAAGCAGGGCGGTAAACGTGGTCGCTTTTTCTGTAAAAAGCATTGTGGTTATTGCCATAGAAATCTTGGAACCCATTGGCTTCGGGCGGGTACGAATGCGACACATACCTGATGCTTCAGGTGCGAGTTTGGTACCTTTTGTGTGTGATCTAACCGTTCCAGGATCTGTTGTGCACACTGATGGCTGGACTGGCTATAATGAGTTAACCATCCATGGGTTCACGAGAAAAATTACTGTGTAATCATCTTCGGGTGATCCTGCCCACGTATCTATGCCGGGAGTCCATCGCGTATCAAGTTTGTTAAAACGCTGGATTATGGGAACACACCAAGGATCGGTAGTTCCCGAACACCTGCAGTCTTATCTGGAGGAGTTCACTTTCAGATTTAACAGACGCACCTCCCGAAGTCGCGGCCTTGTTTTTCGAAGACTGCTTGAGAGGGCAGTTGCAACTGAGCCTGTGACAGAACGTGACGTAACTAAAGGATATGATTGGGGCTAAATAGCGAGGTGGAGCTAACCGACTACCCCCCCTTAAGTTATATTTTTGTTAACCGGTCAAGATATATGGAAATTCAGTCTAGTTCTGCCGATTTGATCTTCCCGGCTTCAAACCAAAGGATTGAATTTCACCTGGTCATATTCTTCTATGCCCCCTCGGTGAACCTTTACAGATCTTGGTGAACGGTTACGAAATCTTTTACTTCTTTATCAAGAAATAAATGAGCCAACTTGTTAATATTTAATAATATTTCATATGCAATTTTCTAACCGGACACTACTGTGAATATTTAATCATCATGAACTTTATACTTTGGAACAAGAATATATCCAAAATAGCCAAATATGGGAGGAATTAACAACAACAAGGAGCACAGGAAAACCTTGATAGGCAAAAGCCGGAATGCCAATAAATAGGCAACAAGCCATCCTATCGCTGGTAATACTATGAGATGAACTTTATTGGTATCTTTACCCTTTCTAACAAATGCGCCAGTCTTACCTAAAGGATATAAGATTATGCATACTACTGCACTCCATAGAAAACCTAAGATACTGGCAACGATCCACCCAAAAAACTCTTCCATAGACCAAGGCTCCTTGTATTTTAGTATCTAAAGCGGAAACGCAAACTACGGAGAAGCGTTTCCGCTTTTGTTTATGGCTACGCGAGTCGTGCTTTTCTTTTAGTTATTGCTCCTTGCTTTGCTTGTCGATAAGATATTGCCTTGACCATGTGTAAAGATTGTTCTGCATAAAGAAAATATGGCTATTTTCAGTGATCTCCATTTTTGTTTTGATAGCCCGCAATATTTCAGCAGCACTCACTAAGTCGCGAGAGGCTTTAAATACTCCACAAACCTTTTTTATAGCTGTTTTTTGTTTCTCTATTCGGCTTTCTTCCCAAGGTCTATTATATTTCCCATCCATGGAATATCTAAGATATTTATTCTCCACAGAGTAATCACACACCTTGTCTCCTTCTTGAGTTACATATCGATAAAATTCATCGATGTCTGTAGGCTTTATGACTGTATATTCTTGTTGATCATTTGTGGCGGAACGTTTGGCATATTGAGGGCAATCCAAACATAACAAGGTGTTCATTGCCCATACGGCTCCTCCTGCTAAATAGAAACGTTTCTTACCATTAGACAATTCAGGTCTTGTTCGTGTTTGTTCATCTAACTTTGATTCTAGCTGTTTGCGTGTGTCTTTGGCGGCATCTATAAAGTTAGAAAATGCGTTACTATCTACACTTTTTTGTGTTTGTGTTGAAAACGCTACCGTCCCGAAATCCTGAACATCAAAAGAAACATATTTCTCCTTTGGCGCCTTCTCTACCTTTGGATCACAATTCTCCAAATATCCTCCTTTTATATTGCCACTCCCTATGTCAATAACAGTAGATTCACATCGTCTATACATAGGGAGTGGCGGTACCCAAATCCCGCGAGCTAAATAATCAGCTTCTTGATGAGCTGTAATAAACTCAACAGGCAAATGAACATTTTTTTCAATCTCCTCTACTAACTTTGCTCGATGAGGAACATTAGCCATACTGCTACTTCCTACCAAATAAATTGGCAACTTACCGTATTGAGATTGAAAGTGATTGATATCTTCACAAATAGCCTGAACAACTCTAGGCATACTCACTTCTTCACGAGGAGTAACATCATGTGTTCCGAATTTATCATCAAAATCGGTTGGTGTTAGTTTTCCTTGGACCTTTTTTACCTCTACGGCAATGGGTTTTATCCCTTTTGAACCTATTTCAATCACAGCGTACCAATTTGGTTTTTTTTCTGTGGAAATAGGGGCTATCGCACAGGTAGCAGGACTGTCGGGAGTCTTGACAGGGGCAACAACTGGCTTTTTATCGGGTGTCTTGACAGGGGCAGGATCAACAGACTTTTCAGCAATTTTCTCAACTCCGCCTACTTTATAATAAACCAAATATTTTAAAGGGTTGTTCCCGGTCGAGATATCACTCTCAATTTGCTTTTTTAACACTGGCAACAATTCATTAATCGATGGAAGCCTGTTCTTATTCGTCGGATCTATAGTAAATGCCATTTGTGTTTCTTTGCTGTATTTTTCTTTTCTTGTTTGTATTTGATTAGTGTCCAATTTTTGATTACTTGAAAATGCACTATTAATCTTCGTGTTTTCTAGTTGATCATGTGTTTTCTTTAATACTACCCTTGGATCAGGTTTTATGAAACCATCAACCCAAGAACCGGTTGAGGGGAAAGGATATTCCTTTTCTTCTGGCATATCTATTCGTATCAATTTGATATTTGGAGTATACACAATAGAAGATGTATCACTATTAATTGGCTCCCAAAGTTTGGTGAGTTCAGGAGGAAACATCTTGCCTTCCTCTCCTAATGCACCTGTCAAAATTGTAATTTCAATATTTGGCGTAGATACAGCCCAAACTGTGTTGCTAATGTAAACAGTGACCATAAGGCAACATAAAATAAACAAAATCTTTGAAACTTTCATCTTTTGGCTCCCAGTATTAATAGTTAAAATGAGCTGACTGCATCTGCAATTTATGTCCGTAAATAGCCACTGCGATCTGTGCCAACTGAGTTTCTTGAACATTAATCATTTGCTGTAACTGATCATCAGTCAATAAGCCATATCTATAAATAGCATAAGTGTGTTCTTGACTGTTCCTTTTAACACCGTGGGCCTGAACCTGAATTTCTTTTATTCCAATGTTATGATCTTTCTCTAAATCATTTTTCGGCCTTTTACTAAAATGAATTAAATATGGATTGGTATTATCTGCAGAAATTATATCTTTAAAAGACCTAAAATTAATGATTTCCTCTTGGTATTGTTTTTCATTATTGTTAGACTGCTCGCCAACCTTTCTATTGTATTCAACCGATTCTTTTTCGTATTTATTTTTAAAAGACCAAGCAGCCATAAAATATCCTGTAAATTTTAAATGGTTGTAGGCAATCCAAAAATAGCTTGCAATTATTGCAAAAATCAGGAGATAGGGCGTTTTGCTATCACTCACAGCGAGTTGAAACCAATAAGACGACAATACCGCTATAAAAAAGACACCGCCTTTAAAAAAGGACAAAACCCATATTAAAAATGCAAAAATATACCTAAGATATTTACAATCAATATTATCCTTAAGTCTTTGTTCCAGATGAGCAACATAATTAGCAAAAGGACCGCCCATTACCCCTGGCCTCATTTCTGGCAAAAACAATCTCTTCTGATTTAGAATCAAACATTCAAATCCTTTATACCTGTGATGGAAATAAGCGAATGTAAAATCAAGACCGAATAAGCATACTGCACATACTAAAAGAACTGATGCAGATATCCTCTCTTGAAGAAGAAAGTATGTTGTAGCTAAACTTATAACCTCTAATATAACTGTAAACCAAAACCAACCAGAATCATTTGCTGGATCATTATCAAAAAGACCTGGATACTTAACTCCACCCCAGAGCCTATCTTTTTTGCGTAACGGTAAATACGCCCTTTTCACGGGTACAGATGGTTCATAGCCAGTTCCTTCCTTAACTATTTGCTCTCGTTGAGCTTTTGTAAGATTGTTGGACTCGTGAATATCTCCTAAAACATCCGCATTTTCGCTCGTCATTACCTTTTACCTCCACGATAAAATTATTTTTTATACCTTTGATCTTTGAAGAATATTCACTCGTTTTTTGTTTTATTAATCTTTTTATGTATTAGCTCTAATAATCTCCCACGCCCTATTTATTCTCTTCATCTCTTCTTCTGCGAGTTTTTGTAACCTTTCGCCTAGGTGGGTGGGTGATAAGACATCGCTTTCTAAGACGGGCCTAAAAAACCGGCCCCTGATCGAAGTCGCTCCATTTAAGCTTGAATCTGTATCTTTTTTGGGTCGATATTGCAAGATTTTATTCGTTCAGCTACGACGCTTCTGCCAGGTACCTTGCCTTGTCTGTCCACTACTGATCCACACCGGTTTTACTAGACTACAGCATCGTAATGAATTTTCACTGCATCGACATCAATCGCCTGATATCATAGTGTTTCAGTCATTTACCTTGTGGCAACACCTCCCCGTCCCATGCAATCACAGCGTTTGCACATCAATGAATGGCTCCTCATAGTCAGGCCAACCATCATCATACGGCTCAATAATTGTCTCAACCGTTTGGGGAAGCGGTGGTGCCCTTTCCCGCTTTGACTTTGCCTCCTCGGATAGACCGAGATGAGCCAGGATCTTCATCAACCCACCGCAATAGATGCAAAGCAGCGGATCCACATCCCAGACCTTCTTGATATGCCGCAAAGTAAATGCCCTTGGGGTGCACTCACGCCAAACCAGGGGCGGAATTTTCTTCGTTCGGAAATTGCTTATGACAATTATCTCGTCATTTTCCGTTTCCGTTTTCTCCGTTTCGTCCTGTAATAGTGTGGCTCTTTGCCGGTCACCTCGCATTCTATTTGAATACCAACCGTAATACCGGACCATCTTGGCAAACCTCTCGGGAATGTGTTGGGTAATTGCCGCAATGAATTCAAAGGGGCTGTAGGTCTCAAAATTCCGCTTTTTGCCCCCATGGCTCATCTTCGATCGGTAAATAACCGTACCGGTTTTCTCGATATAACTCAGCTTGGCCAGCGAGAAGGCATTGCGGATGATGTACTGGGCGACGTTCTCGATACCCTTGGCGCCTCCTGCCTGAAGCCGCACCTCGTTGTGGACACTGAACCCAGAATTATGCCGCCAGGTGAGGATCTTTTTTATCAAGGTGTCATCAAGACGCCCTTCGTCTTTAATCATCTTCAAGACTGAAGCACGAAAGAGTTCAGCAAGAGGCCGGAGGGCAACCTTCGGCATCACATAAAAATACCCGGTCTCGGTGAATAGGCCATCTGCCACCAGAGCATGGACGTGAGGATGCCATTTAGCATAGTCGCCGAAGGTCTGGATGGCTAGAGCCATGCCGGGAATCCCCAGTTTTTTGCCAAGGGTCATCCGAAAAAAGCTCGTGAGGCACGATGCCGCGCACTTGCTCAACTTGCCGAGCAATTTGCGATCATAGAGAAAATATTTACGAATAATTTTCGGGATACTGAATACGTATTGGCGATGCGGGACGGGGAAAATAACGTTGTCATGCAAATGGCTGCCGAACTGAACCACCTTCTTGCTATGACATGATGGGCAAAACCAGCGACCTCGACAACTGAAGGTGAGAAGATACTCATGGTGGCAATCGGGGCAGCGTACACGTGCAAAACCCTGCTCAAGATCACCACATTCCAGATACTTCCGAACTATATGGGAAATTACCGGGCGAAAGAAGCCATATTCACGAGAGAAAAGATCGTCGTACCGGTACTCGAACTCATCAAAGTGATGATCGAACAGTTGCCACAACGGCGATTCCCGAGGTTTTCTGCCTCGATAAACTTCCACTTTGTCGCTCCAATCCATTGCAGTCCCTTTGTTCTGTTAACAAAGGCTGCAATGTAACTGGCAGAACTGACATTTTTCTTAACGATGAACTCTCGTGCCCTTCCCTACTTCTCCAACCAATCCACCCCCATTATCCAGGGGAAGAGATGTCAATTGGCAACCTTAACCATTTAATCAAACCTGGAACTTAACACTATTTCCCGAGAGGGTAGGAGCGGCTAATAGCAGAAAATCGTACAGAAATGGAGCAACTGCGAAGAAGAGCTTACCAAAGATAATCTCTTAAAAGTGCAACAGACTCCCGGCGAGCTGTGTCTGCTGTTTTTCTTTATATGACTGTTATCTACCAGATTAAATTTGTATATGGGTGGGGATTGTGCTAAATCTGCTTTCGGTTCAGATGAGTATTGTGTCGATGTGAAAGTTGTTGGCTATTTTTCAGGTCTGAACATTTGGGGCAGTTCTTGTTTTGGGGGTGTTTTTAGGGGTATCATGCAGTTTTTTGAAACATAAAACATATAAATAACAGTAAGATGATTTATGTGTTCAATGGACTGCATCCCACCAACAGTTCGTCCGGTAACATCCGGCTTTATATATAAACCCGCTATTCCGCAAGGAATGCGGGTTTTTTGTTGTCCAGTAACGGGGGAATACACCCTTGTTTTTGTTCGTCCGGATATGAAACAAACCAACAAAAGTAGAGTCATAAAGACACTTAAAAATGCGCAACACACTGACGTTACGATGTTTTAATTTCTGATATCATAAAGTTCGGTTAATATTGAAATTAAACACTAGCAGAATGCTAGCCGCTTAAATGGCGGGGGTTTTAACCTTGGGCAGGAACAATAAATTATTCCCAGAACATACCCGGCCTATTCCGCACCTAGGAGACCGTCTGTATCGATTGCCTCCGTTAAACCTCGCAAATCGTGATCCAAACGTCGGTCCGACTCGAGGATCGGAGAGAAGGAGCGGATGCTCTTCAATAATTCTTTGCCGCTGGGGGAAAATTTCTCCTCGTCACGTAAGGTCGCGGCGTTGGAAAGGGCAACCAGCAACGCGGCCAGGACCTCTTGAAAAAGCGTCACGACCTCTGTGGCATTGAGAGCGGCATTCTGTCCCATGCTTACCTTATCCTGATTGTTAGCTTCGGTGGGCCGCGATAGCAGGGTGTCGGGGGTTGCGCGCTGCATAGCCATGGCGGTCAGGGCGCTGCTGGTCAATTGCAGGGCCTTGACGCCGCAGCCCTCATAGCCCACCAGGGTTTCCGGCAAACCGACATTGAGACGAGCGTCGACCAACAGGGCGTATTGCCGGTCCATCAAATCGGCAACAGAGGCGGCGGCGATTTTGATCAAATCCATGGTCAGCGCCACATGGCCACCGTAAAAATTGCCGGCGAAGATCATTTCGCCTTTCTCGGGATCGACGATGGGGTTGTCGTTGACGCTGTTCAGCTCCCGCCCCAACAATTGGCGCACCCAGGTCAGGGCGTCCCGTGCCGCACCTATGACATGGGGGGCACAGCGGATCGAGTACGGGTCTTGAACCATTCGCCCGTCCTCTTTGCCGTGGTCGACCATTTGGCTGCCTGCGAGAGCGGTGCGGATGGCCGCAGCAGAGGCAATCTGGCCGGGATGGTGTTTGAGAGCATGGGCTAGGACAGCAAAGGCCTGGGAGCGACCAAACAGTACTTCGGCGCATAGCGCCGTGGCCGCTTCGCAGGCCTTAAGGGTTCGAGCAAAACGGGCGGCGACAATGGTTCCGATAGCAGTCATAACGGCCGTACCGTTCATGATCGCAAGAGACTCTTTAGGCACGAAATGATGCACTGTTAAACCGGCTTTTCGCAAGGCCTCGTCGGCTGGGCAGATGGAGCCCTGGTAATAGGCCTCGCGTTCACCGGCAAGTACCGACGCCAGGTAGGAAAGCGGGGTCAGATCGCCGGAGGCACCCACTGAACCTAAGGAGGGAATGACCGGGATCACTCCCCGGTTAAGCAGGCCGCAGAGGGCTTCTAAAAGCTCCGGGCGAACCGCTGAATAGCCCTTAGCAAGACTGACCAGGCGGGCAAAAACGACGGCACGCCCCTGCTCAACGGTCAACATCTTGCCCAAACCGCAACCGTGCTGGCGGATGATCTGGTAGGCAAACTCGTGGGTGTGACCTGGATCGATTCTGTGCCCGGAACTGTAGCCGACGCCGGTCGAAACACCGTATATCTTGTGACCGGAAGAAAGGGAACGTTCAATGACTGCACGGCCCTCCTGTAATTTGTCCAGCCATAGTGGATCTTCCGATAGTTGCACAGGTCGTCCCTCGAACGCCACTGCCATGAGATCTTCCAGCGTCATATCACCGTCGCCGACAATTACCTTTGCCTGTGAATCTGAGTTACTGCGCTGCGCTTCATTATTCATGGATACTGCACTCCTTTGTTGCTAAAACCATAGAAGACATGGCCGTTTTAATCTCCTGTTTATGGACCTTGCCGCTGCCGGTCCTAGGCAGGGATTTGATGAAGATCACCCGCTTGGGAATCTTGTAGGGCGCGAGTCGCCCTTTGAGTGCGGCGAGCAAACCCTCAGCACTCAGCATATCATCATTTTTCAGCACCACGAGAGCGACCACCACTTCGCCGCGGTTGTTGTCTGCCATGCCTATTACCGCCGCTTCAGCGACCTGAGGCAGGGCTTCGATGGCATGTTCCACTTCGGCAGCATAAATATTTTCTCCGGAACAAATAATCACATCGGTTTTACGGCCGACGATGTAAAGAAACCCTTCCTCATCGCGTCTGCCCAGGTCGCCGGTATGGAACCAACCGTTCCGCAGGGCCTCGGCTGTAGCCGTTGGATTGTTCCAGTACCCGGCGAAGACCGTGGGACCCTTGACGATGATTTCGCCGGCAGTCCCCGACTGGACCTCCCGACCATCGTCATCGACGAGACGCACCGTAGTGTGAAAGACCTCCTTGCCGATGGAGCCGGCTTTACGTTCGGCGTCGAGAAGCTCGAGAGCGGTGATGCGTTGCGTTTCGGTCATGCCGTAACCTTGGGCGAAGTGCACAGACTTTTCTTCCTGGTATTGGCGGATCAGTTCGACAGGCATGGGTGCACCTCCGGACATAAAAAAATGCACATGGGAAAAGTCAGTCTCAGCCCAGGCCGGGGCCTTGGTCAGCATCTTGAACATCACCGGCACGGCGAAGAGATAGTTGATTCTCTCCCTCCGGATAAGGTGCAGGACTTCTGATGGATTATCAAAGGGCCGAAGGATCAGGGTGCCGCCGGCATAGATGACCGGCGCAGCTGAGGCGGCCAGAGCGCCGATGTGAAAGAGGGGGGCGACCACCAAGGAGATGGTGCCGGGGTTCAGTCCGTAGCTGAGGAGAGCATGGATGGCGCCAAAGAGAAAGTTCTGATGGGTCAACACCGCACCCTTAAGATTGCCGGTCGTGCCGGAGGTAAACATGATTACCGCCGGGTCGGTCAGGGCTACCTCCCAGGAGAGAATCGGCTCGCCGTTTGCGTCCTCGGAAGGAGGTTCGTCAAAAGCCTTGACCGCTGCGAAGGTCCCTTCAGGGTGCGGTCGGGAGTAGGAAACCGGTATGTCGGTGGCCTGCAGTTGATCGACAACCGCGCTGAAACCGGTCGAGTAGATCAAGATCTTCGGCTGGCAATTGAGGATGATCCGTCGTAATTCCGGTGCTGCCAACTGATGGTTGAGCGGTACGAGAACGGCGCCGATCTTGGCACAGGCGAAAAAGATCTCCAAAAAAGCGCTGCCGTTAGCCATGAGAACGGCCACACGGTCGCCTTTGCCAATGTGAAGATGGAGCAAGGCGTGGGCGGCGCGGTTGACCCGCTGATCAAATTGCCTATTGGTGCAGCAAAGGTCTTCCTGTTTCAGAAAGAGCCGGTTGGGATACAGGTGCGCCCGCTTGGAACTCCACTCACCGATATTCATTGCCCTGTTCCCCGTTATTACTCAATTTTCTTAAAAATGACGGCGACAAAGGTGCCACCTGAGGAGATGCCGTTGATGAGACCGTAGCGGATGGATGCCAGGCCTTCCGGGGCGCGGACAAAATTCAGCGCGGCAATCGGCTCGTGCAATCCGATGACGGGAGCTATACTCTGATGCCTTAGGGAGAGCGCCATAGCTGCTGTGCGCATTCCGCCGGAAGAGAGGTTTTCGCCCAGAGCCCCTTTCAAGGCGGTGATGCGCGGCCCTTCATCGGAGATGGAGAATATTTGCTGCAGTGCATCGGCCTCCAAGCGGTCGAGATGCGGATTACCATTGGCTGAAGCGCAGACATAATCGATATCGCCTGGAGCAATAGCAGCCGCTGCCAGGGCGCGGGTCATGGCTAGACACGGGCCGGTGGGCTCCGTCGGCCAGCCGGTTGGCACGGTGGGCGCAGAACTGAGACCCCAGCCGACGATTTCACAATAGGGGATGGCACCTCGGGCCAAGGCCCCTTCCAGGGATTCCAAGCAGACGGTTCCAGCGCCCTCGCCAACGACCGTTCCGTTGCCGTGCACATCAAAAGGCAGCAACCCCTCGGCATCGCCGTTTTGCGGTGAGAGGGTCTTGAAGTGCGACAAGACATTAAAGAAGAATTCGGAGAGTATGTCGCCACCGCCGGTGAGCACTGCATCGACCCGGCCCCGCATGATTTGCGCCGCAGCATAGGTCAAGGCCGTTTCGGCTCCGACTTCGTGGTGATTGACGGTGGTATTAATGCCACGCACACCCAACTCAATGGCTACATGGCCGGCTGGGGCGTTCATCACCGTGTTGGGTACGAGAATCGGGTTGACTCGTCGCGGACCCTCATTGAAGAGCACCTTGCCGAATTGGGCGGCAACATCGGTGCCACCGAAACAGGTGCCAAGCATAACTCCCACCTTGTCGCGATTATGCGGGCCGATGGTCAGAGCAGCGTCGTCAAGGGCCATGCGTGCCGCTGCGGTGATCATTTGTGATAGCCTGTCCATACGGCGTATGCTGGCGGGGCGAATGTAATCCCTAGCGGTGAAATCTAAGACCTCTGCAGCCATTTTGCTTGCAAAACCGGAGGAATCAAAGAGGCTGATGGGGCGAATCCCGCAGGTGCCGCCGAATAGGTGCTCCATAAAGGCGGTTTTGCCAACCCCTAGAGGCGTCACCATGCCGACGCCGGTAATGACGACACGCCTATTCATGGGCACCTCCATGTTTGTAGAATTTGCCAAAGACCAAGGCAGTATTGTTGCCGCCAAAGGCAAAAGAATTAGAGAGCACGACGTTAAGAGCTGCATCCCTTGCACCTTCGGTCACGTAATCGAGATCACATTCGGGATCGGGGGTAGTGCAGTGGATCGTCGGTGGAATGAAGCCATGGTAAAGAGCCAGTAGGCTGACAACTCCCTCGATGGCGCCGGCGGCGCCCAGGGTATGTCCGGTCATCGATTTACTGGAACTGATGGGAATCTGATAAGCCCGCTCGCCGAAGAGGAGTTTGATGGCCTTGGTTTCGATCTTGTCGTTGGCCGGGGTGCCCGTGCCGTGGGCGTTGATATAGTCGACTGCCTCCAGACGTATGCCTGCGTCTTCAAGGGCGCGCCCCATGGCCAGCACGGCTCCACCTCCCTCGGGGTCGGGTGAGGTCATGTGATGGGCATCACAGCTTACGCCGTAGCCAAGAACCTCGCCGTAAATACGCGCACCACGCTGCTCGGCGTGGGCGAGTTCTTCGAGGATCATAACACCAGCTCCTTCGCCGAGCGAAAGGCCCTGGCGGTTTTTATCGAAGGGTTTGCAGTACTGCGGATCCACGGCTTGTAAGGAATTAAAGGCAGAGTAGGTGATTCGGCAAAGTGGTTCGGTGCCTCCACAGATGATCGTTGTGGCCGCCCCGGTCTGCACGAGATCGCGGGCATAACCGATGGCCGTAGCACCGGAGGAACAGGCGGTCATAAAGGTGGTTTTCGGTCCCATGAGCCTCAATTGGATGGCAATTTGATCAGCCGAGGAGGCGCATCCAAAAGAAGAAAATGTTGAATAAATCGGCTTTCTACCAGAACCCTGAAGATAGTCGCGATAAACCGCCTCGCATTCCAACATACCACCGGCACCGCCACCAATGACCACACCCATCTCCGGTCGCAAGTGTTCCGGCAGAGGGAAAAGTCCGGCATCGTTTAAGGCCTCAATGGCGGCGACCATTGCCATCGCGTCGGAACGGGAGAGGCGTTTTACGCTAATGGACCGAGGAAGCATTTCTCGAGGCTTGAAACCTTGGACTTCGCCGCCGGTTTGCGTCCGAAAATCGGTGGAATCGAAGACGCTTACCGGACCTATTCCGCAGTGCCCGGCACGAAGAGTGCTGTGGAATTCAGAAGCACTGCGGGCCGCGGCGTTGACAGTGCCTAGACCGGTTACAACAACCCTTTTTAACTTCATAAACCTCCGAATCAATCGCTGGTGTTTCTGAATTGATTTTTCTCAAACTTTGCCCGACAACAAAAGCAATAGCTTAGCATAAGTGAATTTCAGCCGCAACACGCGGATACGCTGCTGCCCCACAAGTCGCCGATGCTTCTCGTTGAGGCCCTAGTGAAACGAGAGGGGAGTCGCTCAGTTGCCCCGGCAACTCTTCCGATCGCCGGACTTTTTGTCACGAAAGAGCGCATTCTTCCCGAGTATTTCATCGAATTCCGTAGCGATTCCAGTTGGGTATATTTCTCACAAATTGTACCCAACTGGAAGAGTGCTTTGACTTAAGTAACTAAAGCGGGCTAATGCCCGCAACCCAAGGGCTATCATCCCCTCCCACAGCAGAGGGGATAAGTACCTTGAGACAGATTTGTTTCTTAAAAAAACAAGAAACAAATCTGTAAGGTACTAACAGTCATCACCAAAATCAGCCTTGAACGCCTCTACTACTTTGGAACCCCAATCGCCTCCCAGAGGTTCAAGTCGACCGAAGAAGAAGCGCATTACCAGTGGTTCCTGCACAAATTTCAACCCACCGACCAGTTCCTTATGTTTATTCAGCCAGGCAACGCGGTCTGCCACATATTCGATATGGCCAAGGGTAAAGGCGCGCCGCGGCACGGCAAGGCGAACGAGTTCCATTTTGGCGATGATCTCGTTGCCATCCCGGTCCCGATCTTCGGACATCGACCCCCTCTCAACTCCACGTGCTCCGGAAATAAGGTAAAGGGCGGCATTGAGGGCCTCTGCCGGATATTGCAAGGGGGGGATGTGCGGCAGAATGGCACGAGCATCAACGTGGCAGGCTAATCCGCCCGGTGGCGTTACAACAGGCACACCGTACTGTTGCAGTCGTTCAACAAAAAATTTTATGAATTCCGGACTGCTTCCGGCCACTTCAGTTTGGGTCATCTCTTCAAGACCTACCGCCATGGCTTCAATTTCCTTGGTCGACATGCCGCCATAGGTCGAAAAGCCTTCGTATACCGGCAGCCAGTTCATCAGGTGATCGAAATGTTCCTTGTGATTTGTGGCTATAAGGCCACCACGAGCTCCGCCACTTTTGCGCCCCGACATATAATAAATATCGACGTAGCTCATCATCTCTGTAAGAATTTCTTGGATGGACTTATGGGTATAGCCTTCCTCACGTTTTTTAATAAAATAGGCATTTTCCCCAATGAGGCTGCCGTCAAGGATTAAGAGAATACCGTTATCCCTGGCAATCTTGTTGACTTCCCGCAGATTCTGCATGGAAAAGGGCTGGCCACCAATGAGGTTGGTTGTTGCCTCCATCCGGATAAAGGCAATTCGATCCGGCCCATATTCTTTGACGGCATTCTTCAGTTTAGTGATATCAATGTTGCCTTTAAACGGGTCGTTACCAGTCGGGATCAGTGCACTGTCGCCGACTAGATCGAGAATTTGGGAGCCAACAATCTCCACATGAACCCGTGTCGATGGGAAATGGTAATTATTGAGCACAACCTGACTCGGTTTAAGCAGAACCTTGACGAGTAAATGTTCTGCGGCACGTCCCTGATGAACCGGCAAGGTGTAATCGAAGCCAAAAACCTTTTTCACCGTACGTTCCAGCTTGTAAAAGCTCTCGGAACCGGCATAGGCGTCATCAGCCACCATCATGGCGGCGAGTTGGTTGTCGCTCATTGCGTTTGTTCCGCTATCGGTCAGCATATCGAGAAAAACTTCTCTCGAGGGCAGAAGAAAGGTGTTATAGCCGACAGCCTTCAGGCATTCAAGTCGCTCGGCAGCGGGAAGGAGATTGATTTTCTGAACAATTTTTACCCGGTGCATTTCCATAGGTATTTGGCGGCCATCTGCTAATGAGATAATCATAAATTTCTCCTTCGGTTGATATAGATTATTTATTCAATTGAGATCGGCAACTTTGCTAACCGGTTCTCTGTAAATACCTACTCACACATTGAACTTCTTGCTAAAGGATCAATAAATATTCATGTACCACCGGCAAAGCCTGTGGATTGAAATTATCTGAACCGCTCAAAGCGGTTGAAGATTTCAAACCTATCCTTTCAAGATAGCTTTCGCAATTATTTTTACGCAGAACCTAATTATAGGCATTAGGTCAAGGTCTCCAAGGCTTTATTCTGCAAAAATAGGCATTAATAAGCAAAATCTGCCAACCGTATCCTACGGCAGATGATTATCATGCCTGCACATCGATGAAAGTTTCCTCATGTTAAGGCCAACCATCGTCGAAAGGCTCAATACTGTTTTCAAATATTTCTTTGAAGTTGTTAGTGGTCAGCTAGAGGGGTCCCGATACGATTATTTGCCACTGTTGGCATTTGTCCGCTCATAGGAGGATTGAGCTGGGAAATCGACATTACTGGCGAAACTGTCTTTCATCGTGTAAAACTGGCTTGAGTGTATCTTATGAAAATCTCACTGAAACAACGGGCAAAAACATTGCATAATCACCGTCAACTTGCCGACTTTAAGACCTGTCTCGATTGTTACTTGCTCAACTTCATATTAAGGATCGACCTTCCGACCATGGCAATAAAGAAATCCGAACTCTACTCCTCCATCTGGGCCTCCTGCGATGAACTGCGCGGCGGCATGGATGCCAGCCAATACAAGGACTATGTCCTGTTCATGCTGTTCATCAAGTATATCTCCGACAAATACGGCGATTCAGAAGACTTTAAACCGCCGGTGACAATCCCGAAAGGGGCAGGCTTTAAAGACATGATCGCCCTCAAAGGCAAGAGCGATATCGGCGACAAGATCAACACCCAGGTCATTCAGCCGCTCATTGACAGCAACTCCCGCCTGGCCCGCAGCGACTTTCCCAACTTCAACGACCCGAACAAGCTCGGCGAGGGGCAGGCGATGGTCGAGCGCCTGACCAACCTCATTGCCATCTTTCAGAAGCCGGAACTGGATTTTTCCAAAAACCGCGCTGAAAATGATGACATTCTCGGCGATGCCTACGAATATTTGATGCGGCATTTCTCCATCATGTCCGGCAAGAGCAAAGGGCAGTTCTATACCCCGTCCGAGGTCAGCCGGATCATCGCCAAGGTTATCGGTATTTCGCCGCAGAATGCCGTGGCCTCGACCACCGCCTATGATCCCACCTGCGGCTCCGGTTCCTTGCTGCTGAAAGTCGCCGCCGAGGCGAGAAGACGCATCACCCTCGAAGGCCAGGAAAAGGACGTGACCACCGCCGGTCTGGCCCGTATGAACATGATCTTGCATGACTTTCCGACGGCGAACATCCTCTCGGGCAACACCCTGGCAGCGCCGAAGTTCTTGGATAAAAACGACAGCCAAAAGCTTCAGACCTACGATTATGTTGTTGCCAATCCACCCTTTTCCGACAAGACCTGGAGCACCGGACTGACCCCCGCAGCCGATCCCTTCCAGCGCTTCAAGTGGGGCGAACCGCCTGCCAAACAGGGTGATTACGCCTATCTGCTGCACATCATTCGTTCCCTGAAGAGCACCGGCAAAGGCGCCTGTATTTTACCGCACGGCGTACTTTTTCGCGGCAATGCCGAGGCGGTCATCCGCACTCAATTGGTTCGCTCCGGCTACCTCAAGGGGATCATCGGTCTGCCCGCCAATCTCTTTTACGGCACCGGTATCCCCGCCTGCATCCTGGTCCTCGACAAGGAAAACGCCACCGCCCGCAAGGGTGTCTTTATGATCGATGCCTCCAAAGGGTTTATTAAGGACGGCAATAAAAACCGCCTGCGCGAGCAGGATATCCATAGAATTGTCGACATCTTTAACAAGCAGACCGAAATTCCAGGCTATGCCCGCATGGTGTCGGTCGAGGAGATCAGCGACCCCAAGAACGACTATAACCTCAATCTGCCGCGCTATATCGACTCGACCTCCCCGGAGGATCTGCAGGACATCGACGGCCACCTGCGCGGCGGCATCCCGAATCGTGACATTGATGCGCTTGCCGCCTACTGGCAGGTCATCCCAGGCGTACGGACAACCCTGTTCGAGTCCGCCGATCGGCCAGGTTACGCCCGTTTGCGGCTCCCCATCGCCGGGGTCAAGCCGGCCATCTTCAGCCACCCCGAATTTACTGCCTTCAACCATGCCGCCATCAGCCTTTTTCATAAATGGCAAACGGTCAATATTCCCCTGCTTAAAGGCTTTGGCAAGGAAGGCCATTCCAAAGCGCTGATCGCAACCATCTCCGAGGATCTGCTCGCCACCTTCAGAGGAGCTCCGCTGCTCGATGCCTATGATCTCTATCAGCACCTTATGGATTGCTGGGCCGAAACCATGCATGATGATTGTTATCTTATCGCCGCCGACGGCTGGGTGGCGCGCACTGCCCGCATCCTCGAGACCGACAAGAAGGGCAAGACCAGGGATAAAGGTTGGACCTGCGATCTGGTGCCGAAAACGCTGATCGTTGCCCGCTATTTTGCCGGAGTACAGGCGGAAATCGATTTTCTGCAGACAGAAATGGAAACTGTCACCGCCGGTCTTGCCGAATTGGAAGAGGAACATGGCGGCGAGGGTGAGGCTTTTGCCGAGGATGCCGAGATCAGGGCAGATGCCGTCGAAGGTAAGGTCGGCAAGATTGTACCGGCCAAAGTGAAGGAACGGTTCAAAGAGATAAAGGGCGACAAGGCGCTTGCGGACGAAGCCGCCATCCTCAAAAAGTGGTTGCAACTGACCACTGAGGAGACCGAGCACCGGAAGGCAATTAAGGAAGCCGAGGTCGCCCTCGACTGGATGGCCTACGAAAAATACCCGACCCTTACCGAAGACGAAATCAAGACCCTGGTGGTGGACGACAAATGGCTGGCGGTTCTGGCGACCGCCGTGCAGGGCGAGCTGGACCGCGTCTCCCAGACCCTTACAGGGCGCATCCGCCAACTGGCCGAACGCTACGCCTTGCCGCTGCCGCAGCTGGTCGACGAGGTGGCGCTGCTGGCCGCCAAGGTCGACGGACATCTGAGGAAAATGGGGGCAAAGATATGAGCAGATCGAAGAAATCGACGATGGAGGTTCAAGGCACGGCGGTGAGTATCGTCAATAGGGGTAATGACGACTTTATCAGCCTTACCGACATCGCCAAGTACAAGAATCCGGACCATGCCGACGATGTCATTCGCAACTGGCTGCGCAACCGGAACACCGTGGAATTTCTCGGCGTCTGGGAACGCCTCAATAACCCTGATTTTAATCCCGTCGAATTCGACGGGATTAAAATCCAGACCGGTCTGAACAGCTTCACCCTCACGCCCAAGCAATGGATTGAGAAGACCCGTGCCATAGGGATTGTCTCGCAGGCCGGACGGTACGGCGGCACCTATGCCCATAAGGATATTGCCTTCGAGTTTGCCTCCTGGATCTCGGTTGAGTTTAAACTCTACCTGATCAAGGAGTTTCAGCGCCTTAAAGAGGATGAAAACCGCCGCCTTTCTCTGGCCTGGAATCTTAACCGCACCCTCTCAAAACTCAATTACCGCATCCATACCGACGCGGTAAAGACCCATCTTATTCCCGCCGAGGTTACACCCGCCCAAGCGGCCATGACCTATGCCAGCGAGGCCGATCTGCTGAATGTCGCCCTCTTTGGCCGGACCGCCAAAGAGTGGCGCGATGCCCATCCGAAACTCGACGGCAATATGCGCGACCATGCCAACATCGAGCAGCTGCTGGTGTTGGCGAATATCGAGGGAATGAATGCCGAGTTGATCCATATGGGGCTGCCGCAGGCGGAACGGTTGAAACGGCTGAATCAGATTGCCATTCGTCAGATGGAGATTTTGACTGGGGCCGGGAGTCGATTTTTGCCGGAGGCGAGTGCGGGGGAGGAGGGGGTATGAGCGAGGAGGTGAGGCCGGGTTATAAGCGGACTGAGGTGGGGGTGATTCCTGAGGATTGGGAGATGAAGCCGCTTGGGGAAATTGGCGAATCGCTCATCGGTCTTACGTACCGGCCAAGTGATGTCTGTTTACACGGAGGGACACTCGTCCTGAGATCATCGAACGTCCAAGAGGGCGGTCTTCGATTTGAAGACAATGTGTTCGTGGAGGCAGAAATTCCGCAGAGAATTATGGTGCGGCCCGATGACATCCTGATTTGTGTTAGAAATGGAAGCCGTGACCTCATTGGAAAATCGGCGATAATTGATCGCCGTGCAATTGGAATGACGTTCGGTGCTTTCATGGCCGTGTTCAGAAGCCCGAACGGCCGATTCATTCAGTATCTGTTTCAGTCAGATATTATCAAAAGGCAGATCAATGAGCATCTCGGCGCGACTATCAACCAGATCACAAATAAGAGTCTCAACTCTTTCAGGGTTCCGTTTCCACCTACCAACGACGAACAACACGCCATCGCGGAGGCGTTGAGCGATGTGGATGCGCTGCTGGGCGCGCTGGACAGGCTCATCGCCAAGAAGCACGACCTCAAACAGGCCGCCATGCAGCAGCTCCTCACCGGCCAAACCCGCCTTCCCGGTTTTCATGGTGAGTGGGAGGTGAAGCGCTTGGGGGATGTCGCGGATACTGATCCTGAAAACCTCAGCTCCGGTACTCGTCCAAACTTCACTTTCAATTACATATCTCTTGAAGATGTGGATTGTGGCTTTCTCAGAAGTCACACCGAACAATTGTTCGCGAACGCGCCATCTCGTGCGCGTCGAAAGTTGCGGACCAACGACGTGCTTGTATCAACTGTCCGTCCGAACTTGCAGTCGCATCTTCTTTTCGATGGCGATGCAGGAAGCTGGGTTTGCTCCACCGGTTTTTGCGTGGTACGTTGCCACGAGGGAATTACAAATCCTGGGTATATCTTTTCCCACCTATTCGCCGCTTGTGTAAATCGGCAGATTGAAACCTTTCTTACCGGGTCGAATTATCCGGCAATAAAAAGTGGCCAAGTTCGGGCGTTGCAGATTCCTTTTCCCAACTACGTCGAACAAAATGCCATCGCCGAGGTGTTATCAGACATGGACGCCGAGCTCTCATCCCTAGAACAACGCCGCAATAAAACCCAAGCCCTTAAACAGGGCATGATGCAGGAGCTCCTCACCGGAAAAATCCGTCTCCTTGCCTCAGGAGGTTGCCATGGATGAACAAGCCCGCTCCGAACGCCATACCCAGAACCGCGTTATCGCCCTGTTCACCGACAAGACGCGACCCGATTGTCTTAGCTACCGCTACCTCGGCGATTGGCATAAACGGGAAAACAACCGCCCCATCGAAACGGCCCTGCTGCACGAAAATCTTACCCAGCGCGGCTACACCGCCGCCCAGATCTCCGCCGCCCTGCAAAAGCTGGAGACGGCAGCCGACGTCACCGGCATCAGCCTCTATCAAGCCAATCTGCGCACCTATCAACTGCTGCGCTACGGCGTGCCGGTGCAAACGGCGGCAGGGCAGGTCCATGCCACCGTCCATCTTGTGGATTGGCAGCAGCCGGAAAAAAACGATTTTGCCATTGCCGAGGAGGTGACCCTGCGCGGTGGCTACCAGCGGCGGCCCGATTTGGTTATCTACCTGAACGGCATCGCCGTCGGAATCATCGAACTGAAGCGCAGTTCGGTGGAGGTGGCCGACGGGGTGCGCCAGCTGCGAACCAACCAGGAGGAGATTTTCAATAAGGCTTTCTTTTCCACGGTGCAGCTGGTCTTTGCCGGCAGCGATTCCCAGGGCCTACGCTATGGCACGGTCGGCACGCCGGAGAAATTTTTTGTCGAGTGGAAGGAGGCGGACGGCGAGAGTCAGCCCTTGGTTGCAGGCGCCCTGCTCGACCGACCGCTGGCGCAGATATGTGAAAAGGCCCGTCTGCTCGACCTGCTCCGCAACTTCATTATCTTTGACGCCGGGCAGAAAAAGGTGCCCCGTCCCCATCAATTTGTCGGAGTGAAAAAAGCCCAGGAGCGCATCCGTCGGCGGGAGGGCGGGGTTATCTGGCATACCCAGGGCAGCGGCAAGAGCATCCTTATGGTGCTGCTCGCCAAGTGGCTGCTGGAATATGATTCGGAGGCGCGCATCCTGGTTATCACCGACCGCGACGAACTGGATAAGCAGATTGAGGGCGTCATGCGCAACGCCGGTGTTATCGGCCAGGAATCGCCATCACCCCGCATTACCTCGCGACAGGAATTCACCCAAAAGCTGGCGGCAACCACGCCCCGGCTGCTCTGCGCCCTGCTCCATAAGTTTGTGCCCGATCTGACCAGCCCGCCGCCGCAGGTCCACGGGCGGTTTTATATCTTTGTCGATGAATGCCATCGCACCCAGGGCGGCGATATGAACCGGCAGATGAAACGCTGGCTGGAAAACGGCATCTTTATCGGCTTTACCGGCACGCCGCTTCTGCGTCGCGACAAAGAGACCACACGTGAGGTATTCGGCACCTATATCGACACCTATAAGTTTCACCAGGCGGTGGCCGATAAGGTCGTGCTCGATCTGAAATACGAGGCCCGCGATGTGCCGCAGCGCCTCACCGCCAAGAAAGAAATTGATGAGTGGTTTGCGCAGGCGACCAAGGGGCTCAACAATTTCCAACGGGCCGTCCTGCGTAATCGTTGGGCAACCATGGAAGAGCTGATGAGCGCCGGCGAACGTAAGCAGCGGATCATTGCCAGCATCATCCACGACTTTGGCGTCCAGCCGCGTCTGAACAACGACCGGGGCACGGCCATCCTGGTGGCGGCCTCGATCTATGATGCCTGCCATTATTTCCAGCTTTTTCAGCAGACAAACTTTGGCCGGTATTGCGGTATTAGCACCTCCTTTGAGCCGAACAGAAATGCCATAACGAGAGAACCACAGGATAGCGATGAGCGGTATAAGTACAATACCTATACAAAATTTGTGCTGCAGAAGGGGCAGACGACGAAGGACTATGCCGACACAATCAAACGGCTTTTTATCGACGAACCGGCCAATCTGAAGCTGCTGATCGTGGTGAGTAAACTTCTCACCGGCTTTGACGCGCCTAGCTGCACCTATATCTACCTCGATAACGAGCTGCGCGACCATAACCTCTTCCAGGCCATTTGCCGCACCAACCGTCTTGACGGCGACGACAAGGACTATGGCCATATCGTCGATTTTAAAGAGTTATTCAAGGAGGTACAGAATTCCATCGCCGTCTATAGCTCGGACGAGCTGGATATCGATGCCGGCGGTGATAACGGCAATGTCATCGTCAAGGATTGGCGCCTGGAGGGTAAGAAGCAGTTGGATACCGCCCGTGAGGCACTTCGCTATCTGTGTGAACCTGTTCCCCAGCCGCGGCAGATGGAACACTACCTCCTCTATTTCTGCGGCAGCGCGGGCGATGCGAGTGGCCTGACCAAGACCGAGCCCCTGCGTATTTCCTTCTATAAAGCGACCGCCACCTTTCTGCGTGCCTATGCGGCGCTTGTCCAGGTTCTGGCCGAGGCAGGTTATAGCGTGACCGAGATTGCCGCATTGGCGAAAGAGGTTGAATTTTATAACGACGTCCGTTCCTCGATTAAAAAGCACTCCGGCGAAGAACTCGACATCAAGCCCTTTGAGGCGGATATGCGCCACCTCATCAACACCTATATCCAGGCCGACCCCGCCGAGGGTCTCGGCAACCTCAGCTCCATGTCGCTGACCGAGCTGATCATTGAGACCGGTATCCACGATGCCATTGCCAGAAAGCTCAACCAGAAAGGCAAGCTCTCGAAAAATGCCATCGCCGAGGGGATCATCAACAATGTACGCAAGACCATCATCCGCAACCAGCTGACCGACCCAAAGTTTTACGCCGAGATGTCGAGTCTGCTTGCCGATCTCATCAAACAAAGCCGGGATGATACGGCGGTCTATGAAGAATTCCTGGCTCAGGCCGAGGAACTGGTGAAGCGGCTGGGGAGAAAAGAGCCGGACGCCGGTATTCCGGCAATGCTGCACGGTAAGCCGGAGGCCACAGTGCTCTACAATAATTTGGCAAGCATTCCGGCAAAGACCTTTCGATATCCGATGGCCGATGAAGCGAGGGCACAGCTTGCCCTGGAAATCGACTGGGTCGTACGCGAGGAAGCGCCGTCTGGATGGAAAGGGGACGAGACGAGGGAGAAGCAGTTGATTAACGCCTTATATCCTAAACTTGAGCGGGACCCTGATGCGACGCTGTCCATTTTCGAGATTATCAAGAACCAACCGGGCTACTGATGAACGAGACGATCCAACTCGGTGAGGTGACCATTGTGGTCACAAAAAAAGATATCAAGAATGTCCACCTCTCAGTGCATCCGCCGGACGGACGGGTGACCCTGGTCGCCCCAGAGGCAACGCGGCTGGAGGTGGCAAGGGCGTATGCAATCTCGAAGCTCGGTTGGATTCGGGAGCAACAGAAAAGATTGGCGAACCAGGCACGGGAAACACCACGTCAGTTTATCGAGCGTGAGAGCCATTATCTCTGGGGGCGGCGACATCTGATGACGGTCAAGTATCAGGAGGCTAAGCCCTCGGTCCGTCTTGACCATAAACACATCACCCTGATTGTCCGGCCCGGAAGCGATGCCGCAAAGCGGGCGACGGTAATCCATGAGTGGCAAAAATCGCTTCTGCATGCTGTGGTGCCCACGTTCATCGGAAAATGGGAGTCGAAATTGAAGATAAAAGTCACCGGGTATTTCCTGCAAAGGATGAAGACCAAGTGGGGGAGCTGCAATCATCAGGTGGGATGTATCCGTCTGAACACGGAACTGGTAAAGAAGCCGAAGGATCTCCTTGAATACGTGATTGTTCATGAAATGGTCCACCTCCTGGAGCCGACCCACAATGATCGATTTGTCGCCATCCTTGATGAACAGTATCCGACCTGGCGCCGAGCTCGCGCGGAGCTCAACGAGCTGCCGTTGACAGCCGAAACGTGGAACGGGCGATTGCATCATGGTTGAAGAACAAGGCCAGCATCCTCAAAAATACAGGCAGGTAAACGGAATGTCGAACGGTGCCGGGCTTGCAAGTTTGCAAGTTGTCCAATTTGGTCGTTTAACCCAACTTTGTGACATTGAATAACAAAACACAGCAATAACATCAGGTTGTATCTTCGACTCATGCCGTTATGGCACTACTTCTGTTTTTCAAATTGTCGTTTTTATCGTTTTTCCGGGATGCCCTTTCATCCCCATAGCCGAATATATTTCCTGTTGCCTTGGCTCAGGTCGTATACTTTTCCTGACATGAGTGGTACTGCCGTTTTGCATAGCATGGATACCGTCTTCACCATGATCTTCTCGTATTTTTTTAGCGATCCTTTCTTATTGACGATGTCTAATCCTGCCCACCACCAAATAGGGGTGGTGATGTTGCCGTAACCATGCGATATTATCTTTAGTTGCAATGCCGGCATCCATGACCACAGGGTTTTACTCCGGTGGATACACGATCTCCTTCCAGGTCCTCAAGCATCTCTGCCAGGGTCGTTGGTTCAGAGACATTGCCCGCATAGACTTTGCTGCGTCTGGGGAAACCACTGGAATCAAGAACCAGGCCAAGGGTAACCAATGGGCAATCGGACCGTTTTTCCTTGGAATGACCAAGGGCTGTATAAGCGTTGGCTGTGCTCTGTCCCTCAAAATAGGTATTGGTCAGGTCATATAAGGTGATGGTTTCCTGTAAGTTGAAGAGACTGTTCTCTGGGGAGCGCAAAATCGGCTCCTGGGTTGAGTAAGGCATGCTGTCGGACACCTTGTTCGGTACGCTTGGATGCAACCTAAAAATAATTGCCAAAGCTGTCGGGAAAAGGTAGCTTTGATGCATTGGAGCGGATGGCTCTTCGTTGGGAAGGATTTTTTAGGTATCCCGAAGAAAGCGACTACTTATCACCACCTCACCCCTCAATTTATGGTGATAATGCATGATTGGAAATAATGAACCCGCGGCGATGGAACGTGTGCGCATGGCTACTTTCATTGACGACTTTTGCGCCGGCGGCACTCAGAGATGGCTGACGCATATTTTAAAGGGTCTCCAGGGGCGCGGATATGATCACAAGGTGTTTGTGGTGCGGAATATTGTAGATCCCTATTTCTTGCAGGAGGCGCGGAAATATGCCGAGATTGTAATTCTTGGAGAGCCGGCGCTGTGGTGTGTTCATGGTTTAATTCGCACGTTTTGCTCCCTGCGGTCATGGCAACCGCATGTCGTTCAGACGCTCCTGCCTTCATCAGACATGATCGGAAGGATTCTTGGACGGCTTGCCAAAGTTCCGGTGATTGTTTCTTCGATTCGAGGCCGCAATGTTGACAAACCCCGGTGGCAACGCTGGCTGGACCGGCGCACTGCCGTTTTGGCGGATCGGGTGATTTTTAATGCCAAGGATGCGATCCTTCCTGCTCTGGCGCATGAAGGGGTTGTCAGGGAACAGGTAATCTACATTCCGAACGGGGTTGAAAGGACTGTCCCCGATAAATTACCGGTTACGGTCCGACGGGAACTTGGCATTCCGGAGAAGTCGCGGATTATCGGCGCCATTGGCCGCCTACATCCAAGTAAGGGGCATCAGGATTTGATATCGGCATTTGCCCGGCTAGCTGCGGAAATGCCTGACATCTTTCTGTTGATTGTTGGTGAAGGTGAATTGCGTCTGAAACTGGAAAAACAGGCCAAGGATAGCAATCTCGGAGATCGCATATTATTCGCGGGATGCCGCTCTGATATAGCGGACCTGCTGAGTATCATGGATGTGTTTGTGCATCCATCGCACTGGGAGGGGATGCCCAATGCCCTCATGGAGGCCATGGCAATCGGCAAACCGATTGTTGCCAGCGGTATCGATGGAATCAGGGCTTTAATTGCCGAAGGCCAAACTGGTTTTCTGGTCCATCCCGGATCTGCCGAAGAGATTGCCGCGCAGGTGCGCAGGTTGCTGGCGGATCGGAATCTGGCCGGGAAACTAGGGGAAAGTGCCGCGCAAAGGATGAAGGAGCGATTTGGACTGGTGCGTATGATCAATGCATATGATGATCTATTCAAAGCCCTTCTCCGTCAAAAGACCGCGTTTAATTAGGCCGGGAATATCAAAACCTGAAGTTTCCTGAAAATTAAAGCGCCACTATTGGGATTATATCCCACATGGGAATTGCTATCAAAGACAGGATTTCAATTTCTGTGCCATAATGAGGCTAGTTGTGGAATATATTCTTTAAATTCGGCAAGATAGGCAGTGAAAGGCAAGCGACACTATGGTATAGTTTCATGATCTAACACATTGAAATTATATCAAAAGGAGCCACTTGCCATGTTTATATTACGTGATTTACTTGCACCTCTGCAAGAGGAATTTTCCAATACAAAGCAGGGACAGAAAAGAAAAATCTGGTTTGCATACACATTGCTCGCGGTGATGGTTCCGTTCACATCGTCAATTACGTCCAATCTTCTGCGTGCTTTGCGAACATTGTTTGGATTGGAAATTCAAAGCCAGCGGTTTTATGCTTTCATGGGGAGTACAACGCTACCTTGGAAAGCTTTATGGAGAACCATGTGGCAACTGATTTCAGAGCCGGCAACAGAAAAGAGGATTATTGTTGCACTGGACGATTCAATAAATCCAAAAAGCGGTCGAAAGATTTTTTGTTGTGGCCATTTCCACAATCATGCAGCCAACGGAAATCAGGGTTCTTACCCATGGTCACAGTGTATCTTGGCAATTGGTTTGCTTAAAAAAGTAAAATCCCGCTGGGTTTGCCTGCCACTTGATTTTCGATTCTATATGATGAAGAAGGACATTAAGGCAAAGTCCATCAATGCTCAACGCAAAGGCCATCTTATCCCTTTTGAGACGAAAATGGAACAGGCGGCCAAAATGCTCAAAGAAATCCATGAGTATTTTCAGCAGCCAGTACTGGTAGTGGCTGATAGTTGGTTTGGCAATGATGGCCTATGGTCTCTATTGGAAAGAGGTTTGGCTGGACATTTTCATCTGTTGTCCCGCATGCGAACGAATATTACGCTGTATGATTTTGCACCTGTTCTTGCAGAAGGTGAAAAACGTAAGGCGGGACGATCCAGAAAATACGGTGGTCGTCTTGGTAGTGTGGATGATTGTGCCGCGAGATGGAGAGAAAAGGCACAGGTGTATACTGCTTTCCTCTACGGCAAGCAAAGAGAAGTGCTGGCTCATTCACAGACCGTTATGTTAAAAACGATGAAGTGTCCAGTGCATATTGTCTGGGTATACAGAAAAACAAGATATGTTGCACTCATGACAACGGATCTGACGCTCTCCGTTAAACAGATAATTGAATACTATGGAGCACGCTGGAAGATTGAAGCTGGCTTCAAAGAAATCAAGCAGGAGATCGGCAGTTCAAAATCACAGACACGAAATGCCGATGCCGTGCTCAATCACCTCAACTTCTGCATGATGGCAACAACATTGACTTGGATTTATGCAGACCGATTACAATGTGCACCAGATCGAAAATTTAAAATCCGCGGACGATCTGGATTTGCCTTTTCTGATGTACGAAGAATTATAGCTGAAGCTGCATTGGATCAGAATTTTCAATCGATTTGCCCATTACCAAAGCAAAGACCACAAAATTCTTTCGTTAAAACGCTGCTGCGCATGGTTGCTTAGAGGCAGCAGGATTTATGATATATAAATTCACAGGAAACTTCAGTCAAAACCATAACCGACCAGGTTTGATATATGCCTTTAATCCGAAACGACCTTCTGGACAAGCTTGTCCATAAAACGATATCTTTAATCCCAAGGCAGTTCGGGGATGAAAAAGAGTTGTTTTCAAATTCACTCGGCATAATTAAATATCTAACTCCATCAAAGGCTGCGAACCTCTTGACACGAGAGTATGAAAGGCTGAAGAGAGTCAGCCAGCCAAGAGGATTTCCCTTCCATGCGGTAATCGATGTTAGCAACACCTGCAATCTGGAATGTCCTTATTGCCCGACCGGCCGGCGACAAACCAGCGGACGCACGGAACGCATCATAGACGTTGATTTGGTCAAAGCATTCCTCGATCGTTACGGAAAATTCCTGATCGAGGCCGACCTTTTCAATTGGGGCGAATCATTATTGCATCCAAGAATATCCGAAATCGTGCACTTGTTTCATGAAAGGCGAATATTTAACATGATATCGACCAATTTGAATATTAGAAACAGGTCCGTTCTCGAAAAGATTTGTGATGCTGGTCTGGATCATCTTATCGTAAGCGTATCCGGGACAACACAGGAGATTTATGAGCGATATCACAAGAGAGGTCAACTATCCCTGGTTATCGAAAACCTGAAACATCTTGTCGACTACAGAAATCGAATGCACCATTTCCGCCCAATTATCGTGATAAAGTACTTGGTTTTTAAGTACAATGCTCACCAGGTTCAGGAGGCGTTTCGTATGGCAGGCGAAATAGGTGTCGATATATTCAGGACTCATATAGGCGGCGGACCCGAAGAAGAAATTATCCAGTTGGATGAAGAAAGAAGGTCGTGCGATCAGTTATGGAGAACAATCGTGTTAAACTCAGATGGCGGGATTGCCCCATGTTTTTATCTATACTTTAAGGATGACGATTTTGCCCATATTTCCTGCTTTGAAAATACGAACCAGAGATATCTTGAGGCCAGAAAAATGTTCAACAGACTTGCGGCAGGTGAGCTTGCCACCGATCTACAGCATCCTTGTTTAAAATGTAATGTTGTCCACGGTCAGAAACACCTGGCGGCATATCTGACCGCAAACCCGTATGCGATTAAGGGGCACAGGACCGGCGGACCATGAGGATTCAAGTTTTTCCACTTCCTGGCAACATCGGGCCCGCCAAATTGATTTAGCCGGGCACTAATTATTCTGCCTGTATCTTTATGGATACCGGCTGGAGGGGTTTCAGCTTGGCCAGGATTATTGTCGGAGTTATGGGAGATGCCAACGGACATTTGAGCCAGGCCTTGGCCCTCGCGGAGCTGGCCCCTCAACATGAGTATCTGTTTATAGGCGCCGGGACGGTCCGTGAAGTTGTCAGGATGGGTTATCCGTTCCTGGAGGTACCTCTCCTTGCAACCTATTATGCGAACAACAAGGTTGATATCGCCGCCACGGTCCGGAACGGGTCCAGGGTCCTACTCAAAAGGAACTCTTCCGGCAGGCGGATTATTGCTCAAATCGAGCAGTTTTCACCCAGTATGGCCATTACGTTTTACGAATATTTTACCCCCATGATCGCCAAGGAACTTGGGATCGGGTGCATCAGTTTCGACAATCAACATTTTCTGACCAAACTCCGGTATGAAATGCCGAGGGGGCAGGTGCTCAGCCGTTTTTTATTTGCATTGCCCCTGAATCTGATGTTCAGCAATGCCGATCATTATTTCGTCAACACATTTTATCAATTCCCGCCGCGAGATCCCGAGACCACGGACGTTTTCCCTCCGATATTACGAAAAGACATAATGGATGTCAGGCCTTCGGACGGAGAACACGTTTTCGTCTACCAGACATCCCCGACTTTCACAAAGCTGATCCCTGAGCTGGAAAAATCCGCAAATCGTTACATCGTCTACGGTTACGGCGAAAAGCCCGGCAGCAGGAACATCATTTTCCGACCGCCATCCAGAGTCGGTCTTTTGAAGGATCTTGCGACCTGTAGATATATTATATCCAATGGCGGCCATAACCTTATCTCGGAGGCCCTTTTTCTTGGGAAACCTGTTTATTCCTATCCGATTCATATGGCATATGAGCAATTTTTCAATGCGCACATGGTAAGGTCTCTGAATTACGGTGACTATACTCTGGACGCTGCTCCCCGCATTGCGTGTTTAGCGCGTTTTGAGGAAAAGTACGCCGAATTCCAGAACAGCATCCACAAGGGGAATTTTTGCGGAAATGAGAAAATTGCCGCAAAATTAAAGGAAAAACTCAAAGAAAAACCATGAGAACGCAAAATCAAGACCTAAAACAAGTCAAGGTCGATTTTAAACTGCCCAGAATCGCCTATATTCTGTTATGGTTTCCCAAGCCTTCTGAAACCTTTATCTTCAGGGAAGTTGTCAACTTGCGGATATTGGGCCTTCCTATCGAAGTCTTCACCATTTACGGAGCACTTAGCAGAAAACTATCTTTGGAGATGTTGGCATACAGGGACGTCATACGCTTAGGAATGTCCGTCCTGAAGCGGCTGCCCGGCGATATTGCCTACTGGCGACGAAAAAAGCCTGAGCTGGTATGGGAACTCTTCAAAACAGTCCCGATTCGGAAATGGAAATCGCTGGAATTCGGGGGCGAAAACATCATTGCTTTCCTATGTGGTTTTACGTTTGCCAGAATATTCGAAAAAGAAGCCTTTGATCACATTCATGCGCCGTGGGCCATGGGACCGGCGACGGCCGCCTGGATTGCATCCAGGCTCACCGGTATTCCTTTTAGCTTTACCGGCAGGGCAGGAGATATCTATCCACCTGACGGTGCTTTGAAGGAAAAAATCAGAGACAGCCTTTTTGTGACCTCCGATAACATGATAAATGTTTCCTATCTGAATAGCTCTTCTCCTCGGGCTGTTTCGAAGATTTATGGGATATACAACGGCATTGACTCACGACCTTTCAAAGATGCTGCAGTGGCGATGAATCCCCCTTACCAACTGCTTGCGCTTGGGCGTTTTGATAGAATTAAAGGATTTGATGTTCTTCTACGTGCATGTGGAATACTGAAAAAAACTGGCTTCGATTTTCACCTCACCCTTGCCGGAGATGGACCAAGAAGGCTTCAGTTGAAGTATTGGACGTATCGTTTGGGCCTGAAAAACCACATATCTTATCCAGGATTTATAGCCCACGACAGGATTTCTGCGTTTTTTCGCTCGTCCGATATTTTTATAATGCCCAGCGTTGTTCATAAATCCGGTGACAGGGACGGGATGCCCACTGTTATCATGGAAGCCCTGTTGCATCGTTTGCCGGTAATCTCAACGAATGTCTGCGGTATACCCGAGGTCATCATAAATAACGAAACCGGTCTGCTGGTATGGGAAAAGGACCCATTGGCCCTTGCGGACGCCATTCGGAAAATGACAAACAACAGGTCGTTGGCACTAGAAATGGCTGAGAAGGGCAGAAAACTGGTCCTTGAAAAATTTGATCCGGCAACAAATCATGGAAGGCTTTTCAATCTATTTGTCGAAAAATCCGGCAGGCAGATTAGGTCATGATTAAGGGACTGCACTGGAGCGACCAATCGGAAGTTTACAGGGGCAGAAAGCCTCGGGAATCACCGTTGTGGCAATTGCTCGATAATCACTTTAAAATTTCGAAATCAACTGCATGTAATTACAAAATAGCTCGATTTCCTCAGATGTCAGGCTAAGCTATCTCAGTTAACACACTGATTGTACTTGATAAACAGGCATTTGTTGCAATACCCTTTAGCAGCCTGCGAAGCGATTGTTTCAGATTCGGATTTATTCCCGGAAATTTCATCACCCGAATACCGCGCCTCCGTAATACCCAACCGTGCCTTCAGGGCTCTGATTTCCTCTTTTCAATTATTGTTCTCAATCAATAACACCTGACACTTCTCAGACAGCTCTGAAATTGAAACAGAATCTTCAATTTTCACATTGAGACCTCTCGCATTTACCGTCTGAAACGCAGGGATTCAAACTCTTCCAGCCGCAGCGGCAGGGCAATCGGCAGATAAACACTGTCGCCGATATCTATCGGACGGTGAAACGATATTCCTTATAGGGGCAATATGTCAATTATAGCGATTGGCACCATGCGGATGGAGCCAAATTTTTGATAAGGGAATCACCTTAGAAGCCGTGGGATATTGCAATAGGTTTTGCCTATTGAATAAACGCGTGCAAAGCCATTTCACGTGTTTTTGCTTTGTTTTGCATGTTGACAATACTGCCTTCGACCACACGTTCGCTGCAATCGGTCAGGGGGCAACGTTCACAAGTTTCGCCGACTATTTCTTCGGGAATGGATGGATTGTCTGCAAACTTGATGAGGGATTGAGACTTTCTATCAATTAAAATGCCGATGGCGATTGCTGATTCTCGCTCTTTTGCCAGGGAGAGCGGCCGCGCCATACTTAAAATGAGAAATCTGGCGCCACTTGTTACAAACTGAATCCTCTGCGCTCCGGTTGTAATGCTGAGATTATTGTGCCGTATCGTTTTCAACAGCCGAAGCGGAAGCCACCTCCGGCAATAATGTTCATTAATGCCCAAGCCATAGGGAACCAGTGTTTTGGTCATGTTGAGTTCCTTCGTCAGCTTCACCGAAAGGCGATCTTCAGAATTAGTGAACCGCAGGTAGAAAAGATGAGCCAGGCCAAAGACTCCAGGAAGTACCTGGCTGAAACGGTACAAAAGCATTTCCGGGGTGGCTTGGTGTTGATCGAGCAATTCAATAAAAGCGTCACTATTCCATTCGTTGCTTGAGAATAGTCGTTTTACCCCCTCTGCCAGAAGGTCCTGGTGCATTAGCAGGGCTCCAGCAAAGTAGGACGCCTTGAAATTGTTTAGCAGTTGACCAAAGCTTTGCACCTTAATCCATGAGGATGTAAGCGGGCGTTCTTTGACGGCTAGTTCTAAGAAGCCGATTTCTCGCGCAAGAATAAAAGTCTTTTGGGAAGGGAGCAGTTTTCCGTTTATCGACAGCAGGCCTTTTCTTCTGAAAATTGAACGGAAGGTATGGAGAACCGGATGGCGGGCCAGCTCCTGCTCCTCTATGGTGTAGGCATGTTTTTCTTCAAGGATCTTTTTCAGTTGATCAAAACCTGGAGTTTCACCGGCAATTCCATTCTGTTGGACAAAGAGATTCGCCAGATTTTCCAGATCCGGAAAATAATTATTATGACGCCGTTGATAGGTTCGCAGAGCGGCAAAGAGAAAATTCTCAAGGGACATGTTGTAGGCATGGCTGATCTGCAGGAAGGTTTGCAGAAATGCCTCGGCGTTTTCCGGGTCATTTTTGAAGAGTCCAAGGATATCGCCGGCCGAAATGCCGAAAAGATGAAAGGGAAAAGTTTTGATCAGATCGGAATTGATGAGTGCGGCAAAGGGATCAAGGGTCTTGTCGAGTTGCAGTGAAACCAGTGTGTCGTATTGCGTTTCCAGTGCCTCAGCGAGGCGGATGAGCTTCTCAGGTTTCGGGTATTTTTTGCCGGATTCGATCTCGCTGAGATAGGAAGTGGCAATATTTGTCTTTTTAGAGAGTTCTCGTAAGGATAAGCCCTGCTCAGTTCGCAGGGCTTTTATCTTTAATCCGAATATTATTTTTATTCTTTCAGTATTCATAATGTGTTTCCTGCTACCGACTGTACAGTTTTCTTTCGGAGAATTCAATATATAAAGAAAAAACGTAATTAGCGAAAATTCGCTTGACATGCACCTTTCGCAAACCCATTGTTGAGGGAAATAAACTTACAAGGAGGCGCCATGTTAAAACAGACCGCGAAACAATTACTCTTCTCGATTGAACTGAGCAAGAATTATCCTGATGTGCTTCATGCCAATGCCATAGCCGCGCTTGAAAGCATGGCTTCTCTGAATGAGGAACGAATCGCATTGATGGAAAAGCGATACAGGGTGAGAAAGAGAAGAGTCGAAAACAAAGAGCGTATCACCTTTCTCGACAACGAATCGACCATTGCCGGTACTGATATAGCTGTGGCGGATGCCCGGGCGGGAAAGTTTGTCGGGCCGATAATTCCACAAGATCTAAAGAGACAATGGATTCAAGGAACAGGGCCTGCGACAAGGCCAAGATCGTCGCTTGAGAGCGGTATAAGAAATGTGGCATATGCGCTGCTATCAGGCGCAGATGGATGGATGTTTGATGGTGAAGATGCCTTGGGTCAAATTGACACCATGTCTTTGGATAACATCAGAAACCTCAAACTGGCATACGCAAAAGACCCGTTATTTTTAGGTGTCGCCGAGACAGTGTCAGAGGAGATGAATCTTTGGGCCAAGTCCTTTCTTGGCAGGAACATAATCGATGACTGGCGAAAGCAGCTCGATTTTACTACCAAGATATTCAGGCCGCGCGGGCTTCATCTTGACGACAGACATTTCCGGGATGAAAAGGGTCGTGGCCTTTCTGCATCCATCGTCGACACAACCCTGTATATCATTAATACTCATGCGGAACTTCGGAAAAGCGGCTCTTCTCTCGTCCTTTATTTACCCAAGATCCAAACCGCTGAGGAAGCAGCGTTCTGGAACACGTTGCTGGACAGGCTGGAGAGAGTTTTGGGGATTGCCAAGAACTCGATCCTTGCTTACGTGCTCCTTGAGCAGGTTGAAGCGACCTTCCAGATAATGGAAATACGAGCCGCTCTGGGAGGGCATTTTGTAGGTTTTAACACCGGGCGTTGGGATTATATCAACAGCGTGGCGGATGCCATGGTCTGGGATAAGAGCTTTGTTAATCCCAATATTGAAGCGGTTGGGATGACCTATGGCTATATGCGCCACTATGAAGATCGGGTTCGCAGGTGTGTCAATACCCCCGATCAAAACGGCAACTATGCACTGTTCCAAGGGGGGATGGAGCCAAATATTCCGGTTGGGTCGAAAAATGGGGTCAGTGCAGGAATGAAGATGGCCTTGGCCGGGGCAGAACGAGAACAGCGGGCAGGCGCAAGCGGCAAATGGGTTGCACACTGGAAAATGGTCTATATTATCCGATCTGCCTGGGAAACGGTCGGAGACGATAATCAGCTGGGAAAACCCTTCCCGCTCCTCGGATATGGAGAAAAAGATGCGAATGATCTCTTTCTTCTGGAAGATGCACCGCGAACCATTCGCGGTGCACGAAATCTTATAAGCGTTGCCTTGCAGTATGGCAATGCATTTGCCCAAGGATTCCAGGCAGCTTCGTTGAAACCTGCGGATTTCTTTGGGAACGATGATATTCTCTACCTGATGGAAGACATGGCCACCGGTGAAATTCGCATGAGTATTCTTTGGGAGTGGGTGCACAAAGGTGGGGCCATCACTGAGGATGATCTGGAAACGGGAGTAATAAAAGGACAGGTGTTTTCTCAGGAGATCTTTACCCGTCTGTTGGACGAAGAGTATGCAAAGCTTTTGCAAGCAGATGGCCGTGATGTCCATGAAGAATCAAAAACCACTTCTTTGCCAATTATTTACGAAATGGTGAAGGAGTATATCGGCGAGGGGGTGAAAATCTCCTGGTATATCGATTTGCTCAATATAAATCTCAACAATGACGATCTCGATGAAGGGAAGCGGCGCATAGCAGCCTACATCAATAAATTTAGGGCAACAGGACAGCGAATCACCGAAAACTTGGATCATACAGCATAACTTCAAGGAGAAGACCATGTTGAAAAAACAGATAACCGAGTTACAAGAGTATTTCTCCAGTCCCCGCTTTGCAGGAATTCAAAGGCTCTATTCAGAGAGGCAGGTGGCAGAGCAGCAGGGAACCATAGCAAACGACTATACCGTCGCCAGGGAGGCGGCAGAGGATTTCTTTAAGGTATTAAAAGATAACTTCATTAATAAAACTTCCATAACCACCTTTGGGCCGTATAGCCCCGGACAGGCGGTCACCATTAAAAGAGCCGGAATCCAGGGAATATACCTGGGGGGCTGGGCAACATCGGCGAAGGGTTCTATAAATGAAGATCCTGGAGCAGACCTTGCATCATATCCTTTAAGTCAAGTTCCTGATGAGGCCGCCCCCATCGTCAGAGCGCTGCTTACCGCCGACAGAAACCAAAAGTTCTTTCGTTCTCGTATGAGTGCGGTGGACCGGGAAAATACACCAGAGGTTGATTTTCGCCCTTTCATTATTGCCGATGCTGATACCGGACATGGGGGAGACGCACATATTCGCAATCTGATACGACGGTTTGTGGAGGTTGGCGTTCCAGGGTATCATATTGAAGACCAGAGACCTGGAACGAAGAAATGCGGGCATCAGGGTGGCAAGGTTCTCGTCTCGGTGGATGAGCAGATTAAAAGACTCAACACGGCTCGTTTTCAGCTGGATATTATGCAGGTCCCCGGCATAATCGTTGCCCGGACGGATGCCGAAGCGGCTACTTTGCTCGACAGTAATAATGACAGCCGGGATCATGCCTTTATTTTGGGTGCAACCAACCTGAATGTACCTCTTTATAAATTCTGCGCCCTGGCACTGCAACGTCTGTTTAACGAATCCGGGCATAAGGATGTGCTGGGCCACCTGCTTTTTGATATGGCTGAGGAACAGTATCAACTTGCCATAAGTTGGTATAAATCCGCCGGAATATATGGCAAGATAGAGGCAATAATTGCCAGAGAGGTTTCAGAGGACAGGTTTGAGATAGAGCATATGCTCGACGAGGCCATGACCATTGTGGTGCAGGCCTGGGAGAGTGAGGCAGGGGTAAAAACCTTTCCTGAAGCTGTTGCCGATCAAATCAAGCTGCTCCAGGAAGACGGTCAGGAAATAGATATGACCGTTGAGCAGTGGCTGGGATATGCGAAAAAGGTATCTCACTTTATGGCAAGGCAGAAGGCAAAGGCGATCGGTGCCAATATTTCCTGGGATTGGAATCGGCCAAGGACGACTGAAGGTTTCTTCCAGATACGCGGTGGTATGGCATACGCCATAGCAAAATCCCTGGCAGTTGCACCATTCGCCGACCTTATATGGATGGAGACCAAAACAGCGGATCTTAAAGACGCCGCAGAATTTGCCAAGGCTATCCATGCAGTGTATCCAGATCAAATGCTTGCTTACAACCTTTCTCCTTCGTTCAACTGGGATACAACCGGCATGAGTGATGAAGAAATGAGGCAATTCCCTAAAGAGATAGGAAAGCTTGGCTACGTCTTTAATTTTATCACCTATGGCGGTCATCAGGCGGATGGTGTGGCAGGCGAAGAACTAGCAACCGCTCTGCAGCAGGATGGAATGCTTGCCTTAGCCCGACTGCAGCGCAAGCTTCGACTGCTTGAATCCCCGTATAAAACCCCGCAGTCTCTGGTGGGTGGTCCTCGGTTGGATGGCGCTTTGGCCGCTTCTTCGGGACGAACGGCAACCACCAAGGCCATGGGTAAGGGATCAACTCAGTTTCAGCACCTTGTGCAAACTGAAATCCCGATCTCTGTTCTTGAAGACTGGCTGTCCAGATGGTCAAAACACTATGACCTGAAGAAGGAACTGAAGGCTCGGCTGCGACCGCAAAGTCCGGGCTCTGATATATTGAAACTCTCTGTAATCGAGAACAATGACAGCCAGCTCGCCGAAGTTGTATTTACCGTTTTACGTGATCGGGAAGACAAGGTGTTTTTATTTGTCCGCAACCAGATAATTCATGATACCGGTCTGCGAAGAAAACGGCTCATGACCCTGCTGCATCTCTTTTTAATAGATCGGTACAAAGTTGACATCATCCAGTATATGACCCCCACCGATGATAATCGACAGCAAACCAACGGCATGAAGCAGACTGGTATTTTTGAAGACGCTATTGAAGAAATCGGCGACATTATCGTTGCCCATGTGAGGAAAGATGTCGCAGCGGATTTGATAAATCCGAAAAAACTGGGGATCAACCAACTGCTTAACCTATAAATTGCAAAGGAGTGAAGCTCGGTGAGGAGTAGGCGATCGTCGAGCGCCTCACCAGTTTCATCCAGATTTAAGTATTAATAAGCTATTTTGTAAGGAAAGCGGGTTTTTTGTTGTTCAACTGTATCCGTCTTGGTACACTATTCTCTTGAAATTTTAGGGGATGTGGTCTCTTTTTTATTCAACCCGAGAGATATGTTCTTGACAGTGAAAAAAATAGAGAAGTGGGAAAACTTGGTTAATTTCATTGGTGAACCTGATGCTTGTGAAATATCTTTTTAGAGATTTAGTGTTATTTATTCAATTTTTATTGATATTCATATTTGTTGGTTCAACTTATGCTGGAACAACCAACAATGATTTAAACGCTGATCTGATAAAAGCGGCATTTTCCGGCAACTTGCCGGAGGTGGAACGTCTCCTGGAAAATGGTGCGAATGTTAACGCCAAAAGGGATGACGGTATTACTGCCCTGATTGGGGCTTCAATTGAAGGCCACGAAGATGTCGTAGCGTTGCTCCTTGCCAAGGGGGTCGATGTCAATGAAAAGGGAAATATCTTCGGACGTAACGGTGGCGGGGCAACAGCTTGCGATTTCGCATCTCTAAAAGGCCACCAGGAAATCGTGAAAATGCTTATTAGGGCAGGAGCCTTCCATGAACAGACCGTGGAGACATACCATTATGAAAAAGCGAAACCTCCGAAAACCAGCGAACCAACATCAAGAGGAAGAAGAGATTAATTTATTTGTTGATTATTCCGCAATACCTTGAAAATATCCTGAAGAGCACTGTTGATTTGTTAAATAATCGGGCATCCCCGCAGATTACACCTCCCCTATGAAATAGGGCTGCGTCATGAAACTCTAAATTCAGCTATTTCTGTAAAATGCATAAAATTCAGTATACAGACCATCTGTATAGAACCCAGCCTCGGCCTTTATCTCTGCTATCAAAAACGGTACCCTCTTTGCAGTTTTATCTACACCTTATTACCATTGTGTTGCGATCGAGCCGGTTGGCGAAAATGGGGAAATATGGGGATGATAAATGGATTGAAAGCAGTCTGGCTGTATTGCGACGGCTGGAGCAGGCCGGAATTGCAATTGATATATCGGGTGTTGAAAATCTAGAGGGAGGAAATGACCCTGTAGTTTTTGTGGGTAATCATATGAGCATGATGGAGACAATGCTTCTGCCTGTTATTATACAGCCGATAAAGCCAGTGACCTTTGTCGTAAAAGAGAGCTTGCTCTCTTACCCGTTTTTCAAGCATATAATGAAGTCACGTAATCCCGTGGCCGTCAGTAGAACAAATCCTCGACAGGATCTGAAAGGAGTAATGTCTGTAGGCGTTGAAAGGCTGAGGGCTGGGATATCTGTAATTGTGTTTCCACAGACAACAAGATCACACACATTCAATCCGGAGAAGATGAGTTCAATTGGGGTGAAACTTGCTAAAAAAGCCGGTGTCCAGGCCATCCCGGTAGCACTGAAGACTGATTGTTGGCAGAATGGTAAATGGATTAAGGATTTCGGCAGGCTTGATACTTCGAAGACTGCTTATTATTCCTTTGGTGCGCCATTATCGATCATAGGCAAAGGCGATGAGGAGCAAATCGCAATAAACACTTTTATTATTGATGCACTGAAAAAGTGGGAACGTTCGGACATGCCACAGCAATTTGCAAGACCAAGTTGATACTTGTATGATTTGGGACAGTGGCGACCACTAGAATATTCTCCAAGTGGTCGCCTGCGGATTGGTTTTAATCTTCGTCCGTGTCTTCAAGAAATTCGTCTTCTTCCTCTGGGTCTATCTCATCTATATCATTGGTTTCTTCGTCGTCGAGGCCATTGTCATCATTTTCTCCCTCTTCAATAAGGCCGTCATCTTCGAAGGTGGAGTCGTCGTCAAAGCCGCCTTGCTGTCGAATTGCTTTGGGGATTTTTGATTCTGGCAGAATGAGTTCAGAAATTTTGGCGATCTCATCTTTGAGGTTGGGGTCTTGAAGGCAAACTTCGCACGTGGTAGCATGTTGCTCCATGAAAGAGACCATGCGGGCCGGAGCCATTGTCTCCTCGCGTACGCTGAGGTACCATGACTTAATCATTCTAATTAATCTTTCGCACTGCATGTGAGGTGAGGATCTGGTCCCTTGAGTTTTAGAAAAAGTAAGCGTTTGTGGTTGATAATTTTGCAATACGCCGATAAAGTTCAACACTATAATAAATAGTTGTTTTCAAGGTCAACACTTATTAGTATACTCATCAATTTTTGCAGAAAAATTTGGAAGTGGATAGGGCACTGGTGGCTCTCCCGGACTTCAAATCCGGTGTAGCGGGTTAATAGCCCGTTAGGTGGGTTCGATTCCCATGCACTTCCGCCATTCGATTTTCGATTGATTTCATTACAAATTCACGCTTTATTCTCCTGTTCGTTCATCAGTGTAATTCTGTTAGTTGTCGCTTTTTGTTGATATGTGTTGTTTTCTTTTGTTAAAATAGTGTACCCTGTTTTGTACCCTATGAAGAGTGTTTTTATAAAAAAGTACAAAAAATAAAAACCAAAAAAGAAAAATGGCGACGTTTGTTACCCTGAAGACCCAAAAAGGCACCGTTTGTCAAGCCGTTATCCGAAAAAAAGGGCATAAGCCAATTAAAAGAACCTTCTCGACAAAAGGAGAGGCGAAATCTTGGGCGGCAGAACAGGAGTCTCTTATCCTTCGAAAGAAATATAAAGATCCACGTCTAGCCGAAGCAGTTTACCTCGACGAAGCCCTCAATAGATACCATGAGTACAGCAAAAATATTTTAAAGAAAAGCCCTTCCACCTTGGATCGCGAGCAATACAGCCACCGGCACATCACTAGAATTCTCGGAGCAAGAACTCCTCTCAGTGAAATAGAATCAACTGAAATTTCCCGATATCAATCAGAGCGTCTGGCTGAAAGCGCCTCTTCTTCTTCTGTTCGGCAAGAGCTGGCAATGCTGTCCAGAATGTTTCGGCTGGCTAATGGAGCCTGGGGCCTATCAATAGGCAATCCCTTGAAGTACATCGATCGGGTACCAGCTGACCCAGGACGAGAACGATTTCTCTCGACAAAAGAAGTAAGAATTATACTCGAAGAAGCCAAAAACTCCAAGAACATTAAATTTTATCCCTTCGTCCTCCTTTTGATGCATTCTGGGATGAGAACCGGAGAGGCTGCAAGGATTACAACCTCTACCGTCGACATCCAAAATCGCCTTATCACTCTCTGGCAGACAAAATCAAAAAAACCAAGAACTATCCCCCTAACTGTTGAGGTTGCCGAGGCTCTAAAAAAAATCGATCCAGAGGTTGATGGCTACCTTTTCCTGAAACCAAACCACCGGTTATCCAAACAAACTATGCTCCGACCAGGGTGTATATTTCAAGATTGTTGGAGACGAATGTGGACCCGGCTGCACCGCAAGGCCGCAGATCAGGAAAATCACTCAGGTTTTCCGATTATCCCCCACTTCACGCCCCACGATATCCGCCATACCGCTGCCAGCCATTTACTTATGCAGGGAGTTGATATCCGGATTATTGCGGATATCCTTGGTCATTCAACACTAGCCATGATAATGAGATATACCCACCTGTTTGATAACACTAAAAGAGAACATATAGACAAAATTGCCTATCTTGGAAAAGAGGGGATACATGGATAAATTAATTTTTGTTCTGTAGCTGCACTGATTCGATCAAAGACCACAAATTGAAAGCCGTTGATCGGATCAGTTCTTTAGGATTGGAAAATTAATGGAGGCGCAATAACGAATTATTTTACCGCACGCTCGGATACAGAAAAGGGGTAAATCCCATATGAGAATAGCAAACATACTAAGAGGTATCGGCCGATTTTTGTATTTTATCCTTGTGCTTGCATACCCACTCATCGAAAAGGTAGGGATTGCCTATTGCCTTTTCCAGTTTGTCTTGATGCTCATCTACTGGGATACGCCAGACAGACATCCTGGATATCGTTTTATTGGCGCATTCATTCTGCTGACAATACTGCTTGTTATGGTTGCCTATGAGGATGAAGAAAAAAAGATTAACCGAGGTTCAGTTCAAAAAAATCATCGGTGAGCTGAAAATTGGCCGGCAAACTATTGATATAGCCAGAGGCGTGCTGGTCGAGGGGAAATCCCAGACACAATATGCAGCCGAGCTTGGAATATCAAAAGGGGCTGTTTCCCAAGCTGTGAGTCGTGTGTTTTCGGCTTTGAACAAACCTGTCAGGAATTTTGCAGAGCCTCTCAATATTGATCTGAATCTGATAGATGAGGATCCCAATCAACCCCGCAAAGATAACAATCCCGGTTTTTCTGAAGAGAGCTTGAATGAGCTGGCAGAAACCATCCTCTCTCGTGGAGTAAAATCTCCCATTTCCATCCGCCACAATTCCAACAATCCAGGTCGATATATCATCAATCATGGAGCACGCCGCTATCGTGCTGCCAGGATAGCCGGTTACACAACGATTCCCGCCTTTATCGACGACAATTACGATGAGATTGATCAGATAATTGAGAATCTGCAGCGTAATGAACTGACCGCATCGGAGATTGCGGAATTCATCGGCCGAGAAGTTGCCAGAGGGAAGAAAATGAAGGATATTGCCAGGGAGATCGGCAAATCACCGACTTTTGTCACGCATCATTATGCGCTTCTCAATTTACCACCCGCTATAGCCGCCACCTATAACGGTGGCCGGGCAACTGACGTAACAGTGATTAACGACCTTGTGACAGCGCACAAAAAGAACCCCCAAGAAATCGTTTTCTGGCTGGCTGATGATACTCAGGAGATCACACGCGGTTCTGTCCGACTGCTTCGCGAATTCTTGGATGTAAAAGGGTCCATTGAGAATCCCTCTGAGGAAGAAAACATTGATGATGGAAATGACAAAGAATCTCATCAGAAATCTCCTGAAAGGAAACCCAAGAGAGTCCTTCATGTGCAAGTGAGACATCAAGAGAAGCTTGCCCGCCTGATCCTCACGCGTATGCACCTGACTCCCGGATACGCTTGGTTGAGGTATGAGGACGACGAGAATGAGTTTGCAGCCGATCTTTCACAGATGCAGCTTGTAGCGATAATTGAAGAATAAAAAAGAGGTTCCTGTCATGAAGCTGCGATTAATCGTGATGAATGGCCAACGGATTGTCGAAGCCGAAGAAAATGATGGTTGGAAAATTCAGGAAGTTGGCAAAGCTGGCAAATTGAAACCGGGCATTTACAATCTTTATTCATCACAGCAGGTAGATAAATCGAAGCGACATGATGGGATGATTGTCCATTCTGCTGACGGCCACATTTACCAGCGGGTAGGAGGCATAATCTTTATGCATTCGCTAGCTGATTTTTATGGAACGTTACCTGAAATTGGAACAAACAAGAGTATTGTTTACGACGCACAAGGCAAGGCCAAGTGGCAATAGCAGGGAAGCTTACACCTGGTCGTTTCTGATAGTTTTTAAAGGGAGAAGGTAGAGTCAAGCTGAGGGCAACGCCTTTACCCGCAAAGAAACCCTTTTCACTGTTCGGCGGAAACTGGTATGAGAAGCGTATGTATACGGAAAATGAACTAAAACAAAAATTGACCGAGTATAGGCATATGCCTTCCGAGACGGAATGGCTGGAATTCAAGGAAGCAAAAGCCAACTATTCCTTTGATGAGCTTGGAAAATATTTTTCCGCCTTGAGCAATGAGGCCAATCTGAAAGGAAAACATTCCGGATGGCTCGTTTTCGGCATAAAAGACAAAGCACCTCGAGAGATCGTTGGAACACTCTACCGACATAATCGCAAAGATCTTGAGAGCCTAAAACATGAAATAGCCCGGGAAGCGGGCGGCATCACCTTTCAGGAGATTCACGAACTACATTTTCCTGAAGGTCGAGTCATCTTGTTTCAGATTCCTGCTGCTCTCGTCGGTATCCCCACCAGTTGGAAAGGTCATTTTTTCGGTCGAGATGGTGAATCACTGGTTCCCCTTTCCATTCAAGAGTTGGAGGCTATCCGCGCACAAGTCACATTGGCTGATTGGAGCGCCGGGATCTGCCCCGACGCAGGGATTGCCGAGCTTGACGATGAGGCGCTTCGTGTCGCCAAAGCCAAATTTCAGAAAAAACACACACGCACCAGATTTGCCGGAGAAATCGACACCTGGGATACACCGACCTTTCTTGAAAAAGCCAAACTCACCCGTAACGGTAAACTTACCCGCACAGCAATCCTCCTTCTGGGAAAATCGGAGGCCGCCCATCATCTTACTCCCCATCCAGCGCAAATAACCTGGAAGCTTGATGAAGAAGAACAGGCCTACGAACATTTCGGCCCGCCTTTTCTCCTTACCGTGGAAGATGTCTTCAGTCGTATACGCAATATCAGATTTCGGATTCAACCGTTTAATCGGCTCATCCCGATCGAGCTGACTAAATACGATTCGACTATCATACTGGAAGCATTGAATAACTGTATTGCCCATCAGGACTACACTCAAAATGCCCGGATTATCCTGATCGAAAAAGGCGATCGGCTCATTCTGCAGAATATCGGTGGATTTTATGACGGCACCGTTGAAGATTACGTCCTGAGAGGAAGAACGCCGGAGCGCTATCGCAATCCTTTTCTGGCCCAAGCCATGGTTCATCTGGACATGATTGACACCATGGGCATGGGCATCCGGCGCATGTTTCTCGAACAACGCCGACGTTTTTTTCCGCTACCGGAATATGATCTCCATGACCCCAATCATGTCTATATGACTGTCTTTGGCAAGCTGATCGATGAAAATTACAGCAAGATTCTCATCGAAGAGGAAAATCTCACCCTCCAGGAAGTCATCGCCCTTGATAAGATTCAAAAGAAGGAAGCCATTTCCCAGGAAGCCGCCCGACTGCTTCGCCGGAAAAAACTTATCGAAGGGCGCTACCCAAACCTGTTCGTGGCAGCAAAAATCGCCCAGGTTACCGCAAGCAAAGCCGATTACACGAAACACCGTGCCTTTGACAAAAAGTATTATAAGGATCTTGTCTTACAATTTCTCGACCAGCATGGTGAAGCGACCCCAGCTGATCTAAAACGTCTGATTGAGGATAAGCTCTCTGACCTGTTGACCCAAAGCCAGAAAAAGGCCAAGGTGCGGAACCTTCTTCAGGAGATGGTCAAAGGCGGGGAGATCGAGAACGCGGGCGGCCGGGGACTTGGGGCGAGATGGATTTTGTGCCGGTAGGAAAGCGGAGGCAGTTTTTAGCTTACTCAGCTTACTTTTTAGATTATTTTCCATCCCGTATGATTTCAGTTATTACTACGTAACCGATTGAATATAATAAAATAGCGAGAGATGAGAGACTGGAAAAGGCAGAATTTTTTTAGCTTACTTTTCACTTGAAATTTATGCGGAAAAAAGGCGACAACTGCGTCAGCTCTTTCTGTCAAACTTAAGCGAAATACTTCTGAAGAAGAGAAGAATTTAACAACTGTCCCTGTCAAGGGTTTGGATTAATAAATATATCCCCCTCATTTTATCACCCATAATACTGCAACCGCAGCAAGCAAAGTCATAACTGCTGTCAGCGCATTTATCATTACCAATACTCGCATGTGCTTTATTGTTGCATTTGCTTGGGCCAATCTGGAATCGACCTCTCTGCCGATAACTTTCGCAACCTTCTTACCCCCTTCGGCAATTGCTTCTTTGCTGGCAGTCAATCCAACATCAAGAATTCTCTCTGCAGTTTTTTTGGCTGTAACCTCCCATTCATGAGCTGCAGATTCCAACTCTTCCTTGAATTCATGGAGGATTTGCCGCTGCGCTGCCGCAGTTTCCTTCATTAACCGTTCGTTGATCGTATGGAGAATCATGATCGGATCATCACGGCCAACGGCTACGCCATGTTTGATAGCGATTTCTTTTATGGTTTCCTCGATTTTTTCCATTACAACACCATGGCGTTATCGAGATTTCCAAAGAGTTGGGTCCGAATTGTCTTCAGTCGTTGGCGAGTCATTATCGTCAGGGACTCCATTGCCAAGGCTTCATCAAAGGTGAGGCGGGCTTGGAGCATGCCGCTGAAGTCCCGACCATATGTTTCTTCCTTGAGCTCCGGAATCTGAATGATGGCGGACACCCGACTTTTGTTTGTCGTATAGGCCTTCATTTGCTCAAAATACTTCCCTTCGTGCTCGATCGGCCCCCAATAAGGATTAAGCCAAATTACAAAAAGAGCTTGTTCCGGAAACTGGCCCACCATTTGAGAAAACCCGCTTACAGTGTCAAGCAATGCCTGCCCGCCGGTGATCACCGTATGTATGACTAATTCATGGCCCATCTCCTGGAGCAGCTCAGGGACCTTGTTGCTGATGAGGTAATGCGACAGCGGTACGAAAGAGCTTGCCCCATTGTCGATTATGACATCATCTTTGCTGCCGTTGATCAGTTCAATTATGGTGTCAAAATTGCGGGTCCTGATCTCGTCTCCCTCAATTATATTGAGCTGTTGCACAGGAATGGCCTTATACCCGTGGAACGTAGCGTTTACCGGGTCGGTATCGATACAAAGGGGCGTCTGGCCCTTTGCCAACTTGTATTGCGCGAGAGTTGCTGCAATCATCGATTTGCCGACGCCTCCTTTTCCCTGCAAGATCATATGAATCTTAGCCATCAGATCAAATCCTCCTTCTTTGGGATTGCGTTGAATGTAAAACCGGCGATTTTCGCCGGCTGACTTATTTTTTGTTCAGGAGTCACTCCTGCCGATACAGTTTTGCATTCCAGATTTGCATACTTAAGGAAGGTTTCGTATCGACAGGTAATTTTCCCCGTTTCCGTCATGTGCTCCCATATTGTCTTGAGGGCATAGCCGGCTTCAATCGCCACCTTTACGTCAGCTCTGACGGCTAGGAATGCGATCTTCTGTATGTTGCGTTTAGTTCCAGCGGTTTCTCGTTTTTTTACCCACTCGGATAAGGTCTCTGTGTAGTTTTTTGTCATGTTCATTCCAAACGCTGTTATCTCGCTGTTAACGCACTGTCACGACACTGCTGACGCGCTGTTAATGCACTACTGCCACGCTGTTGCCGCGCTATTGTAACGCAGTTTATACGCTGTTGATTAACTGGCGTCAAAATCGCAATTTTTGCTAATGCATTGTTATTATGTGTATTATATAATATAAATGCAAGAGCAGAAAAGCTGTTGAACCTCTTTACATTCATATAATAGTGGATAAAATGAAATTCGAGTTGCGCAAGAGTTGAGTTGTAATGAACGGCGTTAGCCGGGCAGGATAGGTGAAGTTAGCCAACCGTTTCGAAAAAGGTTGCTATCTTCACTGGCCCTTAGTCGCCCCTTCGGGCTCGACGTTCATCCTGCTCTGCGAGGTCTGGACGGCTTCCGCCGTTTAAAAGAGCCAGTCAATCCAATACAAGAGGAAAGATGCAGCAAGATAACAAAGTTGATATCCGCCGGAGACGACGTCACCATCTCAGAGTACCGGTGTTCCCTGAAGAAAAAGACATCATTGGACAACAAGCTAAGGCAGCGGGCCTAAGCGTAGCACGATATCTGCGTGATGTCGGCCAGGGGTATCGAATAACCGGCATTATGGATTACGAGAAAGTGCGCGAGCTGGCCCGCATAAGTGGTGATCTCGGCCGATTGGGCGGTCTTTTGAAGCTCTGGCTTACCAATGACGAGCGAGCAGCGCAGTTCGGGCATGAGACAATCCATGCTTTGCTCTCAAAGATCGAGAGTACACAGGATGAAATGGGGCGGGTCATGATGGCTGTGGTTATGCCCAGGAAAAAATCGTAAACTTTAGCGGCTAAATTCCGGTGATCATCAAACACGTTCCCATGCGGTCGGTGAAAAAGAGCGACTTTGCAGGTCTAGCTGAATACATCACGGACGAACAAGGGAAAACCGAACGGGTGGGGCTCTGCACCACCACAAACTGTGATGCCGATACCATACCCACGGTTATCGGAGAGGTGCTTGCAACCCAACGACTCAACACGCGGGCCACAGGCGATAAGACATATCACTTGCTTGTCAGCTTCCGACCTGGAGAAAATCCCGATGCAAAAGTTCTCAAGTCCATTGAGGAACGTATTTGCTCTGGTCTGGGGTATGGCGACCATCAGCGGGTGAGCGTCGTCCATTACGACACAGACAATCTCCACATCCATATCGCTATCAATAAGATTCACCCAACGAGATTGACGATGCACGAGCCTTACAAGGCGTATCAGGCTCTTGCTGAATTATGCAGTGTTCTAGAACGGGATTATGGGCTGGATTTGGATAACCATCAGTCACGCCGGACGGCAGCCGAGGGTCGGGCAGCCGATATGGAACGACACTCAGGGATTGAGAGCCTGTTGAGCTGGATCAGACGAGAATGCCTTGAGAAAATTCGGGGTGCACAGTCCTGGCCAGAGTTGCACCAGGTCTTGCACGAAAATGGCTTGGAACTGCGTGAACGTGGCAACGGATTGATCATCGAGGCAGACAACGGCACAATGGTCAAAGCGAGTACTGTTGCCCGGGACATTTCAAAGGCCAAACTGGAAGATCGGCTCGGCCTGTTCGAAGCATCAGTAGAACGAACGGGCAGGAAAGAACGGGAATATCAGAAAAGGCCGGTGCGGATGCGCATCAACACTGTCGAGTTGTATGCCAAGTACAAGAGTGAAATCCTGAATCTCTCAGCGACCGGGAGCCGTGAATTAGAAAAGATCCGGTACCAGAAGAATAAGAAAATCGAGGCAGCAAAAAGGACCAACCGTCTTCTTCGATTGACCATTAAATTAATGAAAGGAAGGCCTGTAAAAAAGCTGCTGTATGCCCAGACCCATAAGAAACTGCAGAGAGAAGTCGAGTCCATCAACAACCACTATCAGAAAGAACGCCAAGCCCTCAAAGACCAGTACCAGCGGCGGACATGGGCCGACTGGCTGAAAAAGAAAGCACTGGACGGTGATGCGGAAGCCCTTACCGCCCTGCGTGCCCGCGAGGCAGCTCGGGGACTGAGAGGCGATACGATCCGAGGAGAAGGACAACCTGGCCCCGCCTCCAGCCATACAACTGTCGTGGACAACATCACTAAAAAGGGAACGATCATTGTCCATACCGGCAAGGGTGCTGTGCGAGACGATGGCGACAAATTGCAGGTTTCCCGAAAAGTGACAAAGGAAAGCCTACGGGAGGCTCTGCAGTTGGCAATTGTACGCTATGGCAACCGAATCACCATCAACGGTACGGCTGGATTCAAAGAGCTGATTGCTCAAGTAGCCGCTGCTTGCAAACTCCCTCTTACCTTTGCTGATCTGTCTTTGGAAAATCGGCGTCAGCAACTTTTAATCAAGGAGGGAAAAAATGACCAACACCACAACCGAGGACAAATTAATCACCGTGGCCATGCCTGTCTTGGATCACGAACGGCCGCAGGCCCAAACAGCAGCCGAGCAGATACCAGAAAATCCGGCAACCTCAGTGACAAGCCCGACATTGGCCTCATTGGACGAAACCCGCCACCCGAAAGCCGGAACCGTTTGCGAACATTGTCCCAGCTCGGTATGGTTCGCTTCGCCAGTGGAACTGAAATGTTATTGCCGGGTGATGTACCTGGTCACCTGGAGCAGCCAGGAACCCAGCCAGATAACACATTGCGACGGAGAATTTTTGAACCAGATGTGAACCAGGAGCGGATCACGTCGGTGGACAAAT
>JAZDOW010000258.1:0-97200 GCA_043798185.1 Pseudomonadota bacterium | reverse complement strand
AGTCCATTACTGGCAACGGTAGCCTCTACCCTTTTGGGAAACGTGGAATTTGTCAGGGATGTAACAGTCAGATATCTCGGCGAAAAACAAGATAATCGTAACGTCCCGGCTGCGAGAGAATTGCTGCAGCGGCCTTCAATTTATACAATTCCCCAAAAGGTGCAGGCGGAATTCCCTGGAGAAAAGCTCCAAATATAGGCATCTATTGTTGCCATAGTTGCAGCGGAGCAAAATTGAAGGAAATATAGGGGACCATTTCGGGATAAGCGGCGCTGAAGTATCTCAGGCAAGCAGGAGGCTGGTGTTAAAAGCGGAGACAGATCCGCGATTAAAGAAACTCATAAAACGATTGGAGAACACACTGGGATCCGTCAAGAGTTGAGACCTGACCCCTCTTTCCTAAGCTATATATCCCTGCTGTTCAAGATACAACAGTATTTCCTGTACTGCCTCCATGGGTGTAATATTCGTTGTATCAAGAGTCAGCTCGGGATTTGAGGGGGGGATATAGGGATCAGTGATTCCAGTAACCCCTTTCACCTTCCCTGCCCGGGCCTTAGCGTACAAACCTTTACGATCCCGCTGTTCGCAGACGGCTAAAGGTGTTGACACATGCACCTCGATGTAGCCACCATAGCGGGATATCAACTCCCGGTTGGCCTGCCGGGACTCCTCATAGGGTGCGATAGGTGCACAGAGAGCTATTCCGCCATTCTTGGTGATTTCACTGGCTACAAAACCAATACGGGTAATATTCAGATTCCGATGATCCTGGGAAAAAGTCAGCTCCGAGGAAAGGTTTTTCCGGACGATATCCCCATCCAGCAGGGTCACCGGACGGTCACACATCTCCATGAATTTTACCAGCAGCACCTTGGCAATGGTTGATTTGCCGGAGCCTGAGAAGCCCGTCATAAAAATGGTAAAACCCTGCTTTGACCGGGGCGGGAAGGAACACTGCAGCTGATCCACCACCTCAGGATACGAGAACCAGGTCGGCACATCCTCACCAAATACCAGTCTGCGCCGCAACTCTCTCGACGAGATCGTCGCCACCTCCGATTCCCCTACTTGATCAAGTACCACATATTTTTTCAATTCCTGGTGATAGCCCATTTCCCGTTGGGGCACCATGGCAATTCCGGTTTCTTCAGCATACTGAGCGACCATCTCCTGTGCTGCGCCCCGTGGGTAAAAGCGCTCCTCATCGTCACTTGCCGCCAGAGGGTCGGCATGATCCGCGGCCACCATAAAATGGCTGCAGCCAAAATTTTTACGGATAATCGCCTGCCATAAAGCCTCTTTTGGTCCGGCCTTCCGGCTGGCAAAGGGTGTCAGTCCCAGCTTGATCATATTGGGCGGAAACTTTTCGGTAAAAGCCTGATAGCACCGAATCTGGGTATAGTAATCAAGATTACCAGGATGGCTGAGGTCGGCAACCGGCTGTAAAAAAATCGCCGCCCCCGCCTCTCTTGCCGCAGTAATGACCATCTCCCGGTGAGCACAGTGGAGATACTCGTCGGTATGGAAGCCAAGCACCTTTCGCCAGCCGTTCATAGTGAAGGAGCGCACCGTATCGGAAGGACTGAGACGCAAATGCTGAAAATCATAATGAATCGGCAGACTCACCCCTTCCAGACGGCCGCAAACATACCAGTTCCCAACACGGTCGTAGAGCTGTCTCACGCCTGGGTGCAGAGCCGGATCGTCGGTACCGTAAACAGACAAGGCTTCTTTCTTCTTATCCGGCTGCCAGATATCTTCTACTGTTAAAAGAGCCAGAAGAAATCCTTCCTCATCATTAAGTGCGACTCTGCTTCCCACACTCAGCCCGGCAGCTACCTTTTCATTCACATCAAGGGAGATGGGTATCGGCCAGACAGTGCCATCCTCCAGCCGCATATTCTCAACAACTGAATCGTAATCCTTCCGACCAAGATATCCATTCAGTGGATACAGACCACGGTTCAACAACAGCTCAAGATCGCAGAGCTGCCGCGATGACAGATCTATCATTTTACAGTCCAAAGCTTCAGCCCGCAGTGCTTCGACCCGCCTGAAGTGGACAAGCAAACTTTCAGAATAATTATGATCCACTGGATTTCCTATTTTAATGTAGTGGCAAGAGCCCGTCGAGCTTCAGCCTCCCCATGCACCAGCCGCATTTCCTTTGGCGGCTCCGGCATCGAACGTACCCAATCGACAAGCATCTTCTGATCGGCATGGGCTGAATAGGCAGTCAGGGTATGGATTCCTGCTTTAACAGGAATTTTTTTCTCGATCATTCTTCTGCCGGGTGTCCCCTTGGCCTGATAGCCGACAAAGAATATGTCGTTTCTCGGATCTTCAAGACCGTGTTTAAGGTGCTCGACTATGCGTCCGCCGGTGCACATGCCGCTGCCGGCAATGATGATGGCCGGGCCTTTAATACTCAACAGCTTTTGGTGATCCTGGTATTTCCCCACGGCATAAAGGCCTTTAAAATCAAAGGGGTGGTCGCCTTTCTCCTTGAGGTCCTTGGCTTCTTTATCCCAACATGTTTCCAGGTTTGCATAAACTTTGGTGATTTCCAATCCAAGGGGAGAATCGACAAATACCGGGATGTTGAGGCCTATCCTGTCGAGTTCATACAGCAGTTCCTGGGTTCTGCCCAGGGCAAAGGCGGGAATATAGACAATACCTTTGTCGGCGAGGGCTCTTTCAAGCAATTTTCGCAAAGCCTCAACCCGACCTTTTCTGCTGGGGTGCAGTCGATCGCCATAGGTCGACTCGAGTATGAGGAGATCGCAACTCTCAGGCAGATCGGGGTCCGCCAGGATGGGGGTGTCGGTACAACCAAGGTCTCCGGAGAAGATCACCCGGTAATCCCGGGCATTGGGATCGGGGAAGGTAAACAGGATAAAGCACGATCCGAAGATATGTCCGGCATTACTCAACTTAAAGGTAATCCCCTGATTCAAGGCAAAGGTCTCGTGCAATTCAAATCCCCACGTCAGATCATCGATACGGGTTTCAAGACGCTGCACATCCTGGCCCGATCTCGCAGAAAAAGACATGGCGTCGCGGAGCATGGGCAAGAGCAGTGCCTTGGTGGCATGGGTGCAGATTATCTCACCCCGAAAGCCGGCATCGATCAGATCCGGCACTCGGCCAATATGATCGATATGGGCGTGGGTCAGAAACAGATAATGGATTTTGTCCGGCGGGACAGGAAATCGGCTAAAGGGCAGCAACGGGTCGTCGCCGGAGACACTTCCACAGTCAACCAGGATATTCACACTGTCGGTTGATCCCGGACGAGTCTCAACGAGATGACAGGAGCCGGTAACGCAGTCTTTGCCGCCGAGGTGGGAAATTTTCATTTATTTTTTTTCACCATTTTTTTGGGCCCGGTTCATGGATCTATTGAGATTACCTTTTTGCCATATTTTGCACATACCACTCGGCAGCTTTATCAAGGCCATTTTCAATTGAATACAGAGGCTTATAACCGAGAATTCTCTCTGCCTTTGAAATATCTGCAAGAGAGTGTCGTACGTCACCAGCCCTGAAATCGCGATACTGAGCCCTGGCATCTTTTGCAGATGGTGCGGAGGGTATCACTCGTTCTTTAATCAGGGCATAGAGTTGATTGAGAGTAGTGCGAGCGCCAAAGGCAACGTTATACACCTGGTTTGTAGCAGCCTCATCGAGAACCGTGGCTGCGAGAATATTCGCCTGAACGCAATTTTCAATAAAGCAGAAATCTCTGCTGGTTTCTCCATCGCCATTGATGAAGACGGTTTCATTGCTGAGCAAAGCGGCAAACCATTTTGGGATTACTGCGGCATAAGCGCCATTAGGATCTTGGCGTTTGCCAAAGATATTGAAATATCTGAGGCCGATTGCTTTGAAATTATACGACTTGGCAAAAACATCGGCATAGAGCTCGTTGACCAACTTGGTGACAGCATAGGGCGATAACGGCTTGCCGGTTTTATCCTCGACCTTCGGCAGGTCGGGATGGTCGCCATAGGTCGAGCTGGAGGCGGCGTAGACAAACCTTTTCACCTTGCCGTCTTTGGCTGCAACCATCATGTTGAGAAAGCCGGTGATATTGTTTTCGTTAGTGCCGATCGGGTTTTCGATGGACCGGGGAACCGAACCAAGCGCTGCCTGGTGCAAAACAAAATCGACATCTTGGCAAGCCCGCCTGCAGGTCGCTAGATCACGAATATCTCCTTCTATAAAGGTGAACCGCTGCCATTGTTCCCTCGTAACCGAGTACTGCACTTCATCAAGATTATGCTGAAAGCCTGTGGCAAAGTTATCGAGACCAATAACTCGCTGTTCCAGGGTGAGGAGAGTCTCTAACAGATTGGAACCGATGAATCCGGCTACGCCGGTGATCAACCAGATTCTTGGAATTTCTTTAAGTTGTTCGATGGTGTTAACGTATGTATTTGGCATTAGTATTTGTGGATTACCTTGGAATTGACACTATCCTTATTTTATATCATCTCGGCGAAAAGAGCCCCGAGTTCTTCCAAAAATTGTGTCTTGTCTTTAATCGTTTGATACACTCTTGAGCGGTCCAGGTTCATATAGTCATGAACAAGAACATTTCTGAATGCCGCCATTCCTTCCAGGTTTTTATAGAGTTGCGGCTGGATGACCTTGTTTTTACTTAGAATACGAAAGATATCTGCATAGCTTTCAGGTTTATCAAACCCGCGGTCTGCAATAATGTGGTTTCCAATGTCAAGCAAACATTCAATAGCCAGGTGCAAATTTCGCTCTGCAGTTCCATGTATGAAGGGATCATCGATAAAACGATTGCAGTCATATTGCTGGACCGACTGCAAAATAGTGATATAGACACGCAATTTTTCGAGTCGGGCGGTCAGCACGTTTTTATTGACCAAGGCCTTGTCCCTTCATAAAGCTTTCTTTTAACTTCTTTAAATGAACGGTCCTTATTGGTTCTGTATCAAGATACTCACGAACCACTCCGATCTCAAAGGAGATCCGTTTTTTTTTGTTTTCTTTAACTACACTCCCACCCCTGATGACTTCATACTGTAGTATGAGAGATGCGGTATTGAGCACGACAAGATCACAAGGATAGCCTTTGAGCAGTCGACTGAGTTCATCCATTAACCGCAAGCGTGCTACAAAAAAATCAAGGCGTTTATCGAGATAAACCGCTAGGTCAATATCACTGAGCGGCCCATCCTCATTCCTGGAACAAGAACCAAACAAGTAGGCAAACTTGACAGCACTCTTGTCCTCAAGGTATTGAGTAATGCTTTGCAGATGGGATGTACGCACGAAAACGCCTTTCTCTTCCTGGAGTTGCTGGGAAACCATCAGAGGCCGGAATGCTCTCCTAGTTTTTTGCCGTAAGGTCATCAATCAATATTTTGCCCATTTTGCATCAACTTGTTGCTGTACCTTTTTGACGAGTTCTTCATCAAGCGACTTAAACCTTCCCTGGGAGGCAAAATATTCCGACACCGGCAATCGTTTTTTGCCGAGAAGATTCAGCGATGCTCCGGTCAACCTAAAGTCCCCGTTTTCGATCTCGTACAAATCAAAAAGGCCTGTCTTGACGGCAAGTTTCCCGACTTTTATGGTATATCTCGTCTCAAAGTTCCAACCCGGCGGACAAGGAGTATGGACATGGATGTATCTTGGTCCGGCAATGGTTGTCGCTTTTTTCACCTTATCATACAAATCGACAGGATAGGCAGCCGAAGCGGTTGCCACATACCCTATTCCGTGGGCGGCGATAATTGACGGGACGTCTTTTTTCTCCTGCAGCTTCCCCTTGATGGGTGTTGTCGTGGTCAGAACCCCCTGGGGTGTGGTACCGGATCGCTGCACACCGGTATTCATATATGCTTCATTATCATAACAGATATAGAGGATATCCTCGCCCCGTTCACAGGCCCCTGAAAGTGCCTGGATGCCAATATCTCCGGTGCCGCCGTCCCCCGCCCAGGCCACGACATTAACGTTGTTTTTTTTCAGCGCCCGCATTGCCGCACGAACTCCGGTGGCGGCGGCGCCTGTTGAGGCAAAAGTCACGTTTACACAAGGAAGCATAGTTGAAGCAACGGGATACAACCCCTGCAGGACGGTAAGACAACTGGGTGGCACCACCAAAATTGTATTTTTACCAAGGGCTTTCAAGCCCATACGATAAACAATCGACAGTCCGCAACCGGAACAGGCCCGGTTCCCCGAATGGACGAATTCTTCTTCAGTCAGGTTTAAAATAGTTGTTGTTTTTTCCATGATAATTAACCCTGTAGTTTTAAACCGATCCAGCGGGGACTGTCGCCAAAGGTATCGGGGGAAGTGCATGATTCAGTTAAGGCATCGACGAGATGCTGGGTTCTTATTTCCCGGCCGCCAAGCCCCAGGATATAATTATGAATTCGGGGTCTTGTGTCACTGCTGTACAGTGCGGCTTTGATGTCGGCGTACAAAGCACCCTGATTTCCATAACTCAATGCCTTTTCAAAAACAATTACGCATTTTTTCCCAGCCAGGGCACGGGTGATCGCCTGATCCGGAAACGGCCTGTACATCTGAACGCCCATAACCCCAATTTTCACCTGATCTTCCCGCATTGTGTCCACCACGTCCCGCAGTTGATAGGATAAGGACCCGATGCACACTGCCACAAACTCAGCATCTTCACATTTATATTCTTCAATAAACGGATTGCCGCCCCGACCGAACTCTTTGGCAAATTCCTGATCGATTGCCTCATAGGTATCGATAGCCGCCCGCAGATCTGCTTGCAAATTATGGCGGATTTCAATATACCCGGGCTCCATAGTGCCGTCCACACCCGGTCGCACATCGGGAAGAGTGACCGTATTAAAATTTCCGGGATTTTCCGGATCGAGGAAATGCTTTGGGGTAAAAGGAGGCAGAAAAGCATCGACCTTGCTTTGCTCCGGTTGCTCAAAAGGCATATAGGTGTGTGACAACAGATAGCCATCATAACAAACCATAACCGGAACACTTACCGTTTGGGCGAGTTTGAAGGCCTTGATCACCGAATCAATAATCTGCTGATGATCATTGCAATACAACTGTATCCAGCCGACATCTCTTTGCGAGATGGTATCCTGCTGATCATTCCAGACGGTCCACGGTGCACCAATGCCTCTGTTGGCAACACACATAACGACAGGCAACCTTGCCCCCACGGCCCAGTGCAATTGTTCAACCATATACAGCAAACCGTTGGCACTGGTGGCGGTAAATGCTCTGGCCCCTGCCGTTGATGCCGCGATGCACACTGCCATGGCGCTATGCTCGCTCTCAACGGGAATATACTCGGCAAGGAGTTCTCCCGATTCAACAAATTCCGACAATTTTTCCGTCAAAGGTGTTTGCGGAGTAATAGGATATGCAGCAATAACCTGTGCCCGTGAAAGCTTTACACCCGTTGCTGCTGCCACATTTCCTGATTCAATAATGTGCATGGAATTATTTCTCCTCCGCGTTAGGTGTTGCCTCGGCAACCATGGTGATAGCACCCGCAGGGCACTCCTCGGCACAGATACCGCAACCTTTGCAATAATCAAAATTAATAACCGGCGGTATCGTCTTGGAAACAACACAGTCCGGGCAATACAACCAGCAGGCAAAACAGGACTTTTTCTTGGTCTTGGCCGGAATGCACGCTTCAAGATCTATAATGGGGCGCAGCACCCGCCATGACCCGGTGTTTCCACCATCGCCAGGGCCGGGCTTGCTGCGCGAAATCATGTCACAATATTTTCTCTTCTCCATTCATCAACCTCCAATCGCCGTATTATCAAAGACAATGCGAGCAGCCATTGCATTTTTTTCGGGTTTTTTGCCAACAAATTCCTTCTCAATTGCCTGCACCAGAACCTCAATATCTACCAGACCGGTCGCCTTCGAAAAGGCACCGATGATACCGGAGTTTATTATTCCCGGTGGCAAACCTGCCTCAACTGCATGTTTCGTCACATCAGAGACAGCAACCTTCATCCCCGGAAAGCTATAACTATCAAGGGGTTTTGGACCATTCAGTACAACCAGACCGTTTTCTTTCAAACCTGCTACAACGTTGACCTCCGCAAGGAGGGTATGATCCAAAACAACGACCATATCCGGTGTGGTAATGGGAGAAAGATCATAAATCTTATGTTTGGAGATTTTCAGTGAGGTAAACACCGGTGCGCCTCTTCTCTCCGTTCCAAAGGTCGGAGCCATAACAACACCTTTATACCCGGAAACAAAAGCAGCATTGGCGACAATCTTTGCCGCGGTAATGGCGCCCTGACCTCCACGGCCATGCCAACGTATTTCAATTATGTCCTTTCTCATTTTCCACCGAATTTTTTGACAATAGTTTAGTACCTTACAGATTGGTTTCTTTCTTTTTGCAAGAAACCAATCTGTCTTAAGGTACTTATCCCCTCTTCTTTGGGAGGAGATGTTAGCCCTTGGGTTGTGGGCGTTAGCCCGCTTTAGAGGTTGATAAAACATTGAAGCTGGTATTATACTTGGATTCATAATAATAACTTAGCAAACAGAATGCTGTGCTTTTTTAATAAGCATTATTAATTTTTCCAAAACCTATGTAAAAACAATTTATTATACCCGAGAGGTGGCCGTGGAAATTACATACAAAAAAGCTGATTCACTGAAAAAACATCCTGAAGGTTCCGCGCTTGGTTTCGGAACTCTTTTCACCGACTATATGTTTAACATGGATTACAGCCCCAAGGATGGCTGGCATAACCCCCGAATAGAACCCTATGGCCCAATTGCCATGGATCCCTCCACCATGGTTCTCCACTACGGCCAGGCAATTTTCGAAGGTCTCAAGGCGTATCGAACCGAATCAGGAGACATTCAGCTTTTTAGACCACAGGATAATCTGCACCGTCTCAATGTTTCAGGCAACCGACTGTGCATGCCGGAATTTGATGAAAAATTTGTTCTCCAGGCACTCCTGCAACTCCTGAAGATTGAGAAGGACTGGGTGCCCAGTGCATCTGGAACCTCGCTGTATATCCGTCCGACGATCATTGCCATGGACCCCTTTATTGGCCTTCGCTCATCAAATACCTTCCGTCTTTTTATTATTCTTTCACCGGTCGGTGCCTATTATCCGGAAGGGTTTAATCCCGTGAAGATCTGGGTAACTAAAGATTACGTCCGCGCCGTCCGAGGCGGAGTCGGTCAGGCAAAAACCGCCGGCAATTACGCGGCAAGCCTCTATGCCACAAACCTTGCCTACAAAGACGGTTACACCCAGGTACTGTGGCTGGATGGGGTAGAGCTTAAATATATTGAAGAAGTCGGCACGATGAACATCTTCTTCTGTATAGGTGATGAGCTTATCACCCCCGAGCTCAATGGCAGTATCTTAGCCGGAGTGACCCGAGACTCGGTTATAAAGCTGGCCAAATCGTGGAATGTAAAGGTTGTGGAAAGACGGATCAGCATTGATGAGGTCTTTGCAGCTCACAGCAAGGGATTGCTCAAGGAAGTGTTTGGATCGGGAACCGCCGCTATCATTTCTCCGGTCGGAATGATCAAATTTGACGGCAAGGAAATCACCGTCGGCGACGGCAATGTCGGAACGTTTTCCGCACGACTGTTTAACGATCTTATGGCCATCCAGTATGGAAAGGCGGATGATCCCTTTGGTTGGACTGTGCCCGTCAAATAACACTCTTGCCAGAGGGTTTTACCCTCTGGCAGTAAAGATCAACCGGCATTCACTCTTGAGCAGGAAGAGCATAAATCTTAAACAATTACAAGATGATCATCTCTTCCTTGGCATAAATGACCGCCAAAATAGTTGCCGGTTGATCGCCGTGACACGCAACGATGTGCGGCATAGTTGAATCATAATACATAGAGTCACCAGGGTTGAGGATATCGGTATGATCCAGCAACCTGACCTCGACTTTTCCTTCCAGGACAAAAATAAATTCTTCACCGATATGCTGGTTTGCTTCAACTTGTCGAACCTCCTGAGGAATGAGCGTCACAAGAAAAGGCTCCATCTGCCTTTCCCTCTTCTGCTGTCCAAGTGCCTCATAGCTGTAACCGGAAGATTTGCCGTCACTGGAATTGAAGCGAGACACGGGTTTTCTATCGCCGCTTCTCACAATGCAATAAGCAGAATCTCCTTTTTCCCCGAAAAATTCTCCAACTGAGACCTCAAAAACTTTTGCCAGACTGACGATATTTCCCAAAGGTGGGGAGACCAGATGGTTCTCAATGCTGGAAATGGTGGCTTCGGGAATTCCTGATTTTTTGGCAACATCCTCTATCGACAGCCCTTTGGCAATTCGCAGGTCCTTGATCCTCTGTCCAACCTTAACGTTTTTTTCCGGCATCACTTATCTCCTTATTGGATGACATTTTCATGTCTGCTTGAGAATTGATATTTTTATATCCGATGACATCTGTGCCCATTGAAAAAGGCCTGTCATCTAACCCCGATAAAAGGCTTAAGTGCTTTCATGAAATTCATTTTTTACCAATCAAAAAATGGATTTCCAAGGTATTAAGAATAGAATCTTCAACCAGCAAGGCTCAATCGACACACATTTCGGCCTTGGCTAAAAAACCTTACCGTATCTGCATGCGGTTTGCCATTTATAACACCACAGGGCTGCGACAACAAAACTTCGCAATTATTATGCAATACGATATCTTCATCAGCTACTCGCGAAACGACAATAAAAACGACCAAGTCTCCAAACTGGTCGACCGCATCGCCCTGGAATTTGAGAAATACGAGCTTGGCCGGGCCTTTCTCGGCAGGGGTATGACGCCCACCTATTTTTCGTCGAGCTTCCTGGGTTCGAATTGCCCGATTTCGAGGCTACCTGTGCCAAGGGGGTGACCGAGCTGCACCGCTGCCAGCGTTACGACCTGGCAACCGTGGAACGATACCTCGGCAATCCGGAGGCAGCAGAAGACCTCCTCATACGGGCGGTGGCTATCGCAACTTTTTTAACAACAGTTCAAATTCACGATGAAATTCTTATATCGACTGGAAAAAAATATATCGGAACACCATATCCAATTCGGAAGAAATCCCTTTTCCCCTTCTTCATTATCTGTTGATTTATATTGTCTTAAAGACTTGTTCTGGTTGTAGCGTTTTACATACGTATATCAATATTATATACTATTGCTAACCCACAACACGGAGGTGAGCAATGCACAGTTTGGCGCAATTGAAAAAGCAGCAGGTTGGTCTGAGGCTGCCAAAATATATGATCGATGAGATTAATAAGTTGACAGAGCAATTTTCCCTCAACAGGACAGATATTGTCATCGAAGCTCTTCGGTCGTATCTGGCCGATCAAAAAGCAAAAATGGTGGATGAAAGCCTTGACGTGTCATGCAAGGAGCTGAAATCTATCATCCAAGGAGATTTGCCAGAAACAATTCTCAGGGAATTTATCAATGAAATTAAAACTGGCAATAACTCCTGAGTTTGGCTGCCATGGAGCAAATACTTTCTCCAATCCACCTGCCAAGATTCTTACACCACCAACCGCCCCTTCTTGGCCGCCGGAGCAATAACCGCCCAAGCACCGGAATTGAACTCCAAATAGTCACTCTCAATCCCATCGCTGAAGATCACCCCGGCGCCGGCCATATGCGACACCAGGCTGAGCGGCTGGGCAGCCGTTACCCTCCCCACCACCAGCGTTGCCTGGGAGGTCGTACTGGGGAAGGGCTCACGCACAGTAAATTGCAAATACCCGGCATCCCGCGGAAAGGGAACGGGAGCCGGGGCCTTGATCTCCCGTCCGGCAACGGCCGAGGCAATGGCCAGCGCCCCGGCCATCAGGCTTTTATACCAGCCGGTGGCCCCGAGACCAGTCGAGACGATGATGCCGCTTGAAGAATGCTCCTCCTCCTTTCCCCCCGACCTGATCAAATACCGGGCCGAGATATGCGAGCGGGCACCGATAAAAAGATCGTTCACCGCATGCAGACTGAGGCCATTATTCAACTCGACCCGCGCCATGGTCACCTCGGAGATCGCCCGTTTTTCCTTGAAGACCTGGGGCAGAATCTTCGGGATATCCCGCACCACAAAGGGCAGCAACACCCCCTCCCAGCGGGCCGGATCGGGATTGACGCCGACCACAGACTGTTCGCTCAAGTACTTCAGGGTATTGGCCACCAAACCGTCCTGGCCAAGCACGACCACCGTATCCCTGGCGCCGAAAATGAAGTTAGGGACAAAGGTCCGATCGACGGTCTGTACCCGTCCCAGCTCCTCGAGATGCTGCCGCGTCTCTGCCACCGCCGCCTTATATTGCTCGTCTTCCCGTTTGTAGTCGGAAAAATCGGCGCCGAGATGCTCGATGTAAAATTTCGCCTGGGCCTCGGTATTGTACCGAAAAATCAGTTCGTCCAGGCGGGTTTTGCGGACAATGAGGATGATCTTGTTTTCGCTTTGCGGAGACATAGGCCACCTACTTACGTTCAGCCATCATTTCCCGGAGGAGATCGGGGGAGATATTCAACTGCCCGATCTTGCCGGCACTTTCGGCCATTTCCTTAAAGGCCAGCGCCAGCAGGCGGCCCGGATCCATGCCGACATTGGTCAGCGACTGCAACACCTTCGGGTCGGTGGCGGCAAGGGCTTTAAGCGTCGCCGAAATACCATAAGCCTTGCTGTCGGCCTGCTGTCGTTCGTTTTGCACCGATAGTTCCACCAATTCTTTATTCTTTTCTTCCAGGGCGATGCGCGTGGCCATCTCTGCTTCTTTAATCTCCCTTTTCTTCTGCTGCACCGACTTTTCCGCCTCCATCTGAGCTTCTTTGATCTGTCGCTTTTTGTTTTCGATGGCGATCTCGGTGTTCAATTCGTTTTCTTTGATCGCCCGCTCCTGTTCCACCGCGGCATTGCGCCGGGCGTAGATGGCCTCATCGGATTCCTTCAAGATCTGCTCCCGCGCCTCCGCCTCCAGGGCTCTGGAGGTTTCCGGCGTCGGCTTGATGGCGAGGATGGAAAATCCCAAAATCTCCACACCGAGGGAGGTAATTGCCTCGGCCTGACGCATCCCTTGCCGAATACCGGTGACAAGGTCGCTTGAACTGCCCAAGGCCTGGCGCAACGGCATGGTCTGCAGGGAAGCACGGGTAAGCACCTGGGCGTGGTTGATTAGCCGCTGCGGCAGGCTCTTCGGATCGTCGGTGGCGTATTTCGTGCCGTCCTCGGCAATACTGAAATCCATCAACCGCGCCACCTTTCCCGGATCGGCGATGCGGTAGGTCAACTGCCCCTGCACCGTCACCTCCTGGAAGTCGGCGGTCACTTCCAGGAAAATGAATGGCACATCGACGCTTGCCACCGGTACCCGCACCAGGGACGAGGTCGGAGCAAAATAGAAGAAGGACTGGCCGATGCCTTCGCGGACCAGCTTCCCGCCTTTGTACTGCAGCACATAATCGGTTGGTTGAAATTTGGCGAATTTGAACCCGAGCATAGTGTCCTCCTTGTGTTGAATGTGCTTTTCTCAAGCGGGGCGGCAAGGAGTCGCACCTTCCGTACGACTCCTTGCCGTTCGCTCTTCCCTTCTTATAACAAAGGATACAACACTTATATTCATATTGCAACTATGTAAATTGAAAATATTCAGTTGACACGTTTTATTAACGTGTTATCTCTATCTTTAGATTTCCACGTTAATTTGTACAATGTATATATGTGAGGTAAAAAGAGATGGAACAAAATATTATCCTGACCGTCGATGTTGTTCTTCTGACCTTGAAGGACAATGCTTTACAGGTGGTTTTGCAAAAAAGGACAGGGGATCCCTACAAAGGTTTTCCGGCCCTGCCCGGCGGCTATGTCCACACTGAGGAGGATCTCGACAGCCTCGCCGCCGCCAAAAGGGTGCTGAAAGAAAAAACCGCCCTCGTTTCGCCATATCTCGAACAGCTCTATACCTTTGCCAGTGCAACCCGCGATCCACGCGGGTGGTCGGTGAGCATCAGCTACTATGCCCTGCTCGATATCGAGGCCCTGATGTCCCAGGGGTCCGACCGTTTCCTGCTGTATCCGGTCGACGATCTGCCGCAGCTGCCCTTTGATCACAACCGCATCATCGATAGCGCCGTGCAGCGGCTTCGCAATAAATCGACCTATTCGGCGGTGCCGTGTTATCTGCTGCCTGAGCTGTTTACCCTTTCCGACCTGCAGCAAACCTACGAAAAAGTCCTGGGCTGCAAGCTGGACAAAAGCGCCTTTCGGCGAAAAATCGGCGAACTCGATTTCCTCGATGCTACCTCCGAGGCGCGGACGGGGGTCCACCGCCCGGCGCAGCTCTACCGCATCCGCCCGGCCAAAAATCTCGTCCTCTTTGACCGGACGATAAGCAAGATTTGAGGAGACCGTCGCCGGCGAACTGGCGGAAGAGCTCTCTGTTCGCCTCCTTTCCGCCGAATTTGTCCGATATCAGAATAGCTTGCCGCCTGTTCCCGGCGATCCGCACTACATAACCTTTTACTTTCACTGCACAATAGAAGAGGAGATCAGGCTGAATGAAGAATCCTCGGCCTTTGCCTGGATCGGCCCGGGGGATATGGCGAAATACCCCATCGTTTTTTTTAACGATGAAGCGATTCTCCAGTACTTTAGGGAGTCTCATCCTGAAAATTCCAGCACCAGCAAAGAAAGCGGCAGGCCATGACATCACCAGAAGCGAAGGATAAATTGACGAAAAAAGTCGACGGGCAAGTGAAGGGATTCAAAAAAAACCGCAAACTGTTCAACGAACTCTGCAAGGTTATTATGGCCACCTTATCCAATGCGACCAGGACAATCCCCGGCAATCCCATTGTGCACGGCCAAGTCAAGGAAATCGACAGCTTCGTCGAAAAATTCGTCCGCAAGGATGCCAAATATCATACCCCCGCCTGGCAGCTCACCGACCTCTGCGGGGTGCGGGCAATCCTCCTCTCCAAAGACACCATCCCGGCAGTCCAGCAATTTATCGAAAGTAGCTTTCTTGTAACGGAAAAAGAAGATACCGCCGGGCGCCTTGATAAGACGGCGTTCGGCTATCAATCAATGCACTCTATCGTTGCACTCGACCCGGCGAAGGGAGATGTTTATCAAAATGCTTGCGGCAAGATCGTCTCCCGCAAGCTATTTGCATCCCGCTCAAGTGCCGAGGCCACGGCGGCAAACCTGAACCCCGGGCCGATCTTCAAAGCCGAGATCCAGGTTCGTACCCTCCTCCAGCATGCCTGGTCTGGCGCGGTGCACGACAATATCTATAAAACGGATATCCGGAGTATCCCAGAAACGAATCAAGGCCGGCATGCATCTTCCCTATGCCTGGTATGACATCAGCTTTTTCCAACTGCTGCTGCGTCGCCCCTATGAGAGTTTCGAGGCCTACGGCAAGTTGCTTGCCACCGCATCAGCTGAACTGGTGGAGAAGATCTACGCCTCGCTGACCAGGATCCATAAAATGGTTGAAGGAAAAAACCAGAATCTGGCCGGAGGACTGACCCTTGTCAGATCCTTGTTGCGCCTTGTCCTGGTTGGCAGATTCAAGAAACCGGCCGACAAGTATTTACATGGCGGCGATGCGGGTCTTGATAGCAGCGCCAGCCTCTCGCCCTGCAAGCGGGATAGCCTTGACAATCCCTTTATCTCGGCGGAGCCGGTGGTACTGGCTGCCGAGGGGTATGAGATTACCAGCGTAACCGCTCCAGCGAGTATCCAATCAGCAGCAAAGTTGGACCGATGATCCGATTTTGCAAGGATATTTGCAGGAGGTTGGAAAGCACAGCAAAATATATGCAGGAAAAAGGTCTGGAGAGAAGACAGCAGAAGACAATGAAGCTTTCATTCCAATATCCAAGGAAGGAGAGGGGATAAAGCAGGCAATCCGCCAGCCGATTCAGAACCGTCGTCCCGTTGGATATAACCGGGATTTTCTCGACTCGTATCGACCGAACAACACGTTTTATCTAACACCCGCTATCCGGCATAAGCTGCATGAGATGGGGCGCTCACCCGAAGAGCAGCATCCTGCCGGGACTTATGCACGGCAGATTTTCGATCGATTATTGATTGACCTCTCTTGGAACTCCAGCCGTCTGGAAGGTAACACCTATTCCCTTCTCGAAACTGAATTGCTGCTCGGGCAGGGTGAAGGCGCAAAAGGGAAGAACGCCTTGGAAACGCAGATGATCCTGAACCACAAAGCTGCGATCAAGTTTCTTGTGGAGCAAGCCGAGGAGGTTGGTTTCAACACATACACCATCCTCAATCTGCGCGCCATGCTTTCAGACAATCTTCTCGCAGATCCGCAGGCATGCGGTCGGTTGCGGGCCATCTCTTTGGGAATAGGCGGTTCAGTCTATGATCCTCTGGAGATATCTCAACTCATCGAAGAATGCTTCAGATAAATATTAAACACTACGACAGCAATCAATGATCCATTTGAAAAGGCGTTTTTTGTCATGGTTCACCTCCCTGGTGATGAAAAAGCAGACCCTTGCGTATCGTAACCTAAAAGGGAAACCGAAAAGAGGGCAGAGCTGATTGTCAGGCAGCGAGCCCTTGCCGCCTGGTACGCATAGTCTGACCGCTTCCTCACGCAGGACCTTGGCGCCGTGGGGATACCACTGGCGGAAATCGAAATAATTGGGGCGCAGGACGTCGTCCGGCTGATGCGGTTTGTTGTCTTCACGGGCGTAGGAGATGAAGATTTCGAACTTTGCCTGTTGTCTTACCTGTGCCACTGGAGACGAGGACAAGTTTTTTTTCTTTTACAACCTGTAGTTACCTGGCAGTTAGCTTTGAATGAAAAGAATTTGAGGTACAGTAAGGATGCAGGCAAGAACTCTCAAAAAACAAAAAGCACTTAGCAAAATGTTCTTGCTAAGTGCTTGATATTTTTATGGTAGACGAGGCGGGATTCGAACCCGCGGCCCTTGGCTTCGGAGGCCAATACTCTATCCAGCTGAGCTACCCGTCCATACATTGAGGAAATTACCCAAATTAGAAATTTTGCTCAAGGCTTTTAAACCAAATCGTCCAAACATGCGAGAAGAATAATAAGCCGGGCCTCCTTTTCAATCACTTTCTTTTGCAAGGTGCTCCAGATACTCCTGCCATTCGATCGGCAACATGGTCTTTTTCAAGTTATTACAGTTTTTACAACAAGGCACAAGGTTTTCCTTTGTCGATCTTCCACCTCGAGCCAAGGGGACGAGATGGTCCATGGTCAAATCGTGAAAGGGGAATTTTTGCCCGCAGTAATGACAAAGACCGGGGGCGGTCTTCTGTTGCCACCACCTGCTTTTTCGCAGTTCCCGTGCTTTTGACCGTTCAGTCCGGATTGCCGCATCGTCCGGGGCGTCAAAATCGAGATAATCCCGCGCCACTACACAAGATCTCCCAGTAGCAGTCGCCTGACTTCTCCAAGAAGGTACAGAGATCCGCCCACCACTATAAGGTCATCTTTTTCGGCCGCCTCTTGCGCGGCAATCAGGGCTTGCTTGACGTTGGCGAGACAACGGACCTTTCCCTTTTGCTCCTCCGCAAGATACTCGACAAGCTGTTGGGGAGAGGCTGCACGTTCGCCTTCCGGTTGGGTAAAGACAAAATAATCGACCAAGGGAGCAATCGATCTGAGGGTGGTGGAAAGATCTTTGTCGACCATGGAACCCCAGACAGCAATTAGCTTTCGATACGTGAAATTGCCAATCAAGGTGTCAGCCAAATTTTTGACGCCGTCTGGATTATGAGCGCCATCAAGGAGATAGCGAAGCTGTTTGCCGCCCGTACGTTCTTTGGCGCTTTGGTCGTTGCAAGGAAGGTACTCCTGTTCGAAGTATTCCATCCTCCCCGGCCATTTTACTGCAGCAACACCATCGCGAATCTGCTGTTCACTCACCGAAAACCCACGCGTCTGCAAGAGCTGCAGTACCGCAATGGCCAAGGAATCGTTTTCCGGCTGGACCAGGCTTGCCCGACTGCTCCGCAGGTTTTCGATAGCCACTCCAGCAAATGGTTCTCCACCTCTCCATGTCCAGGCGGCACCTGGCCCGAGCTCATAGTCAAATTCTTGACGGAAAGAATAAAGAGGGGCGTGCATTTCTCGACTCACCCGTTCAATTACCTGCGCGGCATCCGGATGAACGGCTCCTGATACTACCGGGACCCCGGTCTTTATAATCCCCGCTTTTTCCCCGGCAATTTCGCGGAGAGTATTGCCAAGATAGGCTTCATGATCCATGCTGACACTGGTGATCACCGAAACCAGGGGGCTTACCACGTTCGTTGCATCCAGGCGGCCGCCCATCCCGGTCTCAAAAACCACCAGATCAACCTGAGACTGAGCAAACCATAGCAAACCCAAGGCGGTTGTAAATTCAAAGTAGGTAATCTGTTCACCACCAAGTACCTGACCAACTTTGCTGCCCAAAGCGGCAAAAGCTGCTTCACTGATATACTCTCGCCCAATCCGAAAACGCTCACGCACGCTGCTGAGATGCGGTGAGGTATACACACCCACCCGGTATCCGGCTCGACCAAGAACCTCACCCAAAGCCGCGCAGACCGAGCCCTTGCCATTGGTTCCGGCCACATGCACAAAACGAAGACTCTTTTCCGGGCTTCCAACTTTGAGAAGAAAGGACTGCATAGCCTCAAGTCCCAACTTAATTTTATGCATCTGTAGGGCATCGAGATGCGCGAGAATTTCAGCGTATGTCATGTTCATTATTGTTGTGGTAGGCGAAAAAGGTTGTGGCACGAATCTCAGGCAATAAACAACCGAGAGTCGCGCGTCAAATAATTGTTAATTTTGCATAATCGAGGTGGAGGGTTTTCATGCCATGGCGATCGAACTGGATATCTATGGAGCGCCCTGTCGACATTTTGGCAACCGTACCGTTACCGAAAAACGGGTGGCTAACCTTAAGACCCAAAGAAAAATCGGTCATTTCCATCCTCTTTGGCTTGGTTTTTTTAAGGGGTGCACACATTTCTTCCCCGTCCCCAGTTCGACTGGCAAAAAAATCAGGCCCTGTCGTCATTTTCTCATCTATCCGCTCATAGAGCCCCCCACTCAATTCGCTCAAAAAGGGGGACATTCCAGACCAGCGGAATTGTCGATCCTGGGTCATAAGCTGCCGCGGATAGGTAAGATAGAGATATCTCTTCGCCCGAGTTGCCGCCACATACAGCAGACGCCTCTCCTCTTCCCATTGTTCTCCAAAGCTTGCCGAGGCGTGAGGAAAACGGCCGTCGGCCATGCCGATGACAAAGACAGCCTCAAACTCCAAGCCTTTGGAGGAGTGGATAGTCGACAACACCAGACGAGAAATCCCTTGTCCGTCGACAGAACTTTCTTCCGGAGGGTCAAGACTTGTGTCGTCGATAAAACTTTGCAGATCCTCGTAGCCATCCATGATGCTTTTTAGCTGATCTATATCCTTCCGGCGTTTCGGGAAATCATCGCTGTATAATCGTTCAAAAATAGGCTCATAATATTTTAGTACAATTTCATAGAGGGCGGGAAGCCGGTGTCCTTCCGTCAGAAGCTCGGAAAAAAGCTGCACGAGTCGTGCAAACGGCTCCTGCCAACTTTTCCCGGCCGGATACTTGGCAAGTACCTGGAAGGGATCCTTCGCCTGGGCGATTATTGCCGATATTTTTTGCGCAGTGGTCGGTCCGACATGCTCCAACTGGAGAAATATTCTATTCCATGACAGAGTATCCTGGGGATTCACCAGTACCCGCATAAAGGCAATCATATCCTTCATATGCGCCGATTCGGTCAGCTTCAGGCCACCCCGTTTCTCGTAATCGATGGCGGCGGAAGCCAGCGCCAGTTCGAGCTTATACGAATGAAAACTTGAGCGGAAAAGAACAGCGATATCGGGAAGAGCAATACCATTGTCCAGCAGTTTGCGCACCTTCCTGACAATAAAGGCCGCCTCTTCCCGCTCATCCGCACCGGCAAAAAGCAATGGTCGAATCTCACCTTCGCGCTTGGTGAAGAGTGTCTTGGTATATTTTTCCGCAGCGTTTTTGATTATATCGTTGGTAAAGGAGAGAATCGGCGGGGTCGAGCGATAATTTTCCTCAAGTTTTACAATCTTTACCTTATTGAAAACTTTGGGAAACCGCATGATATTGTAGAAATCGGCACCCCTGAAGGAATAGATCGATTGCGAATCGTCGCCTACCACCATGACATTGTCGTGGGTGTAGGCCGCCAGGCGAACAATGTCGGCTTGAATAAGGTTGGTATCCTGATACTCATCGACCATGATGTAGGCAAACCGCGTCGAGATGGCCTGGCGAACCTCCGGCGATTCGACAAGCAAACGCTTCCAGTTTACCAGCAGGTCGTCATAATCCATCAACCCATGGTCAAATTTAAATTCCTGATAATGTTTTCGTAGGGTAAGGATGTCTTGCAAATGCTCGACAAGGTGTGCATATTGTGACTGAACCAGGTCTTCCAAAGCGACGGACTTATTGATCGAGCCGCTGATCATGTTAATTACCGCCCGCCTGGAAGGAAAGCGCTTGTCTTTCTTGCCGAGTCCCAGTGAAGATTTGAGAAGATTGATGATCCCTTCGGCGTCACCACGATCAATGATGGTAAAGGACGATCCAAAGCCGAGCTGCGATCCATGCCGCCTGAGGAGCATGTTGGCGATGCCGTGAAAGGTACCGCCAACTACCCGGCTGCAGTTTTCGTTCAATAACCTGCCGGCCCGCCACAACATTTCCTGGCTGGCCTTGCGGGTAAAGGTGAGCAGAAGAATAGACTCGGGAGGGACACCCTGTTCCACCAGATGGGCCACCCGATAAATGAGCGTCCGGGTCTTTCCGCTTCCGGCACCGGCAATTACCAACACCGGGCCTGTGGTCGTGGTTACCGCTTCGTACTGCGCTTCGTTGAGTTGCTGCAGATTAACCATCCCTGAAACGGCTCCGAGTGGGTGAGAATTTCCATCAGTTTTCATGCCGGCCACTTTAACATAGGGATTTCTCAGCCGCAACATCGGTTGACAAAATCAGCTTTACTGGTATAGTATGCGGTTCAACCTTCCGAAATCATAAGTTCTTAACCCTTCATTTTCGGCATAATGCCTAACTATAAACATCATGACAACCGACGTATTGAAAAACATTCTAACCAAGGAAAATCTCGCAACAATTTTTCCAAAAGAAAGGTCTAACGACTTTTTTGAGGCTCTTTTTGGCGATGCTTCAGAGGGCTCCTATGACATCGAGCTGGCCTACCGCGAATGCAAGGGCAACACCCTGGTCATGGAACTGCGCCTGCACGAGCGACCAAACTGTTGTTTGGCTTGCAACCTCACACAGGGGTTACCCCAGGTTTTTGGGCGTCATCCGGTTATCAATGTTAAGGGAATAGTCCAGGATATTGAAAAGTTGTTAGAGAACACTTATCGCTGCACCAGCTGGTCGCTGGGACATACCGAGCAACAAAAGCGCTCTCTCCATGTGATCCCTCTGAAAATAGCTGTTGAGAAGAATTGACCGGTGACAGAGCCAGGAATTAAAAAAGGCCGACTTTTACAAGTCGGCCTTTTTTTGTGCTGAATGTCACCGGAGAAGCTATTCGACAGCAACCCTCGATCTCCCCTCAGCTTTAGCATGATAGAGGATATCGTCGGTACGCTCAATCCAATTTTTCAGAGATTCTCCCGTACGCAGCTCGGACATCCCGATACTTACCCCCAATTTTGTTTTATCATCGGCCCAAATATTGAGCTCGTCTACTGCTGCACACAACCGCTCCGCCAGAACTCTGCCGTGCTGCAGATCAGTATTGTCAAGAATCAGAAGAAACTCATCTCCTCCCATACGCACCAAGAGATCTGTTGAGCGAACGGCGCCCTTTAATACTCCCGCCACTGCCTTCAACACCTCATCACCCCTTTGATGGCCGAGATTATCGTTGATCTCCTTGAATCGGTCAAGGTCCATAGAGACCATGGACAATGGGTTATTATACCTTCGGGCACTGTCCATCATTGAGTGAATACGATCTTCAAAGACCCGGCGATTAAATAAACCGGTCAATGAGTCATTACTCGCTCTTTCAAACAATTCTTCATACTCCAGACCACGCCGTAAACACTCCGCCAATATCTCAAGGGAATGGTTGACGAGATCTAACTCTTCTTCGGAAATTTCATGGCCTTCTTTAAGAATCAACAGAATACCTGCGTCATCGGCAGTTTCGAAGATCCATTTATAGGCAAAATGCCCGTCCTGTGCCGTCAACGAGCCGTCGATGGATTCTTTTTGCGCAATGAGCTGTTCAGCAAACGCTATGGCTTTCCGCCGATAGGGACCATGCCCTGAGCAGAATAGATGGCGCTTGTTACGCTGGCGGTTATTGTAACCTATCAATTCATGGCCCACCAAGGGCATGAGCCATACCGAATATGCTTCAATCATTCCGCTTAAGCTCAACACTCCAGCCATTCGTCCGTGCAGCTTATTGATGAGGTCAAGCCGTTCCGATTGCTTTTTCAGATGATCAAGTTCAACCATAACTTTCTCAAGCTCCACCTGCTTAAGGTGAAAAGAAGAGAATTGATTTTCTTTGGTCTCGATGGTCATGGATGTTTTCCCTAATGTTATCTTTTCGGTTGGTACAGCATTACTTTCTTGATACTCTTCTTATCGCCCTTTTGAGAAAATTCTTTAGTGTTTTAACCAATTTCGTTAAAACACTTTATCTCGCCCATTTGCCGGAACTAGTCAAATTCTCTTGATTTTTAAAAAGCATTTTTTATGCCATCATAGTTTTGACACAGAAAATAATCTCCGCTAACCTCACAACTATTTGTTTTTTATTAGTATTTAAGTTGATATAATTACAGAGATCAAACCATCGCTACGGGATTTCGCGCCCAACTCCCCTTCGCCAGGCAATGATGACAAAATATTGACACAGCAGCCGTTGGAAAATCTTTGACAATTGCCCCACCAAACAGTACTCCTCATTTTTCTGGTAAGTGCGAAAACAAAAAAAACGCTGAAGTTATATGCCATACTCCACATTGAGACAAAAAATAGGCCAACTCTTCCTGATCGGATTTGCCGGGGACGCCCTGTCGACAAATAACCCGATTATTGCCGATATCAAAGAGGAACATCTTGGTGGTGTGATCCTTTTCGACCGATTCCTCGCTCATCGACAAGATAACCACAACATCATCAGTGCTAAACAGCTTGAGAGACTTACCGGAGATCTTCAGAAACTTGCGGGTGGGAACCTTCTCATTGCGGTCGATCAGGAGGGAGGCAAGGTAAACCGCTTCCGCAAAGAAAGAGGTTTTCCAATCACTGCCACGGCAGCCGAACTTGGCTGCATGCCAAACATCGAAGCAACCATAACCAGCGCTCGGCAAACAGCACGAATGCTTCGGGCTGCGGGGGTGAATTTCAATTTAGCGCCAGTAGTCGATATCAACGTCAACAAGGACAATCCGATCATCGGGCGATACGGCCGCAGTTTCTCCGAAAACGGCCGCACGGTTGCCACCCATGCAGCTGCCTGGATCAATGAGCATCGAAAAGAGGGCATCCAATGCTGCCTTAAACATTTCCCCGGTCATGGGAGCTCAGATAGCGATTCACATCTAGGCTTTGTTGACCTCAGCCTCTCCTGGTGCAAAAGTGAACTTGAACCCTATAGACTGCTTATCGATAGCGGACATGCCGAAGCAATTATGGTTGGCCATCTCATGAACAGGAATTTGGACACAACTTACCCGGCAACCTTGTCGAGAGCCACCCTCCATGGACTCCTTCGCGAGGAACTGCGTTTCATCGGCCTCATCGTCTCCGACGATATGCAGATGAAAGCGATAACCAACCACTATGGCCTGGAAGAAGCCTGCTGCAAATCCCTGGCAGCCGGTATCGATCTGCTGATAATCGGTAACAACCTGATGTACGACCACGGCATCTTGCCAAAAATCAAAGATGCCATTGAAAAAGCAGTGCATAGGGGAGAAATATCGGAACAAAGGATTGAAGAAGCCTTCGGTTTCGTTCAGAAATTCAAACTATCACTTAGTAAACCGAAATGAATCACAACAACCAATCTACCCATTCCATTGTAGTCGGCTACCTGGCCTGGATTTTAGGATTTCTCGGAGCGCACCGCTTTTATTACGGCAAACAACTCTCTGGAATGATATATTTTTTTACTTTCGGCCTGCTCTTTATCGGTTGGATCATCGACTTTTTCCTTATTCCGACAATGAACAGGGAGATGGAAGGTCGTTTCCACTCAGGAGTGCTTGATTACAATGTCACTTGGATCCTCTTCGCCTTCCTCGGACTTTTCGGGATTCACAGGATGTACATGGGGAAATGGCTTACCGGCCTTCTGTACCTTTTAACCTGTGGTTTCTTTTTAGTGGGATGGCTTTACGATCTCTGGACACTCAACGAACAGATAAGTCTGGCGAATACCGAACACAACCGATAACCATTATTTAAGCTCTCATTAATCTCAAGAATGGGAGCGGTAGCGCTGCAGGTTTTCCGACCCCACACCTTTACCAAGAAACTTTCCGACGATAGTCGACAGTTCACGCATGGAAATAGGCTTCATGCAATATTCATCTATACCCGCTCCAACCGCAGCATCCTTTGAAACCTGATCCGAATAGCCGGTTATGAGGATGACAGGAATGTCCGGTCGCAATTTTTTAACCTTTTCACTCAATTCGAGCCCAGTCAATTCCGTCATAGTCAAATCAGTGATAAGCATATCAAACTGATCTGGATCATTAGAAAATAATGCAGCAGCCTCCATGGGAGAAGTCTTGCCGACGACCGAATATCCGAGACTTTGCAGGATCTCCCCGGTAACCTGCACCACCTGTTCCTCATCATCAACGAGAAGAATTTTCCCAGAGCCACCTTGCAAATCCCCTAGAGATACAATTTGTTCAATGGCTGTTTCTTTTTGTGCGAGCGGCAAAAACACCCTGAAATTTGATCCTTTGCCAATCTCACTTTCAACTTTGATAAAACCACCTTGGTGGCTGACGATGCCATGCACCATCGCCAGCCCCATTCCTGTACCACTGGTTTTCTCTTTGGTGGAAAAATAGGGCTCAAAAATTCTGTCGAGGAGTTTCTCTTCTATACCGCAACCGGTATCGGCAACGCTCAACTCGAGCCATTCCTTGCCATCACCTGTCGGCGGAGCAATTCCCAAATTCACCTTCAACACACCATGCCGGCCGGACATGGCATGAGATGCGTTCGTACAAAGATTGATTAGCACCTGATGAATCTGAACCGGATCGATAAAAACCCTGCCGCAATGTTCATCGATTTTTTCCTGTATAACGATAGTACTTGGTAAGGTTGCCCGCATGAGTTTCATCACCTCTTTCACTATGGGATGAATATACTGCAACACCTCCTTCTTCTCGATACTCCTCGAAAATGTAAGAACTTGCTCCACTAAAGATTTTGCCCTTTTGGCTGCCTTAAGAATTTCTTCGAGATAATCAAAGACAGCCTGATCGGAAAAGCCATCCTGTTTCATCTTTAACCGGATGATTTCTGTATAACCCATGATGGGGGTAAGAACGTTATTGAAATCATGTGCAACCCCTCCAGCCAAAGTCCCAATAGCCTCCATTTTTTGGGTGTGTCGCAATTGCCGCTCAAGCCTGAACTGCTCTGTCACATTCTGAGCAATCCCTATAATTCCAGAGAGATCACCATATTTATCTTTTACCGGCGAGGCAGTGATGTCAAAAACAAGTTCATCTCCATCGACACCAAAAATTCCTGTTTTCTGAATAGTCGATTCTATTTTTCCTGACTGCACGCATCTCTGGAAGGCACAGTTTTCACATTTCTCGCTTTGCGTACAAAATATCTCATGACAACTCTTGCCGAGAGAGTCAGCATATCTGTTATGGGTTGCCTTATTTACCCATTGCGCTTTCATGTCACGATCGAAAAGTATCATAATCCCTGAAAATCCTTCGACAATGGCTCTTTTCTGTGCTTCGCTCTCAAAAAGGGCATCAAGCACTTCTGCTTTTTCTTTTGCTTGCAAGGTGTCTCTCTCTTAGTAAAACTTTAATTCCATAGAAATATTTCAATGCACTTTTCTGAAAGAATTATCTCCATGGCAATTGATCTCCCCCAGGAAATATTGAAATCAATCCCGTGTTGCGGACGCTGCATTGATGAATTATTGCTGGGTGCTCTATCATCTCTGTAATTGTATCATTTGCCCATCTATATACAAAAGAGTATTGCAACTTTCTTTAAGATTCCTCGTTATCAGCTCCACCAGCCGGTAAAAACCTCGGAGAAACCCAGAATGGGAGTACTCATCCAGCCCTTTTTCTTGACTCTTGGCCTGCTATTTCTTATTACTTGAATGCAATAATTATATCTTCAATAGATACAAATATCAAAAGGTCACCACGACGATCATATGAAAATTTTAAAATCAAAATCTTCCTTTAATGGTCCGGCCAACCCGGAAATTAAATACCCATGCATCTGGACCTACAAGGTTATCGGTGAAAATCGCTCCTTGCTGAAGGATGTTATTCTCGCGGCCTGTGCACCCCATGCGGTTTTAATAAGTCACTCCCATTCAAGTTCAAAGGGAAAATACCACAGTGTCAATGCCGAACTGGTCGTTCCAGACGAAACGGCCAGGCTGAGGATCTACGAAGTATTAAAAAACAGTTCTGCAGTGAAAATAGTGCTCTGAAGGACGCCCGGAATGAAAAATACAACGATAAACAATAATTCTCAGCTTCTAGCAGCACTGCGTGAGGCCGTGGGAGTGGTGCAGATGATCCTGTTTAAAGAGCTTCGCACCCGTATTGCCAAAAAAAAACCTGATGCCGAGGCGGCACATCTCTCCGGTTTAGCTGGTGCCATTACCAATGAGGTATTCGGTACGCCCAACCCGGGTGAAAAATTTGTCCGTTTCCGAGCAGACAACTGGGGAGAAATTGAGCAAGAGATACTAGCCTTAAAGGACGAACTCCCAGAATTGTGTACCGGTCTCACCGATGCTTTGCGCATCCAAACCCTCTGTGACCATCAGGAGGGCAGTAATAGCTCACAAACTCTGATCCGGGCCAAAGAATTCGGCTTTCTCAAGGAAGATCGGGATGCTCCGATGCCATCCTCCTTCATGGTTCTGGCAAGGGCTCTCGGAGAGAAGCATAACCTTATAATTCCACCGGCACAGATCACTCCGGAGCAGGATGCTGCTATGGTGCATTAGCGAACAGATCATGCAGCTACCATCATCTTTTGTTGCCATCTTTGCCGGCAGGAAACTCACCTCCTGCTTTTTCCCGCACCAACACCCTTACCACTCCCCGCACCGAGTTACAAACGAAGACCGCCTCAGCGGATCTGACATCCTCCTCAGTCAACTCCTCCTCGAAGAGCGGTCGGCTGTCATCGGCAAGCAGTCGGCCTCGCATAACACCGGGCAACAAGCCACAGGTAACCGGTGGAGTTTTGTATCGGCCTTCGCTGAAAATAATGATATTAGTAATGCATCCTTCGGTTACCGCCCCCGCCTCGTTGAGAAAGATATGTTCATAAAATCCCTGATCGAGGGCACGGGCGTATTCTTTATCGAAAAGTTCGCGTTTTGAGGTCTTAAAAAACAGCCACGTTGCATCGGTATTTACTCGTATTGGTGAAAAATCAATCAATTCCACATGGTCATCGGCCAATTTCCCCGGCACAGCAGGCAAAGAGGTGCGGGCGGGGGCAACAGTCGCTTCGGCCGAGACGGTAACCCTGCCGTCTTTTTCCAGCACGAGCCGCACTCGGAAGGATTTGCCGGAGAAATCTCTTTCCACTTGCGCTAGCCGCAACCTGATCGCCTGAATATTGCAAGAAAATTGAAAAAAAATGGCGGCGTTTTCGAGCCGCTGCAAATGCTCCTCAAAAAGATAATACCCTGTGTCCTCTTGCCAGAGCAGTGTTTCAAAAAGATGGAATTCCGGCTGTCGGTTGGTCAGGAATTGTCCCTTCAGCAGTGACTCGTGCCACTCATCCTCAGGCACGGAATCATAGGTTATCCCGGCGCCTATACCCATTTCTCCTTGACTTCCCCACAACCTCACTGTTCGAATCGGAACATTGAAAACCGCCGTTCCGTTCGGTGCAAAATACCCTATGGCCCCGGTGTATACTCCGCGCGGACCCTTCTCCAGCTCATCAATGATCTGCATAGTACGAATTTTCGGCGCACCGGTTATCGAACCACAGGGGAAGAGCGCTCGAAACAATTCGGTAAGTTTGAGATTCTTCATCGCTGATGCGCCAGTTGTCGCTTTAACGGTCGAAGTCATCTGCAAAAGACTTTCATAGACTTCAACATCAAAGAGGGAATCGACAAAAATCCGGCTCTGCCCATGTCCGTGCATCAAGCGAGCCAAATCATTGCGCAGAAGATCAACAATCATAACATTTTCACTTCTGTTTTTTTGGTCATTATGTAATTCCCGACAATTAGCCAAATCTTCGATACTGTCTTTCCCACGTTGAGCAGTTCCCTTCATGGGACGCGCGGTAATCTCAGCTTCCGTTTTGCGAAAAAACAATTCCGGGGAAAACGACAGAATCCGTTCTTCACCGTTACGAATATATGCACCATACCCAACGGATTGATTTCGCCGTAAGATACTATACAGCTTTTCCGGCGATCCGAAAAAATCAAAGAGGAGTTTCATGGTGTAATTAACTTGATATGTATCACCGGCTCCGATATATCGGCGAACAAGTTCCAGCGCCTCGATAAACTCTTCCTTGTGCATGTTGGGTTTGATATTTTCGAGAGAACAGTGCACATCACCCAGAGAATATGCCCTATGGAGAGGAAAATCATTTTCTCCTGTAACATGGTTGAAAGTATATGGTTTCAGATAAACTCCAAGATCGGCAAGATGGGTCCGGTCAAGGTGTTGCGAAGTCTTACCATAGCGTATTCCATCTTCGAGCATTGCCCCGAACTCATACCCCACCCATCCTGCAAGAAAATAGCCCTCGTTCAACCGTTTTTGAAGATCACTCAGATACTTCTCCAGATTTTCACCAACTTTGCAGGTTAATCTCTCGACTGGATTAAGAAAAAGAAATGATTGGTAGTTTTCCGAATCAGGACGGGATGTGTCTAAAAACACAAACGCCTCCTGCAGAGACAAAAATCCCAGAAGCTTTTCCAAGTCCGTATCTTGCATTCGCAACATAAAAATATCCTTATGAATACTCAAATCGGCAGTTTGCTCATCCCAATACAGTATATAAGTGATGAAAGCAATCGCCTGACCTTTATTTGGTTTTACTTATACTACCAATCAACAATTTTCATTCAGCACAAACTCGACGAAAAAAGCACTGAATTGGTTGTAATTCGATGCACCTTAGACTACAATCACCGCGTATTTCTTTGCGCAGTAGCACGAGCCCCCACTGAATATATAAAACTATTTTATCAGTTTCTGCCATGTTGCTCGCTCAACTCAAAGTAATTTCAAAGGAGATCAAATCATGTCGCGAAAGATGGTTACGATTGACGGCAATCAGGCGTGCACACATGTCGCCTATGCCACGAGTGAAATTATCACTCTCTACCCCATTACCCCATCAACCCCACTAGCCGCAGAAGCGGATTCCAAATCAGCCGGTCTGCAAAAAAATATCTGGGGAACAGTACCGGCTGTCAACCAGATGCAATCCGAAGCCGGCGTGGCCGGCTCAATTCACGGTTCTCTCACCACCGGCGCACTCTGCACGACATTTACCGCCTCCCAGGGATTGTTGCTGATGATCCCGAACATGTATAAAATCGCCGGCGAGCTTACCCCGACCGTATTCCACGTAACGGCTCGAGCCATTGCCTGCCAGGGGCTCTCGATCTTCGGCGACCATAGCGACATTTATGCTGCCCGCCAGACCGGCTGGGCCATGCTCTGTTCACAAAATGTCCAGGAAGCCATGGACATGGCCCTCATTTCAGTACAATCAACACTGGCCTCGCGTATTCCATTCATCCACTTTTTTGACGGCTTCCGTACCTCCCATGAAATACAAAAAATTGAAGAAGTAAGCTACGATCAAATGAGTGAGATGGTCGATGAAGAACTCATCTTCGAATTTCGCCATCGGGCCCTGTCTCCCGATCACCCAACCATCCGCGGCACCGCCCAGAATCCTGATGTTTATTTCACCGGTCGGGAGACGGTCAACAAATACTACAACGCGGTTCCTGCCCTTGTTCAGGAAACCATGAACAAATTTTCCGGGCTGACCGGTCGTCAATATCATCTCTTTGATTACCATGGTGCCCCTGATGCGGAAAACGTCATTGTGATGATGGGCTCGGGCTGTGAGACTGCCGCCGCAACAATTGACTATCTCATCTCTCAAGGCGAAAAAGTCGGCATGGTTATTGTCCGCTTGTACCGTCCGTTTGATTGCAAGGCGATGGTAAACTCCCTGCCGTCAACGGTTGAAAGAATCACCGTCCTTGATCGAACCAAGGAACCAGGCTCCTCCGGCGACCCGCTGTATCTTGATGTTCGAGCTGCCGTTGGCGAAGCATCCGAAGTTAATACTACAATTTATCCACCCATTATTCTCTCTGGGCGCTACGGTCTCGGGTCAGCGGAATTTACCCCGGCCATGGTCAAGGCCGTTTTCGACAATATGAACTTGATGTCGCCTAAGAGCAAATTCTGTGTCGGGCCGGATGACGATGTAACCTACTCCAGCCTTAACTTCGACCCAACGTTCAATATTGAAGGAACGGATGTGTACCGGGCGATGTTCTATGGACTCGGCTCGGATGGAACTGTCGGCGCCAACAAAAACACCATCAAGATCATTGGTACGGAAACAGATAACTCGGCACAAGGCTACTTCGTTTATGATTCGAAAAAATCAGGCTCCATTACCACCAGCCACCTCCGTTTCGGCAAAACTCCGGTTATCGCCCCCTACCTCATCAATAAAGCAAACTTCATTGCCTGCCACAACTTTACCTTCCTTAATCAGGTAGACATGCTCACTAACCTGGGAGAAGGTGGTACCTTTCTTTTAACCACTAACTACGACAAGGACACCGTCTGGAACGAGCTTCCCGGTAAGGTGCAAAAGGATCTCGTAGCCAAGAATGCCAAGTTCTATATTATTGATGCGGTTTCCCTCGGCCTTGCCCTGGGACTGGGCGCCCGTATCAATATGATCATGCAAACCGCTTTCTTCTTGATTTCCGGCATTCTCACCGAGGAACAGGCAATCGCTGCAATCAAAAAGGCAATCTACAAAACCTACGGCAAAAAAGGCGACAAGGTTGTCGAGATGAACTATGGTGCAGTCGATGCAGCGGTAAAAAACATCACCCAGGTACCGCTTGGCGACAAAACCGATGGCAAAACTATTCCCGCAGTGGTTCCCGACCATGCACCAAAATTTGTCAAGGAAGTTACCGCCAGAATAATTGAAGGTAATGGCTACAAGCTGAAAGTTTCTCAGATTCCGGCCGATGGTACCTGGCCGACGGGCACCACCCAGTACGAAAAGCGCAACATAGCAGTGGCCGTCCCACGATGGCTCCCTGAAAACTGCATCCAGTGCGGTCAGTGTGCCCTTGTTTGCCCCCACGCCGCCAACCGCATTAAGATTTTTACCGAGCAGAAAGGTGCACCGGAAACGTTTGTTGCTAAAGAGGCTGTTGGTAAAGGCTTTAAGGGCAAGAGTTTTGCCCTGCAGATTTTCACCGAAGACTGTTGCGGTTGCACCCTCTGCGTCAGTGTCTGCCCTGCCAAAACCAAAGCCTTGGAAATGATCCCGAACAATGAAGAAGTTCGACTGGTACAGGCAAAAAATGTCGAATATTTCCTCAGTCTGCCGGAAATCGATCCTGCTGACATTAGCCTTGCCACCGTCAAAGGCAGTCAACTCATGCGGCCTCTCTTCGAGTTCTCCGGAGCCTGTGCCGGATGTGGCGAGACCCCATACATAAAACTCATTACCCAGATGTTTGGTGACAGGATGTATGTCGGTAATGCCACCGGTTGCTCATCCATTTACGGCGGCAACCTGCCGACCACCCCGTACTGCAAACGTGAGGATGGCCGCGGACCCACCTGGGCCAACTCCCTCTTCGAAGACAATGCCGAATTTGCGGCAGGCATGCGGACAACCGTCAACAAACTCGGCCTTCAGGCCAAAGAATTGCTCGTAGCTGCAGCAGCGGCTGGAATGGTTGAGCAGGAATTGGCAACGGCGATTCTTGAAGCTAACCAAGCAACCCAGATGGATATCGAAGCCCAACGGGCACGTATTGATACACTGAGTGCCGTCCTCCTGAAAAACAACAGCAACGTCACTCGGCGACTTCTCCATCTCACTGATTTCCTGACAAAGAAATCCGTATGGGCCTTCGGTGGCGATGGTTGGGCCTACGATATTGGTTATGGCGGTCTTGACCATGTATTGGCGTCCGGCGAAAATGTCAATATTCTCGTTTTGGATACCGAGGTCTACTCCAACACCGGCGGACAGATGTCCAAATCCACTCCACGCGCAGCAACCGCCCAGTTTGCTTCAGGCGGCAAGAAGATGCCCAAGAAGAATATGGGCATGATCTTTGCCACCTACGGCAATGTTTACGTCGCCCAGATCAGTATCGGTGCTAATCCGGCGCAGGCTATCAAGGCCATCGCCGAGGCCGAGGCCTATGATGGTCCGTCCCTCGTCATTGCCTATGCCCATTGCATAAACCATGGCATCAACATGGCCCTTGGCCTTGAGCAACAGAAAAAGGCCGTTGCCTGTGGACACTGGCCACTCTACCGATTCAATCCTGACCTGGAAGCACAGGGCAAGAACCCACTCATCATCGATTCCAAAGAACCGACAATCAGCTTTGATGATTACGCCCTTGGTGAAAACCGCTATCGTACTCTCAAGCGGGTTAACCCAAGCCAGGCTGATCAGCTTCTTGCCGCTTCCCAGAAGGATGTCTTGAAAGGTTGGAAATTCCTCAAGAGCCTGGCTGTCGCTCTTGAACCTGAAGCAAAAGAACAGGAGTAACAGTTCAATGTTTTTTCGCTCAATTTCAATGTTTCGGGAATTGAGCGATGAGCAAAAAAAGGGCCGAGCTGGCAACTGCCACTCGGCCCTTTTTTTCAAACCCATTTTTCGCCTATTTTTTATTGTTGTTGCCCTCTGCCTTTTTTCTTTCAGACTCAGCCTTCAATTCCTCATATTCTTTGATAGACTGCTTAACACTCTCGTCCTGTCGTATCTTTATTTGAGCAACTTTCGCTTTGATCTTTTCCTCTTTGATCTTGAGAATTTGGGCACCAAAGAGCGTCGCCGCCATATATTTGAAGGAAAAGAGCATCAGCTCCACATCGTCTTCTTTGATTTTCTTGATGGTCTCCTCATCAATTTCGTAAGTGTCGAGAAAGGAGCTTTCAAAGACAAATTTGCGGAAAGTAGAGATATCCGTTGAGGCCATGAAAAACATACGCTTCGCCTGTTCGGACAAACTGGCCTGCTGGCCAAAGGATTTCCGTCGCATAACCAAACGCAACCACTCCTTGTTCATTTCATCACGAACATCAACCCCTTGATCGGCCCGCCACTCACGGACAGTCCACTCTTTGTCTTCCTCAAAACCTTTGCAATGATCTTCACGCACCAGGAAGAAAAACTTATCCTCCGCCGAGGGATTTTCGTTTCCTGTAGCATCCCTGGTTCCACCTTCATGAAAATCAGCCATCCCCACGGGATAGTAGCGGCAGGCCGTCGGCCGATCAGTATACACTGTACAGCCGTCAGGCCTCACAAAGGGGCACTTTTGGTCCTCTTCGCGTAGTTTGATCACAACCCCTGGCATATCGGTATTTTCCAAATATGTCGGCTGGGTGAACTGATGGAGAAACTCATGGGCGGGAAGGTCCAATCTCCTGGTCAACTGGAGGATATCAAAGGGTGTGAGTACGATTTTTATGCCTCCACAACAGGCTGTAAAACATTTAACTCCCGGATGACAGCGAAACTTCAAGCTACTGTCCAGAGTGAGCTTTCGCGGAACAATGGATGAGGGGTTTTTTTCTTTTCCAAAGATTGTTTTTTCTTTGGTGTTTTTTCCTTCATTACTCATTACATCACCTAATTGAAAAATTATTTAAGAACCCGGCAAACCGGGATAGTTTGTTGCGAGTAATTTTTCATCATAAACTTCACCGCCTTTCATGTAAACCTATTTCACCGTTCCACTCTCGATAAGCCAACTATGCCGTCACTTGCCATCCATTTTGAGAAAAACGCCAGAGAACACCCTATAGGCTCCCAAGTAAAGAAGATCCCCTGGAGCACTCTTATTTGTTGCACTTTTCCTATTTTCTTCGTATATGTCTTGGTGCCTAAGTAGAGTATTTTCTTTTAAATGCCGGAAACCTGGCACAAGAGGTTGTTAACAGTATGAAATTGTTCAGTCGTCCAATAGATTTATCCGGTGTCAGTACCGTTGTTTATCACCTTCCAAATGGCCCTGCTCTTTTCCTGAAGATAGAAGGTATTGAGGAATATCTTGATCTTGAACTTGAACTCGGGCACGTTTGTGATACCTCCGATATTGACGGGGTATTGCACTTTTTTCCAAGAGGTAACGCCTGATTCTTTAACCTTTCGTCAGCACCTTCTCCATAGCAGCCCCAAGAGTTTTGACATTAAATGGCTTGTTGAGGATGGCATTAACCCCGGCAGCCATAGCTGCCTCATTGTCTTGGCTCTCATTCTGGGTTGTTACCATAATAATCGGCAACAACTTAGCGGTATATTTTTCCCGCACTCTTTCCGCAAGTTGTATTCCGGTGATTTCCGGCATATTGAGATCGGTAAGAACCATGAGCGGCTTTTCTGTTTTGAGCCATTCCAACGCTGAAGCGGGGAACTCGAAAAGGACGGGGTCATATCCAAGCTCATGCAAGGTGGCTTTGTAGATATTCAAGATCATACGAGAATCATCAATCGCCACTACTTTCGGCTTTATCCCGATATCCACATCTCCCGTCAGCTTCTTGGCAAAATCGATTTTTCCCGCCTGAACAAGAAGCTTATGATAATGATCACGTATATCTCGGTGGGTATGGGGAAGGTATTCAAGCGCTAAAGCCTCGAAGACCTCATCTTCGACAAGATTGATAAAAACATTGTCAACCTGGCCATTAACTATAATTTTAGCAATATGTCTGGCCTCTTTCTCCGGCCCCCGCAGGAGATTCTTAATACCGGCTCCAAGAATGGGGGAGAAATTTCGATCAATTGCCCTTGCCGCTGCGATGCAGACGTGATCCTCGGAATCAGTCAAGCCGGCAGTGAGCGTATACGCCCCTTTTTTAAGGGGTAACAACGCGAGGGCCTCATAGGCGGCAAAGCGGACATTGGCACTTCGCGGTTCATTGCTGAGCAATTTGCGAATGGGGATAACAGCAGACTCGTCGCCAATCTCGCTCAGGACATTGAGGGTATGGATGAGGAAATCCGGATCGTCATGGAGGAGGTTTTCAATAAGAATAGGCACAGCCTTGGCGCCGATCCGAACTATTTCAGCCTTGGCATATGTCCGCATATGCGCGTAGTGGGAGCGTATGGTATCATTAAGTTTTTCTAAGGATACCTGATCCTGTACCTCGGAGAAAATTGACAGTATCAGATAATCTATTTCATTGTCTGTTCCCATCCGCTCAGCCAACCGATGCATGGCTGTGGGCGTCCCAACCTGTCCAAGGGCATGAATTGCAGCGATGATGAGTTCCCGATTGGCTGCATACAGATAGTCAGTCAAGGTATTAATGGCATCGGGATCGCCAATAAGGCCAAGGCTTTCAATTATCAGGTTTATTTCGGCATCGTCCTCCGATGAAGTAATAAGATCGAGTAACGCAGGAGTAGCCTCCTCAAGTCGCAGTTCACCCGCCACACGTATGAGCTCAAATTTATCAGTTATTTTTGGAGATGCTAAAAAATCAATCAACTTTTCCGGATAGGCTATGAGGATGGAAATCAGCGTATCCCGGATGATCGGCATTTCTTCAACGACGTCTGCATGATGTTTTAAAAGGTAAAGAAAGAGGGGGATGGAAAAATCCGCATCTGCTCGTGTCAAGAAAAACATCAGTTTATTCCGAGTCTTCTGATCCACATCCCGTATATGCGCCAACACCAGTTTCGCCTTGACGAGGTCACCCGTTTGAATGTTTGCCTGAATTTCCTCAATCATGTCGTGTGGATTAACATCAGCCATAATTGCTCCATTACAATCTATTTTCAGGAACTATCGCTCTCAACAAAGACATATCTGCCTGTTTGATGTTTTAGATTATCACAGGCAATTTGCTTTTGTCTAATATTGCTGAAAAAATATTTCTATGGCGCCCATCACACCGGCAACCATTCCGGAGCCATACGCCGAATGACATTAAAACCTCCGGGAAGCACCGTGTTATTCTTCACACCTACGTGATCGAGAAAAACCTGGACTTCGTATGACCTTGAACCGGCATTACAAAAAATAATCAGCATCTTGTCAAGGGGCAGCTCAGAATACCGATCTCGGACCTGATCATATGGGAGAGACCGCCATACTTCCGACCCAAACCTTTCAATAAAGGGTGCAGCCTGCTTCTCGTGTCGAACATCAAGGACAAGCCAATCAGGCCGGCTTGTCGGGTTTGCTATCCAGAGGAAGAAATCTTCCATACGTATCTGTCGCATCCGCTGGTCGCAGAGATTATCTGCCACATAGGCGGCTGCATTGAGGGGATCGATAGCCGTTGAAAACGGGGGGGCATAGGCCATCTCAACATTAGCCAAATCATCGATTGTTGCACCAAAACCGATGGCAACGGCAGCAGCATCGATGCGTGCTGAAAGAGCGTCATTTAACGGCCCGGTGCCCTGGAACCCTAAAACTTTCCGAGTCCGCCGATCGAAAAGTAACTCCAGGCAAATAATGTCCTGGCCTGGGTAGAAATGTGCCCGATCCGATGGGGCAGAGAGAGAGAAATCGGCATCAAATCCTTCCTCACGTGCAACCTCAAGACTGAGACCAACAGCCCCTATAGATAAATCAAAGGCCTTTAGAATAAAGCTTCCAACCCCACCCTTGAAAACAGAAGGGATACCGGCCATATTGTCGGCGGCTACCCGTCCCTCCTTGTTGGCCATACTGCCAAAGGGGGCAATAAACCGTTTACCGGAGACAAGATGGGCTATGTCGACGCAATCACCAGCCGCGTAGATGTTCGGATCAGAGGTCTGCATCCGAGTATTGACTACTATGCCACCCGCCCGCGACACGAGCAACCCGGCATCCCGAGCAAGTTCAGAACGAGGCCTAATGCCGACCGCCATAATCACCAAGTCGGCCTCAAGGGTACGTTTGCTTGTTCTAACGGCTACAGCTTTTCCTTCATGTACGATAATTTCCTCCGCCGCCTCGCCCAGGTACACCTCAACATTATGATCACGTAAATGCTTTTGCAAAATTGCAGCAAAAGGCCAGTCGATAATCCGAGGCAGAAGTTGTTCTTGATATTCAACAAGAGCAGTTTCCACTCCCCATAGATCGGTGAATGCCTCGGCCATTTCAATGCCGATTGCCCCACCACCAATCACCACGGCTTTTCCGACCTGACCTTTAGCCATTCTTTCCTTTATAGCGATAGCTTTGTGCAGATCACTGATGGTAAAAACCCCATCGGCATCACAGCCCTTTATAGCAAGTGATACTGGCTGGCTGCCGGTTGCAAGCATCAGGGTGTCATAGGCTAAGTAACCTTTCTCTCCCGTTTTTAAATCAACAATCTCAACCGTCTTGTTTTTCCTGTCGATCGCCAGGGCACGGGTTGAAGTCAGAGTTGTTACTCCTTTTGTCTTATCAAAAAAAACCTCATCCCTGAGCATGTGAAAACTTGTCGAGCGCAACTCCTTCTCGTCGGCGACATCTCCTGATATGTAATAGGGAATACCACAACCGCCATAGGAAATGAGACTATCCTGATCGACGATAGTCACCTCAGCATCCGGCATAAGACGTTTTACTCGACAGGCGGTTTTGGGTCCTGCCGCCACACCCCCGATAATCACAATTCGCTTAGCCATTTTAAAACCCACTTTGAATTTTTCTCTTAAATGAACAATCAATAAAAAACTATGCCAACATTGAAAACGTAATACTGCTATTTGTGAACTGGCACGGTTTATAGTTCTGATGGATGAAGGATGATGGTCAACGTTGTCCCCTGTCCCACCGCACTCACTACATTAACTTCAGCCCCGTGACTATCAAGAATATTTTTAGTTATCGCCAAACCTAGACCGGTGCCCTTGCGTTTATCGCTGTAAAAAGGGAGAAATATTTGGTCAATATTTTCCGGAGCAATGCCTATCCCGTTATCTCTGATTTTCAACTCGTTTGACCCGTCACTTGAGATATAGGTGCCAACATGTAACCTGCCGTTTTCATTCATTGCCTGAAGGGCATTCATGAATATGTTCAAAAGAGCGCGATAAAAGAGTTCCATGTCGAGATTGTTTTTCGGAAGATCAGGAGCGAGATCGGTGACCAACTCGATATGCTGACGTTTCAATTCCGGAGAAATGAATTCCAATACCTTTTTCAGAACATCATTGACGTTGCCCGGTAGCAAGATAGCCTTGGGTGGTCTGGCAAAATCAAGAAACTCAACCACAATGTTGTTAAGCCGTACCGTTTCGTCGACAACTATTCTTGCCAGGTGTTCGCTGCCTGGCGCGAGCTTACTGATTCTCTTCTCGAGTATCTCAGCGGTACTTCTGACGATGCCGAGAGGACTTTTAATCTCATGGCTGACGGTGGCAACCATTGTACCAAGATGGGCAAGTCTTTCTGCCTGATTAAGCTTTTCTTCAAGTTGGAGCCGCTCAAGCGCCCTTCTTTCGATGATTCCCCCTGCTCGCGACACAATAAATCGAAGAACGAGAAAAAGAATGGCCATTACCCCACTGGAAACCAAGATTATCCTCCCCTGCAGGCGAATAATGTTGGCATAATTCCCGGCCAGGTCTTTTTCTATCTCAATGACACCCATGATGAGTTCACCTCCCCCATCACTCTCCTTACGCACCTGTCGAAAAGGAATAAAGGTTTTCAGTTCACAACGCACCTCAGAGGTGATCCCCATTATACTGAGAACCGAACCGCTATAGGTGAATCGCGAATTGGGAACTCCCTTCAAAGCCTTGTAATATTCAGCGGCTCCCACGCCTTCCTTGCCGACGAGTTCAGGCAATGTTGAGTAGGAGATGATGTTTTTACTTGAATCATAAATGGTCACCGAATCAATTTTCAGTCCTTGCGTAACCCCTCTGACAATGCCGTCAAGCAGGTCGAACTGCTCGGGATTTCGTAAGGCAATGCCGCCGTAACGGATGACGGCGGGAAGGACGAAACGGCGAAACACCTGTTGATTCAGATTTTCTGCGAGCAGAAGGGAATACTCTTCATTCTGCTCGAGCATAACCTTACGGGCATTTTCAGAGATCAACCAGGAAAGCAGAAGAGTGAATACCAGAATAACAGCGAGACTGGAAAAGGAGAAATACTCAACCAGTTTAAAAGGTTCGAGGCCAGCCAGTACCTTTTCTTGGTGTGTAGAGTCGAGGGGCTGAACCGTCTTTTCCCCTTTTGCCATAACATGCTCTTTTCAGGTCGAAAACGACCACCATTTTGTCTATTTTCGTTTCCGGCGCCAAAAAGGTGCCGGAAACTACTCAAAGACCATCAACACCCCCCCCGGTCCCACCAATCAGTTGGCGTTCTTTCGAAGATACGTAGGCGTCTCAAGATATTCATCATTCCAGTTCAAAGCACTTCCAGCCTTTCCTTCCGGAGGATTGGAGGAGCCGAGACTGTCAAATGACTCAAAATTTGATCCGGGCAGGCGTGAAACCTGTGGATTCCGATTCGGCGAGGCCGGAGAACCCTTCATGGGTGGTTCTACTTCCTTAATCACTACCTGTTTATTTTTCCGGGTATCAAGAGGAGTGATGGTCTCTTTTTTGTCAAGCATCGCACCTACACCCGTCGCAATTACCGTAACATGCAATTCATCGCCGAGGGCATCATCATATAAGGCGCCGATTACGACCTTAGCATCATCATCGGCCTTTTCTTGGATCATCGCTGAAGCTTCCATAAATTCAGCCATGGTGAAGGTCTCTTTGGAGGCGGAAATATTGATCAGCAGACCCCTGGCACCGTCTATCCCGAAATCCTCAAGGAGTTGATTGTCGATGGCCTTTCTCGCTGCTTCCACAGCACGATTTTCACCTGAGGCAGAGCCTGAACCCATGATTGCCGGCCCAACCTCCCGCATCACAGTCCGCAGGTCGGCGAAATCGGCATTGATAAGCCCTGGTACATTGATAAGATCGGTTATGCCTTTCACCGCCTGCAACAAAACATTATCCGCCATAGCCAACATGTCGGATAATTTACTATTTTTTTGCATTATTGATAACAGCCTGTCATTGGGGACGGTGATGATGGTATCGGCATATTTCTGCAATTCCTGCCAACCTGCTTCGGCATTACGAGTACGAAATTTTCCTTCAAAACTAAAGGGCTTGGTCACTACCGCAACAGTCAATGCACCAAGTTCCCGACTCGCTTTTGCCACAATGGGCGCAGCTCCCGTGCCGGTACCTCCACCGAGACCAGCGGTGACAAAGACCATATCACTGCCTTTCAAGGCATCTCGAATTTCTTCGAGTGATTCCATTGCCGCCATATTTCCGGTTTCCGGGTCTGCCCCGGCACCGAGACCTTTGGTAATACTTGGGCCAAGCTGTATGCAGATATCAGCCTTTGACTGATTTAAAGACTGCCTGTCAGTATTGGCTGCTATAAACTCTACACCTTGAAGCTTATTGGCCACCATCGTGTTGATAGCATTTCCACCGCCGCCACCGACGCCAATCACTTTCACGACCGCAACGCCTTCTGATTCTGCCATCCTGAACGGCATGTTTACCCCCTAGTCAATCCCTTAAACTCTTACTATAAATATGATAATAAAATAAGTATATTATCAATCTACTATAGCACCCTGTGAACGACGAAAAAACAAAAAAGTAACAATCACATGATTTTTTTAATCCACTCACGCATCCTGCCGAACATACCTGCATCCTGCCGGCCCAGCTCATGTTGCTTTTTTTTACCGAAGACCACAAGGCCTGCTGCCGTGGTGCAACGAGGGTTATGAAGTTCCTCTACTTTTCCGGTCAAACCTATGGGATATCCTATTCGAACAGGCAAATCAAAAATCTGCTCCGCCAACTCAACAATATTGGCTAAAAGAGCAGTACCACCCGTCAGGACAACCCCTCCGTTAATTTTGTTCTTCTGCCCAGAGGCAATCAATTCTCGATCAAGAATCTCTAAAATCTCGATTACCCGTGCCTCAAGTATATCCACCAGCACTTTTTGAGTAACCTTCCGCGGTTCTCGATCGCCGACTGTCGGGACATCGACCACGAAATTTGGTTTTACAACTGAAGAAATTGCTCCGCCATAATCTTCCTTCAAACGTTCCGCATCCTGCAAAGGGGTACGCAGGCCGACCGACAGGTCATTCGTGAGATTGTGACCGCCAAGGCCAATTTCGCAGGTGTGCCTGATAGTACCATCACAAAAAACCGCGAGATCTGTCGTACCCCCGCCAATATCAACGAGGGCGACGCCGAGTTCCATTTCGTCCTTGCTTAACACTGCACTGGCCGAGGCGATCGACTCAAGAACCAGCTCAGCCACCTCCAGCCCTGCTTTATTACAACAAGTTACCAGGTTATGGACGGCACCGATATCAGCCGTAACGATGTGGACGTTGGTAACCAATCTCACTCCGGTCATTCCTATCGGATTCTGAATACCGGTATGGTCATCCACCATGTACTCCTGGGGCATGACGTGAATAATCCTCTGGTTTTCAGAGATCTTCACGGTTTTCGCAGCTGAGACTACCTCATCAATATCAGCCTGTTTTATTTCCCTGTTATTGATCGCTAAAATACCAGGACTATTGAAGCCCTTGATATGGTTCCCGGCAATACCGACATACACATACACCGATCTTAGATCGCAGCCGGCTGATTCTTCCGCCAGTAATACAGCTTGTCGAATCGAACTCACCGTGCTTTCGATATTGACTACCACGCCCTTTTTCAAACCCTTTGACGGCACCGTACCAACGCCGATAACCTCGACTCGATCCTCGAACATTTCACCAACAACACAACAGATCTTGGTCGTTCCGATGTCGAGACCAACCACCAGTTCTCCCTGTTCATGTCCTTGAAGACTGCGACTTTCCGAGCTGACGGTATCACTCTCGCCGGAGACCGTGAGTTCTTTTTTCTCATCATCCATTCGTTTTTTTACCCCGGGCCGCTCTCTACCACGAGCACCTTATCATTCAAGTAATCCATTTGGATATATTTAATCTGAGACAGCAATTCCTTACTATTTTGTTTTTTATACAGTGCCCTGAACACCTGTATTAATCGCGAATATTTTTGTTTAGTGTTACCACTCCCAAAGAAAATTGGGAACGGGTATTCCACAAGATACACCACCATCTCACCGGATTTGGTTACATGAAGTTCAGAAACCGAATGAGCCGGCAGATGCGGATCGTTACCCCGCACCTTCTGAAGAAACATTAAAACCTCGGCAAGGGCCTTCTCCTTCAACTGTTGATCAATGACTTCCGCCAATCCGGTAACAACCGGAAAATCGAGATCCGCTCCAGGATTTACCGATGAGAAAGCAATCCCGCTCGCGTTAAGATACTGCAATTGTGTCCCTTCAGTACTCGGTGAATGAAGAAGGGCTACCGGGGCGTTTTCCTCTATTTCTATTATAATATTGGATGGCCAGTTTCTTTTCACAGCAGCCCGGCCCACCCACGGCACCGATGAAATGCGCGCTTCGATCTGTGAGCTTTTAAGAGTGAGAAGACTCGTCTGATGTACGATAATTCCGGAAGCTTCCAGGACCTTCTCTTTCGAAACGGTCGTGCAGCCAGCAATTTCTATTTTGCTCACCCTGAACAAAACAATGGACTGCAGCCCCTGACGTACTTTCTCTCCGCCACCGTAAATCCAAAGAAGCGGCAAAGCCATGACCAGCAGAAATAAAAGGCAGAATTTAAAATATATTTTTTTTCTGCTCATTGGTCGGTGGTACGCTTCCTGATACTCTCTTTTCTTCGCTTGTAAATATTTTCGTATCTTCGCCAGAAAATGAAGTCGCCCGTGCTTACCAGTTTCAGCCGCAGCACCGCGTATATGCAGATCGCTTGCAAAACTCGCATATCCCCGCTTTTTCTTACCGATCAAAGTCGAAAAATATTTTTTAAGTCGGATATACAGCATGGTAATTCTCAAATAAAATGCACTTCGGGCTCCAGGAAAATACCCCAGTCATTATTTATTTTTTCTTGAACTATTGCCATAAGTTTGAGAACGTCAGAAGCCGTTGCGCCACCGGTATTAACCAGAAAATTAGCATGTCGCTCGGAAATCATTGCACCACCCACTCTCAGCCCCTTCATGCCACTCGTATCTATCAGCCTGCCGGCACTATCTCCGGGCGGATTTTTGAAAAACGATCCGGCATGAGCATGTTCACGGGGCTGTGTTGCTTTTCTTTGCTCTTGCAGTGAGTTGCTATATGCCAAAACAGCGCTCCTTTCACCCCGTTGCAACACCAATTCCACCTCAATTACCACTGCCCTTCCTTGGTATGCGGCAAAATTTTTCCAACAGCGATACGCCAAATCCATATCCCTTACGGAAAGAGCTATCTCTCCATCAACCGTTACCAACCTAACTCCGCACAGAACTGAACCAATATCTCGACCCCATGCTCCGGCATTCATGATTACAGCACCACCTATGGTTCCGGGGATTCCACAGGCAAACTCCAGGCCGGTGAGGCCTCGTTCCGAACAACGCCTGGAAAATGCGGACAAACTTCCTCCACCGCCAACTCGCAGACTAACCGAATCACCACTCTCAACTCGTTCCTCGTAAACAGCCGCCAATTCTCCGCCAAGACGCAGAATGACCCCAGGAAATCCTTCATCCCGCACCAACAAATTGGTGCCCCTGCCGATTGTCCGCCAAGGTATTTTTTCTCCAGCCAGAAATTCAAGGAGCGGTTGTAACTCCTTGATTTGTTTTACTTTGATTAAAGCCTCCGCCGGGCCACCTATGGCAAACGAGGTATAACTCGAAAGCTTGCACTGCCATTCTACCGGTTGTGAAACCAGTTCGGTCAATCTTTTTTGCTGCTCGGAGTTCACTCTTGCTCTCCGCACTGCTGTTGCAACAGGTCGAGGATTTCTTCTCCTACTCTGACAATATTTCCAGCTCCCAAAGTCAACACCAAGTCGCCTTTTTTAAGCATCGGAAGCAACTCCACCGCCATCCTGTCTACGTTAGCGATATAGCGAGTATTGCGTTGCCCATGGAGCACGGTAGCAGTGAGCAAGCTTTCACTCGTCACGCCCTCCAGAGGTTGCTCACTTGCCGCATAGATATCGGTCATAGCTAGATAGTCCGCTTTGTGAAAACAGGTTTGAAACTCTTTAAAAAGAGCCTTTGTTCGGGAATATCGGTGCGGCTGGAACAACACTACCAAACGTTTCTCCGGCCAGGCCTGCTTGATTGCCGCAAGAGTCGCCCGAATTTCTGTTGGATGGTGGCCATAATCGTCGACAACGATGATACCGTCGACCTCTCCTTTCTTCTGCATTCGGCGCTGAACACCGGCAAAGCTTTGCAATGCTCCCTGTATTTTCACAAAGGGCAATTCGAGTTCCAGTCCAACACAAACAGCAGCCAGCGCATTGTATACGTTATGAATTCCAGGAGGTGCAATATGAAGAGTTCCAAGTTCACCACCCGCGGTTTTCACCATAAAATGAATTCGTCCATCTTTCCAAACGATATTCTCCCCAAAGAGATCGGATTGCGGTGTCAGCCCGTAGGTTATAACTCGCTTTTTTATGACGGGGAGGATGTCGGCAACTCCTGGATCATCAAGGCAAATAATTGCCGCACCGTAAAAAGGAATTTTATCGATAAACTGCAGAAAGGTGTCTTTTATGTGATCGAGATCGCGATAATAATCTAAATGTTCAAGATCGATATTGGTAACAACCTCCAGCACCGGCGAAAGCTTCAGGAAGGACCCGTCGCTCTCATCGGCCTCGGCAACGAGAAACTCCCCTTCACCCAGTTTGGCATTGCCGCCGAGTGCATCGACCTTACCACCAATAACGATGGTCGGGTCTAGGCCGGCGTACGACAACATCCAACTGACCATGGAGGTGGTTGAGGTTTTTCCATGACTTCCGGCAATGGCAATACCGTACTTTTTGAGACGCATTAATTCGGCGAGCATCTCCGCTCGCATGATCACTGGGATGTTGGCTTCCTTTGCCTTGACAACCTCAGGATTATCATCGGAAATCGCCGAGGAAGTCACCACCACACTCGCGCCTTCGATCCAAGCACCGTCATGCCCTTGATAAATGCTGCCTCCCAACCTGGCGAGATTCCGAGTTATACCGGTACTGTGAAGGTCCGACCCCGACACCGTATAGCCAAGATTGAGCAATAATTCGGCAATACCGCTCATGCCGATGCCACCAATACCGACAAAGTGAATATGTTTCGTTTTCCTGTACATTAGCTGCGATTAATCTCCATAACCTGTAGACAACATGCCACAATCTTTTCCGCCGCATCAGGAAATGCCAGCTTTTTCATGGCCAGACCCATTGCAATGAGCCTCTCCTCATTCATTATCAGTTGCCGGATATTTTCTGCCAAAACATCACTTGCAATTTCATGTTGCCGCATTACGATCGCTCCGCCTCCAGCCACATAGTAATCAGCGTTTTTTTCCTGATGATTGTCGGCTGCAAACGGGTAAGGAATAAGGATAGCCGGTTTCCCCAGTACTGCTATTTCAGCAAGTGTTGTGGCTCCAGCCCGAGATACCAGCAAATCCGCCTGGCTGTATATCTCTGCCATATCGGTAAAAAATGGCTGCACCAGCGCCTCAATTCCTCTTTTTTCGTACCCCTGGTTAACCACCTCAAAATCCTGCTCACCGGTTTGGTGAATCACTCGAAGATCACCGAGCAGCGCGTTCGATAGGCTTTGCAGCCCCTCAGACACCAGCCTGTTGACCGCCTGGGCGCCTTGACTTCCTCCGAGGATCAATAAGGTTTTTTTATTTCTACCGGCAACATTCAGAGACGGATTTTTTGCCAGCTCCAAAATATTCCGGCGTACCGGATTTCCTGTATAGAATATTTTTTCTCCGGAAAAGTAACGTTCGCTTCCGGGCAGCGAGAGACACACCCTATCGACAAAAGGACCAAGTTTTCTGTTCGCCAATCCCGGAATCGAATTCTGTTCATGGATGACCGTTGGAATCCCAAGAATTTTGCCGGCCACAACAACCGGCCCAGTGACATAACCCCCGACACCTAGAATAATATTGGGCCGAAAGCGGCGGATGATGCGCCCTGCCTGGTAAAAAGAAACAGGCAATGTAGCAATGGCCTTCAGGAGTTCCAGCGGATTTTTACCCTTCAATCCGTAGCATTTAATGCTGTCACTGGCGAAACCATAGGTCTTGAGGCTTCTGGTATCGACCTTGCGCTCGGTGCCGACAAACAAAACTTGGGTCTCTGGCAACTGCCACAGAAATTCCTGGGCTGCAGCCACAGCCGGGAAAAGATGCCCGCCGGTTCCGCCCCCGGTCAAGAGCAATCGAATTTCTGGGAGTTTTTCCTTCAAATTTTAAAGCACTCCAAGTTTTTGTGTGCGATTTGCCTGCAAGGTCAGCACCGCTTTTTTAAACTCATTTCCCCTATGGCCATAGCTGGTAAACATGTCAAAACTCGAGCATGCCGGAGAGAGCAGTACAACGTCACCAGGTGACGCCGACTGAGCGGCAAGAACTACCGCCTCCTGCATCGACTTTGCCGGCAAGATTTCCACCACGTCAGCCAAAGCCTTCTCCAACAATTCCGCAGCTTCACCCATCACAATCAGTTGCCGCACCCGCACCTTGACCGCATCCCGAAGCAAACTGTAATCATCACCTTTATCGCGACCACCGGCAATAAGAATGACATTGGCGGGAAACTGCTCCAAGGCGCCTAGCACTGCACCGGTGTTGGTTGCTTTTGAATCATTATAGTAGGACACCCCTTCCAGTTCAGCAACCAACTCAATCCTATGCGGCAAAAGGCGAAATTTTTTTAAGCCCTGGAGTATCTGTTCCTGGGTACAGCCAAGCCTTCGCGCAGCAAGAATAGCTGCAGCGCTATTTCTCCGCCCGACACTATTGTCAAAAGCGGTAGCAGTAAGCGGATATTCTTCTTTTTTTCCTGCCAGTATAAGCCGCACCATCTTGTCTTCAATAACTGCAGTATCGTTGTCTCTCACGCCAAAAGTATGGACATCTCCAATCAGCTTTTTCGATAATATATGACAAAGCGCGTCTTCGCTGTTGATGATCGCCAAAGCATCTCTCTTCTTATTGGCAAAAAGATTCATTTTGACCCGCCCATATTCTTCAAGGCTCCCATGACGGTCGAGATGATCGGGAGTGATATTCAGCAACACACCGACATCTGGAGAAAAGTTGCCTGCGCTCTCAAGCTGAAAGCTCGATACCTCAACCACAGCCATGTCATAGCCTTCAGGTTGACAGAGAAAGTCATACAGAGGCGTGCCTATATTACCGCCTACGAACACCTTCTTCCCCGAAGCTTTTAAAAGTTCGCCAATAAGAGTCGTAACCGTGGTTTTGCCATTGGTTCCGGTGATGGCAACAACCGGCACTTTAAATTCTCCTGCCGCCACTGCCAACTCGCCGGCCATTTTTACCCCTGCATCCTGCAGTTGTTTTATCAGGGGCAAGGCCAGGTCAACCCCAGGGCTGAGGAGAACAAGCTCCGCCTGACTGAGAAAATCATAGGTGTGGCCACCCGCTTCCCAAATCACCCCGGTTGTCGCCAAAAGCTGGCCTTCTTCGGCAACAAACCGCTCCTTCGCTCTATTGTCCGACACCCGCACCTGGGCACCACGCTGCAAGGCATACCTCACCGCCGCCCGACCGGAAATACCGAGTCCCAGAATTGCTACTTTTGTACCGGGAGATATCATTTTCAATCTTTTCATCGCAGTTTCAGTGTGGCAATGGCAAACAGTCCAAGAATTATCGACACAATCCAAAATCGCACAACGACCTTCGGTTCATGCCATCCTTTCTTTTCAAAATGATGATGAAAAGGCGCCATCAAAAAAATCCGTTTGCCATTGGTCAATTTAAAATATCCGACCTGCATGATTACTGACAGCGCTTCCATTACGAAAATTCCACCGACAATGGCGAGAAGAAATTCCTGTTTAATAATAATGGCAATGGCACCCAGAGCCCCACCAAGGGCTAGCGCACCGACATCACCCATGAACATCTGCGCCGGATAGGCGTTAAACCAGAGGAAACCAAGACATGAGCCAACAATGGTGCCGCAAAATATTGCCAACTCCCCGCTGCCGGCCACATAGGGTAATTGCAGATAATCGGCGAGAACCACATGGCCCGCCAGATAGGAAAAAACCAGATATACTGCAGCAGTAACTACGGTCGGGCCGGCGGCAAGGCCATCCAGTCCGTCGGTGAGATTCACGGCATTGGAAGAACCGACAATTACCAGAATTGCGAAAATCACGTAAAACCAACCGAGGTCAGGGCGGAGATTCTTGAAAAATGGAAAACTTAAATGTCCGTCAAATCCCGGATGTAAAAAAATTGCCAAGCCAACAACGGAGGCCCCGACTATCTGTAAAACAAGTTTACCCCTGGCACTTAACCCTTTTGAATTATTCTTTTTAATTTTTCGGAAATCATCAATGAATCCGATGCCGCCATAAAATACGATAATAAACACCCCCAGCCAGACAAGCATCATATCGAGACGAGCCCAGAGCAGGGTTCCAAAGACTATTGCGGCAATAATGAGTAATCCGCCCATGGTCGGAACTCCCTGCTTTGCCAAGTGCGTTGCCGGCCCATCATCTCGAATGACCTGTCCTATCTGCAAACGACGCATGGTTCTAATAAACATCGGGCCCAGAAGCACCACAAGCAGGAAAGCGGTAACCGCTGCGCCAATAGATCTGAAGGTAATGTAGCGGAAAACATTTAAAATATTTAAACTGCCGTGCAGGGGATAAAGGAGATGATACAACATATATTCAAAAGGCTCGCGAAGTTGATTCTTTGTTTATAGAGAGAAGATCAAACGTCTTCCTCAATGAGTTTTGCTACTATGGTTTCAAAGCGCAGACCACGGGATGCCTTTACCAGGATCAGATCATCTTTTCCAAGCATTTTTGCAGCAACCATCTCTTTTATCCAGTCAACCACTCCGTCCTTATCGGTAAAAGTATGAAGACGCTCCGATGAAAAGCCGGCTGCAAGTGCTCCCTGTTCCACGTCGTGCTTAAATTCTCCTACAATTCCAACATGTTCAATTGCCAACTCCGCAATCAGACCGCCAATTGCAAAGTGCGCCTGCCTGGAGGATTCTCCCAGTTCACGCATATCGCCGATTACCGCCACCGCATTCTTTTGCGCTAATTGTTTAAGGGTTTTTAAACCCGCCGCCATAGAGGCCGGATTGGCGTTATAAGTGTCATTAAGAAGAGTAAAACCAAACTTGCTGCGCAGCATTTCCATGCGTCTTGACGGCGGTCGATAGTCGCCAAGTCCGGCAGCGATATCCTCAAGTGACGCCCCGACAGAGGCAGCAATAGCTGCCGCGGCAAGTGCATTGGCGACGTTATGTTCTCCCGCAGTAAAGAGATAAATGGCTGTGGATTGCAAGTGGTAATGCAGAGTGAAGGAAATCGCTCCACCTGTTTCGAAAAAAATGTCGGAGGCCCAGAAATCCGGTTTCTCCTGCCTCTTTTCACCGCTCACGGCAAAGGTCACTTTATTCTGCCGATATTTCATGGCCACCTTGGAGACCCAAGGGTCATCGAGGTTGACGACAAGAGTTCCGGATGGTTTGGTAGCGGTAAACAGCTCCTCCTTGGCATGCGCTACGCCTTCAATCGAGCCTAAGCCCTCAAGGTGGGCGGCGTGAATATTGGTGATACAGCTGATATCGGGATCGGCTATTTGACCTAGCCGCATCAATTCACCCGGCCTATTCATTCCCATCTCCAGAACCGCTGCCCGATTATTTGCCGAAAGCGGCAGGAGTGACAGAGGCAAGCCGATAAGATTATTGAAATTCCCCTGGGTCTTCAGAACTGAGTTCTCAGGGTTATCCTGCCCGACCGGCCACTTCCGTGCAAGAATTGCCGTAGCCATCTCTTTCACAGTGGTTTTACCACAACTGCCGGTAATCCCGATGACCGGCAGGTCGCAAATTTGAGCCAATCGTCTGCGTCGATACCCTGCCAGGTCTCCGAGGGCCTGCTGAGTATCGGCAACAATGATCGTGCTCACCTCACTGTTCTGCATACCTGCCGGGACATGATCAACAACGAGGCATACCGCCCCATTGTCAATCGCCTGCTGGAGAAAATCATGGGCATCATGTTTTTCTCCCTTCAATGCAACAAAAATTCCGTTCATAGTATCCAGTCGACTATCGGTAAAGACCGGACCAAGCAATCCTCGACCCTTCGTTCCATGATGCAAAGTTCCGTCGACGGCTGAAGTGACTAGTTTGTCTGTCCATGAAAAAAGGGCGTTTTTCGCCTCCATGCGATCATCGAAGAATCGCTTCCCCTGGAGAGTTAGTTGGTATGTTTCATGCCCTTTCCCGGCAATGACAATGATATCTTCCGAACCCGCCGCTTTTATTGCCTCTGTAATCGCATTTTTCCTATCCCGAATAACTACATAGCCTCGCTCCTTCTCACATCTTGCTCCCAACCATTCACTGTTTTTTGCCTCACCACAAATTGTCACTATTCCGCTTAAAATCTGCGAAATAATTCCGTCAGGGTTTTCCGTTCGAGGATTATCATCGGTTACAATAACGACATCAGAATGCTGTGCCGCTATGGCACCCATTACCGGCCGCTTGCCATTATCCCTATCCCCTCCACAACCAAAGACGCAGAAAAGCTCGCGATGTGGTAGAGCCGCCGCAGTCAGCAGCACCTTCTCCAATGCATCCGGGGTATGGGCATAATCAACCAGGACTGACGGACCATGTGAATTCCAGACCGATTCGACAGAAACTCTCTCTAATCTTCCTGGCGCACCATTTGCGAGGCTGAGAGCATCGCAAACCAATTTCTCGTCAATATTCATTGCCAAGCAGATACCAAAGGTGGTGAGAATATTCTCGACATTAAACTTACCAACGAGTGGACTGGTTAACTCCTGTAAGCCCTTGGGCGTCTCTATTATCAGATCGGTTCGATCAATTCCCGACTGAAAACTCCTGAGACAAACCTCTGCCTTTTTATTCTCTCCCCAGCCAATAATGTTCTTTCCGGCGGACCTGCAAAGATCGTAGAGGCTTTTTAACCAGCTCCAGGTGTCCGATCCATCTTTTGGGAAGGGGAGAACAGCTGTTCCCTGATCTTTCAGGTGATCACTGAAAAGTTGTGTCTTTGCTCGGAAATAGGTCGCCATATCCCAATGATAATCAAGGTGATCGCGGGTCAGGTTGGTGAAAGCGGCGACATCAAAGACAATGCCGGCAATTCTAGATTGGTGTAATGCATGGGACGACACTTCCATAACTATATGATCAACTCCCGCGTCGACCATTTCGGCCAAAACCTTTTGCAGCACGAATGCTTCCGGGGTAGTAAATCGCGTGTCGAGTACCTTTTTTTCTCCGCTTTTCAAGGTATAGCGATTATTTACAGTCCCTATTACACCAACATTCCAGCCATTACGCAAAAATATTTCCTCGAGCAGATAGGTGATGGTAGTTTTACCATTGGTACCAGTCACGCCAACACAGCTGAGTTTATCCGCCGGACGATCGAAATAACTCGCAGCCACTACCGCATAGGCAAAACTCGTGTCCGTCACCTCCACTATCACCGCATTAAGCGTTCTGAGTCTGACCGCACTGACTCGCCCCTTTTCACAGAGCAGTGCCACACAGCCATTTGCCACTGCCTTTTCGAGAAAATCGTGCCCATCGTGGGTAATGCCGGAAAGAGCGACAAAAAGTGCACCGGAAGCGGCTATACGGGAGTCCGATGATATGGAGGTTATTGCCAATCGATTGAGTGGCTTGTCTTTATGGACATTGTGTGTTCTATAATCCAAGCCCAAAAGAAGCGAGGCGAGTGTTGGATGCGGTCGATGCAGTGACATTAACGATTCTCCCCGCAGAAATATTCTATTCATTGCCAGAATCTTCCCGGCCCGTTATTTTTTTACTGAATCGCTTTTTGAGAGTTTTTCCTGAACCACATCTTCACCCTTGTCAAGAATGATAGTGCACTCGCTTACTCCTTTGAGGGCTGTTCCCGGTGCGGGTTTTTGAGAAATCACCCTCCCTGTCCCCCGAATACTGATCTTCAAGTAGACACCCTGCAGAAGGCGAAGGCTTTTCCTCAGGCTCTGCCCCTTGAGATCAGGCATAACTACTACATTTCGTCTTTCTTTTTCCTTTTCATCCGCACCCTTATGAGTGACTCGCGGCGCATCCTTTTTCCCTTGATAATTGCCATCATCGGACACCTCGGGCTCAACCACATCGGCCACGGTTTTGGCCACCTGCTGGAGCACTGAAATTCTCTCAATTTTTTCTTCTACAAGTTGCTCAAGAGTCATCACCTTTTTCCCGTTTTTAAGGTTCGGTCCTTTCGGTTCCCGCTCAACCATCACCAGCAAATTCAAGTCATTACCACCGGCAGGAATAGTGACCAGCAACAATTCATTGATGAACACCTGCCAACTTGTACCTCTAAGTGCCGTTACTGGTATCTCATCATGAAAAAATAATGATTGCGCCTCCCCCTGCCTAGACAGGCTCCTAAAGAGTTCCGTACTATCCTGAAGATGAAAATACTTTAGGTCAACAGCGCCCCCACCGTCAACTCTTTCTCCTGGTAAATTATCCACTTTTTCATCGACGTTCTTTTTTGCCGCAAAAGGCCTCACTGTCTTCCCTTCGTTCTGGAGAACAGCAAATGCCGTCAAAATATTAAAGGGCGTTGCATACTCGGGTACCATCTCGAGAAACGGCGCTGGTGGACGTACGCGTTTCTGATCACTCTCCAGCTTTTCCCCAGGTTGCATAGTCATATGGAAATCGGCAAGTGGTTTGTCGTTCAGTCCAAGCCACTCCCACAGCCGTAACTGACTCCCCAGATTTCCTTCGCTTGACCTGAGACTCCAGGGAACCTTGAAGCTCTCCTGATTATCCTGACCATGCAGCAAAGCCACGTCCCGAAGAAAAGACCGAAATTTGTCCGGCAACAAGACAGGTACGACAAAACGGTTGCCAAGCACCTCCTGGGAATACTTGGTGAAATTATTGGGATCAAACCCCGGCAACTGGCTCCCTCCGATTATTTCACCGGTACGACCCTCCATTATATATGCTATTGCCTGCCCGATATTCTGTTGTTTCGCTATGTCCCCTACCAAATTATCAAGTATATCCTGGATCTTAAAATCCAGGGTAAGCTCAAGATCATGTGAAGAATTGAGGTGCGTTTGCTCGTACTTGGTTGGTTTCTGACTTGCTTGGAGTCGATCATAATAATGTTCGATCCCTGCCAGACCTATACCATTTTCAGCATACCCTATCAAATGAGCAGCCTGGGTGCCATTGGGGTAAAACCTCTTCTCCTCTTTCTGCAGATAGACACCGGAGAGTCTCTTGCTTCTAATCGCAATCTCCTGCTCCAGGCTGATATCCTCAGCAATCCAAACCCTTAAAGACTCACTTTCAAATTTATGATGGAGTTCTTTTTCGTCAAGTGACAGAATTTCACTAAGAACCTTCACCGTTTCAGGAATCGATTTTATTTCCTGGGTTCGGGCATAAACCAAAACCCTGTCCAGGGTTACAGCTATTTGCTTGAGATTCCTGTCATAGATAGTTCCTCTGGAAATACTTGCAGCGGTCTGAAGCCTCGTTGCCGTGCTGATCATTTCCCTTATGAAAGCAACTACCCGGTAGTTCCGATCGAACTGCCAGATGGCTACCCCAACCATCGCCAAAAGCACAATATACAAGAACCCCCGCCTAACCCTCTGTCGGTCGTTCACTCTCAGGCGGGACTTTCTATTCATGATTTATAAGGCAAGCTTTATTGCTTCCCGGTTTCAGTTGATACGTTCGATCTGACTCGGTTGAGCTACGTAAAGAGACAACCTGTCGCCAGCCATCTGGCTCACTCGCTCAGGGGCATAAAGACGGGCTTTTTGTGCCAGCAAACCTATATTTTTGTCTTGAAGCTCATGACGATGATTGTCGACAATCACCAGTGATCGCTCGACATTCGCTCTTGCCGAAGAGAGAAACATGTTGATCGCCAGAAAGAAGGGGAATATGAGCAGAATTATCTTGCCCACAGCCTTCCACAACACTATGCCGCCCAGGAGATCAAAAACTCCCTGAGGGTGTAACTGTTGCCGTACCCCGAGATTCGGAGCATTCCTAAGATATGAAACCTGTGGAACATTGTGAAAATTCATTATTCTCCCCCCCAAAAAAACTTCTTTTCAACTTCTTTTTTGCGCAACCCTCAATCTCGCACTCCGTGACCTGGCATTCGCAGCGACCTCCGCTGAAGACGGGACAACCGGCTTTCCGGTTAATACTTCCAATGCCTTATTATTTTTAAATTTTCTTTTCACTATCCGATCCTCGAGAGAGTGAAAGGAAATTACACAGAACCTTGCTCCCGGCTTCAGAAATCCAACAGCGTCATCCAATATTTTCGCTAGATTTTCCAACTCCATATTCACTGCAATCCGTAGTGCCTGGAAAACTTTCGTGGCTACATGGATCCTCTTGGGATGAAAACGTTTCGGAACCGCCCGGACGATTATTGAAACTAACTGCTTGGTGCTGCAAATTTGCTCTTTTTCCCGTGCATTGACTATCGCCAAGGCAATCGGTCTGGCTTGATGCTCTTCACCATAGTAAAAAAAAATGTCGGCCAGCTCCTCCTCCGAACATGTTGCCAGAATATCTTGGGCTGTGATCGGGTTTCGACTATCCATACGCATATCGAGTGTCTCATCCCGTTGAAAACTGAAACCCCGATTCGCCCCCATATCGAGTTGCAGAGAAGATAAACCTATATCAATTAACAACCCGTCTATTTCCTGAACACCTATTTCTACAAGTCCTTGGGACAACTCTGCAAAATTACGTCTAATAATTGTCATCCTCCCGGCAAACTCCTGTAGCCGTTCAGCACTGCAACGAAGAGCGTTTTCATCCCACTCAAAAGCTACCACCTTTCCATCGGGGCCGGATCGCAATAAAATCTCAGCACTGTGACCACCCAGGCCTAAGGTGCCGTCGACATATACCCGGCCAGCCTGCGGCTGAAGAAAGGTCATGCACTCTTCAAGGAGCACCGAACGATGAATCGGCTCTGTCGGGTGGATATCTGTCACGAAATAATCCCCATTCTCGAAAGACTCGCTTCATGCTCAAGAAAATTATCCCTAGTGGCCTTCGTTTCAGCAGCCCATGCTTCTTTATCCCAGATCTCGACCCAGTCGAGCAAGCCGGTCACAGTAACATCTTTATCTAAGTTCAGATCGTTTCGCAGGTCAGGGGGAATGAGTATCCGTCCTTGCTTATCAATGGAACATTCGACTGCCCCACCAACAACGTAACGAAAGAAACTCGAAATACGGTTTTCTCCCCCCTGGGTCAGGAGTTTCGTCTCCAAAGCCTCCCACTCAGAAACCGGATAGGCTCGGAGATGATTCCCCCATGGCACCAACATTAGGTTTTCGGAGCCACTCTGACGCAACACCTCACGGAACCGACTGGGGAAATTCAATCTCCCCTTCGCATCCAAGGTGTGTTCCGACCTGCTTCGAAATCTGTTATTGATCACTTACTGCCCCCCGAACCCTACTGGTGACCACCCACTCCCCCAATCACCCACCATTCCCCACATTCATCCTTTTTATATCACGGAATGAGTGGCTGTCAAGAGAAAAATACGGTTAAGTTCAATACGATTAAACACTTAGAGGAAAGGTGTTGTCACACTACATACATAGATAGTAATTGTCGAACATACAATATCATGTAGTGTTTACCCAAAATTGTCCGAAACACTCCCAACACATTAAAACTGTCGATCGACGAACTCTTTAAATAATTCCAGGACATTCAGAATAGTTAGCAGAACCCCAGTGAATTAGCGATTTTTCAGCAGGGTGGGGAAAGGTGGGGATACACATACTCAGAACTTTTTTGTGGGCCGATATTATAGTGCAGAGGTGCATTGGGCTACGAAATTTCCAGCAGCCAGCAATTTAAAGGTTGTCATGTTGAGGATTTTAAAAAAGGAAAGGGGGTGATTGCCAACAACGCATTCACCCCCTTCTGTTTTCGGAATACAAATCAAAGCCAATATTTTCTACGGCACCAAAATCTGAGAATAATCACCTTGACCAGCGTAACCATGCTCCGGTCCGGGAAAGGAACCAGCCTTTACCTCCGTATCGTATTGCAGAATGCTCTCTTTGATAACAGGTGCCATGTTGGTATATTTTTTGACAAATTTTGGGACGAACTTCTCAAACATGCCAAGCAGATCGTGGGTTACCAGCACCTGCCCGTCACAATGCACACCGGCCCCTATACCAATGGTGGGAATTGCAATATTCTGGGTAATTACCTGGGCAAGTCCCGAAGGAATGCATTCCATGACCACCGCGAAGGCCCCTGCCTCCTCCAACCCTCTGGCTTCGGCAAGCAGTCTCCTGGCCGCATCAAGCCCCTTGCCCTGCAATTTATAGCCGCCGAGTTGACCGGCGGTCTGCGGTGTCAGACCGATATGGGCCATAACAGGTATCCCTGCATCAACCAAGGCCCGGACGATCTCACACATTATGAGACCACCTTCAAGTTTAACGGCGTCGCAACCAGCCTCCTTCATAAAGCGCATGCCGTTGAGAACGGCGTCTCGTCCGCCGGTTTGATAGGCACCAAAGGGCATATCCCCGACAATAAAAGCGTCAGGCGCCCCACGGCGAACTGCCTTGGCATGATGAAGCATTTCCTCCATGGTCACCGGCACCGTCGAATCATAACCGAGCATGACCATCCCCAGGGAGTCACCAACCAGAAGCATGTCCACCACCCCGCAACTGTTCAATAAACGAGCCATTGATGCGTCATAGGCGGTAAGCATGGAAATCTTCTTTCCTTCATCTTTCATCAACCTGAATTCTGAAACTGTTCTGCCCATTATTCTATCCTCTTTCTCAGGGGACCTCTTTTTGATCTCTCTTCCATTCCTCGAAAAGAGACTGCTGTATGGCTGCCTGCCGGGGAACCTTTCGCTGAAAATGTTCATAGGCTCTGGTGGTTGCCACTCGACCACGCGGTGTCCTTTGCAAAAACCCCGACTGAATCAAAAACGGCTCATAAACATCCTCAAGGGTGTTTTTTTCTTCACAGACAACCGTCGCCAAGGTTTCAAGACCGATCGGTCCACCCTCGAACTTATCGATAATGGTCAACATTATCCTTCTGTCCATATCATCCAGGCCGAGCTGATCGACCCCCAGAAGATTGAGCGCCGCATTGGCCACGGCGCCATCAACAATCGCATGTCCGCCGACTTCGGCAAAATCCCGCACCCGTCGAAGCAGTCGATTGGCAATTCTCGGCGTGCCCCTGGAACGTCGCCCCAACTCCAGGGCCCCTGGTTCATCGATTTTCATGCCAAGAATTCTCGCTGACCGCTGGACGATGGTCACCAGTTCTTCGGGAGTGTAAAACTCAAGACGCAGGACGACGCCAAAGCGATCTCTCAAGGGAGGCGTCAAAAGGCCGGTACGGGTTGTCGCTCCCACCAGGGTGAACTTCGGCAGGTCCATTTTCACCGACCTGGCCCCCGGCCCCTGGCCGATGATCAGGTCGAGCTGAAAGTCCTCCATCGCTGGATAAAGTATTTCTTCAACCACATGGTTGAGGCGATGGATTTCATCTATAAAGAGAACATCTCCTTCCTGCAGGCTGGTGAGAATGGCAGCAAGGTCTCCCTGTTTTTCAATGACCGGCCCTGATGTCACTTTTATCCCGGCCCCCATCTCATTGGCTATAATATAGCACAGAGTCGTTTTGCCGAGCCCGGGGAAGCCGTGAAAAAGGACATGATCCAGAGGTTCGCGACGGCCGAGAGCTGCCTGGATGAAGATTGCCAGACTCTTACGCACTTGTTCTTGACCGATATATTCCGAAAGCTTTTGGGGCCTGAGAGCATTGTCAGTTGCCGGTTCACGCACCTGTGGCTGCGGATTTACCAGGCGGTTGTCTGCAGTTATGTCTTCTTCGATATTCATGCCAGGGTCCGTAAAGCCTCCCGAATAAGTATTTCGATGCGCAGCTGCGCAAAGGCTTCTTCACCCTGTTGTCTTTTGACAGTCTCAAGGGCTTTTCTCGCCACCGGGTCCGGATAGCCAAGATTCGTCAATGCCGATATGGCATCCGCCACAACCGAACCTGCCACCACTATCACATCCTGTTCTTCGGCACTTAACGGCATTGAACCACTGCTTAAATGGGCGACCTTCTCTTTCAATTCAACGCAAATCCTTTCCGCGGTTTTTTTACCGACGCCGGGCAACATTGTCAGTCGCTTGATATCTCCGGCAACGATCGCCTGACAGATTTCAGCGACACGCATCCCCGACAACATCGCCAAGGCCAGTTTCGGCCCTATCCCGGTGACTATACGGAGGATAAGAAAAAGTTCCTTCTCCTCTTCTTCGAGAAACCCAAACAGCGTTATGGCATCCTCACGGACATTGGTATGGATATGGAGAAATACCTCCCGGCCCTTTTCCGGCAACCTGGCGACACTATCGGTTGCAAGGATCACCTCATAGCCAACTCCGCCGACATCGATTACAGCTCGATCGGCACTCTTGGCAAGAACTTTGCCGGTTAAGGTGGCAATCATGGAATATTAGACCCGCAATTGGTTGGCATGGCAAATGGCGACGGCCAGTGCGTCGGCGGCGTCCGGACTCGGTTTACCGGAAAGCCCCAGCAGCACTTGTACCATGTGCTGCACCTGTTCTTTTCCCGCCTGACCGTAGCCTGCAACCGCCCGTTTGATGGCCCGCGGGCTATAGTCATGGACAATGAGTCCGTTTTGTATGACCGCCACTACTGCAGCACCGCGGGCATGACCAAGCTTGATCGCCGATCGCGGATTTGTTGCCAGAAAAACCTCTTCAATCGCCGCAACAGCCGGCAGGTGGACCTGAACAACCTCGTTTAACCCCTCAAAAATCTCGTTAAGACGATAGGAAAACGCTTGATCCTTGGTGGTCTTGATAACACCACAAACAACAAAATCAAGACGCCCGCGATGGGCGTCAATGATTCCATATCCAGTGATCCTGCTGCCCGGATCAACCCCTAAGATTCTTGCCACTGAGCCAACCGATTATTACAGCTGCTCCATAAGGCTGTCATCAATGTCAAAGTTGGAGAAAATATTCTGAACATCTTCATGATCCTCAAGATTTTCCATAAGCTTCAGGAGAGAGCGAGCGATTTTTTCGTCGGTCACCTCAACCGTGGTTTTGGGAATCATCGAGACCGAGGCATCAAGAAATGCCAACCCGGCCTCTTCCAAAGCCGCACGAACATTTTCAAACTCCTCAGGCGAGGTATGAACCTGAAATTCGCTTTCTTCCTCAAGTACATCTTCTGCCCCGGCCTCAAGGGCCAAGTCCATCAACTTCTCTTCGGTGGTATCCTTCTTATCAATGAGTATCAAGCCCTTTTTCTCGAACATCCACGAAACACAGCCGGACTCGCCAAGATTTCCGTTGCTTTTAGCAAAAAAGTGCCGCACATCGGCGACTGTCCGGTTCCTGTTGTCGGTCATACAGTCAACCAGAACCGCAACACCTCCCGGTCCGTAACCCTCGTACATGATCTCATCATAAATCTCTCCGGCAATCTCACCGGTTCCCTTTTTAATTGCTCTGGCGATATTGTCTTTGGGCATGTTTTCGGTCTTTGCCGTGGCGACAGCCGTCCGCAGCCGGGGGTTTCCTTCCGGATCCCCTCCTCCAGCCCTTGCAGCAACCGTAATCTCTTTTATCAAGCGTGTAAAAATTTTCCCGCGCTTGGCATCAATTGCCCCTTTTTTTCTCTTAATTGTTGACCACTTGGAATGTCCAGACATAGCATACCTATTAATTGTTTTTTTATAACACGCTCACTTGCTGCAACTCTTTTTCAGGAACAGACTTCATATATCCCATTCCCAGAACAAAAACTTCTCTGCTCTCGGTGCGGGAACTTTTTGGTTTCAACACCTTTACCATCGCAAAACGCTTTTTCATCTCAGCCACAAATTCCGGAGAATCCTCCCCCTGAAAAACCTTGCAGAGATAGTGCCCTTGGTTGAGCAGCAATTCTTCAGCCAAGGCCAGGGTCTGCCGCACCAAAACCAGAGATTGCTGGGCATCTGCCCATCTGTTGCCGGTTGTTTTGGGGGCCAGATCGGAGATCAGTGCGCGAAAAACCGGACGAAACTGCCGTACCGCAAGAATCATCTCAGGAAGCATTATATCCTGGCACAGCCAATGAATCGGAGCACCCCCCGGCCTGGCCACTTGATCAGCCTGCTGGAGGTCAACGCCGACGACAATGCCTTTTGGGCCCACCACTTCTGCTGCAAACAGCGACCAACTGCCCGGATAGCATCCAAGGTCGAGGACACTGTCACCCCTGCTCAGAAATTTATACTTCTGCTGAACCTCTTCGAGTTTATAGATTGAGCGAGCCGGATATTTTTCTTTTTTTGCTTTTTTTGAATAGTAATCGTTTATTTTACGCACGTTTTAGTCCATTTATTATTCTTTGACAAGACGAAAACCGGCTGTCGCCATACTGCTACGATGTGACTGAGCGGTTCTCGGCAAGAGTCTTCAGATAGTCAGCAATATAGTGCAAAGCCGATTGACGATCCGTCACCTCTCCGTCCACTCTGACCGCCTCCAATTCGTCAAGCAAGACCCTGAACAGTGGTCCTGGCACCAGAGCAAATTCCCTGATAAGATCTTTGCCGGTCAACAAGGGTGTGCCGAAAAGCACTGGTTTTATGTAATCATCATATGTCTTCTGTACACAGTCGAACAGTACCCGCAACTCCTCCTCCATCCGTTCCGGTTTCTTTTCGCCACGACTGGCCATGCTGTCGGCCATCGCTAGCAGAAAAAGTCCGGGCAGATCTTTTCCAGCCCGGCGACAGATCTTCAATGCCGCCCTTCTGGAGATTTTCCCTTCGCGTGCCACATTGCACAAGTGAAACGGATGCATGTGCATGCCAATGAGCCCACCTGTACGCTCCATGTCAGCCTTACTCCACCGGCTACGTTCGGCGAACTCCCGAAAGATCTTGACGCCTTCCTCGTCATGCCGATAAAACGTCACCCGGCCATTCTTGCCGAGTTGTCTGTCCTCTGTAACCGGTTTACCGATATCGTGCATCAGTGCCGCCCATTTCAGACAGAAGAGCGCATTCTCCTTCCGGAGATATTCGACTATTTCTTCTTTGCGGCCCGGAAAAAACCGCTGCGGCTCGGCAAGAATCTCCTCCATCATCCCAAGAGCTAGAAAACTGTGCCCAAAAACATCAAGGTGATGAAATTCAGGTTGTTCAACTCCTGCCCCCGCGTAGAGTTCAGGCAGGAGAAAAGCCAATAGACCGTCCTCATGCATAGCTTGCATACATAGGGCAGTGCGGGGCGATGAGAACATCATTTTCAGTTCATAGCCGATCCGTTCTGCTGCTGTATCACCAATGCGTGATGCATATTTATTCACCTCCGCCCGAGTGTTTTGAACTAGACGAAAGCCTAGGGTTGCACTCAGTCGATAGCCGCGCAGCATGCGCAGTGGGTCGGCCGCAAAAGCTCCAGGACAATGCTGTATTCTGCCTTTCCGGAGGTCCGCCAGACCTCCGGTCGGGTCAACCACCCAAGGCTGTTCCCCATTAGCCGCCAATGCAGAAAGTGGTACTGCCATGGCATTTACGGTAAAATCCCGACGCCTGAGGTCGTCCTCTAGAGTTAAAACCCCGTCGCGGAAGGTCGCAAAATCGACCTGTTCTGAACGCCAAATGAGTCGAACTGCTTCATCGTTCGGACCGGAGAGATCAACAAAAGTCCCTCCACCCAGTTCTGCCCGCAACATTGTAGCAAGAACGGAGGCAGAACAGGGGGCAGCGACATCAATATCACACGACCTGCGTCCCAGCAGGCAATCGCGCACCGTGCCACCGACCAGATAGAGAGGGACATCACTCCTTTTCTCTAGACGCAGCAGTGCTTCCGCCAACAGAGGAGAAACGTTGCGCCGTAGTGCAATTATATTTTCCGGCCTAAACAATGCACCCTTTCCTTTCCTCTTACACTTGACTATATTCTGCAAACTATTCTCCCCCACCACCGAATTGCCCAACGCAACCTCCCGAGAGAGGAAGTTATAATACCATATTCAGGCAAAGAAAGACAGTTCTGCGCCATTTCTTCCGATATTGCTATGCCCGATGCCCAACCGTTTCTCTATCTGGCCCCCATCCGCGGCCTCACCGACGCCCTATTCCGCGACACCCTGCATGCGCATTTCAAAGGCTTTGACGCAGCGGTTGCACCCTTCATAAATCCCCAGAAAAAAGCGCTCTATGAAGACGCCATGGTCAGGGACGTTCTCCCCCAATTCAATGAGGGCTGGCCGATTATCCCCCAGCTTCTCCATACCGACCCGGAGTCCTTTGTCGTTCTTGCCAACCGTCTTGCCGGTATGGGCTACACCCATATTAATTGGAATCTCGGCTGCCCTGCTCCCATGGTTGCCCGTAAGAAGAGAGGCTCCGGCCTCCTCCCCTTTCCAGAGACGATAATAGAAATCCTTGACCAGGTAATGCCACAACTGGACATGGAAGTGTCGATCAAGACCCGGTTAGGCTATCATAATCGGTCGGAGCTGGCCATCCTCCTCCCGCAACTTGACCGTTTCACCTTAAAAGAGATTATCATCCACACCCGACTGGGCAAACAGCTCTACCGTGGAAATACCGACCCCGATGGTTTTGCCCTCTGCCAGAGCCTCAGCCGCCATCCACTGGTCTATAACGGTGATATTACCGACCTTGCCACTTTCAAGGATCTTGCCGGTCGTTTCCCAACCATCGATCGCTGGATGATTGGCCGAGGCGCCCTCGGCAACCCGTTTCTGGCCGAAGAAATTAAAGGCTTACCTTCCGGTTCTCTTGAACAGCGAAAAAAGCGGCTTTTAGCCTTCCACCAAGACCTTTTCTACCGCTATCAAAACAGGTTATCAGGACCATCCCATATCCTCGATCGGGTTAAGCAGCTTTGGAGCTACCTCATTATTTCCTTTCCGGGACAGGAGAAGTTTCAGAAGAAAATATTAAAAAGTACCAGCGTTGAGGCGTACCTGCAGATTATCGACCAGCTCTTTGCTGAATAGGTAACAGCTGGTCGGTATGTTGGCAGGTGTTACAACAGTCGCCAATTCCGAGACACATGATCGGCGAGGGGTTCTGCACATACCAGGCTGCTATTTCCGCCAAAAGTACAGGTAACCTCTCCTGAAGATTGACCGGCCGGCAGTTTTCTCCCAAAACGGACGACGAGGGCTGCAGCAAGCTTGAGCGCTTCCTGCAGGTCAGCGTCAGAGGCGTAGTGGTTTCCGACTTTTCGCAACACTGCAGTCGGTCCGGGCCAGTCCTCCATTAACAGCATCACATCATCTTTTCCGGCAAGTTTTTCCAGATTTTTGTTTTCTTCCTCATCCCGTCCGAGGATCAACCAAGCGCCACCCGGCAGGACAAATTGTTTCCCGGTAAGGAGAAAACGAATATCAGCCGCAGTGATTTCCGCGCCCTTAACAGTTGAATCACTTGAGTAAAGTTGCTCGATCCGGCGGCCAAGAATTGGGTCGGCAAGAGTGCAGCCACCGGCCGGAGCCGGAAAATCGGTTATGCCGAACTGTGCCGCCAGGGCAATCTGGGCCGAGCGACCTCGCCCACTGAACCCCAGCATTTTACTGCGATCCACCCACCCCTCAATCTCCGGCAGCGTCTCTTTTAACAGTTGGGCGCACAGCGGGCGAAGAAGCAATGATCTGGTTCCTGAATCACGTTCGATAACATTCAAGGTGTCCCGACGCTGGGACATCGGTCGCTGACCGAGGACTTCGCCGGATACCAGAAACGATGCCCGACGTTCAGCAAGCATTTTTTTGGCTCTTGAAAGCATCAGTATCTTACAGTCAATACAAGGGTTGAAATTTTTACCAAAGCCGTGTGCCGGGTTATGTAGCAGCTGAAGGTAGCCGGGACTGATATCGACAAGAGTTACATTGATCCCATACTTACGTCTTATCCGTTCTTTATGTCCTTCTACATCATCCAGGAGATGGTAGTTGAAGAAAGGGGTAACGAACTGCACGGCCTCCACTTCCACACCCTGCTCCATGATCAGCCGCACTGCAAGAATAGAGTCGAGCCCACCGGAGAAAAGGGCCAAAGCCTTGATAGGCGTCATGCGGCAGTCCTTCCCTTTGCCAGCAGTTCTTCAGCAAAGGCGTGGGTTTGGGCAGTTGCCGAATCACCGGCAAGCATTCTTGCCAACTCCTGCACCCGGGCAGCAGCGGAAAGACGGCTGACTGCCGATTGGGTTCGCCCCCTTTCAACCGTTTTCGACACCTGAAAGTGTTGCGTTCCACGGGCCGCAATCTGCGGCAGATGGGTAATGCAAAAGACCTGATGGTGCCCGGCAAGTTCCTGAATCTTCTGGGCCACGGCTTCGGCCGCCTGGCCGCCTATTCCGGCATCAACCTCATCGAAAATTACCGTGTCGACCATATCCTTTTTGGCCAGAAGGCATTTCATCGCGAGCATTAGCCGTGACAGTTCTCCACCGGAGGCAATTTTCGCCAGTGGTTTTGCAGGCTCTCCGGGATTGGGGGAAAAATAAAATTCTCCCCGATCCCAACCGCTGGCCCGCATCTTTTCAGGGATCTCCTCAACCTCTCGCCAATGAACAACAAAACCGGCACGGTTGAATGCCAGGGAAGCCAATTCGCCAGCCATCGCCTTTTCCATATCACCCGCAGTCCGCCGTCGTTTTCGAGAGAGCTGTATCGCCTGCCCCATCATTTGTTTTTCAAAAGTTTGGACTTCCCTTTCAAGAGCGGCAATGGCTTTATCCATGTTTTCGAAGTGTAGGATTTCAGCCTCACACTTTTCTGCAAAGTCGAGAATTTCCTCTAGAGTTTCACCGTATTTTCTTTTCAGTTGTTGAACAAGATCAAGACGTTCATTAACCTGATCAAGACGATAGGGATCGTCTTCCAATGCGTCCCGATACTCCCTGAGAAAGCTGACATGATCTTCGGCTAAAAAGCTGTAACTAATGATATCTTCGGCAAGTTTGGTTGCCGCCGGATCAAGTGTCGCCAGTTGTCCCATATTTTGCCGCAATTGGGTGAGGCCATTGAGGATGTCATGTCCAAGAAGCCGGTAGCTTTCCTGGCTTATTTTGATCAGGGCCTGGACATTTTTCAGCCTCTTTTTCTCAGAACCCAGGACCTCGTCTTCTCCCGGCTGAAGTTCTGCCTGACGAATCTCACTGGCCTGAAATTTCAGGAAATCCTGCTTCTGTTCCTTCTCCTGATCCTGGCGTTTGAGTACGACCAACGCCTCCTTTTTTTCCTGCCACAGGCTGAAGATCTTTTCAAACTCCTGCCTCTCCGGCCACAATTCTCCTAAAGTATCGAGGATATCAAGATGCAATGCCGGCTGCAGCAGTTGCTGGTGATCATGCTGACTTGCGACGCTCAGCATATCGGCAGTCAGTTCGGCAACATTTTTAGCTGTTGCCAAAGAACCATTGACATAAAATCTGCTCCGCCCGGAACTGCTGAGCTGCCTTTTGACAACCACAAAGGTATCATTGCCAAAACCACTCTCTTCGAGTTTTTCCAGTAGATGACCATGGTGTGGACTCAGTTCAAAAAGGGCTTCCACCTCGCAAGATTCGGCACCGTTGCGAATCCAATCAACAGAAGCCCTGCCACCGGTTAGAAGCTGGATGGCGCGCAACATTATCGATTTACCCGCACCCGTTTCCCCAGTCATCACTACCAGCCCGGAGGATTTTCCTTGATCGAAACTCAGCTCCAGAGATTCGATCAGTGCCAAATTTTTTACTCTTAATTCACACAGCATCTGTTCGTTTTCTCACCTTTCTCCAACAAAAAGTCCTTTCTTGACTCAAATGCAAAAGGACAGTAGGGTACACAATTTCATGACAACCGGCTGCTGTGCCTATGTCCCTTGGCAACACAACCTCATTCTCCATACCCATTTTTTCTCAACAGTTCAATATGAAAGGAAAACCAGACCTCAGTGCCAGCCTTGAAGACTACATTGAGGCTATCTATCATATAATAGAGACAAAGAGTGTAGCCAGAAGCAAGGAAATAGCAACCCGCCTCGGTGTAAGCCGGGCCTCAGTTACCGAGGCCTTGCGCGCTCTGTCCAAAAAAGAGCTTATCAACTACGCACCTTACGAAGCCATTACCCTGACCGAGGCAGGAAAGATTGCGGCAGAAGACGTCATCTTTCGCCATGAAGCCCTGAAGCATTTCTTCATTAAGGTTCTGTCCATCAACGACTCAATTGCCGAAGAAGGAGCATGCCGGATCGAGCACGCGGCTCCTCCGGAAATCATTGCCCGAATGATCAGCTTCACCGAATTCATGCAAATCTGCCCAAGAGGTGGAGATGATATGCTCAAGGGCTTTGCCGATTACTGTGCTCGGGGCCAACAGAGTAATAATTGCGATAGTTGTGTCTCAAATTGTCTTGAAACGCCCAAATCCAGTTGAAGGTATTTTACACTCTCTCCGGAAAGCAAAAATATCCTGGTAATTTCACCAATGCCCCCTGGAAGCCCCCTGTACGCTTAGCGGCATTCGGTCTTAAGTAAGTGCGCTACTTCCCCTTCCTCGGGGAAACGATTTAATTTCTTTTTGGAAAAGACCAATTTGCCATCCACCACTACCTCAAAAACTCCTCCCGAAGATGCCAGTAATTCTACTTCAACATCAAATGTTTTCCTCAATTCGTCCCCCAGTCCGGCGGCACGTGGTTGATAATTTCATTTTGTGCAATATTCGACAGATACCTTCATATACTCTCCTTTTTAATAGGGTCAAAGCACAGCCGGTTCACTTGCCTACTCGATCTGCTTGGCCATGCAATTTTGGACGAGTCACGATATAATAACAGTCCATCGCCCACAAGAGTAGCCACTTTTTCTTGCCATATCAATACCCATTCAGTGATAAAATGAACAACAGCAGTCAAATGAAAACCCTATTGCCGAACCTTGAGGCGTTGAATCTTCGGGAAGAACTGCAGTTTTCACCCGCCGCAACCTTGTCCAAAACCGGCATCAGAAGAACAGCTGAGGATAAAGTCGGCTATCGCCAACAATTTGCCCTGGATGCCGACCGGATTCTTCACTCCCGAGCCTATGCCCGGTATATCGACAAAACGCAGGTTTTTTCGCTCATCACCAACGACCATATTACCCACAGAGTTCTGCATGTCCAATTAGTGGCAAGAATTGCTCGTACTATCGGTCGGTTCCTTCATCTCAATGAAGACCTCCTTGAGGCAATTGCCCTTGGCCATGACATCGGCCATCCCCCTTTCGGTCATGACGGCGAAAATTTTCTCTCCGACTTGTGTATTCAAAATGGCCTTCCCCCGTTCCAGCACAATATTCAATCGGTCCGTTTCCTCGACAAACTTGAGCGCAAAGGGCGAGGTTGGAACCTCAGCCTCCAAGTGCTGGACGGCATTCTCTGTCATGACGGAGAAACACATAGCCAAAACCTGCGCTCAGCCCCAATCAAGACATTTGCCGAGTTTGATCGGAAACTGCAAGACAAGATCGCCGCCCCACACCTTGAACTTATGCCGGGAACCTTGGAAGGCTGCGTCGTCCGGATGGCAGATACGATTGCCTATATAGGGAGGGATATCGAAGACGCGATTATCCTCGAATTGATTAACCGAAACGAAATACCTGAAAATTGTCGTATAATGCTCGGCGATACTAATGGCACAATCGTTTACACTTTGGTTACCGACCTTATCACCAACAGCCACATTTCCACCCCAGAGACATCGTTTGTCGGATTCAGCAAGGAGATAGCCGATGCTCTTGGGGAGTTGAAGACTTTTAATTATGAAAAGATCTACCTGGCTCCAAAAACCAAAGAAAAGAGCCCCTTCATCAGGGATTGTTACAAGAGACTTTTCGACCACTACCTGGCAGTTCTCATCAAGCCGACTGGAACACAGCCAACAGAAGTCGACCTGATGAATGCCGCAGTGTCGTTCTCATCAGAGCCGTATACTCCAGAAGAAAAAGTTCGTGATTTTATAGCTGGCATGACCGACGATTATTTTCTCCGACAAGCCAAGGCCATTGGCTGTCGAATACCAGAAAAAAATACCCTTCCCTAAAATACCCTCTCCTTTTCTCTCTTATGTCCACCAATACTCATTGACATAAACATTGACCTTCGCACCCGAACATGGTATCCATTTGCTCCGTCCATGCACCCGTAGCTCAGCTGGATAGAGCACCGGACTTCGAATCCGGGTGTCGGGGGTCCGAATCCCTCCGGGTGTACCAATAAATTCAAGGGGTTAATCAGGGAATTCAACTGATTAACCCCTTTCTTTTTTGAATTTTACTCCACTCCACTTTGACATTTTTTGCTTTCTTTTCACATTAATTGACATTACAGTGGAACAAAAGTGGAACAAAAAACTACTCAAAAAAATGCTTGGAGTCTCGGTCATGGCGCGCATTCAGACCCGTCAAGGAATGAAACGAACGACATATACGGCCACAGTTCGAATGAAAGGCTTTGCACCGCTGGCAAGGACTTTTGACACTAAGGGTGAGGCTAAATCCTGGGCTGCCGACATCGAAAAGGAAATGCGGATGGGGCGCTATCAGGACGCCCGTCCTGCAGAAAAACTCACCTTTGCCGAAGTCTTGAACAGATATCTGGAGCAGGTATCAACGACCAAAAGGCCAAACTCGGAACGCCGCGACCGGGATTCGGTGCAGGCGATTCTTAACGGGTTTGGTCCGGAAATTGCCTTGTCATCCATTAACGCTCAACGGCTCGCTGCCTACCGTGATGCCCGGATGAAAACCATCTCGCCTTCGACGATCCAGAAGGAATTTGCCCTACTCTCTCATATGTTCAATATCGCCAGCCGGGAATGGGGGCTGGCAGTTGATAACCCGGTCCGGAAAGTGAGTCGGCCAAAGATCCGAAACGGCCGTACACGGTTTCTGACCAAGGAAGAGGCCCAAAAATTGTTGGATTGTGCCAAGACCAGCAAAAATGAGAAGCTTTACCCTTATCTTCTGGTCATGATGCATACCGGGATGCGCCCGAGTGAGGCCGCTGGCATGAAATGGGGGGATGTGGATCTGGATGCTCGGCTGGTCAAACTCCAAGCAACAAAAACCGACATGCGCTATGTGCCTCTCACGAAGATGGCTGAAAGCGCGCTTCGTTCCATGCGCCCGGGAGGAGCGACAAAGGATATGTATGTTTTTCTCCCTAAGAGCCGAATGGACTCAGCAGAGATAACCTATGTCCCCTGCCACTATTTCAAACGCTCTTTTACAACAGCCAGAGCCAAAGCGGGACTTGAAGACGTTCACCTGCATGACCTGCGCCATACGGCAGCCAGCCATCTCCTTATGTCTGGGGTGGATATCAGGACACTGGCCGAGATCTTAGGCCATAAGACTCTGCAGATGGTTCTCCGTTACACCCATCTGCTCAATGACCACAAATTGAAGGCTGTGGAGGGGATCAATTCTTTGGGACTGGAGTAGATCCGATGAATTTGAGTATGGCAAAAATACTAAAAGGTATCGGCCGATTTTTGTATTTTATCCTTGTGCTTGCATACCCAATCATCGAAAAGGTAGGGATTGCCTATTGTCTCTTCCAATTTGTCTTGATGCTCGTCTACTGGGATACGCCAGACAGACATCCTGGCTATCGTTTTATTGGTGCATTCATTTTGCTCACAGTACTGTTTGTTATGGTTGCGTATGAGGATGATGAAAAAAAGACTAACCGAGGCTCAGTTCAAAAAAATCATCGGTGAGCTGAAAATTGGCCGGCAAACTATTGATATAGCCAGAGGCGTGCTGGTCGATGGGAAATCCCAGTCACAATTTACAGCCGAACTTGGAATATCAAAAGGGGCTGTTTCCCAAGCTGTGAACCGTGTATTTTCAGCTTTGAACAAACCTGCCAGAAATTTTGCAGAACCTCTCAATATTGTTCTGGATCTGATAGACGAAGATCCCAATCAGCCCCGCAAAGATAATAATCCCGGTTTTTCTGAAGAAAGTTTGAATGAGCTTGCAGAAACCATCCGCTCCCGTGGTGTAAAATCTCCCATTTCCATCCGCCACAATTCTGACAATCCAAGTCGTTATATCATCAATCATGGAGCACGCCGTTATCGTGCATCCAGGATAGCCGGCTACACAACGATTCCTGCCTTTATCGACGACAATTACGATGAAATCGATCAAATAATCGAGAATCTGCAGCGTAACGAATTGACAGCATCAGAAATTGCGGAATTCATCGGCCGAGAAGTTACCAGAGGAAAGAAAATGAAGGATATTGCCAAGGAGATTGGCAAATCACCAACCTTTGTCACGCATCATTATGCGCTTCTCAATTTACCACCCGCTATAGCCGCGACCTATAATAGTGGCCGAGCAACTGACGTAACGGTGATTAACGACCTTGTGACAGCTCACAAAAAGAATCCTCAAGAAGTCGTTTTCTGGCTGGCTGATGACACTCAGGAGATCACGCGGGGCTCTGTCCGGCTGCTTCGCGAATTCTTGGATGTAAAAGGGTCCATCGAGAATCCTCCTGAGAAAGAAAACGTTGATGAAGAAAATCACAAGGAACCTAAGCAGAAATCCCCTGAAAGGGGAACCAAGAGAGTCCTTCACGTGCAAGTGAAACATGAGGGGAGGCTTGCCCGCCTGATCCTCACGCGTATGCACCCGACTCCCGGACACACTTGGTTGAGGTATGAGGGTGACGAGAATGAGTTCGCAGCCGATCTATCACAGATGCAGCTTGTAGCGATAATTGAAGAATAAAAAGGGGTTCATGTCATGAAGCTGCGATTAATCGTGATGAATGGCCAACGGATTGTCGAAACCGAAGAAGATGGTGATTGGAAAATTCAGGAAGTGGGTAAAGCCGGCAAATTGAAACCGGGTATTTACAATCTGTATTCATCACAACAGGCAGATAAATCGAAACGATATGATGGGGTAATTGTACATTTAGCAGGCTGCTACATTTACCAGCAGGTAGGAGAAATAATCGTTATACATTCGCTATCTGATTTTTATGAAACGTTGCCAGAGGTTGGAACAAACAAGAGTATTGTTTACGATGCACAAGGCAAGACAATTTAAACCGTCTCATGAGGTTAGTTTGTTTATTGATGATTGAGTTGGTTCGAAATCGCAATAGTTAATATTTTGTAATGAATAGTTATGATTATGTCGGGTATCGACCTGATTCTGTTAATGGAATGTATATAGACGCCCGAATTCTTAAAGATTTTGTATAAAATCGTCCGAAATTATTAACTGTCTGTATATATTAATAATTACATTAATTGGCGAACATATGTTATACTCCTTCTATGAATCAACTAGGCGGTAGAAAAATTGATCGCAAGGCTTTGCAAGAAATTCGCATCAGAGCTGTAAAGCGCGTTGAGGCTGGCGAAAGCCCTGGGGCTTACCCTCCCCAGCATCTATGAATGGATTCGAAATATCGTGAAGGCGGAATAGAAGCTCTTCGCAGGCGCAAAGCGCCTAACAATACACCGAAGCTTGCCGGTCACCAGTTGAAGAAGATTTACAGCCTGGTTGTAGGGAAGGATCCTCGAAAACTGAAATTTGAGTTTCCGCTGTGGACTCGCGGTATGATCCGTGAGCTGATTAAACGAGAATTCGATGTTCGCCTGAGCGAAGTTTCGGTTGGTCGTCTGCTCAAAAAACTTGGTCTGAGTACTCAACGACCACAGCGAAAGTGAGGTAGGTTGAAAAAAGTGGATACCAAACTAATGTAAATAAAATACATGACGAGAGGTGTCCCATGGAGAAAATACCGAACGAAAAATACACAAAAGAATTCAGAGAAGAAGCAGTTAAACTTGTCACCGTCAAAGGTCATTCCATTGATGGTGCAGCCCAAAAGCTATCCTTGCCAAAATCTACTTTGGCCAACTGGATTAAGAGTTTCAAGGCCGGAAAACTTGGGGTTATTGGAAAAGGTTACAAAACATTAAGTGACACGGAACTTGAAATAGCCAGACTCAGACGGGAACTCGCAGAAGTCAAGATTGAGCAGGACAGCATAAAAAAGGCAGCAGCGTACTTTGCAAAGGATTCCCAACGAGGTACGCAATGATTAATGAACTACGGCTGCAATATCCAGTTCCTGTTCTTTGCAGACAATTCAATGTATCACCCAGTGGTTACTACAGATGGCAGGTAGCACCCCCTTGCACCAGACAGAAAGAGGAAGAGCGCCTGGAGGCAGAAATCACTGCTTCACATAATCGGACCAGAGGAACCTATGGCGCAGAGCGTCTCCAAGCAGACCTTGTTTTCCATGGAATAGCAGTGGGCATTCATCGAATCAAGAGGATCCGTCGAAAGTTGGTATAAAGTACAAACAGAAGAGAAAATTCAAAGCCACGACCAACTCGAAACATAACCTGTCGGTAGCCCCAAATCTGCTTGAGCAGGTATTTCAGACAAACAGGCCAGGTCAGATATGGCTGACTGATATCACCTATATCGCCACTGAAGAGGGCTGGCTGTACCTTGCCGGCTATAAGATATCTTCACTCGTGAAATCGTTGGTTATGTAATGAGTAAGCGGATAACGAAAGGTTTGGTCATTCAGGCATTATTCCGAGCGGTTGCAATGAAGCGTCCGGGCAAAGGTCTTATCCTTCACTCTGATTGTGGCAGTCAGTGCTGCTCACGCACATTTGCAGGAGTCCTGAAGCAATTTGATTTCAAGGCATCCATGAGCCGTAAAGGCAACTGCTATGATGATGCCCGATGGAGAGTTTATGAGGAACATTGAAAAACGAGATGATCCATCTCAGAAAGTATGCCACAAGAAGGGGAGCTGAGTCGGAAGTTCGTGAGTATATAGAGATTTTTTTTAACAGGCAACGTATACAGAAAAGACTGGGTTGATTTTCACCAGCTTTTTTTGAAAAGAGGTCTCTTACAGAAAAAAAGACAGAGAGGTTTGGTATTCACTATTGACGACCTACCTCAAAAGTATGATGTGAACAGAACACAAAAAAGGAAAGATTCTATGGAAATGTTAACTGACAACCCTATAGCAAAGAAAAATTACGACAAATTCGGATTTGCTCCTTATGCAGGAATATTAGCTGATACCATAAGGGACACCGACAGTCTTCCCTTTTGCATTGGAATTTTTGCTGAATGGGGGGCTGGAAAATCAAGCTTGATGAATATGATACGTGATGATCTTCAGAACAATAACAATAACAATATAAAAACAATTTGGTTCAACCCTTGGAAATATGATCGGAAGGAAGATTTATGGAATGCGTTAATTCAAACAATTTTGTTCAATATCATAGAAGACTCAACAGACAATACCCTATCGGAGAAAGCAAAAGAACTTGCTAAGTCAACTGCCTGGCTCCTTTTCAAGAAGGGTTTGGGGGCTGTTTCAGCTGGGATTATATCTGAGCAGAATATTGAAGATTTAACACAAAAAATAGTTAAACAAGATGAGTTACATTTTAGGCATATAAATCATTTCGAGGAAAATTTCAGAAAAGTTGTTGACCAATATACTGATAATGGGAAACTAGTCGTTTTTATTGACGACCTAGACAGGTGCCTTCCAGAGAATGCTATTACCGTTCTGGAATCATTAAAGTTGTTCATTGGAGATGCACGATGTGTGTTTGTCCTAGGGATGGACCATATCGTAGTGGAGCAAGGTTTAAATATCAGGTTTTCAGAAAAAATAAAAATGTCAGGCCGGGATTATTTAGACAAAATAATTCAGGTTCCTTTTTTCTTGCCTCCTGTACCTTTCACAAAACTCAAAACAGCTTTGCAGGTTTCCAAAGCAACTGATTTTGATGATCAAATATGGAAATTAGTTGAGTTTGGTCTTGGAGGTAATCCCAGAAAAACTAAAAGATTTGTAAACTCTTCGTATTTGGTAAATCAGATTATGCATAACCGTGAGTTTATGGAAATAGCTGACACTCAAAACAATAACAATAATTACATGGAGCCTCACCACCAAAAGTTTTATCTTGCAAAACTTTTGATATTTCAGATGGTATTCTTGGACTATTATTTATTTTTGAAACAGCATCCTGAATCATGGTTTCTTTATGTTGAGAATCTAATCAAAGCAGATTCGCTGGAGGGCAGAAAGAAAGCTTTTGAATCACTTCCTGCCATTGAAAAATATTGGAATGATGAACGACTTAGGCAGTTTATGGAGAAAACACATGGTGGTGAATTTCCTCCTACTCCTAAAGAAACGGAAATTTACCCTTTAATTCAGGCGATCAGTCTTGTTTCAGGTTCAGAACGTTCAGAGAAATCATCCAATCAATAGAGGCTTCTGCAAAAAGATGTTTTATAACGAAATCAAGGAGTATTTAGATTTAACATGCTGAAATATTTGAGCTTCATGACAATTTTCGGTATAGTTTTGTATCCAGCAAAACACAACCAAAGAGAAGGCCATGAAGCTCAGAGACAAGATATCATGGTTGATGGGGAGAGTCCAAAGAAGTTTGTTTCCCCATCTCAACCAATGTTTACCAACAGCGCTGACTGCTCAAGAGGAACGGTTGATATCGATCCTGGAAATTGTCCAGATAGAACGATATGTGCCGAAATATATTACTAATTTCCACTATCCTGGACGAAAGCCTCTTGATCGGCAGGCCCTGGCCCGAGCGTTTGTAGTAAAAGCATACTACCGACTGGCAACAACCAGCGACTTGCGTCGTACCCTCCTGGCAGCAGTGAATCTCCGGCGGGTATGCGGGTTTGTCACTGTTGACGATATCCCGTCCGACTCGACATTCTCACGAGCTTTCAACGAGTTCTCTGTCGGCAGCCTTGGCAGCCGGGCACATGATGTCCTGGTAGAGAAATACCTGTCACAAGAACTTGTTGGCCATATTAGTCGGGATGCAACAGCCATTACCGGACGAGAAAAACCGGCGAAGAAGGTCAAAGCACCGAAAAAGTCCGGGAAGAGGGGGCGTCCCGCCAAGGGTGAACAGCGAGAACCTGCCGCTAAAAAGCGACTTGATCGCCAAGTTACCCAGAGTGTCGAGGAATCGATCAGCGAGTTGCCGATTGCCTGTGATCGTGGGACCAAGAAGAATGCTAAAGGATACAAGATGTCATGGAACGGTTATAAGTTGCATCTGGATACAAACGATATCGGCTTACCGATCAGTGTCCTTGTCACCTCCGCTTCCTTGCATGATAGCCAAGTAGCTATTCCATTGATCAAAATGACCAACAGAAAAGTAACGTATCTCTATGATCTTATGGATGCGGCCTATGCTGCCGAACGGATAGAGGAAATCAGTTGGGGTTACGGACATGTCCCGATCATCGATAAAAATGGGCGTGGCAAAGAGGCGTTACCTATGGCACCTCATGAAGCAGAGCGCTATAAAATCCGCTCCAGTGCGGAACGGGCAAACAGTCGGTTGAAAGAAGATTTCGGCGCTAACAATGTTATGGTCAAGGGGCATGCAAAGGTATCTCTGCATCTGATATTTGGAGTTATCACTCTGTTTTCAGACCAACTTCTGCGACCGGTTGGTTAGGTTGTCAAAGATTAAAAATACAGCAAAATCAAATCTTTCGAAGGAATTGCATTTTGCAAGAGGCTCAATAAGAAGCCATTTAGCCGAACTATAGCATTCACCAAACGGCAAGAAGCGTAGCGGCGCTTATTCGGATTTGCTGTTACAGCATAGAGGGCACCAATAACCGTTTGGTCAGTGCGCCTTGAAGATTTTTCTCTAGACTGCTCTTCATTGTCATATGCTTTGAGAAATTTCATCAAGCTGAGGTTTTCTTGAAATTGGATTTTATTCTTAGATACGTCGTCTCTCCTTTGTTGTGAATTTGTCGAGATTATGACATATCTAGGTTATCAAATATGACTACCCCAGAGAAATTTTTGTTTGTTGAGCTTTAAAGGGTAATCAGATTATGGAATTATGTGATTCAGGCAAAAAGTTGAAAAATATGTATATATAGCTGCGTTTCATTTGAAATACTTTCCTGTAACTCCAGAAACATACTATTTTGATCTTTTACATCTGAAAATTAGTTTAATGTTATGACCAAAATACCTGAAGATGCAAAATTGGTTTTTGAAGGTTTACTTTTCAAAATATATCAGTGGGAACAGAAAATGTTTGATGGCTCATATCAAACATTTGAATTGGCAAAAAGGGATGATAACGTTCAAATTCTGGTAACCATGGCGGACAAGGTTGTATTGGTTGAAGAAATACAACCAAACTATTCCGAGCCTTCGATTGCAATTCCTGGTGGTAATGTTCATCCGGATGAGGAACCAATAGAAGCGGCCAAAAGAGAATTGTTGGAAGAAACAGGTTTAAAATGTGAAAAATTAGAGCTATATTATGTGGAGGAGTTGGGTTCAAAGCTGGTGCGACAATTCTATATTTTTATAGGATGCGGAGCAAAAAAGATACAAGAGCCAGAGCATACAAATGGAGAAGTTTTCGAGGTGCTGGGCCTGACTTTTAACGAGTTTGTTGAGCAAACACAAAAAAGTAATTTTAATAACCCTGTAATTAGAAAAAAAGTCAGGGAAATGTTATATGAAGCCGATCGCTTGGAAGAGTTTCGAATGAAATTATTTGGTGAGAAAGACCCTGGTTGAAAATATTGTAAATTACTATTAGCCAGGTCGTCGAACACCGGCCATTAATTTTTAAATATTAAAGCTGCAATTTCGTCAAGTTGACTGTTCGTCGCTATCGAATTTATGTACGTTAACCAGAAACTGTCCTAACATTTTGTTGTATGTTTAAATAATAGGTTTGATATGACCAGTTACTTTCAAATGTATGAAACGGCGTTACTCCTTGCAATCACGTCGCATAAAGGTCAATTTAGAAAAGGTACAAGCATTCCTTACATAGTTCACCCAGTTCATGTAAGTAACATTCTATCAACTCATGGATTCAGAGAAGAGGTTGTTGTTGCAGGTTTGTTACATGATGTTGTAGAGGATAATGATGTAACTGTAAAACAAATTGAGCAAATTTTTGGTCGTCAAGTGTCTGAGATTATTAATGTAGTAACAGAGAAAAAATACGATGTCAATGGCAAGGTGTTAGCCTGGGAGATTCGTCGTAAAGATTCTTTGAGAAAACTTAGAGAAGGTAATATTTCGGCTATTGCTGTCAAAGTAGCAGATGTTTATCATAATGCTGCAACTTTATTGTTTGAATTGCAGGATAAAGGAAGTGATGTTTGGTTAAGGTTTAACGCTAAACCACATATGATCGTGAAGAATTATAAAGATGTCTGTATGTTAGGTTTTGAGCAGTTGGATTGTGCGAAAATGGTTGATCGACTAAGTAATGTTATTATTCAATTGGAACAATTCTCAACATGATACATGTTAAATATTATATCCCATGAAATTTAACTTCTTTCTCAGTAAATTATCACTTTCAATATTATATGGTGATAATTTAATCTCATCTCTTGTATTCTCCTCCGTGGGTTCGTAAACGGGTTGATTTTCCGGTAGGTTAAACCATTCATTTAAAACCTGTCCGTCCATGTCGCTTGGAACAGGAACTCCGAATAAGGCTAGAATTGTTGGTGCGATATCTGTTAGGTTCGCGGGAAGTTTCTGCCCCTTTTGTTTAAGGATTTTTCCCGATGCAATGAAAATTCCAGTTGGGGTGTGATCACCAAGAAAATCATCTTCAGTAGTTATGGGCTCAATAATGACACTGCCACTGAGTTTAAGTGATCGGATATGAGTCTCCGGTCTCATATAATGACTAAAACGCATGAAATAATAGGAGGGATCACGAAGGAAGCAAAGTATATCTGGTGCGTTATTAAGTTGCTTTCCGTGATAATAATCCTCTTTTCTCACCACACGCTTTAGAATCAGCTCCCTTGTCTCAGGATCTTTTAATTTACTGAGTTCATTAATGAGGTAATTGGTTAACTCAGTGTACTCTGAACCGGGATTGACAATACCATGGGGGAATTTCCCTTTCTGATTGATGTATAGTTCACCATAAGAAGATATTGAGAAAACCATGCTTTTTCCCCAATCAATGTTGTTATCTGATGCACAGCATGTTGGGAATTTTTTCTGGAGTTCTTCAGTGATGAGCTCTTTTACGTTGTGAGGTAGATTATTCCATACGTCATTAAGAAAGCCACTGAGGTCAGTTACTTCTTTATGGGTTATATTTTCAATATTGCGATTAATCGTATTTTTTATTATTAAATCGAGGTTTTCAGAAGATGCAATATTCTTAAAAGAAAGCAATTTCTTTTCAACCAACCAGTTCTGGAAGAAAATGTATTTTTTGAGTTCAGTAGAACCGTGGTCTGAAACAACCAATATAGTAGTATTTTCATCACATTCTGAGATTAATCGCCCAACATTTTTATCTAATTCGATTAGGGCGTTCCTGACAACTTTTGAGTCATGTCGAGCTCTATGCATGAAGTAATCAGCAATGTGATAAACAACCATCATATAATCAGGAGAGTATTTTTTTCTCAACCAGATAGCAGCCTTCGTTCTCTCTTCTTCAATGGATATCCATTTGTTGAGATATTTAAGTAGCATAGAGTAAGAAAGTGGTAGGTCTGATTCGATTAACTCCATAACTTCATAGTTTATATTGTTATTCCTCAATGTTGAAATAATATCTGGGGGATATGATAGCGATGGAGAAGAGTCTACTGATTCGAATGGATTGTCGAAGCCGCATATAATAAACCCATTGACTTCTGTTGCAGGGAATGTCATTGGGACATTCATTAGTCCAACTTTGTAGCCATTTTCAGACAGTATCTGCCAAAATGTCTTTTCTTTGATGGAAGCACTGCTGGTAGGTACTACTTTTAAGCCAGATTTGGTACAGGCTAATTCCCACCAACCGTATACACCATGTTTTCCAGGGTTTTTACCTGTGCTGAATGAAGGCCAGGCGGCAGGTGTCATTGGGGGATAGACTGATCGTAGAGGTGAACTGAGACCAGATTTAATTAATTTTGTTAAATTTGGTAATTGGTTCACAGCAAAAAGTGGGGCAAGGTTCTCGAACGAGACACCATCAAGACCAATTACTAAAATTCGATTATTATTTCTACAATCCATAAATTATGAGGCAAAGAAATTATTATCATTTATAGGTGTTCTTGGCTTAAATAGCTTAGATAACCCCAGTAAGTTGAGTGCACTATGGAAATACCATTCAATGTATTGGTCTAAGGATTTATCAATATTCTTTAGAAATAGTGCAAAAGGATTATTTGCGACAAGAAAGTCAGAATAACGTTTACAACAGACCGCAACAACTAATAAATAGCAGTATAATTCCCAAAAGAATGTGAGTGACTCAAGCCTGTCTTTTGTTAAATTTGATGAATTGGCATATTCGGTTAAAAATCTATTTTTTACGTCTAAGCCGCCATCTTCATTGAAATGTTTTGCTAACAATACAACATCCCACCAAAACTCCAAAGGCCTTTCATGAGGAGAGTTAATACCAACGCCTGCTAAAAGGGCAGGCCCAGGATCAATAAACTGTAGTTCTTTGTATCGATCGATAATAATGTTTTTTATGTTTAGATCTCCATGAACTGGTTGGTTTAAAATGTCATTTAGACAACTATCTGCATGATTGAAATTATTAAGGTATCTATGTGCTATTTCGTTGCTGAGGTTAGGTAATAATTTATCTGTTATGCTGCATGAGTAGAGAATATCAAGAATTTCTGATAAATAATGCTGAGGTTTAATGTTGGCAATTTTAAGTTTTGATAAATTTGGGGAAATCGAAAAATGGCGATGGGCTAAGATCTTGCCAATATTACCAGCCCATAAACATTTTTGGATATGGTTTCCGTTACTCCAAAAAATATCGTAAAAGGATTCGCCTTTGGACATTAATAAGCCGTATGTGATCGATTTTGTATTACTATGTGAAATGGTGCCATCTAGTGTAATACCAATAATATTTGCTTCAAGACTTGGTGCGTAAAGAGCAAGTTTATTTCTACAAAAAATCAAATAGTTATATAACTGATTTTGAGAAAAATCTGAGACAACAAACCACTTGTAAAATTTTAATAATTTGTCATCTATACAGTAGATAGTGCTCTCCAGTCCTTGTTTATTATATAAAGGGTAATTCGATTTAAGAAGATTAACTACGTTATCATAGTAATTTTTGTTAAGGATTCTGTCGTTCATTATTTATTTTATCTTAAGTGGTTCAAAATATTTGCAACACTTTCATTAATGCTTTGATGACTGATGTTAATTATTATCCAGTTATCAGGATCGTAGAAATATTTCTCGTGGATTTTTTCTAATTCCTTACCCCGAGTAATGTCTGTGTTATTTATCTGATCGAGTGGAATTTTAGTATCAAATGCCCCTCTTTTTTTTAAACGAGTTATGCGTTCAAATTCATTTACTTTTATGAGGAATGTCTTAGAAGGTAATATGATTTCAGATATGACAGTGCCTAGGATTGATTTAAGATAATCTATTTCGATTTTATAATCATAGTTGCAGGCTGCTATTGTGCTATATATATAGCGATCACATACAACCGGACCTGTTTTAAGTAAATTTTCAATTATTTTTGAAGTGTCAATAATGCTGGCTAAGTAGAAAAGAAATCGGCTAAATCCGGAAGCTTGCTTATGCATATAGGATCTTAACATATCGTAATTTTCTGGAGGGGTTCTTAGCGCATGAAACCCATGTTTACTTTTAAGCTCTTTTGCTATGGTTGTTTTTCCTGCGCAGTGAGTTCCTTCTAACACAATAAAGTGGTATTTCATTGCGAAATTTTACCCATGATTTGAAAATTATTTTACTCACTAAGAGTGAATAGCTAATACGAGATTGAAACGTATAATTTGATAAACAACCGGAAAATCCATGTTGTCTATATATTGCTAAAAAACATAGTTAATTTCGGCCAGGGTATGTTCTCGCCCCTTCAAAAAGACTTTCATAATCTGATATAATTTTGTTAAAAGTGTTTTTGTCGGATTTTTTATAAAGTATAAGCATTGGAGTTGAATCGTTTTCTCTATTTTGAATATTTGTTTTACCATGTACTTTTATATCGACAATTTCTTTATTAATGAAAAGATCATTTGGCTTTGTGATTTCAATTTCAGCATGAAGTACGCCCCATTCATCGGTTTCTCTGTCTATGATAAAACATCCTGTAGGTAACCTTTGATCAATGACTTTAAATTCAACTTTTTCTTTGGTTAGGTTGGTGAAAATGCCATTATATTTTTCTAAGATATTTATGTTATAATTAATTTTTGACCAATATATTAGATTTGTTTTTTTATCAATATGATCTGCAATCTCTTGAATGTCTCTATCGTTAAGAATATCATCAGAGTAATCTTTATGATCTTTGTTAAGTTTAATTATTGTAAGATTATTAATGAGATTATCCAATCTCATTGTCATTAATCTCTTCATGCCTTTTTCAAGCAATTTTTCTTCGAAAAAACTTCTATTCATAAATGCATTTTCTTCCATGATGCAATTATTTAATTTAATTTGCAGTTTTGAAAGGGAATCACAATCTTGATCTTTATTGCATTCATTATTGCAAAACTTTTCTTTATAATCTTCATTAAATATGTCTCCATTACGGAGGGCACAGATTTCTTTAATATAACGGCCAACAACTTGGAGCTTAGCTTTGCCCTCTGGATCCATTGCTAAAAAACGCATCTTTTTAACAGATTCGTCAATTATTCTATTTTGAAGTTGGGATAGAACATGATTTTCCGACATAGATTTTAGCGTAAACCCTGAAACATCAATTGTATATGAGGCACTTTCAATTCTTTTCATCAGACGTACGTCATTCCTCTTAGTATGTAGATATCTGTCTGAGGTATGATAGGAGACAAGATGGAAAAGTTCAGGCATAAGAGAAATTATTGATTTAACATCTAAGAAATTATATTTCTGCGTGCCATCAGAAGTTTTTGAATTTTCTTTAGGAGGTAACATAACACCGATGACTTCATAATTATTAGTTATAACCGGTGCTCCTATCATTCCTTGATGATAGCTATGATAGTTATCAAAAATAAAAGGATATTCGTGAAATTCGTTATCGAAGTTATTATGAGAAGCTTCAAAAACCTTGTCGATTTCTGCTGGTTCTATGTAATTATTGTAAAGATAAGCAAATATTTTCAATTTGGGCTGGTTATAACTTGGGGAAAAGTCTTTTGCAATTGTACAACAAACTCTGGCTTTTCTTTCATCCCTGACTCTTAGGACGGCAATGCGTAAAGTTTTATTTTCAATATAATCGATATTGTTTTTTGAATCGCAATAATTACTAGTAACATCTGTGTTTTTGTCTTTTATGACCTTCAGGGAAATATCCCTGATACTGATGCCTTTTCCAGTTAGTTTTAATTTAGTGTCACTATTTATAATAGAGCTAGTTAAGATATAAGCAAAGCGTCCATCCAAATGAAATATGAATCCTGTGTAAAATTTTACAGGATTTTCGCTATCTTCAGCTAAAAGTACGATACTGTCTGCTAATTTATCTTGCGGCGTTGCCATAGTTGTTACACAGATTGATTTGAAGTTGATCGTTTTATTTTTATAATTCGTTTGGATTATTAATTAAATCAAAGTAAAAGATTTCATCTCCGCCAATTTCCCATATTGTTTTGTATTTATTGTCAATTCTAACAGACATTTTATTGTTAGCTTGTGGAAACATTCCTGTAGCCCTGTACTGCTCTTTTGGGTAGAACGTTTCAGAAAAAGCAACTCGAGAATTAATTCTTCCTCCAGACAAAGCCGGTGCAAGTGTTTTTCCATCCAAGCATGGGCTGGTTGGTGTCCTGATTAAATCACAAATAGTTGGAAAAACATCAATCAAACGTACTTGTTCCTTGACTGTTTTTTCAATTGCTAACATCTTAGGGTATCTGAAAATCAATGGTACAAGCTGAGTTGTATCGAACAGAAGGCAACCGTGACCAGATTCTTCTGGATGGCCAAGCGCTGCTCCACCATGGTCATTAGGATAACAACCCTCTAAATCCTCACCATGATCTGAAAGACAAATTAAAAGTGAATTTTTCGAGTATTCATGTTGATCAAGAAAATCTAAAAAAATTCCTAGATAATGATCCATAAACGCAACCTCGTCCTCATAGTCGTTAGATACAGTATCTAAGTACCTTTTGGGAGGATTGTATGGCCAGTGTGCGTCAAAAAAGTGCAAAAATAAAAAACAGGGTTGTCCTTCCATTTTCCTGAGCCATTTAATGGCCCGTTTAATTACAATGTTAGCTCTTTTAAGTGCAGTTCCTCTTAATTTTACATCGACGGTTTGTAAAGGATCGCTTCCATCTTCCAATAAAGGGATTTCATCATCATAATGATCAAAGCCTTTGTTTAGACCGTACCATCCATTCAAACCAGGGCAAGACACTATAGCTCCTGTGTGAAATCCTTCTCTTTTTAAAGTTTCTGCTAAGGTTGGAGTTTTTGAATTGAGAGATTCTTTGAATAGATGTCTTATTCCATGATTCTTTGGATAAAGACCAGTTAAGATGCTAGCATGGCTTACAGGGGTCAGTGGTGAAGAAGAAACAACATTCATAAAGGAGACCCCTTCACTACGTAGTCTATTTAAATTTGGAAATTTACCACTATAAGCAACATCAGCACGCAGAGTATCAAGTGAGATGAGGAAAATCGAATGTGGTTTAGAGTCGTTCATAAATTAATGTTTATCTATTCAGATTTTAATTTCTAATTACGACCAATCCTCAGCTAGCATCAATTGATGCTGCGGGATCGGTTTTGATTTGGCGGAAAATTTAATCAATGCAGGAGCCATTTGTTCAAGATGGAACCTTCGATCAAAGCGAAAACTGAACTCAGCGAAATAACGTGACAGATGCTTTTGTCGGACTCCATGATATGTACCTCGGATCGAGTTTTTCACGTTGCCGATAATGGTGTTGAGCCACTTAACGGGGTGGATTTTCATAGGATCACTGCTATCTCCAGTAATTATGTCACCATGGATATGGCCGCAATCCCTAAAAGACCTGAAACAGCCGAAACCGTCAGAAATCACAATGCTTTGGGGATGATGGTGATGATCAGCCCAGTCTTTGATAGCATCGGAAGAAAAGGCTTTAACCCTACTCAGTCTGATATGAACTGGATGTCCCTTTTCGTTTCTGCTCAATGCCGCGACAAATGGAGATTATCCTGGTGCTCGTCTTCCGCGTTTGCCGCCACGGCTTTTTCCACCCAGGTACACATCATCGATCTGGATCAAGCCACCAAGCTTCATCGCGTCATCAGCACTTTTCATCACCGATTGCAATTTGTGCTTCATCCGCAAAGCGGCACTATCCGAGATACCAAGAAATCGACGGAGGTTTAACGAAGCAATGCCTTCTTTTGCCTGAGTTATAAAAAATAATGCCAGAAACCAAGTTGTTAAAGAAAGTTTTGTGGAAGAAAAGATTGTTCCGCCGATAAGATAAGTTTGATGACGACAATTTTTGCGTTGATACAGGTGGCGAACCTTGAGCGCATAGAACTCTTTAGATCCACAACGAGGACATGTCCATCCGTTCGGCCACTTTGCTTTGAAGATGGCCTCGCGACATTGATCTTCGTTACCGTATCTACTTTGGAAAATATGCAAACTGAGACCCTGTTAAAATTGAACATTTTTTTTACCCATGGCATATCCTCCTTTTAAAATTTGATCTTTGGGAGGAGTAGACACATCAGGGATATCATATAGTGACTACCTTAGATATTATTTTCGACAGCTGAGGATTAGTCGTAATCAGAAAAGTATTTGAATATTATATCCTTCATTCTTGTGTGTGATTCCAGTTATTTTGTCATTCATTAACTATCTAGTGCATAATGTCAGTAGAGTGACTATTTGAAACCCAATATAGTATTTTGTATTACCGGGAATCAGCTATCAAATTGAAATTTTTAAATTATTATAATTTTTCCGTTATCGCCAGAAAGATTGATAATAAGTTCATCGTCAAAAGATGAATATCTTAAAGTATGTGAAACAATTAACGCAAATGCTATTTCTTGTTCAAGATACTCATCAATTAAGTTCAACATTAGTTTGGTGTTTTCTTCATCAAGGGCACTAAATGGTTCGTCAAGCAGTAAACAACTCGGGCTAATTGCTAAATTTCTCAATAGAGCACATCTCTGTTGCATGCCACCAGATAGTTGATGTGGAAATAAATCTTTAAAAGCAAACAAATTTGATTTGTGCAAATAATTATCTACCTTTTCTTTTGTTGTAGAACTATCCACCCCCTTGAACTTTAACCCGATTGATATGTTTTCTTCTAATGTTAACCAAGGAAATAATTTGTAATTTTGTAATAAAATTGATCTGTCTGAAGAAGGTCCATCAACATTATGGTTTAAGAATTTACATTTCCCATTATCCAACTGATAATGGCCAGCAACAATACGAAGCAATGTACTTTTTCCGGAGCCGCTTGGTCCTGTGACCCATACTTTTCGATATGATGATTCGATCGTCAAGGACATATTGTCTAAGACAAGATTTGATCCCCAACTAAAAGTCGCATTCAAAAATTTCAACCAAGGTGAATCATACACAGCTACCTTTCTCATACCAGTAATTAAATTTGTTATCCAGAAGCTGAAACATGAAATTCATAAAATATCCGCAAAAACCAATGATTATAAGGTATACAAAGAATCGTTCCATATCCAAATTTAAACTTGTTGTTTGTAATCCGTACCCTAGCCCGCCGTGACTGCCGAGCATTTCAGATGCAACAACTGAAAACCAACCAATTCCTGCTCCAGTTTTGATCCCGTTTAGAACGATTGGCAACATCGTTGGTATGTATACTCTAAATACACAACTTAAATCTGAAGCACCCAAACTTCTTGCTGTAAGGATGAGGTCTTTATCTACAGAATCTAATGCTAAAAAAAAGGAGCTAGCAATTGGAAAAAAAGAAGCAAATGCTACTAAAGCTATGGATGAATAATCACCAACACCAAAAATAACCAGCATTAGTGGGATCCAGGCAATTGGCGGAATTGGTCTAGCGAACTCTAATGGTCCTACAATTAAGCTTCTTACTATTTCAATAACACAAAATAATCCGATTATGGATGCGAGAGAAATTCCTATCAGGATACCAATTGTGACACGTTTTATACTGACCCATATATCTATTGGTAAAGTTCCAGTGATAAACATATCAAGACCAACTTGGCAAATCCTCCCCAATGGAGGAATGATCCTACTATCTGATGCAGGCAGCGAAAACCATATAGCAACTATAACGCCGATACCAATAGTTTGATAAAGAAATTTGCGTAACCAGGCATCAAACACTCTTGGCATGATTAGTCCTTTATTCTTACAAGATATTCAATGTTAGAAACATTGGTTCCTTTGAATGCTGTTTTCAATGGCGACAAATCAATGTAGGCTGAATTTCTAGGATTAATTTTATCGGTTATTATTTTTCTATCCAGAAGATAATTAACCGCTTCATCAATGACCTTAAAATCATCTTCAGAAAAATCCATGGTAATATAAGATAAATTATTTGCATGAATATTTGGCTCAATTGAGGCGGCAACATCAAGGACACTAAGTGGTGAAGTGGAATTCGATTCTTTCAGAAACAGCAAATCAAGTCTTTCCTTGTTTTGAGAGAATAGTAGCCAGGATAGCCTGAAAGCAATCAAGAATTTTTCTAGCTCGGTTCTTTTGGTGGTTAGCATCTCCTCACTTGCCATAACGAATAAGGATAGATTGTGTGAGCGATAAGCGAACCACAATCTTATACGTTGGTTGGACAAGCCCGGGGATAGTATAAGGAATTATCTTTTTTCCAGCGATGAATCAGGAGTGCAACCGAATGGCCTGCACTTTTCTCAAGACGCAGTTGTCCAATTGCCTTTAAAAGGCGAGAAAAATTGTTACAACTGTCCCATAATAGCTTATTCCTCCTGCTAAAATACAGAGTGAGGCTGCACCGATTCTATAAATTATCCCGGACGGCTGACATCCCTACGAAATTTCACAATCATCATTGGCGATTTACAGCAGGGGCAGAGGAAAACCGGCCTTGGTCGCGGTAGTAATTGTTGTATGATGACGTGGAGAATCAGTTGAACAAAGGTTCGTATCTTTTTGGCATTGCTGTGGAGAAACCCGTAGTCTCTTACCCGCCGAAACCCTTTTGGCAGCACATGTTGCAGAATGAGGCGCAAAAAATCAGCCCCTGCCAATGTTCTAAATTTTGTTTCTCCGCTGTCGCTTTCAACATATTTGAATGTGACTTTGCCATTTTGGTTTGAGACGATGTTTTTCTCGCTGATCACCCCGCGATACAAATATCGAGACAGGTATTTGAGTGCGGTAATGCCGCTTCCGACAAGCCGGCAGTCAACCACCCATTTTTTTGGAACATCATCCGGAATGATAAGCCCAACTTCTTTGATTTGCAGTAAAATTCTCGCTCGAAATACTTTCGCTAAAGCAAACTCGTTAAACAGGAAATTCTCCTTCACCCTTCTCCAGCAATGCCGGCGTCTGTCAACGCCACCGCCGGGAATGATCACATGGATATGGGGGTGATAGTCAAGCTTGCGGTTATTGGTATGTAATACCGTTGTCAAACCAAGCTCAGCCCCGAGGTTTTTCGGATTTAAGCCAAAATCCTTCAAGGTGCTTGCAACACATTTAAATAAAAGAGAATACACCTCCTTTTGATTGAACCATGTCAATTGCCGCAGTTCAAACGGCAAGGTAAATGTTGCCATGAAATATGGCACCGGCAGCAATTTTTCCTGCTGCTTATCAATCCACAGGCTGGATTGATGATTCTGGCATTTTGGGCAATTTCGGTTCCCACAGGACAAAGGACGCCATTCTGCATGGTCACAATCAGGACACCTAATATACAGCTCGCCGGATTCCGGGGTGCGGCAACGTTGCATGGCACCCAGAGCCCTGAGATGGCCGGGAAGCGCCCTATCACCATATTGGGCAATAAAACCGTTATGATATTGATGGATGAGAGAGGCCAGTTCCATAATCAGCTCCCCTCGAGGTTGAATTGCAATGTGTTAATCATCGCATTGATGGTGTCCAGGCTGTCCTTTTCGGTAATATCGGTGAGATGGGTATAACGTGCTGTTGTTGTGGGGCTGGAATGACCGAGCAGGGCCTGGATATGCCGCAGGCTTAGGCCACGTTCGAGCAGGTGGGTTGCATAGCTGTGGCGAAGCGAGTGTATAGAGATTTTTTTTTAATGTTGCACGTTGAAACGACTGCTTTCATGGCGCTTTGCGTTCCACCTATGTTCATATGGGTGGTTGCCCTGCAGATTGTCGCCATTGATCCCCTGTAATTAGGAAAAATCCATACCGGATGGTGATGCTCTTTCCAGAGCAGGCGCAAAGCGTGCAAAGTGCGGTCAGGTAAAGGGACCAAACGATCTTTATGGCCTTTTCCCCGACGGATATGAATGCGCTTTCGCTCGGCATCAATATCGCCCACTTGAAGCGACAGTGCTTCCTCCAATCGGAGACCCATCGAATAGGTGGTCAGGATAAAGACACGATAGCGTAATTTTTCCGCCGCACCGATAAGTTTTTCAATCTCTCCAGGGGTGAGGATGTCAGGTATCGTTTTGACCTTTGGGGCCTTGACCATATTGAGCCATTGCCAATCAAGTTTGAGAACATGTTTCCAGAAGAACATGAGCCCAAGCCTATCCAGTTTTACTGTACTCCACGAGTGCGTATCAATGAGTTTGGAAAAGTAGTTTTCCAGTTGATCCACCGTCAAGAGATCGGGGGAACAGTCAAAATGCTTCTGAATTCGACGAACCGATCGCGAATAGGCATCAATCGTTTTCTCGCTCTTACCCTGTAATTTTAGTAACTGCAGGTGACGGGCATAAAGGCTGTCAAAACGTTTTACTTCTGCTGGCTTCATGGTATACTCCTTTTCGTTGTAAGCGCCTGGAATTAGACACTTGCAGGAGTTATACACTGAGTTGCTGTTTTTCGCCGCAGAGCGGCTTCGTTCAACAACCGATACAACCTTTCCACAATGAATCATTCTTGCTTTCTTTTCTACTTCAAGCAGCGCAGGGAATGGATCAAATCCATATAGTGCATCAAATGGTCCCCATTTTTCTTCATCGTTTCTTGCTGAACGTATAAGTGCAGCCTGTTGGGCCATATCGAGATTGCCAAATTTTATGGATGCCAAGTTGACATCTGCCGCTTGAATCCCCTGAAGTGCGATTCTCTCAGCAGCAGCGCCGACTGGGCCAGCAATGCTCATGCCTGATAAATCCTGGACACTTTTCACCGTAGAATTAGGAGGTACATAGATGCATGTTCTGTTATACATCATTCTGGCAACTATCTTGAACTTGCTGTTTCGGGCCATGAGCGCAATTGCAGGTTGGTCTGCGGTGAGAAGCAAATCGACTTTTCCAGAGAGGGCCGCTTGATTTAGGGGGCCACCGTAAGAGAACCCAATGTAATCTAAATTTATCCCGACCAAAGAGGGGATGTTTGAATATTTCAAGCCCATGACGAGTTGGCCTTGAGTCGCCCATGGCGTCTGCCATCCCAAACGAATTGTGTTGGCTTGACTCGAATCGGTTGCGTTTGAATTTGGAACTGCAAACACAAACAATACACACAAGAATATCAGGATTAAGCGTTTATAAATCACAGCTTCCTCTTTGAATTTTAATAGATTGTTGCGATAAGTGGTATTGATTAAAAATTGAAAAGTTTTATCCTTTTTCTTCACTTCCGTATATCGAATTTAAATTATTGAGTTCGTATTCAAAAAAATCATCATCTGGGAAAAAAAGCTTCAGCTCTTTTGCAGCTGCTTTGAGATCTTCTGATGCATGAATAAGGTTGTACCGGATGGACATGGCATAATCTCCGCGGATTGTACCAGGGTTTGCTTCTCTTCCCTTTGTTGTACCGCAAATCGTGCGAACAGTTTTGACGCAATCACAGCCTTCCAGTGCCATCGCCATAACAGGCCCTGAAGTCATGAATTTTTTCAACTCTGGGAAAAACCAAAAATTTGCCAGATGTGAATAGTGATTTTCCAATATCTCATCAGTCATTACCATCATTTTGGCATTGATTATCTTTAGGCCTTTACTTTCCAGCCTGGCGATGACGGTGCCGACAAGAGATCGCTGAAACGCATCTGGTTTTATTAGGATGAGCGTCCTTTCCATTCGGTTCTCTCTATGTATTGGAGAAATGTCATGCATCACTAAGTCGTTAGCCAAGTCTCGCATGAGTTTGCAATCATGAAGTTTAATCTAGTACAATGTAAAAATTACATCTTCGGACAAAGTCGTTTCAGCCTGATCCGAGCATCCGATGTAGTGAATTGCCAATCAATCTTTTTTAAGCCGTTGTTTCGGTCTCTTTCCCATGCGGCCACTAATAATTTGACTTGATTAAAAAAAGTCGGGCTGAGTGCCATTTGCCATTTCCTTGGGTACTGTAATCTGAAATTCTTTATCCAGGGATCCGCTCCGGATTATCATTCGTTTTCCTTTGCCAAGATTGATAATGGAAACATTTAGTGAATCAAGGCACTGAAGATTATGTCTTCTAGCAAACCACAAAAACAGTCTATTCACTTGTACTTTTTTGCAGGCGGATAATAGCTGGTTAAGTAGCTGTGGTCTCAGGGTAGTCGCTGCCTTAAAATATTTGTCAACCATCCTGAAACTGGCTTCGTCAGTGACAGCATCAAGTATCTCTAATAGCGCCAGTTCAACTGTAGCAAATGGAATAGGCCAATCCCAATGCCCAAATGGACGGTGGATGACTGAAGCGACAGGTGGATCGGTAAATATTTTTAATTGATGAGCAACCATTTCCACCACCGGTTTTTTTAGAGTGATCAACCAGTTTGGAAGCTTCTCTTCACAAAAAAGATGTATTTGCTGTACTCCTCCCAAGGGATGGAAATGGGCAAATCCCGACAAGTCTAATGCTGATCGGGCTCCAACATGAACATTGTGGCCAATTTGTACTGCGGAGTAGACTAAATGCTCCCATTTTAAGGGGGGGCCTGGACGGCGATATGCACCATGGCTCACTGGAGTGAGTTTGCCGGACCGCAAGAAGTAATCTATAGCTGGTTTGTCAAAACCCATCTCTCTGAGCTTTTGTCGGCTGACAACCAGCCCATCAGGTATTTTTTCCAGCAACACCTTAGTTGGTTTATCCATTTGTGTTTTCTCATACTATATATATGATATATTCTGGATATTTAAACCGGGGAGGGCAGTTTGTCAATTGCTGATTAGTCATAATATAGTTATGACATTCTCTTTATAAGTAAACTAGCAGTTTGAAGTTCAGAATTTCTTTAGAGGAGTAGGGCTACGAGATATAAATTTGCCAAAAAATGTTGGTGGTGAAATTATTTGGACCTGATCTCAATGAAATACGTCCCAGAAATTTTGCCGAAACAGTGTGAAACATGAATAAATCAGAGTAAGTTTGATTAAATAGCAACAGAGGAGAAGATTATTTAATTATATAAAATCACAATGATTTTGTTTCATTCTGTTCCTCTTCATTACTCATGCTTAATCTTAAAAAATGACCCTAAACCGACTTCTAATCCGTATGTCACATACGCTTTCATCAATACCTTTGAAAACTGGGTTTTGTTGCACCAGGATATGATGATTGCCACGTAAAAGCTTATACAAGCAATCACCTGCACTGAGTTGAGATGTCCAATGTATATGAGTAGAAATCCTTACTGACTTCTGACCTCTCTATGGTTATCAAACTGTTCGACCTGATTTTAACTAGACCTAAAAATTGTCAGATCGAATCTCGATTTCAACATGTTTTATTGCCAATCCTGCCTGAAACCAATCGGTATATCTATTTCATCACCCATACTGTCGTAACTGCGAAAAATAAGCTAACAACCGCTGCCGCCACATTTATCATAGTCAATATACGCACTTTTCTTGCTATTGCATTTGCTCGGGCCAATCTGGAATCGACCTCTCTACCAATGGCTTCCGCCGCTCTCTTCCCTCCTTCCGCTATTGCATCTTTGCTGGCAGTCAATGCAATATCGAGAATTCTCTCTGCATTTTTTTTGGTTGTGACGTCCCATTCATGAGCTGCAGATTCCAACTCTTCCTTGAATTCATGTAGGATTTGCCGCTGAGCTGCTGCGGTTTCCTTCATTAAGCGTTCGTTGATCGTATGGAGAATCATAATCGGATCATCGCGGCCAACGATTACGCCATGTTTGATAGCGATTTCTTTTATGGTTTCCTCGATTTTTTCCATTACAACACCATTGCGTTATCGAGATTTCCAAAGAGTTGGGCACGTGTTATCTTTAACCGCTGGCGAGTCATTATCGTCAGAGTCTCCATCGACAAGGCTTCATCAAAGGTAAGGCGGGCTTGGAGCATGCCGCTGAAGTCGCGGCCATATGTTTCTTCCTTGAGGTCCGGAATCTGAATGATGGCCGACACGCGACTTTTGTTTGCCGTATATGCCTTCATTTGCTCAAAATACTTCCCTTCGTGCATTATCGTGCCCCAATAAGGATTAAGCCAGACGACAAAAAGAACCTGTTCCGGAAACTGGACTACTAGTTGAGAAAATCCGCTCATGGTGTCGAGCAATGCCTGCCCGCCGGTGATCACCGTATGAATAATTAATTCATGGCTCATCTCCTGGAGCAGCTCTGGAACCTTATTGCTGATAAGGTAATGCGACAGCGGCACGAAGGAGCTTGCCCCATTGTCGATTATGACATCATCTTTGCTGCCGTCGATCAGTTCAATTATGGTGTCAAAATTTCGGGTCCTGATCTCGTCTCCCTCAATTATATTGAGTTGCTGCACAGGAATGGCCTTATACCCATGGAACGTTGCGTTTACCGGATCAGTATCGATGCAAAGGGGCGTCTGGCCCTTCGCCAACTTGTATTGCGCGAGAGTTGCTGCAATCATCGATTTGCCGACACCTCCTTTTCCCTGCAAAATCATATGAATCTTAGCCATCAGATCAAATCCTCCTTCTTTGGGATTGCGTTGAATGTAAAACCGGCGATTTTGGCCGGCTGACTCATTTTCTGTTCAGGAGTCTCTCCCGCCGGTACGGTTTTGCATTCCAGATTTGCATACTTCAGGAAGGTTTCGTACCGACAGGTAATTTTCCCCGTTTCCGTCATGTGCTCCCATATTGTTTTGAGGGTATAGCCAGCTTCAATCGCCCCTTTTACGTCAGCTCTGACGGCCAAAAATGCGATCTTCTGTATGTTGCGTTTAGTCCTGGCGGTTTCTTGATTTTTTACCCACTCGGATAAGGTTTCTGTGTAGCTTTTTGTCATATTCATTCCAAACGCTGTTATCACGCTGTTAACGCACCGTCACGACACTGCTGATGCGCTGTTGATGCACTACGGCCACGCTGTTGTCGCGCTATTGTAACACAGTTTATACGCTGTTGATTAACTGGAGTCAAAACCTCATATTTTGTTAATACCTTGTTATTATGTGTATTATATAATTAAAATGCAAGAATAGAAAAGATGTCAGATCTCTTTACATTCACAAAATAGTGGATAAAATGAAATTCGAGTTGCGCAAGAGTTGGGTTGTAACGAACGGCGTTAGCCGGGCAGGATAGGTGAAGTTAGCCAACCTTTTCGAAAAAGGTTGCTATCTTCACTGGCCCTTATTCGCCCCTTCGGGCTCAACGTTCATCCTGCTCTGCGAGGCCTGGACGGCTTCCGCCGTTTAAAAGAGCCAGTCAATCCAATACAAGTGGAAAGATGCAGCAAGATAACAAAGTTGATATCCGCCAGAGACGACGTCACCATCTCAGAGTGCCGGTGTTCCCTGAAGAAAAAGACATCATTGAACAACAAGCTAAGGCAGCGGGCCTAAGCGTAGCGCGATATCTGCGTAATGTCGGCCAGGGCTACCGGATAACCGGCATTATGGATTATGAGAAAGTGCGCGAACTGGCCCGCATAAGCGGTGACCTTGGCCGATTGGGTGGTCTTTTGAAGCTCTGGCTTACCAATGACGAGCGGGCTGCGCAATTCGGGCATGAGACAATTCATGCTTTGCTCTCAAAAATTGAGAGGACACAGGATGAAATGGGGCAGGTCATGATGGCGGTGGTTATGCCCAGGAAGAAACCGTAACTTTAGCGGCTAAATTCCGATGATCGTCAAACACGTTCCCATGCGGTCGGTGAAAAAGAGCGACTTTGCAGGTCTTGCTGAATACATCACCGACGAACAGGGGAAAACCGAACGGGTGGGGCTCTGCACCACCACAAACTGTGATGCCGATACCATAACCACGGTGATCGGAGAGGTGCTTGCTACCCAACGACTCAATACACGGGCCACAGGCGATAAGACATATCACTTGCTTGTCAGCTTCCGGCCTGGAGAAATTCCCGATGCGGACGTTCTCGAGGCCATTGAGGAACGAATCTGTTCTGGCCTGGGGTATGGCGAATATCAGCGGGTGAGCGTTGTTCATCACGACACCGACAATTTCCACATCCATATCGCCATCAATAAGATTCACCCAACAAGACTGACGATGCAGGAACCCTACAGGGCATACCAGGCACTTGCTGAACTATGCAACGTCTTGGAAAGGGACTACGGATTGGAATCGGATAATCATCAGTCACGCCGAACGACAGCAGAGGGCCGGGCTGCCGACATGGAACGACACTCAGGGATTGAAAGCTTGTTGAGCTGGATCAGACGAGAATGCCTTGAGAAAATCAGAGAAGCACAGTCTTGGTCAGAGTTGCACCAGGTCTTGCACGAAAATGGTCTGGAACTGCGTGAACGTGGCAATGGCTTTATTCTTGAGGCAGTCGACGGTACGATGGTCAAAGCGAGCACCGTGGCCCGGGACATTTCAAAGGCCAAACTGGAAGACCGGTTTGGCCCATTCGAGGCATCAGTAGAACGAATAGGCAGAAAGAAAAGGGAATACCAGAAACGGCCGGTGCGGATGCGCATCAACACTGTCGAGTTGTATGCCAAGTATAAGAGTGAAATCCTGAATCTCTCAGCTGCCGGGAGCCGTGAATTAGAAAAGATCCGGTACCAGAAGAATAGGAAAATCGAGGCGGCAAAAAGGACCAACCGTCTTCTGCGATTGACCATCAAAATAATGAAAGGAAGGCCTGTAAAAAAGCTGCTGTATGCCAAGGCCCATAAGAAACTGCGGAGCGATATTGAGTCTATTAACAACCACTACCAGAAGGAACGCCAGGCACTCAAAGAAATGTACCAGCGGCGGACATGGGCTGACTGGTTGAAAAAGAAAGCGCTGGACGGTGACGCGGAAGCCCTTGCCGCCCTGCGTTCCCGCGAGGCAGCTCGGGGTCTCAAGGGCAATACGATCCAAGGAGAAGGACAACCAGACTCCGAATCCAACCATACAACTGTCGTGGATAACATCACCAAAAAGGGAACGATCATCGTCCACGCCGGCAAGAGTGCTGTGCGCGACGACGGTGACAAATTGCAGGTTTCCCGAAAAGTCACAAGGGAAAGCCTGCGGGAGGCCCTGCGACTGGCAATTACACGCTATGGCAACCGAATTACCATCAACGGCACGGCTGGATTCAAAGAGCTGGTTACTCAAGCAGCCGCTGCTTTCAAACTCCCTCTTACCTTTGCTGACCCAACTCTGGAGACTTGGCGCCAGCAACTTTTAATCAAGGAGAGCAAAAATGACCAACACCACTACCGAGGACAAATTAATCACCGAGGCCATGGCCATCTTGGATCACGAACGGTCGCAGGCCCAATCACCAGCCGACCAGTCACCCGAAAATCCGGCAGCCTCAGTGACAAGCCCGACATTGACCTCATTGGGCGAAACCCGCCACCCGAAAGCAGGAACCGTTTGCGAACATTGTCCCAGCTCGGTATGGTTCGCCTCGCCAGTGGAACTGAAATGTTATTGCCGGGTGATGTACCTGGTCACCTGGAGCAGCCAGGAACCCAGCCAGATAACACATTGCGACGGAGAATTTTTGAACCAGATGTGAACCAGGAGCGGATCACGTCGGTGGACAAAT
>JAZDOW010000284.1:0-5154 GCA_043798185.1 Pseudomonadota bacterium | reverse complement strand
CTGGCAGGCGTCTCGTATCCGCGGTTCATCGTCAATAACCAGAATACGAGGCTTTTCGGTTCCATCCACATAAACACTACTGCACATTACACTCTCCAACTACCCAATAGAATCAAATAAAATTACGTCAGACACCGGCACGCTGGGTAACTCTAAAGCAAAGGTTGTTCCCTGAGAACTGGTTTCTTTGACAAAAATACGTCCTTCGTTTTCCTTCATTATGCCATAGGCCATACTGAGGCCAAGCCCCGTGCCCTTGCCCAGCTCCTTGGTGGAAAAGAACGGATCAAACACTTTAGACTTATTCTCCTCTGGAATGCCGCCACCCGTATCAATCACCTCGAGATAGGCTTTGCCGTTCAGCGGATCTTCATAAGTATGCAGGGTGATTACTCCTTCTCCGTCCATAGCATCAATCGCGTTGATAATGAGATTTATCAGTACCTGACAGAGTTGATTCTTATCGGCACGAACAATGAGCCACTGAGGCCACTTTTTCTCAACAACTTCGATATGGAGAAACAGTTTCTGATCACGAAGAATCCGGAGGCTTTCATCAATAACATCGTTCAGCTTAAAGTAATTCTGCGTCGGATTGGACTGCCGGCTATAGGCCAGAAGGTTCTTGACAATTTCCTTGCATCTTTCTGTATCTTCGAGGATATAGTTGAGATTTTTCTCCAATGGGTGGCCTTTTTCCAACTTTTCTCGCATGAGATTGGCGTACAGGAGGATACTCGTCAACGGATTGTTGATTTCGTGGGCAACGCCTGCGGCAAGTCTGCCAAGAGATGCAAGTTTTTCCGATTGAATGAGTTGCGCCTGGGTATCTTTCAGCTGGTGTTCCACCTCCAGCCTCTCCCTCAGGTCATTAAAAATACCGGCGGAAGCTATCTCCTTACCTTCTTCGTAGATAATGACCGCTGTCATTTCCACAGGGATATCCGTCCCATCCTTGTGCCGGATGTTGACCCTGGTGATCGGCAATTTACCCCTTCCTCCTATCCGTTCATCCCGCAATTTCGCCATGATATCCCTGGCGACACCAGGTGGATAAAAGCTTTCTATATTGACATTGTCGGTATAATAAGCGGAATGGCCGAAAAGAACCTCGGCGGCTTTATTCATCATAATGATACGTCCCCGCCAATCGGCAGCGACAATGCCACTCACTGAACTCTGAACGACACGATCGATGAGCTCCCTAATACCGCTATACATCTTTTCAAGGTTTTTAACTCGGCTGACATCTCGAATACTTTCGATAACGTAATCAACCTCGCCGTCGGCCGAAAGAATCGGAGAAAAGACCCGTTCCTCCCACCCTATCTGACCGTACTGATCAGTAAACTTTAGAAGCACCGACTTGCCGATACGGCATTTTACTGTTTGCTCCAAAGGACATTCGCCATTACAATTGCAGGGAAATTTCTGCTCTGGATAGAATCGAAGATTAATACCCTTACAGGATTTGCCGATTATCAGGGATTCTTCAACCCCGACTTTTTCCAGGTACCTTTTATTGACGGCGACAATCGTCTTATCCGGCTTAAAAATGACGGTAGGAAAAGACATCGAATCGAACACTCGCAGACGCCAGTCTATTTCCTTGTCAATGAATTCCATTTTCTCTTCCCGCAAGTGCTATGAGGACTATCCTTAACACCACAAATTCAAATTATATTATGGCAGTTAAGACGGCTTATATAATTTCTGCGAACTTCCGTCAGTCTTGTTGACCATTCTCGCCAGACTACTTAACTAGAGAACAAATGTCTCCGAAAGACAGGCAGCAGCATTCTGAGCCCTGTTCTCTGAGACCACGATATATATACTTGTCCCGGCACAACCGGACGCAAGAATCGGGATCTGAGCTTGATCAAGTGGCGTTAAAACAGCCTCTACTATGCCGTACCGATCCTGAAAATGTGGCCCATGCAGGTAAATCAGTTCAACCGGTGCCGTAACATTTAAAAAAGTCGCTTTTTCGCTTTCAAAACTTGCCTCTAACATTCTACGGACATGTAATGCTTGCTTATCCAACGCCGGGATCAGGCAGAGTTGCATAGTTGCCGCAGACGCAGTCTGCAGGTTTACCAGCTCGAATTTTCCGTCTTCTCCCTCAAGATTTTTAACAACTCCCCCCCAATAGGAAAGCCTGCCTGCAGGGAAAAGCAAAGTGTACAGGGACAATCCTGTTTGTGTAGTAAGCCCATAGATCCGGATTTTCGGTTCCCAATAGACCGCTATTGTTTCCATGTGCTATCCTTTTCCGAGACTCACAGGGAAACCTGCTTGACGCAAAAATCAGAACGGAAGGGGGCATGATCATCGGGGAGTTCAATAATTTTGCCGAGTACTTCCACGGCTAAATCCAGAAGAGGGTAGTCGATATTGATGGCCAGAGCGGATATTGAGGTACACAGGCTATGGATGGTAATGCCGGATTCGCCAAGTATTTCGACTATGCGACCAAGCAAGGCCAAACTCCGCCGATGGGGGAAAAGAGTAAAAGTGCCAACATGTTGCGTAATTTTCAAACACTCATTATTAAAGAGATCATAGGTAGACCGGCACTTCGTCTCTTCACCAAGCGAAGGCCGATTCCCAATAATCCTCGCAAGCGAAGAGAAGTCGGTGACGGCAATACAAAAGGTACTGAGGATCTCGTCGCCATACATGCCGGAGCAAAGGAAAGAAATATTTATGCGATTTTCGGCAATACGTTTTACCAGGTCGGTAAAAGTGCTGTCGGTAGGTGCAACTGCACAGTACGAAACATGGACAAGTTCTTCACTGAACTTTATTCCCCCTATACCGATCTTCATTACACCAATCTCTGAAAGGTAATCGTCCACTCGTGGTAGGGCACTAATACCTTAGAAATCCGTTTCTTGAGTTTTTGACGAATTTCTTGAAGGCACCTACCCCCTTGTGGGGTATTAAGAAGGGATCCTCCGGAAAGATCCGGAGGATCAAAGGCAATATATATTTTTACAGACTATCCTCAACGATTTCCATTAACTTATCCATGTCAATGGGTTTCGGGATAAAGTCATCAGCCAAGGTGGTTTTGCCGCCGATATGAGTATAGTTAGTCGAGGAAATCGCATCGGTTACTGCGGTCAGCAGAATAATGACGATGCTTTTATATTCCTCGGATTTCTTTAATTCGTCACACAGGGTGTAACCGTCTTTCCTCGGCATCATTACATCAAGAATTATTAAAGCCGGCCGTTCTTCCTTGATTTTCGCCATGGCTTCGACTCCGTCATAGGCCTTGGCAACTCGAAAGTTTTTGCTCTCCAGTTTCATGGAAACCATTTCCACCAGATCCGTATCATCATCTACTACCAAGACGAGCTTTTTGTCACCCATGTCTTTATCCTCCTCGGACTTTTTATACTTTTCGAGATTTTTTTACACCTGAGGTCTGGGCAATAGCCCAGCCCTCTCAACGATTTCCTTGACTTTCTCTTCCCAGTCAATGGCCATAATATGGAAACCTGCAACACCTTCAACTTTTTTCAAACGTTCAATGGTTTCAATGCAGATGGTAATACCTTCTTCCGCCTGTTTTTCCTTGGGAACTGAGGCCATCCGGTCAACGATCTCCTGCGGCACATCCATACCCGGCACCTTCGTCTTCATGTAACGAGCAGCCCCCAGCGATTTGATCGGTGTAATACCGGCGAGAATATAACATTTTTTATGTAAACCTTTAGCACAAACACCTTCCATCCATTTCTCAAACTTTTCAACATTAAAAATGCACTGAGTCTGGATAAAATCGGCTCCGGCAGCAATTTTCTTGGCCAGACGCAAAACCCTCAGTTCAAAAGGATCGGCGAAGGGATTAGCAGCAGCACCGATAAACATCCGCGGCGGCGACTTAATTTCGGCACCACCCTGGAATTTGCCTTCGTCGCGCATAGCCTTGACCATCTGGATAAGCTGAATGGAATCAATGTCATGGACATTCATCGCCATCGGATGATCGCCAAACTTGGTATGATCCCCCGACAGGCAAAGCATCGTATCGATACCGAGCGAGTAGGCGCCAATGATATCGGCCTGCATGGCAAGACGATTTCGATCACGGGTAACCATCTGGAAGAGCGGATTCAAACCTTCTTGCTTCAATATAGCCGAAGCAGCGAGACTCGACATGCGTACCATCGCCGTCTGGTTGTCGGTGACATTGATGGCATCGACAATACCTTCAAGATATTTACCCTTCTCCCGCACTTTATCCGGCATGGCTCCACGAGGCGGACCACATTCCGAGGTGACTGCCAAGTGACCTGCTGCCAAGATCTTTTCTAATTTGCTTTCAGTTCTCATTCTGCCAAATCCTCTCTGATGATCTTTCTTGGGCCTGCGCCTCCGGCCGGTCGCCAGTCTTTTGCCGGGGTGATTTCCACAAACCGGTCCTCCTGGCCAAGCTCTTTCAACCTGTCCCATATCATTGCCCAGGCACAGTCAACGTCTTCACCAATCTCACAATGTCCGGCTACTGAACCGCCGCAAGGACCATTCATCAACTGTTTTGCACATCTGGCGATAGGACAAATGCCCCCGGTCTGGCCGAGAAGACAGTTGCCGCAACCTTGGCATCTCTCACTCCAGACTCCCTGCCTCTCCGAAGCCCCCATGAATTTTGTATTGAGCGCTGGGAATACCGGTTTGCCCTTAAAACGGGTGGCTATCTCCTGCACACCGCAACCACAAGCCATCGACATTACCGCATCGACGCTATCGATCATCGGCACAAGCTCATTTACGTATTCCGGATCACACTGACGTTCCAGGGTATGTTCATGAATTTCGATGTTTGCACCGTTTTTCAGCATAGCCATATGCAGACCGGAAGCGAGAAGTCCGACTTCTTTGCGGCCGCCAGCGGCGCAAACCGTTACACATTCATTACAACCGACCAGAAGCACACGCTTATAAGGTTTGAGATATTCAATAAGTTCTTCTAAAGGTTTTCGTTCTGCAGTGATCATTATATTTCACTCTCCTCTCAAATTATACCGGCAGGCTGCGAAGTGCTTTCCCCACCGACCAAGGCAACATGAATCGGACTGGGACCCAGTTTCCGAATTTTTTCCGTCATTTCCGTAGCAACCTGCGCAAAACGGTAGCCCATTC
>JAZDOW010000223.1:0-19407 GCA_043798185.1 Pseudomonadota bacterium | reverse complement strand
CCTCAGGTTCATCTGCCAGCAAGACCAATCCAAACAAAAGCAGTAATCCCATTCAAACGGCCGGCTCAGCAGGTAGAGTTGCGGTGGATGCCGTTGCTAACCTGGCCAGTGGTGCCAAGGATGTAGCGAAAAACAAGTTTGGCGATTTAAAGGAATCAGCAATGCAGGCAGTGTCTGAAAGTACGGGTGGCAAGATCGCTGCGGCCATCAGAAGGACAGGCTCGGAAGATCAACAAAACCTTACGAAAAACCAGGATAACGATATCGATACTGAAATATCTGCCTTCCGTGACGGTTCCGAGTAAATCCGAGACTTGAGGCTATGGAAATTCATTCTCAATTGGTTGATGGGAATACGCTGAAAAGCAAGCAGGATTTGATTGTTCTGCCGCTCTTGGTCTTGTCCGACGGAACGGTGGAGGCATTGAAATGGCTCGGTCTGATCCTGATGACCGGCGATCACGTAAACAAGTATTTGTTCAACTCTACCTTACCAGTGCTGTTTGAGACCGGCCGTCTGGCCCTGCCGCTCTTTGTTTTTGTTCTGGCGTACAATCTAGCCAGGCCTGACGCTCTGGAGTTCGGGATCTACAGACGCACTATGATTCGTTTGGTGGTATTTGGCGGATTTGCAGCACCAGCGTTCATCGCCCTGGGCAGCCTCCGGTTTGGGGGCGTTTGGCCTCTGAATATCATGTTCACACTCCTCGCCTTCACGGCGACGGCCTGCCTGGTTGAAAAAGGCAGGATCTTTACCGCAGGCCTTGTGTTTCTGGCTGGCGGTGGTCTTGGCGAATTCTTGTGGCCGGCAGTAGCCTTCGGTTTGGCTATCTGGTCGTATCGCAAACGGCCAAGCTGGATAGCTGCGGCTATCGCCCTCATTGCCTGTGCAACTTTGTGGTTCATCAATCACAACGTATGGGCATTGGCGGCCTTGCCAGTCATATTGATGGCCACGCGCTTTGATCTGCGGGTACCGCGTTTACGTTTACTCTTTTATGGCTACTACCCTTTGCACCTGGCTCTGCTCCTCTTGATCCGCATCCCGATGGGGAAAGCAGGATATCTTTTCTTTATGTAGGATTTCGAATAAGTGAAAATAAAAATCAACAATGCAGCCGGTCCTCAGGTGCAATCCCAAACAAGGCCCAGTTTCCTGCTCCCATTTCTTGGTCTTTTCTCACTCATTGCCGGTTTTCAAATTGCCACCCAGTGTTTTGCCTATTTCTTCGGCTATCAGCCTCTTTTAGGAAGCCATATCGGACAGGTCTATCCACCATGGGGCATCCTGCAGTGGGCATCCAAGTGGTATGACTGCCATCCGGATGATTTTATCCGTGCCGGTAGTCTGGGGGTGTTTTGTTCGACCGTAGGTCTCCTCGTAGTAGCCCTTGTGAAAGTAGTGACCGCCAACACATCAAAGGCTCACCAGTATTTACACGGCTCTGCACGTTGGGCAAGCCTTAAAGAAATCAAGACTGCAGGCCTCCTTGAGGGCGGCGTTTATGTCGGAGGTTGGATGGATAAACGTGGGAAGTTTTATTACCTGAGACACGACGGCCCGGAACATATTCTGACTTATGCCCCGACCCGTTCCGGAAAAGGTGTCGGTCTTGTTATCCCTACTCTTCTTTCATGGCCGTCGAGTTGCGTTATTACCGACCTCAAGGGCGAACTCTGGGCCTTGACTGCCGGCTGGCGGAAGCAGCATGCAAAAAACAAGGTCCTGCTTTTCGAACCGGCGGCATCGGAAAGGGGGCTCTGCTGGAACCCTTTAGATGAGATCAGGATAAATACCGATCATGAGGTCGGCGATGTGCAGAACCTGGCCAACCTGATAGTCGATCCTGATGGCAAGGGCCTGGAATCACATTGGCAGAAGACGGCCTTCGCTCTCTTGGTGGGTTTAATCCTGCATGCCCTCTATAAGGCAGTGAACTCAGGCTCTTCGGCCACCCTGTCCTCAATTGATTCCATGCTTGCAGATCCCACCCGGGACATTGCAGATCTGTGGACGGAAATGATCACCTATAAACATATGGGTGGCCGGAATCATCCGGCAGTTGGCTCAGCTGCCCGCGATATGATGGACCGGCCCGAGGAAGAGGCTGGATCTGTCTTGTCCACCGCCAAATCCCACCTGGTTCTCTATCGTGACCCCATTGTAGCCGAAAATGTCTCAAAGTCCGAGTTCCGGATTAAAGATCTGATGCATCATGATGATCCCATCTCTTTGTACATTGTCACACAGCCAAACGACAAGGCCAGGCTCCGTCCTCTTGTTCGGATCCTGGTAAATATGATTGTCCGCTTATCTGCCGACAAACTGGCTTTCAAGGACGGCCTGCCGGTTGGCCAGTACAAGCACCGTCTCTTAGTAATGCTTGACGAGTTTCCAAGTCTTGGCAGACTCGAAATCCTGCAGGAGTCTCTTGCTTTTGTCGCCGGCTACGGCATCAAGTGTTACCTCATCTGCCAGGACATCAACCAGCTCAAGAGCCGTGAAACCGGCTACGGGCATGACGAATCCATCACCTCGAACTGTCATGTGCAAAACGCCTTCCCGCCGAACCGTATCGAAACGGCCGAACACCTGTCACGGCTTACCGGTCAGACCACGGTCATAAAAGAACAGATAACCACCAGCGGCCATCGCACAGCGGCAATGATGGGCCATGTCTCCCGCACCATCCAGGAAGTGCAGCGAGCCTTGCTGACTCCCGACGAGTGTCTGCGTATGCCGGGACCCCGCAAAAATGCAAAAGGCGAGATAGAAGAGGCAGGAGACATGGTGATTTCGGTTGCAGGTTTTCCGGCAATATATGGCAGGCAGCCGCTCTATTTTAAGGATCCGGTTTTTGCAGCTCGGGCGGCAATCCCGGCACCTGATGTGAGTGATAAGACCGTTGATCGCAGCCATACCGGAGTCATCAAGCTATGAAGTTTTTTAAATATTTTTCCGTTGTTCTCATTTGCATCACCCTGCTTGGCGGCATTTGTCTTGTCGCCGGTATCAGGATCAACACCTCGGAAAGCATCCCACTTGGTATCTATCGATCTTCCGAGGAACCCGTTGGAAAAGGGGATTATGTACTCTTCTGTCCGCCGCCGGACCCGGTTTTCGATATGGCCAAGGAACGGGGCTATCTCGCCAGTGGCTTATGTCCCGGTGGTTACGGTTATATGATGAAAGATGTTGCCGGAATATCGGGTGATGTCGTCGCCGTTAAGGGTGATGGGGTACGAGTGAACGGGATCTTGTTACCCGAGAGCAAGCCCTTACAGGCAGATCCTGCCGGACGGCTGTTGCCGCATTTCCACGCCGATTCCTATACGCTCGGTAGATCAGAGGTTTTGCTAATGTCAAATGTTTGCAGCCTGTCTTTTGATGGCCGATATTTTGGTCCCATAGATCGATTTCAGATCAAGACCGTCATTCTTCCGGTCTTCACTTGGTGAGGACTATGCGCTCATTTATTGCTGAAAAACCCTCTGTTGCACGGGCCATCGCAGACGTTTTGGGGAGCACCGGGAAAAGCGAGGGTTTTATCCAATGCGGCACCGATACGGTTACCTGGTGTTTCGGGCATATGCTGGAGCTGGCCAGCCCAGATGACTACACACCCGAAGATGTCCCGCGTACCGGCAACGGCAAAAAGATCTGGCGGGTCGACGACCTGCCCATCATACCGAAAGAGTGGGTTCTGAGGCCTAAGCCAGAGGCGAAGAAGCAGCTGGCAGTGATCGGCAGGCTGATAAGAAAGGCGGGTCAAATAGTAAACGCAGGGGATCCAGATCGTGAGGGTCAGCTGCTTATCGATGAGGTATTGGAGCATTTTTGCAACACGAAACCTGTGGTTCGCTTCTGGGTCTCCGCCCAGGATGCGGTCAGTATTCAGCGCGGGCTTGCTGCCTTGAAGGAGAACACCGCCTATCATGGTTGGGCTGATGCCGCGCGAGCCAGACAACGAGCTGACTGGCTGATCGGTATGAACCTGAGTCGAGCCTACACTCTTCGGGCACAGCGCAGCGGCTCTCGGGTCTTGCTTACTGTCGGCCGGGTTCAGACCCCGACCCTTGCCCTGATTGTTATGCGGGACAGGGAAATCGAGTCATTTACTCCTGTTCCCTATTATACCATTCGAGCTGAGACCCAGCATGCGGGTGGTAATTTTACTGCCATCTGGAAGGCCAAAAAAGATCAGGCAGGGCTCGATTCCGAAGGCCGGCTTATCGACAGAACCATTGCCGATACAATTGTTCAGTCCGTCACCGATCAGTCGGGCAGCATCGTCTTGTACCGGCAGGAAGCGAAAAAGCAGAACCAGCCTTTGGTCTTCACGCTTTCGGATATAACCCTTCTCGCGTCGGGCAGATACGGCTACAGCGCTGAGGAGGTGTTGAACATCTGCCAGGCCCTTTATGAAACCCATAAACTGACGTCCTACCCTCGCACCGATTGTCCCTATCTGCCGGAATCCCAACATGCCGACGCTCCCCTGATACTTGATGCGCTAAGGATTATGAAACCGGAGCTTGCGAGGTTAATTGATGCCGCCGATCCTGGGATCAAGTCCCGAACCTGGAATGATGCGAAGATCACCGCCCACCATGGCATCATCCCGACAATGCATAAGGGCAACAAAGAGGCATTAAATGATCGGGAGCGCAATATCTACGATCTGATCGTGCGGGTCTATCTGGCCCAATTTTACCCGCTCCATGAATATCTCAGCACCAACGTCGAGGTGGACATAACAGGCATTTCATTTACAGCAACCGGCAAGGTTGTCACCAGGAACGGATGGCGGGATGTCTTTGATCTGGCAGAAGCAGAGGGTGATAGAGAGATAGACGAATGCGATAAACAACAACTTCCGGCAATGGCACAGGGTGATGCCATCAACTGCATCAGGACCATTAGAAAAGATGCCCAAACAAAGCCACCGTCACATTTCACGGAAGGCGCCTTGGTCCGGGCCATGGAGAACGTCCATGCCAATGTGGTTGATCCAACGCATAAAAAAATGCTGCGAGAGGGTGACGGAATCGGCACATCCGCCACCCGGGCAAGTGTGATTTCCGAACTGAAACGCCGTGGATTCCTGGAGACGAAGGGCAAAAAGATCATCAGCTCGACCTTGGGCAGAAGTCTTATCGGTGTCTTGCCTGAGGTTGTTACCAATCCGGTTCTAACAGCAATCTATGAGCGCATACTGAAAGGTGTCGAACAGGGAAAAGCTGATCTTCACTCATTTGTTGCCAAACAGGAGTCCTTTATCCGTGAACAGGTTGCGCAAGCTGGTTTAAGGGCCATTTCCTTTGAAGGATCTCAGGAGGTCGCAACCGTTTCGGCGCTCCATAAATGCATGGCTTGTGGAAGCGGTCTCACCCGCAGACCGGGAAAAAAGAAGGGACAATTCTGGTGGGGCTGCAGCAATTTCCCCACCTGTAGGCTTTCCTACCCCGACCTGAAGGGTCATCCAGATTATAGCAGGAAAAGACAGTCACAAAACAACAGGAGGATAGAATCATGACCACCGAACAAGAAAAAAATCCTGAAGCAGTGAATACCAAGGTGTCACATGAGGCTGTTATCAGGGAAAAATTGATTGACGCAATGACTCCCGGCTTTCAGGCGGAATTCGATCCCGACGAGGCTGATCAGGCTGGAACCTTCATCGAAGATGCCTTGTCCGAAGAGGATGCGATGGCCAGTGATGTCGATCTCCTTGAACCTATGAATCCGGATAGAGAAGGGAGGTGATCCATGGCGGATAAAAGAAAGGCCTTCCATGAACAGGTCGCCGAGAAACTGATCGAACAACTGAAGCAAGGGACAGCCCCATGGCAGAAACCGTGGCAACCTGGAGAACCCGGTGCGGGTATCCCGATCAATCCGGTCACCGGCAAACGATATCGGGGGATCAACATTCTTCAACTGATGATGCAGGAACGGACCGATCAGCGCTGGTTGACCTATAAGCAGGCCGAGACTGCCGGCGCCCAGGTGCTGAAAGGTGAAAAAGGGACATCCATTCAGTATTGGAAATTCTCCGAGGAGCGGACCATCACCGATGAGGCCGGAAGACCTGTTCTCGATGACCACGGCCAGCCCAGAAAAGGGCAATTGCCACTGGAACGGCCGAGGGTGTTCTTTGCAACCGTATTCAATGCCGAGCAGATAGAAGGCCTGCCGCCACTTGAGCGCAAAGAGCCTTCATGGCAGGTCCTCGACCGGGCCGAACATATCCTGCAGGCATCTCAGGCCGTGATCCGTCACGGCCAGCAAGATCGGGCATTTTACAGGGCCTCAACCGACAGCATCCATCTACCAGCCAGGAGTCAATTTAAAACCGCCGATCAGTATTATGCCACCGCGCTGCATGAACTCGGGCATTGGACGGGGCATTCGTCGCGTCTGAACCGCGATCTTTTGAATCCGTATGGCAGCGTCGAGTATTCGAAAGAGGAGTTGCGAGCCGAGATCGCCAGCATGATCCTGGGTGATGAGTTAGGCATAGGTCACGATCCGGGTCAGCATGCAGCCTATGTCAAATCTTGGATCAAGGTCCTGGAGGAAAATCCTCTGGAAATCTTCCGGACGTCGGCGGATGCCGAGAGGATCCAGGACTATGTTCTGGCTTTCGAACAGCAGCAGGAACTGGACCTCAGTCACATTCGAAGCCAGGTTGAAGAGCTAATGGCAGAACATCAGGCACAACCTTATGAGGTCAGCATGTCACAACCCTTACCACCCGAGAATACCTACCAGAAAGAACTTGCCCGACTTCTTGGACTCTCCACCCTTACACCGAGCATCTACACACCGACTGATGAATTCAGGAATATCAACCATGCGGCCGTCTTTGTTGGTGATGCCCCCATCATTCTCTGTGGTTCGGCTGATGATCCGAACTCGGTTGCAATGGCTGAGGCCTTGGCGGTAAGCAATCATGTCCAGGCCGCTTTCCAGGCTGCCGGCATTTCCGGTCCTATCAAAACCGGAATTATCGTTGGCAGGAATATCCCATGGGGACAAACCGAATCGGCCATTGTTAAGAGGACTGTCGGTGCGGTTGAACCGGGCGGTGATGACGGGCTGTTGGTTGCTGTTGTCTTGAATGATCCGGCGCAGGCCTTGGTCACCAGTTTTTGTGTGACCACCGAAACCGCCCGGATTTTCGATGCCAATGCTCCAGAACTTGACGACAGGCAGAACCTTGCGGCCCTTGCTGGGAAGGCTGTCGACCGGGTTTATCTGGATGTTCCCTTCAGGCAGAAAGACGAGGCGAAGGCTCTTGGCGCTCGCTGGGACCGCAGGGAACGGTCCTGGTTTATCCCGGTCGATATTGATTCTTCTCCTTTTGAGAAATGGTTGAATAAGGCACCTTCATTGGAACAAGGCCTTGGCCAGGCTAAGGGCAATGAACAGGTTCTAACGGATCGTCAGTATCTTGCCGTGCCTTATGGTGAGCGATCGGCGGCCAAGGCTGCTGGAGCATTATGGGACAAATCGGCCAAGTCCTGGTATGTGGGACCGAAAGCAGATTTGGAGAAGCTTAAACGATGGGACATGGACAATGTCGCAGGTCAAGGTCCGGCAATGACGCCAAAGGAAGAGTTTACCGAGGCCCTGGAGACCCTCGGATGTATCGTCGCAGGGGATCATCCCATTATGGATGGTCAGAAACATCGGATCGGGGTTGAAGGTGACAGAAAAGGTGATCAGGCGGGCTTTTATGTCTGTCATCTGGACGGCCATCCTGCCGGCTACATCAAAAATAACCGTACCGGCATCGACATGAAATGGAAGGCCAAGGGCTATTCGCTTGATCCGGAAGAAAAGGCAAAGCTGCAGGCCGTGGCCGCAGCCAAACAGGCCGAACGTGCTGCAAGGCTGGAAGAAACCCATGAGGTAACCTCGCAACGTATCATTCGGAAAATGGAAAATCTGGCGCCTGTTGCCGAAGCGACTGCCTATATGCGAGATAAAGGGATCCAGCTTCACGTTGGGGCTTTGACCGACGGCGACTATAAAACCACCTATATTCCGGCCTTCGACGCCAACGGCAAGCTCTGGACCATGCAATATATCCAGGAAGATGGGACCAAACGGTTTGCGAAAAACAGCCGAAAGGAAGGATGTTTCCATCCGGTTGGCGGCATGGACGCTCTTACTGCAGCACCGGTATTGGTCATTGCAGAAGGCTATGCAACCGCTGCCACTCTTTCCGAGGCTTTGGGACATGCTACGGTTTCGGCGTTCGACTCCGGCAATTTACTGCCGGTGGCCCAGGCTCTGCATCAGAAATATCCCGACAAACCGATCATTATCGCAGGTGACGATGACTTGAACGTCGGAGCCACTCTTGGGATCAATCCCGGCCGTGTCAAAGCCACTGAAGCAGCCCGTGCTGTTGGGGGAAAGGCCATCTTTCCCGTTTTTGCACCTGGTGAGCAGTCGGCTGAATCTAAGGCATTTACAGATTTCAACGACCTGGCCAAGTCCTCGATCTTGGGGATGGATGGTGTAAAACGCCAGGTTCAGCCGGTTATCGATAAAGCGATGGAAGGAGTAGAGCAACGGATAGAAAATAAACGAGAGTTGAAAATAGAGAACGGGAAAGCAAAAGAAAAATTGGAGCAGAAAACATTTCGCAAATCTAGGGGTAAGCGCAGTATTCGAGCTTAAAAATAAACTACGCAGAAGAAATTTCGAGATCAGGTGAAATAGTTTTGACTTGATCTGACACTTCCCTTGAAAAGATGAGGGTTACCAGTTTTGATACAGGTGCGAACTAAACATCAAAACATATGGAGGTAACCCTCACCTCATGCTACATGGTAACGAACGAATCGGTGATCCCTCCCCATACTTGATCTGACTACGGTCCGAGGGTCATCAGGAACAAGGTGTGGCCCCGCATGTTGGTTGCGGGAGTCGAACCCATGTGCAAGCAGATGACAATATGGGATATAAAATGATCTTCAGTGATTTAAGAATCTATTATTAAAAGCTTTTCCGTAGAACACCTTTTTTGGTTGGATATCACTCATAATAATTGCAAATCACAGTTCATCACGGTTTTTGGACACAATTTTGGTCACAGATATAGTGATGATTAGGTTGAAATTGATACTATATTCACGTTCAAGGTCCTGAAGCGATCCAGCGCATAGGCTTGGTAGTTCCTTGAGATGTTGCACCGGTACAAGCAATGTTTTTACTGCCGATACGATATCGCCAAATGAGACTGGAACATGATCTTGCTGGAGCCGTTTCCAAAAGGCTGACCACTGAATCTGTTTGGCGCTGATGAAGACTGCGTCGAACGCCTCGATTTCGACAAGCATTACCGTTCCACGCCGGTCAAAAGTCAACCGGATTGCCTCGGCGAGCTTCGCTCCGTCGAAATCGAATTGACGAGAGAGAAGCCAAATGTCGTAGAAATCCTTCATACGGCTGTTCAACGCCCCGAGTTTCACCATGGCTTCGAACTTTTCGGCGATGGCGCTCTCCCGGCTGTAACACAGGAGCCTCGGCACGGGGGAACCAAGCATGGTCGGTAAAATGTAAGTCCATCCGGTTCCACATCCACAGCCATGATATCCCGAATTTGTGCAGTAATACTTGAGGTCAGTCGTCAATGGTTAAGATCTCTCAGCTTTTTTGCTAGTTAATCCAGTCAAAAAAGGCTCCTAATAATGTTTTTTGCATGGTATATTTGGTTGAGTGGTAATTTAGCTAGAAAACTAGATAATGGCTTTGATAAATAAATTAGCCAGATGCAGTGGAGTATGAATAGCTGATGGATTTTGAAAAAATAGCGCCATACCTACATGATCCACTAGTGCTAATAGGGTTCGTTGTCTTTCTATTTCTCTCGTTTGCTCGTTATTTGGTTAAACAAGGACTTTTTCCACAGCTAAAGCAAAAGAGTGCATTAACGATACTAAAGCTAATTTTGAGTTATGGTTTTATAATAGGAATTTTAATTATTGGGCTTGGTTTTGGCTTAAAATATAAAGAACTTAGCGAATCTGAACAAAAAAGAGCCGTATCGTTAATTCTATCAGAAATTCAGGCAAACGAATATATGGTTTCCGAATTAGCCAAAAATACTACCACACTTTCAAATACGTCAAAAACTATATCGAACATATTAAGGGACAAGAGATTTAAGATTTTGAGCGGTTTATTTCCAGAAGAAAACTACATTGAAAATGTTAAGTCAGATGATCTTCCGGATTTATACAATAAAAAGATGGCGTGGCTTGAAGGTAGTGGTTTGTTAAATGATTCTGATGAAGTAAGGGAGTATCATGAGGTCTGCTCTGCAATTATAAGAACTGTGAATAAGACTCAGACCACACTTCTATCTTTGGCAGATACTAAAGGTACTCGATACGTGGTAAGTAAGTCGGCTTGGGAGGCAAACCTTGATATCGTACGAAAAATCGATGTAATTGACATATCTTATCTAGCTCAACTATACGCAAAAATGGGAGAGCTCCGTACTGTTTACGATCGAGTAGCTAATATTGTACCTGAATATAATTCGAACATTAAAGCCTTTTGTTCTACTCCACTGCCATCAAAATCCGAACTAGGAGCTACTTTGGCATTGGAACGAATCACATTTGCGTTAATTGAGTCCTATCAGGAAAAGTTGAGCGATCTTAGCTCAGATATCAACAATGAAATTAGTAGGTTAAAAAGCATAACGAATAAGGCTAGATTGTGATCGTCGCGCAACGAACCACAATTTGAACCGTCTTCTGTTGGATATGCCCGGGTTGTAAAAGGCGATGATTCTAACTTAATGGAAGACTAAGATACTTATTACAATAGCAATTAAGGTTACGCAAAAACGCTTCAATCTCAATGACATACCTTGCCTTAAATCAATTGCTATCGAGTACCAATCCTCAGAAAGATTTTTTCGGCCCTCTGGAATAAGACCGCTGACCTACTTGCATGGACCGATATAACCGGGAAACGGGAAATATTTTGATTTTAAATTGAACAAGGTCCCTTTGCCCAACAACATATCGTGGCTCATCGGGCACGAAAAACATTGAAAAATTCATTCTAACAGTATACGATCTCACTGTGATAGCGTTCTAATTCTCAGTTGAATTGAAACGGCCTACCTTCGTTTTGAGAGGCTGGCAACGGATATTTTTCATCGAGTCGCTTTTCCATCTCGTCACTTCATCTCAATTGGCGAAGCTTGCAGTCAACTTAGTACAACTAAAAGTGTGAAGGCATGGTGCCTCAATCAGTAAACAAGTAAACACGCTCGCGTTCGACAAAAAGCATGGATTTTCGCTATATCGCATCCATGTGCTTTAACATAAATGGTAGCATTGACGTAATCTTTCGTGACCAGAATGCCGAATACTATTATCGCTTTTACCTGACATCGGGCTGCAAACAAAAGATTGAATCACCATAACGGTAAATTTCCAGGTGTCATATTTGTGGCCTTTTTGCGATAGATGAGGGCGTACCACATGCGCGTCTGTTTTTTCCAGCTATCTAGAAAGAAGAGCTTTTGATTTTTCATCCAACTCAAAAAAGGAGAAAAAACCATGGCAGAAGACCCAAAAGACCTTACTAAGAAAAAATCCTTTCTCGCCCAGATACCTGTCCGTGTATGGAATTGTGAAGACCTCAAGGAAATGATCAGCAAACAAATTAGAGCACATGTCAAAGACGTTGAACTCGCCAAAAAACTTGAGCATTCGCTTGGGGATGAAGTCGCCTATGGCGACGGCGGAGGAGGAGGCGTCGGGGTAGCCTAGAGCATCAGTCCTCTGCGACCGACACAAGGTTGCATTCTCATCCTGATTTGCTTAATTGCACCCTCTTTGTTTTTAAGAGATCAAATGAGCGGGAAGGCAGATAACTATGCGGTACATTTTGGATAAAATTAATCTTCGCCCTAAGCTATGCGTCTGGGAGATTACATCGAAATGTAATATGCGCTGTCTGCATTGTGCATCTGATTTTTATGGACCGCGAAAACGTGGGAAGGAGTTGACGACGGCAGAGGCTTTAGACCTCTGCCGTCAACTGGCGGACCTCGGCTGTGAAAAAGTCGTTTTGTCTGGGGGGGAGGCAATCCTGCGCTCGGATTGGACGCAAATTGCTGGCTGTCTATCCAGACTAGGGGTTGCGACCTCCATTATCACAAATGGTTTAGCCTTTGATGCCGAAACAGCAAAATGTGTCCGGGACTTGGGCATGTCAAGAGTTGGTCTGAGCCTAGATGGGCTTCGTGAAAATCACAACCTAGTCAGACAGAATCTTGCAGCGTTTGATAGGGTTGTGGATGCGGCAAACCACATCTGTAATGTTGGCGTCCCCCTCAACATAGTTACGCACATCAACAAAATAAATCTGTCAGAGATGGGAGAAGTTGAAAAACTCGTTGCCTCGATGCGAGCAACTGTCTGGCGACTCCAACTAGGTTGTCCTATGGGAAGTCTCGAGCAACGACCGGAGTTAATGCTTGCCCCCGAGGATCTTCCAGAAATCGTTGATTTTGTTGTAGAGGCCAAGAAACGTTCACGCACCGCCGTGAGCGTCGGTGACAACATTGGCTATTTCTCCCACCATGAGGAGATGCTTCGCGGGACGGTCAATCGTGATGGTTTCAATTTTTGGTGTGGATGCTCAGCGGGTTGCTTGACCATTGGCATAGAGGCTAATGGTAACGTCAAAGGGTGTCTTTCGCTCCAATCAGACGATTTTGTCGAGGGTAATATACGAAATTCTTCCCTAGTTGAAATTTGGCATCGTCCCGGTGCATTTGCTTATACTCGTGGTTTTGAAACGACTCAGCTGAAGGGGTATTGTCAAGACTGTGAACTTGGTGAGATTTGCCGGGGAGGCTGCACCTTCATGGCATATGGTGCGACCGGCTCTGCGCACAACAATCCGTTCTGCATGTACGGATTACTTAAGCGTTCTCTGGAGCAGGACAGCTCTCCATGAGGACACTGCTTGTTTTTCCACCTGCCTCAGATCCCGCCCATCCACCACTCGGGATTGCCGCTCTCGCCGGATATTTACGCACACAAGGGCATGAAGTGGATCTCATTGATCTTAATCTCATGTCCTATGAATATTTGCTCTCCCCTTGCCACATTGAAACCTGTGGGCAAAAAATCGAGCGCCGAATCAGCCAACTCGAGCGATTGCCTGAGTTGCAAAAGGAGTCGGCGGTTGAATACAAGCTGCTCATCTCAAACAGTCTTGCTTCCCATTATATCTCTGCGGCACTTCCGAGCGCGCTGGATAATTTGCGCTCAACGCGGATTTATAAAGATCGCAGATTGTATTCAAAATCTGCTGTCATTGTCAAACGAGGGATGGAACTTGTCTCCGCAGCATACTACCCGGTACGCTGGTATGCCCGAGGATTTTCGATGGGCCACCGGCCCACCTCCAGCTCCGAGGTTCTCGCAGCAACCGGAGACCATCAACAAAACCTCTTCCTGCCTTTTATTGAAGACTTCCTATCAACATACACCTGCAAAATGCCTGATGTTGTCGGAATTTCACTGAATTACTATTGCCAACTCATTCCTGCCATGACGCTTGCAAAACAGTTGCGCAGGAAATTTACAGAGACAAAGATTATCATTGGTGGCGGCCTTGTCTGTTTTTACGAAAACAGGTGGGAAGTGCTTGCACAATTCCAGGAATTGGTGGATGCCTGGATTCCTTATGAAGGAGAAATCCCCCTACACAATCTTCTTAGCGCACTTCGTGCAGGTAGATCGATTACCTCGGTTCCCGGTGTGCTGAGCTTTAAGGATAGCATTGCCCATATCATTCCATCGCCACCTCCACCTAATCTTCGTGACTTGCCGCTTCCGGATTTTACTGGTCTGGAGCTTGACCATTATCTCTCTCCCGAACTCATTCTGCCGATTCTGAGTTCGCGGGGATGCTACTGGGGGCGGTGTGCATTCTGCTCACATTATCATCTCTATCGCGATCGTTTTCGCATGAAGTCACCTCCTTACTTCATTGAGGATTTGAAGAAATTGTCCCAACGCTACAACTGTCATACTTTTTATCTCGTAGATGAAGCTATTCCCCCTGCTACAGCCAAAGAAATAGCAAGAGCAGTTGCAGCAGGGAAACTATCGATCCAGTGGTTTGGCGAGGTGAGGTTTGAGGAGACATACGACGAGGCAACTGTAAATATGCTGGAAAAAGGTGGTTGCCGTATGTTGATGTTCGGCATGGAATCGTCGGTTCAACGAGTCCTGGACCATATGCGCAAAGGAACCCGCTCGGAGAGAATAAGAACGGTCATAAAAGCATGTTCCAAATGCGGTATCCGCCCATTCGTCATGTTCTTCAGCGGTTTTCCCACCGAAACACGAGAGGAAGCTATGGAGACCATACGTTCCATCGAAGGGCTTGCTGAGCATATCACGCAGGTTGCGGTCACAAACTTTATCTTGGAACATCACACCCCCACACATTTTGATCCACAGAGTTTTGGTATAACGGAGATCCTGCCTTACGAAGGAGAAGATCTCAAAATCTATTCAAAATACAATGTCGCCAGCGGCATGAACGCGGATGAAGCTGCCTCTCTTCTCGAGGAGATGCTTAAGAGTGAAGGTATTGCAGCCCTGGCCAATTTTTTCGTCCTTTCGCGCAGTCATCTGGTATTTTTGCCACCAAAGGACTGTTGGCTGCCTCCCAAAGACAAGACGGAAAATCGGTACAACACCGAACCTGAACATATCTTTCCCGTTCGAATGACGGAACTCATCCCGCGAAAGCTACGATTCCCTTTAGAGGAGATACATGCGGCCGATTCAGAACAAGAGAACTCCTCTAAAACCTTGCCTATGGCCAATGATTACGTGTATTGCCCGGAAAATGATAGATTAGTAAATGTTGGTGAGCATGGATTATCGCTCCTAGCAGCATGCGATGGTCTGCATAGCCTTGCCGATATTCTGGCCATTGTCGGGGAAGATAACCGACAGACCGTATTGTCCTTCTATGATGATTTATCCACGAGAGAGTTCCTGACCTGGGAGATCCGAATTTGAAATGTGCATTAATATTTCCTCCCGCCTCAGACCCGACCCAACCCTACTCAAGCCTGCCCTGCCTAAGCGCTTTCCTACATGCTCGCGGGAACCACACGGCAATCATTGTCGATGCGAATGTTGAATTTTTCCGAACAATTCTTACTCCTGCCAGTATCATCGAGGGTAGAGATCAGGTGCAAGATAGGCTCACTCAACTGGAAGAGTTACACAAGCTGGAACCCAGTGATGCAAGCTGGTACAGGCGGGCCATGCAATCCCTCCTTAAATCTCCTTTTATCATTGATGGCATCGGCCAGGCTATGGCCGCAATTTCAAAACCGGAAACGTTTTCCTCTCTCGAGAGCTTAAACGAATGCAAGCGCATCATCAACGAAGCGGCCGAGCTTCTCTCCTGTGCTTGGGAACCCGTCACCTTCAAGTTAGGGAGTGCAAGTGATCTGCACTTTGCCACACCAGCAGATGTCGGTCGTTTTGTAGAAAATAGCGATAATCCATATACTGATTTTCTCAAGACCCATACCCTCAGGGCTATTCGCGATGCCGCCGCTGTGGGCATTTCCATCACTTACCGCGATCAAATTCTGCCGGCATTCACGCTCTCGCGTCTGGTCAGGAGCAATCTGCCGGGGCTACCGGTGATTTTCGGAGGGAATCTCCCTTCCATATGGTACGAAGCTATTGAAAACTGCCCGGAAATTTTTGACTGGTGCGATTATTTGATCGCCTTTGAAGGAGAAACTGCCCTTGAACGTCTTCTCACGGCAATCGACACAGGTACCTCCCTAGAGAGGGTGCCAAATCTGGTTTATCGTGACAGGAAGAAGATTGTGAAGACAGAGGTTCGTTCTGAACGGTTACTCGATCTTCCCACACCCGATTATGACCAGCTCCCGTTACACAGTTACCTTGCTCCCGAGCCCGTATTTTTTGTGTATACCTCAAGAGGATGCTACTGGTCGCGGTGCGAATTCTGTTCTGTATCTCCATCTATGCACGGAACTCCTAGAATCCGGGAACCGGATTTGGTCCATTGTGATATCTCATCACTCCATGAGAAATATAATGCGCGCTATTTTTCATTTGCGGATGACTGCATACAACCGAAGACGTTACTGGCACTGTCAGATCTTCTCATCAAAAACGGACCAAAGGTATCGTGGCAATGTGAAGTCCGCTTTGAGTCTGCTTTCGACGAAAATCTGCTTTCTAAAATGAAGGAGGCAGGATGTGTAAATCTGATTTTCGGCCTCGAATCATTTTCAGAGAGTGTCCTGAAAAAAATGAACAAAGGGGTCAATCCCGAGTGTATCCGTAAAGTGCTTGAGACCTGCAGACGGGTTGGCATAGCGTTCAATCTGCAATTCTTTTTTGGCTTCCCCGGAGAAAGCAAAACAGAGGCTGAGATCACTCAACGCTTCATTGAAGAGCAGGCTTATGGCTCTGCAACATTTTCATTTGGAATCTATGAACTCCATAAGAATTCCCCTATTAGCAGACATCCAGATAAATATAAAATCACTCTTGAAGATACTTTCAGCCCCCTCTCGATCATGCTGGCATATGGTCCGAAACCTTCCCACGCAATTGAAGTTAAATCGAATCTTCAAAAAAATTTAAGCAAGCGGACTCATTTTCCCCACACTGGCTTATCCCTGAATGCGCATACCATAATCTTTCTTGCTCAAACTGGCGTGCAAGCCCTCTCAACTCTCTATACCTCCCAAAAGATATACAAACCAAAATGGCAGGATACCCTGTCCTATGCCTTGCTGACTCCCGGCTCACACCAACATATTAAAAATTTCAAATTTGGAACAGAGAGTTTTGCGTATCAAGAAAATAGTGAAAGGTGCCAGGAAAAAGAATCGCGGAAGTCCACCATTTTATATGATTATATTTTGGATAGCTCAGTTGAAATATCCGACCTTACGGTCTCGATTCTGGAACGATTTTGTCATGGACTGACCTTGGTGCAAGTTATCGATGAATTCACCTGCCAGGTAAAGGGCGAAGGCGTCGAAGAAGAACTCAAATATGTTTTCACTGAAATTGTTCGAATTCTTTACGAAAAAAGGTTTCTCTTCAAAAAAATAAGTTGAAATAATTTCAACTTGGCCTTTTGGCTTTTTCCCTTCATTAACCCACTGATAATAAACGCCGAAGTCATCTCACACAACCGCTTCCCGCCAACCCGACCAGAGAAACAATTTTCTCCCCTGATTTCCCGACACCGGACGAGAGTGGCGAGTTTGCAGTAAAATCAGACACCAGGCATTGAACCGCAAGAACTCCACTTCGAATCCGATTTTCGGACGCCGGTTCGGTTCCCAAAACGGGAATCGAATTGGCCGGACCTGCCCCGCTAAGATTGGATCAGCATCCTCTCCTCAGCATAGTCAAAGGGCCTGGATGGACCCAGTAAGAGACCGGTCATTTCCGTCGTGCTTCCTCAGCAGCCACCGGCTGGAGTCCTGGGCTGAACGTAGTGAAGCTGGAAGGGATTTCTCCTTGGCATCGGCGACCTCGACCTGGACTCCGATTTTTGCCATTTCCCCTACCAGTTCAGGACTGGCCGTCGCGAGGTGGCGGTTGATCCGCAGGATGTCCGGTCGGCCACGCAAGCCCTCGGCGTTACGCCACGCATCCAGAAGAACATCCCGGAAGGGCCTGGGCTGATCGACTGGAGTGAAGGTCATCCACCGAATGGGTAACCCGGCAACGGTCAATCCATAGAGCATGAGCGGGCTGAGCCCGTATCGCTCTGCATCCTTGATCTTGATCGGGTCCCGCACTGATACAATGCCATGCTCCGGATGGTGGAAAAGGAACTTGGCAATCGAAACGTAGAAATGATGCTCTCTTGGTGATGACTGTGTCTGTTGGTTCATGGCCCCTCCTGGGGAAATGCGAGCTTTCCCCGAGAACTATCGTAAGCTCCCCACTCTGCCAATAAGCGGGCCAACAGCAAAGGCGCGAGATAGTTCGGATCGATGATCTGGATTTCTACTGCAGGAGTTCATTCATTCGCTCCTGGAAATACCTTGGGTATTTTTCCATCACTGCCTTGGCTCCGTCCCGGTCTTGTTTCAGCGCCTTCACAAGATCCTTCTTTTGAGTCGCTGCCAGGTTCAAGGATGCGGCGAGGTCCTGAGAGATCACGCGGTCCGAAAAGCCAAGCTCATAAAGTGCAATGATGGTTTCCGTGGGCAGACCATATTTAAGGCGTTTTTGGAAAAGCTGCAGACGATTGATCGGGTCGCCTGTTCCTTCGCGGTCCAGCATTTCTATAAATTCACACAATGCACTCACAAGAAGAGCTCCATCATAGGCAAGCCCGCCCTCGCAGATATCAATGATATTTTCGATTTTGACTTTTCTAGGCCTCTCTCCTTTACCGAGCTTGCATTTATTTTTGTCGGCAATTCGGAAAAGCTCATAAAATGGGGTCCCTGAAATCCATTTCTTTGTAACTTCTCTCAGGACGTCCTTCTTGTCGAACTTGTTGAAAGCTTTGTTGTGTACATGCCCGGTTATTAGCGGCCACGCGAGGTCAAGAATTTCGTCTCCATTTTGGGCTGCAATAAGTTCATCAGCGTTATCTCGTACCCACCCCTCAATCGCTTTAGCATCGTTGACACCATATAGTGTCTTGCCAAATGCTTTCCGGCGGTTAATGTGTAACCGCCAAATGAACCGCATCTTTCCAGGCCGTGGCTGGCATGTCATAATCGGGCAACCTAAAGATATAAAGGAGGTAGCCCGTGACAAACCAGAACGACAAGCAAAGCCAAAGAGGCGAGACCAAGAAATGGCAGGCACATTTTGCCGCGCAAGCAAAAAGTGGATTGAGTCGCTCCGAATACTGTCGGCGGCAGCAGGTCTCCTACCATGCTTTTGGGTATTGGCGGAAAAAGCTGAGAAAGATGGATGGCAATGCTGTCACCTTGGTGCCGATTGCCATTCAAGCAGACTCCGGTCGGATTGTCGGCTATGGTGGAGCTGCCGATCTCACTTTGGTTCTACCGGGGAACATGTCGATTACCGTGGGCGATAGCTTTTCCGAGACAACACTGAACAGATTATTGAACGTGTTGGAGGCTCGCTGATGTTTTGTGCCGGTAAGTCTGTACAAGTCTATCTCGCCACCGGTGCAACCGATATGCGGAAGTCGATCGACAGCCTGTCAATTTTGGTGTCCGATCGGCTCGATCTGGATCCGTTCTCCGGCTATCTGTTTTGTTTTTGTAACCGGAAGAAGGATATGGTGAAGATCCTCTATTGGGATCGCAACGGTTTTTGCCTCTGGCATAA
>JAZDOW010000222.1:0-6050 GCA_043798185.1 Pseudomonadota bacterium | reverse complement strand
ATATGCCAGGGCATACTGCAGGATCTCAAGCTACTTGCAAACCATGGCAGCCCAAGGTGTAAATCCGCTTGTGGCAATCCAGTTGGCGCTTGCAGACACAACTCCTGGTGTTGAGACAGAAATAGGGTGAGAGCAGTTACGCAAAAAGTAAAAAAATAAGAACAGCAGCTCCGAGCAGCAAATAAAGAGTGATTTGGCTATTGCTGCCCTTTCACCATGACCCTATCGACAAACTCGGGAAAGCTCGCGAGAACCTAGATTCAGACGGCACATCACCAGTGTCGACTATTCCAGAGCGAAAATTATTTCTTTCAAAGGGATCGCATGAGAATTGCCGAATTTCCTTGGATTCTCTTAATAAGCAACTATTCGTATCATCTCATGATTTGCCTTTTACATGGTATTTATGGATTAAATAATTGCCAAAGATACCCTAACAGAGTAGTTATTAAAAATCAGGCTGGATTGTAAAATGGGGACAAACGGCATACAACAGGCATACAACGGGGACAGACCACGAATAAAGGCCCAAACCGTGTCCCCTAATACTCTTCTGATACTCTCCCTAATACTCTCCGTATGAATCTCAGCCAAATTTCAGGCAGCTTTTCAGGTCTCAAATATTATTTGTCAATTAAGGATATTAAGGGGTTACAATCCAGTGGTTAAAAAAAATCATCTGAAAGATGGCTTGCTCTAGATGAGGAACTAACAATAACTATCAGCTAACGATCCGAATTTATATTTCTTATTCGTACGGTGCTTAATCGCGAAAAACATGGCTGAAGTTACATGGGTAATCAAGAATGAAATTGGATATACATTATGCAACGAAGAATACTGTTTAGAAAACCATATCATCAGCAACAGGAATTAAAAAAGTATCTAACGTTGCGACAGGTTATTGCTGCAATCAATAAATTTCATGCCACTCGCTTATACGCTACGCTATTGATGCTCGCGTTGATGGTTGTGTTTTCTTTGCAATATGCTCAAGCCAGCGAGACCACGGATTCGTACCTCAACCAGACAATTACCAACTCGCCTCCGCTTGAAGTAAGCAAAAAAACTGATAGCTATTTGCTGGAAGGTGGTTTTTCTGTCCAGGCTCTGTCCGATAAGACCTTTGAAATCATTTCGCTCTCTGGCGGTACAGTGTTTTACAGGTCACGACCATTCAGCGCTGGAGTCTATCTTGATATCGATAAAAGCTTTTCAGAGACGTTCCAGCGTACCCTCGGGGGAGTAATGCTTTATATGGGTGCCGATTGGCGCTTTAATTTTTCCGCGCAGGATTTGCAGAGGCTCTCTTATCTGAGTTACGAAAACGAGGATCGATATTTCAATGGCCGTAAGCAGAGTCTCGGTGCAGGAATTGATTACTTCGGGTTGAACGGAGAGTATCTGCAGAAAATCGGCCTAAGCGCCGTTTTTAGCAACACCAATGATCATTCCTTTGGCCTAGTGGAGTACGGATCCTCTGAAACGCGGGAACTCTATCGGGTCTGGGAGGAATATCTATACTTCCAAGGGTCGAAAAATCTGCGGGTTCAGCTCTATTCTGATATTTGCTTGGCGGATAACATGAAGCTAGTGCCAACTGCGGGGTTTGCCTATCGAGCCTATAACGATCTTGGTGAGCAGTACGATGAAAATAGTGATGATGTTGAAACAAACCCCGCTGGAGGGTTGACTCTTACTTACCTGACAATTAACAACCGGCTGCAGTTGAGCGGGTTTTACGACCACAGCGGGTACACTAATGACTTTGGCATAATGGGCAGCTATCGGATAGAGAAAATTCCCGGTCTCCAATTGCAGGCCCGGGCAGAACATGTCGTATTTGACGATTCGAGCCAGGAGGACGAAACTCTGCTGGTGCTTGGCATCAAATATATCTTCAACGGTTCTGGTTACCATGACAACCTTTTCAAGGGAAAAGGCCGTGGCGTTTTGCTAGCCGCCGACTTGGAACCGGTTTCAGGAGTGGAGAACATTACTCTTGAAGGCAGGCAGTATTTTGCCAAGAAGACTCTGACGGAAATTGATAAAACAGCTTTGCGGGCCCGACTTGCCGGATTGATCGAAAAAGCCCGCAGCTTGCGCGAAGCCGAATACACTGCTGCCTGCTGGTCAAGCCTGGAAGAGGCCCTGGTGTATGGAGAGACTGTTTACAACAAGGGTGGAGCAGATGCCTTGAAGAGTGCTGTTTCCACGGATGGCAGTGCTACTCTTATTGAACTTGTTGAGGCTATAGACAAACTGAATAAGGCTCTGGAAAACCTAGTAAATAATAGCGGCACTAACGCCACCCTGCCGCTGATGGGTGATATCTCTGATCAGACAGCTGCAGTGAACACCCCCTTCAGCCTCGCCTTGGCGAGCTACGTGACTTCGCCCGATGGAGATACCATAACCGGTTATATCCTCTCCGGTAAGTTGCCTACCGGAATGAACTTTAACAGCACCACTGGCGTGCTCAGCGGTACGCCCACGGCAATAGGAAACTATAGCTTCTCTGCTGCTGCGCGCGATAAGGATGGCACCGGTAGCAGTGACAATTTTGCCCTGACGGTAACTCCAGAAGCAAACAAACTGCCAGTAGCCTATGCCGGGCCGGATCAATCGATTGCAGAGGGACAGACCATCACTCTTACTGGCAGCGGCAGTGATGCCGATGGCACCATTGTCGCCTTCAAATGGAGTACCGCTGAGAATACAGCAATAATCACTGTATCGCCTGCCACCACCACCACTTACACCCTCCAGGTGCAGGACAATGATGGTGCCTGGTCGGTTGAAGACAGCGTGGAGGTAGAAGTGCGCCCAACCGTATGCGGCGATGGACTAAAAGAAGGAGCAGAACAATGTGACGATGGAAACTTGGCTTCAGGGGACGGATGTTCTAGTACGTGTCAAATTGAGTGACAGAAGTAGCCCAGAAAATTTCGGATGGCAGTCTTAACGAGTCTCCTTTCGTCTCATGGTGTCGAGCAGACAAAAGTGGCTCAATTAACGATGTAAATTGGCTTATAGATTTATGTCGCTAACAGTCATGGCGGCAGGATAAATTTATCCTGGTCATGGCGGTACTAAGAAAAACTTCCAAGACTTCAGTCCTTTGGAGTTTGTTATATTGATACATCTGCTATTCCATGAATGTTGACCTAGATGGTCAGATACACTGGCGGGCATTCAGACCGGATACGGGGCGATCGGAAAATGTCTGTGGGGTTTCAGGAAGAGCAGGGTCTTGTATTTTGCACAACGAATAAATACACCAACCAAAACGGTGATTTCCGCGTTAAATGAGCTGAGAAAACGTAAATAAATTAATAAATTGAACACTAATTTCAGAAAAGAAGGTTGATATGTCGTATTCACCAAAATTAAGCTCTGGATTTACATTTGCAAAAAACCGGAGTGCTTTCATATCTCCCCAGTCGGGAATGTGCTCATTCTGCACTCAAGATTGCAACGGCACCTGTGAGCTGGCTCAGGCGGCCGTTTTGGGGGCGCAAACAGTATACCCCACAACAACCGGAAACAACCAAATCGCATCGGAAAAAGACTATCCGATTGATTTCTCACATTTTAATATCAACGGCCGTGTATTCGGTGCCCAGGGAGCCAATGAAACCCAGGACGAGGCCACCATTTTTAATGTTAACCTGAAGCGAACCTACGGCTCCATCCACCCGGTTAAGATGGCAATACCTATCATCCTGCCTGCATTAATTAAGCTTAACTGGCAGGACTACTTTGCCGGAGCTGCCATGACCGGTGTAACCTGTGTGATCGGCGAACATGCCAGAAACAATGAGCCGAATCTGAAAATCGACAATGGCAAGGTTACGGATTTTCCCCTGCTGAAAAAGGCCCTTGACTGCTTTAATCGATATTATAGAGGATATGGGCAGATTGTACTGCAATGTAATGTGGATGATGACCTTATGGGAGTTCCGAAAATTGCCATAGAAAAATATGGGGCCAAGGCCATTGAAATTAAATTTGGCCAAGCGGCAAAGGGAACCCAGCCGGCCATACGGGTAAAGGATCTTGAAACCGCACTTGTTAAACAGCAGCACGGTAATCTGGTTTTCCCCGACCCCAGTGATCCGTCCGTACAAAAGGCCTATCATGATGGTGTTTGTCCGAATTTTTATGCATATGGTAGACTGCCATTGTGGACGGAAAATTCCCTTATTGCCCATATTACAATGTTAAGAGAGATCGGCGCCCAAAACATTTATTTTAAAATGGCAGGGTATGACAGGGTGGATATTGAACGTGTGCTGCGGATGGCCTGTGAGGCAAAGGTGGATATGGTCACCTTTGACGGAGCTGGCGGTGGTTCAGGATACAGTCCCTCAAAGATGATGAACGAGTGGTCATTGCCCACGGTCTGCTTAGAAGATGTAGTGGTCCGCATTTGTGAACAATTGAAATCCGAAAGATTGTCCTTGCCTGCCATGGTGATGACCGGTGGATTTGCAAGTGAGGATCAGGTATTTAAAGGGTTGGCCTATGGGGATGGTTATGTTCTGGGAATAGGCTTGTGCCGGGCTTCAATGGCTGCCGCCATGACCGGAAAAACAATTGGCGAACAGATAAAGGCAGGAAATGTGCCGGAAAGATTCAAAGCATATGGTTCAACAATTGAAGAAATATTTTGTGACCTTCCTGACTTGCGTGCCATTTACGGTACAAAGGCGAATCAATTTGCCACCGGGGCCATCGGTGTTTTTTCTTATCTCAATAAAATTGCATTTGGGTTAAAGCATTTTGCTGCCCTAAATCGGAAATTTAACATGGACCTTCTGGACAAGAGCGACCTCATTCCCCTGACATCCGAGGCAAGGGCCTTGATGGCAAATGAATGGTTCACATCGTCAAAAACAAGATAACCGGGTCACCCTTCACTCACAGGTCTGGAGAGCACTCATGGGTAAGATTATAAACTTGATTTCAATCAATGTATTGCGATCCCTAACAATACTCAAAACCCTGCTGAGAGGCCCTCGCTGGACGACCTGTTCCATTTGCAAGAAGACAACTTTTTTCTATGAAGAAGGCCCCTGGATTCGCGAGAAAGATCGCTGTGTGAGATGCGGCAGTATTCCACGCTGGAGAGTATTGTTTCACGTCCTGGAAACCAGAGTTCCTGATTGGAAGGATTTATCTATCCACGAGTCATCTCCCTATGGTGCTGTTTCAGAAAAGCTGCAAACGGGGTGTTCCCGATATATGCCAACCCATTATTTTCCTGATGTTGAATCAGGCTCGTATAAAAATGATTTCCGTTGCGAAAATTTGGAAAAACAATCTTTTGAAGATTGCTCCTTTGATCTGGTGATAACACAGGATGTTCTTGAACATGTTTCATCTCCTCAGTTAGTTTTCCAGGAAATCCACCGTACCTTGAAAAAAGGAGGCAAACATATTTTTACCGTTCCACGCGACAGGTCCCAACCGACCTCGCCACGGGTGAAATTTAACGGCACCGAGATAATCCACCTCAAAGATCCGGAGTATCACGGCAACCCGATAGACAACAAAGGATCCCTGGTGATAACCGACTGGGGAAATGACATGGGTGATTTGATTTTTCAATGGACCGGAATGGAAACCGAGGTGGTAACCCTGCAAGATAACGCTGCCGAAGATGCTGTGGATATGGTTGAGGTTTTTTTGAGTTGCAAAGCTTGAGCTTTCGCATCCATTGATGAGCAACCCGGTCATTGACGAGGGCGATAGAACTATACAAAGAGTCGGATCATAGGCTCCATGGCGAGCATCCCCTGAGTACCTTGGAAATGAATTCCTAAAATACTTATCCCGTTTACCGGGGTTGGACTTCAGTCAACAAGCCAATAACTGGTCAACGCCGGGATGACGATGGAATCATCTTCAGGATGAAGACGTTCGCCCGAGCAGAGATCTTTCATGCCGTCCATTTGAAAGAAGCCGGAGGATCTCAACACCTCTATCGGCAATATTTGCGGCTCAACGTTAAAGTTTGCGACAACCAATACCTTGTTGCGGTTGTT
>JAZDOW010000210.1:0-127728 GCA_043798185.1 Pseudomonadota bacterium | reverse complement strand
CGGCAAATGGACCGCACCGGCGAACGCCTGTGATGATAAGGGTCAGGGCAACCCCTTTGCCTGCTATATGTACGGGGTCTTCATGGCCGAGGTAGCGGTAAACACTGCAACCGGGGCGACAACCGTTGAAAAGATGACTCTTGCAGCCGATATCGGCAAAATCGCCAATAAGCTAGTGGTCGACGGTCAGATGTACGGCGGGATTGCCCAGGGTATTGGTCTCGCGCTTACCGAGGATTTCGAAGATATCAAAAAGCACTCGACAATACTTGGCGCAGGTTTCCCGTATACCAAACAGATCCCTGACGACATAGAGCTGATCTATGTCGAAAGCGGCCGCCCAGACGGTCCCTTCGGAGCCTCGGGCGTTGGTGAGCTGCCGCTCACCTGCCCCCATGCGGCGATCATTAATGGTATTTACAATGCCTGCGGTGTACGTATCACCCGACTCCCGGCCCTGCCTGAAAAGGTTCTTGCCGGTCTGAAGAAATAGAAAAACGATCCTTCCTCCGGGCTGCTGTCGCCCGGAGGTTTTTTTTGCCTTTTGCCACGGTTAAGATTTGTCGGAAGAATGGAGGGCGCATGGAACAGAAAGAACTTCGTGACTGGGAGGCGCGGTGTATCCAGGAAGAGCCTCCGCTTTGCCGAGCCGGCTGTCCGCTGAATGTCGATGCCCGCGCTTTTGTGCAGGCCATGGCCAGGGACGACATGGCCTGCGCCAGGGTAATTCTTGAAAAAAGCATGCCCCTTGCCAATATCGTCGGCAGGTTATGTGAGGCACCCTGCGAGAACTCTTGCCTCCGCGGCCCCTTGGGAGGGCCTCTTGCTATTGGCAATCTTGAGCGGGTTTGTATGGCTTCTGCCCCAGTTCGCGGCAAGATTCTTCGCCTGCCGCAACGGGACCACAAGGTAATCGTCCTCGGCGCAGGACCGAGCAGCCTGACTGCGGCCTTTGATCTTGCCAAAAAAGGCTATCCAGTACACCTCTTTCACCATTCACCCGGTCCCGGCGCATGGTTACGCAGTCTGCCGGAAGAAACCTTACCGGATCACGTACTTGCCGAAGAGCTGAACCGGTTGCAGGGGTTGGGAGTGGAATTTCATAGGGTGGTCGAGTTAACCAGGGAACTCTGCACTTCCTTTGCGGGAAGTGCAGTATATATAGGCCAGGACGATATCCTTGCCCCCAACCTCAAGGCCATGCTGGATGGCCCTGACATGCAGACCTTTGCCCTGGCTGAACCGGGCCTCTTCACCGGCGGCCTCTGTCCTCCCGATCACCCTTTCCGCTTTATCACCGATGTATCGCAGGGCCGGGAGGCGGCCGTTTCCATCGACCGTTTTCTCCAGGGGGCCTCGCTGACTGCGAGCCGAGTGGCCCTACGCCACGGGCAAACCGAACTGTACACCAATACCAGCAATATTGCCGCAAGCGAGCGCATCATTGCCGCCAGCCCAGCCGGCTTCACTCGCCGGGAAGCAGTACAAGAGGCCGGACGCTGTATCGACTGCCAATGTCTGGAGTGTGTCCGTCACTGCGCCTATCTGGCAGAGTACGCTGCATATCCCAAAACCTATGCCCGGCGAGTGTACAACAACTCCGCCATAGTCAAGGGCATCCACCAGGCCAACCACTTCATCAACAGCTGCTCCCTTTGTCGACAGTGTGAGAACCTCTGTCCCAGGGGTTTTTCCATGGCCGACCTCTGCCTGGAGGCCCGGCAGTTGATGGTGCGGGAAAATCGCATGCCCGCCTCGGCCCACTGGTTTGCCCTGGAAGAGATGCGCGCGGCGGCAAATGAAAGCGCTCTTCTCCGACATGCTCCGGGAAAGACGGCAAGCAATAGCATCTTTTTCCCGGGATGTCAGTTGGCCGGTATCCGGCCGGACCAGACCAAGAGGCTCTACGACCAATTACTTGCCCTGGAACCTGCGACCGGTATCTGGTCGGACTGCTGCGGCGCCCCGGCACACTGGGCCGGAAGAAATGAGGAGTTTTCCGCAGTACTTGCCCGTCTTGAGGCGAATTGGCAGGCGATGGGACGCCCCCGGCTGCTGACCGCCTGTTCGACTTGTCTTAAGATTTTTCGCGACCATTTGCCACAGATCGAGGCAGTCTCGGTATGGGTCTTGCTCGCCGAACAACCGATTGAAAAAGCACAGTCCCGACACGCCCTGGCCCTCTCCGATCCCTGCACGGCAAGAAACGATGTTACGACCAGGAATGCAGTCCGCCGTCTGCTGATCGAGACCGGTCAACCCCTTGCACCGCTGACGATGTCCGGACCCTTAACGGAGTGTTGCGGCTTCGGCGGGCTCATGGACAACGCCGCTTCCGCCACTGCCCAAAAGGTGCAAACGGCGCGGGTGGCGCAAACCGAGGCGGGATTCCTCACCTATTGTGCGATGTGCCGGGACCAGCTGGCCAAGACCGGCAAACCCGTACAGCACCTCCTTGACATCCTTTTCCCGGACATCGCCCACTCGGCAAGCGAGCCGCCGGTGTCGATCTCGGCACGGCGGGCGAACAGACGTCTTCTCAAAACCGAGATACTGGCCCGATATTCCCCAGCGGAACTCCCGAACAAAGAGGCGTGGGAGGAGCTGCCGCTAGCCATTACCGATCCGGTCCATGTCCTCCTGCAGGAACGGCGTATTCTTGAAGACGATATTCGTCGGGTTCTCTTTACGAGCATCAAGCGTGGCTCTTATTTCGCCCATGGTGTTGACGACAGCCGGAGAATTGCCACAGCGCGTCTCGGGGCGGTTACTTTTTGGGTCGAGTACCGCGACATCGAGTCGACCTACCACATTGACAGGTGCTGGAGCCATCGCATGATCATAGGAGGAGGGAATACATGAGTCTTCGTTTTTTGCCGTCGGACATGAACTGGATCTGTCAACCCTGCGGAAAAGCTCTTCAACCCGGCATGGTCGAACTGCACTATATGGAAAATGTCTTCAAGGTCGAACTGCCCGTCTGCCCGCAATGTTCCGCCGTACTCATTGCCGAAGACCTTGCCCTCGGACGGATTCTCGAAGTGGAGCAACTCCTCGAAGACAAATGAAACCGCTGTACCTGTCCACACCCGTCCGAAAACTGCTCGGTTCCTGTCTGCGACCAGGCGGCGAGGTTCTGACCAGACGTATTATCGACCTCACCGCCCCTAGAGCCGCGGACCGCATTCTCGATGCCGGTTGCGGAACGGGTACAAGCATGACCCTCCTCAAGGAGCATGGCATTGCCACGGTCATCGGCCTTGACCTGCACCTCGGACTTTTGCAGGAAGCCATGCGGGAAGGGCGGCAGGTCGCCCAGGCCGACCTTGTCCACCTGCCCCTGCCGGATGGTTGCCTTGATATGATTCTTGGGGAATGCGTCTGGAATCTCACCGACCGGCCACGGGTGCTGAGCGAATTTGCCCGGGTACTGCGGCCTGGCGGTCATCTTGCCCTGAGCGATATCTTTTCGAGGGCGACCGCACCACAAAACCCACCCGGAGAATGGCCGGTTGCCTGCTGTTTCTCCCGGGCAACCGACCTGAAAACCGTTCAGAATCTTGTCACCCAAGCGGGTTTTGAGATTATTATGGTGGAGGACCACACCCGACTGCTCAACCGGACCGCCGCCGAATTTGTCTTTGCCCATGGCTCCCTCCAGGCCTTCTGGCAGGCGGTAACCGGAGATGTACAGCTGGCATCTGCTGCCTGTACGGCCTCCGCCGCCACTCGCCCCGGTCTTTTTTTACTTATTGCAAGGCTCAGTCAACTATGAACAGTACCGAATATGATTTTGACATCCTGAAGCTGGCGCACCAGGGTTTCTGTTGCAGCCAAATCGTCGTGCAGCTCGCTCTCGATCTGCAGGGCCTTGAAAACCCCGGACTCCTTCGGGCCATGTCGGGATTATGCCACGGTTTCTCGGCCAGCAAGGGTACCTGCGGGGCGCTGACCGGGGCAGTCTGCCTGATTGCCTATTATGCCGGTAAGGGCAGCGCAGGCGAGGAAGCGCATGACCGCCTGCCGCTGATGCTCTCCGAACTGACCACATGGTTCGAGGAATATGGCACCGAACGTTTTGGCGGCATCAACTGCGGCGATATCGTTAAAGAAGGCCAACCGGATACCACCATCTGCGGCGGCCTGGTCTCCCTGTGTTTTGGCCAAGCCATGACTATCCTCGTAGAAAATGGTTTTGACCCTTCGAGCCCCAAAAATGACTAAGAAGGCACTCGGCCCGGTTGAAAGCGTCTGCCCTGAATGCCTTACGCGCCTGACCGGCAGACTGGTTGAAGAAGGGAACTGCGTCCGCATGGAAAAGAGTTGTCCGACCCACGGTTCCTTTACCGCCACGATCTGGCGGGGTGAGCCGCCGTTTCTCTCCTGGTCCAGGCCCAAGCTGCCCTTTTCCGGCGGCAGCCGACAGGCAAACAGCCGTGGCTGCCCACTCGACTGCGGCCTGTGCGAAGCGCACGGCCAGCGGACCTGTACGGCCCTGGTGGAAATTACTTCGCACTGCAATCTCCACTGCCCCGTTTGTTTCGCAAGCAGCGGTGGTGCTGCGACCAAGGACCCTGACCCCGAGACTCTTAAGCGGATGTTCGCCCAGATCATAACCCAGACCGGCGGCTGCAACCTGCAGCTTTCCGGCGGCGAGCCCACCGTACGTCCTGACCTCTCCGAGATCGTCAGGGCAGCGGCGGACACCGGCTTCACCTTCATTCAGTTAAACAGCAATGGCCTTGCCTTTGTCCATGACCCGGAACTGGCAATACGGCTTCGCGATGCCGGACTTTCTTCGGTCTTTCTCCAGTTTGACGGCGTAGGCGATGAGGTTTTTGCCACTCTTCGCGGCCGAAAGCTCTTTACTGAAAAATGCCGGGCCATCGACGCCCTGGCCGCAGCAGGCCTGGGTATTGTCCTGGTGCCCACGGTGGTACGCGGCGTCAATACCGATCAGCTGTGGCAGATCATTCGTTTCGGCCTGAGCCGACAGCCCCATGTCCGCGGTGTCCATTTCCAACCCATGAGCTATTTTGGTCGTTTCCCAGCCACCTTCACCCCCGACCATGTGACCCTGCCTGAACTTATGGGCAGCCTTTGCAGCCAGAGCGGAGGTCTCCTTAAAATCGATGACTTCAAACCGCCGGGTTGCGAACATGCCCTGTGTTCCTTTTCGGCAAAATACCTGGTAAAGGAAGATGGCCGATTACAGCGACTCGGAGCCGCAAGCTGTGACTGTACGCCCAAGCCCGCCGAGGAAGGGGCGCTCACCTCCATCGCCATCACCGCCCGGCAATGGGGCGCAGCTCCAAAGGCTGACGGAAGGGGCGACTGCAAGGCAGGCGATGCGCTCGACCAGTTTCTCCTCCGGGCCCGCACCCACACCTTCTCGATTTCGGCCATGGCCTTTCAAGACGCCTGGAACCTGAGTCTCGAACGGTTGCGCGGCTGCTGCATCCATGTCGCCCAAGCCGATGGCCGTCTTATCCCCTTCTGCAGCTTCAACCTGACGGCAAGAAACGGCAGAAGCCTGCATCGACCTCAGCCAAAAACTGCCGCACAACGTCGAACCCCGCTGGATGATCTCGTCGCCACCAGAATGCAAATCGGCATACCGCTTTCGCGCCCGGACCTTGAACGGGCCCAGCTGGCGGCTCTGCGCCGTACCGTCCGTTACGCCCAGGCCAACAGCCCGCTGTACCGCGCGCGACTGGCCGACCTTAACCCTGAGTCCCTGCAGACGCGCGCCGACCTTCGCCTCCTTCCCTTTCTCACCGGTGCCGATGTGGCAACAAAGGGACACCAGCTCCTGGCAGTCTCCCAAAGTCTGGTGAGCCGGGTCATTAGCCTCCAGACCTCGGGCAGCACCGGGATCCCCAAACGATTATCGTTCACCGCAACCGATCTGGCCGCAACCTCAGAGTTCTTTCTCCGCGGCATGCACAGCCTCATTGACAATACCGACCAGGTGCTGGTGCTGCTCCCTTTCACCCAGCCGGACAGTGTCGGAGACCTTCTTCTTCGAGCTCTGCAGGGCGGAGGGATACCTGCCCGCGGTATCTGGCCGCCTCCACCCATGGCAGAGGTAAGCGAAATTATCCGCAAACAGCAGCTGACCTCTGTCGTCGGCCTGCCCCAGCATCTACTGGCCCTTTCCGAAAGTATCGGGCCGAACTTTCTGAAATCCATGCTGCTCTGTTCCGATTATGCCTCTCCCACCCTCCGCAAGCGAATCGAAACGGCCTGCCGTTGTGAAACTTTTCTCCATTACGGGGCGACTGAATCGGGCCTCGGCGGGGCAGTGGAGTGTTCGGAACACTGTGGTTGCCATATCCGCGAGTCGGACCTCTTAATCGAAATAGTCGACCCAGGCACCGGCCGCACCCTAGGTGATGGCGAACAGGGCGAGGTAGTGATCACCACCCTTGACCGAGAGGCTATGCCGCTCCTCCGCTACCGCACCGGCGACACAGCCGCCCTCGACCGTTCACCCTGCCCTTGCGGTGGGGTTACCGCAAGGCTTATTCATATTCGTGGCCGACTGAGCGGTTGCCAAATGGCTGACGGTAGCCTGCTGTCCAGTCAGGATCTGGATGACGTGCTCTTTGCAATTCCCGGTCTCCTTGATTATCGGGTAACCTTGGACTACAAACGTGGAGACCGGCTGCATGTGGATTTCGTGTCCCTGCCAAATACCCATTGTATCGCCGATGAAATACGGCAAAGGCTTCTGCAGGTGCAGGCAGTAAAGACTTGTCATAAAAGCGGTGGCCTTACCCTTGGCGGCATTCGTCTGGTGCCAAGCTTTACCGCAACCCATACAGTTAAGCGAACTCTCCTCGATCTCCGCCCAACGGATCGGCAACTGAGGTGAATTTTTACGAGGTGCGTCATGATTCACCAATTTTAACTATTATGAGTGGCAGAAATATTTCTTGTCTTTTCGGTAAAATTTCGTGAAGGTGTTTCCCCTGTTAATCGGGATAAAAAACTTATAGTGGAGATAGCAAGGAGATAACGATGCAGCAAATACTCAAACAACTCATCAATGCCCTGGAACAACACCAATCGGTGGTACTCTGTGCCATCGTTCGCAACCTCGGCTCAGCGCCGAGAACCTCCGGGGCCAGAATGCTCGTGCTTGCCGACGGTACCATCGCCGGAAGTGTCGGGGGCGGCGCGGTGGAAGGTGGTTGCCAGGCAAAAGCACGGGAACTTTTCCAGGGTCCGTCTTCCTTCGCCGTCCTCGACTTTGAGATGAATGCCGAGACCGCCGCCGAGGCCGGTATGGTGTGTGGCGGTTCGGTGTCGATATTGCTGCATCTTGTCAAACCCGAATCCTTGAATTCCTGGCAAAGATTACAGGATCAATACCTCCTGGGGAGAAGACCTGTTTTACTGACCATGCTCCCTCAAGACGACCTGCCCCTGCCCCCTCAACTCTTTTTCCTCGGCATCGAAGAAGACGGCGAAGTACCTGCCGAGCTTAAGGCAGAAGTCAACCGCAAGAGCAGGCGGACACCTTTTCTCGCCAATTATCTCGATCGGGAGGTGTTTATTGAACCACTGGTACATGCGGGGCGTGTGCATCTGGTTGGAGCCGGGCATGTCGCCTTGGCTACCGCCCAAATAGCTGTTTTCGTCGGTTTTGAGGTGGTGGTCATGGATGATCGGCAAGAGTTTGCCAACAGCGATCGCTATCCCCAGGCGAGAGAAGTGCGAGTCCTTGATTCTTTTACCGGTTGTCTGAAAGACCTCGGCCCGGACGATTATGTGATCATCGTCACCCGCGGCCATCTCCACGATCGTGAGGTATTGGCCCAGGCCCTGCGCACCGGTGCCGGCTATATCGGGATGATCGGCAGCCGGAGAAAGCGTGCCGCCGTCTATGATTCCCTACGCGAGGAAGGTTTCAGCAACGTCGAACTTGCCAGAGTGCACTGTCCCATTGGCCTTGCCATCGGTGCAGACACTCCGGAGGAAATTGCCTTAAGCATTACAGCCGAAATTGTTCAGGCCCGAGCAAGGATGAATGGATGAATTTTGCAGCGATCATTCTTGCGGCCGGCTACTCTTCGCGTATCGGCGGGTTCAAGCCACTCATGGAACTTGGCGGGCAAAGCCTCCTTGGTCGCTCGATCGCGCTCTTTCGCCAGGCCGGAATTGCCCGCATCAGCGTCGTCACCGGCCACCGCCACACTGAGGTCAAAGCCGAGGCCGCCCGATTTGGCATTTCGTGTATACACAACCTGGACTATAGCCGGGGCATGTATGCATCGGTCTGCGCCGCGGTGTCACATCTCTCCGGCATCGACGGCTTTTTCCTCCTGCCCGTAGATATCCCACTCATCCGGCCAGCGACAATTGAGGCGCTGATTGCCGCTTTTGTCGGTCAAGCGGTGGTCTATCCCTGTTTCAATGGCCTACGCGGCCATCCCCCTCTTATTCCGGCCATGTTCATCCCAGCTATTCTTGGCCACAGCGGTGAAGGCGGATTAAAGGCCCTGCTTGAAGAGAAAAATCACCTGGATATTGCGGTCTGGGACCAGAGTATTCTTTTTGATGCGGATACCCCCAATGACTTTGCAATGCTCGGTCTGCGGCTAGCCAGGATGACAATCGGTACTCCGGCCGAGGCCTTGGCTCTCGCTACCCTGACCATGCCGGAGCGAGGAGTGGCGCATGGTCTTGCCGTCGCCTTGGTCGCCAAACAGTTGACAGAGGAGCTCAACTGCCACGGCTACAACCTTGACCTGGATCTTGTCAACAATGGCGCCCTTCTTCATGATATTGCCAAAGGACAGCCGCAACACGAAATCCGCGGAGGACAAATACTTCACCGCTTGGGGCTTCCGCAACTGGCTGAAATTGTTGCCGCGCACCGCGATATTTCGCCACCACTCCCAGAGCACCTGACGGAAAAAGAGGTTGTTTACCTCGCCGACAAACTGGTCAGGGGTACCCTCAGGGTTTCGGTGCAGCAGCGCTTTGCCGAAAAGCTCGAACTCTACGCCGAAAGTCAGGAGACCTGCCGAGCAATAAATAGCCGTCTCGCCAACGCCCTGGCCGTGCAGTCCCTGGTCGAGGCGGCTCTAGGGACGAGCATCGAGGAATTCCTTGATGGAGAGCAGTGCAAATGACCACGGTCTATCTCATCCGCCACGGCAAAATCCCCCAAGTCGCACCTCGCTGTTTCATCGGGCAGCAGGATTTGCCCCTGACCGATCAGGGTCGCCGGCAGATAACCCGGCTTGCCGAATATCTCGCCACCAAAGCCATCGACCGGGTTGTCACCAGCCCGCTTCTGCGCTGCCGGCAAAGTACCGACATTCTCTGTGGCCGACTGCAAAACATGAACGCCGAGGTTAACGCCAACTTGCGAGAGATTTCCCTCGGCACCTGGGAGGGGCAGAGCGTTGCCCAGGTCCGTGCTCGCTTTCCCGGCGATTATGAGAGTCGCGGCCAAGACCCTTTGCACTTTCGCCCTTCCCAGGGAGAAAGCTTTGTCGATCTCCTGGATCGTGTATGGCCTACTTTTCAGGCAATCGCCGCCACGAGCAGCGGCAAAAGAGTCGCTATCGTTACCCATGCCGGGGTAATTCGAGTGCTTCTCTTTCGTATACTCGCCATGATCCCTAATGAGTTTTTTCACCTCAAGCTGGATTACGGTTGCCTCACCGTTCTCGACCACGACGGATCCTGTTGGCGGGCGGGGAACATCAACTTTCAGCCGTAAGGATTGCACCTCTCCGGCTTTACATCGCCTTGACAATGAATTATGGTCTGCCTCCATGTCATTTCACAATGAAAAAGTTTCAAAACAGGGAGTCTGCTCCCGCACATCACCTAAGGTGCTCTCCATGACGAAAAAAAAGGCCCTTGCCGGTTCCGGCAACACCGTAGCAAAGCTAAAAGAAAAGAAAGCGGCTCAACCAGAACCGGTCCATGCGCCGATGCTCCAGGCCATGGTCTGGTACAAGGAAGAGCATTACCAAGAGCTGCTTGCGCTTTTTGACGACGCCGAACTGCTGCCGCTAACCTATGCGGACTGGCTGACCAGAGCAGAAGAAAAAAAAGCCGAAGTCGAGGCCGCCGGCGACCAGGTAATGAAGGTATTCATCGACCCCGAGACTTTTCCGGAGTGGTGCGAAAAGAAAAATATGCCGAAAGATGCCAATTCCCGGGCTGAACTGGCTCTCGAGGTCGCCCAGGCAAAGTCGTTCAGCCTGTAGACTGCCGCTCTTTCATAAAGCTGAGTTGAGCAGCTTGTCTGCTCGTACGAAACTTATGCCCTTGTGGTATAAAAACTCTTTGCAGCCCCTTGTCACCTTTTTTTGCCGACAAGGGGTTGTCGATTTTCGCAGGGGACTTTGGTTTGACACAGGCCGCAGCTGTTCACCCTGAACCCGAGCTGTTCCCGTTCCACATACCCAGCGGTCACGTCGCGGATATAGGCACTACATTGCTATACCATTTTTACCGGTAGCTTTCACCGCAAACAAGGACTGATCGGCAGCAGCAATGAGAGCATCCAAATCCCCGGCATTCTCGGGAAAGGTCGCTATGCCGAAACTTGCTTCCAAGCGAACCTCTATGTTCTGGTCCAGCACATAGACAGTATCCTTCATCCGAGCCTGAATTTCAGAGGCTTGCCGGAACGCTTGGGATTTTCCGTATCCCGGCAGGACCACGACAAATTCGTCGCCCGCATATGCTACGGCATACGCCGGTGCCTGCAGGCAACCGTCGATGGTTCGCGCCACTTCCCGGATGGCCCGGCTGCCGTTGAGGTGACCATGGGTGTCGACGACCCGTTTGAAATGATCCAAATCCATAAATATCAAAGAAATCTCAGTGTCATCTCTTTGTGCATGTTCAATCAATTCAGAAAGAGACTGATAGAGATAGCGCTGGTTGAATAAACCGGTCAGATTATCTCGCAAAGCCTGCTCTTTAAATCGCCGTTCGCTCTCCCTCAGTGCCTCTTCCGCCCTCTTTCGATGGGAGATATCGACCAGTGCAACCACTACTCGATCCAAGGTCTCCTCGCTGCCGGAAACGACCATCGATTTCCCTAAAAGGAATTTTGCCTGACCACTGGCTGTTATAACTGCCAACTCCCGTTGATTGACACTGTTCCTCTCGGCGATCGCCAGAATAATCTCCCGTGCCATTTCCCTGAAATTATCTGAATCGGTTTGAGGAAAAATATTTGTTGATGTTGCACAATGCTCAAGATCCATCAGTTCAAAGAAGGCCTGATTATGGTCGATGGTTTTTATCTGAGACCAGCAATGATAAATTTCTCCTGGGTTTTCTTCAAAATATTCTCTGAAATTTGAGACTCCGTCTGCTCGCAGGTGATCAAGGTGGGCATTGAGAAGGGTGACATCCCTTTCGATCATGGCAATTGGGGCGGCGTGGTACAGCCGACGATATCGCTTCTCACTCTCCTTAAGCGCTTTTTCTGCCTTTTCGAGCTCGGTAAAGTCTTCAACAAAGGCCATAACCTCGGTTCCATTTCCATCGACGCCGGGTATCGGGCTGAGATAGTAGCGCAAATGGGTGCAAACGCCCTGGTGGTCGGTGTAAGAATGCTCGGCAATGTGCGATTTTTGTTGGGAGATGCACTGCTGAATATCGGCCAGGATGTCCAACGGCACCATAACCTGACCATCGGAAAGGTTCGTGAATTTTCTATCTTTAACGGAAATCCAGGGAGATATTTCCTGCATTTTCCGATTAATACCGGTGATATGCCCATGGGAATTAGCAACAAGGATTCCCAGCGGAGCACTGTCGCCCAGAAGCCGGTTTCTTGCTTCAATGGCTTTGAACGCTGTTTCGGTCCGCTGGCAGCGCTGTTCAATCCCTTGTAATTCGGCAACCCGGTGGCGCAGTTCGCTTATTTCAGAGATAAGCCGAACTTCTGTCTCTGTTCTTTGTTTAAGAGATGAACTCTTCAAATCCGGCATTTCATGATCCTGCTCAATGACTGTTGATACCACTTGAATATGATTGGTTCTCACTTTTATACCCTTTGTTCCTAATATCTGAAAAGCTCTTTTCTTGATTGAGAGTAAGAGTATCAAATATACCAAGCTCCCCGGTGCCCAGAGGGAGGGGGAAAGGGAGGGAGGACACCGGGGCGCCTGACATATTTAAAATTGTCTTTCGTTAAGCTGCGGCTTATCGGCCAAGCCATAACTGCATGTTTATTTGATGGAGAATTAACACTGAAACAAGGAACAAATGTGGAAGAAATGTGAAAATGAGGATGTGCATGCAAAAGAAATCATCGGGGAGATAACACCAATGAAAGGGCCGCGAGAATTGTAAGCGGACAGTTAACCATATTTATTCTGCAGCATTTTTTCCAAAGTGACTTATCCTCTATAAAGGTGTTTGGAAAAATCTCCATTTATCTTGATGATGCTATCAGTTTGTAACTGTTTCATATTCCCCTCTTTACCTCTCCACCGCTTTGCCACATTCACCGGAACATTTTTCATGGTTCCAGTCTGAGCCTTTCCGTCACGTGAAATCCTTCACGTTGCTTGGAAATCCAGAAAACGTCGTGCACCAAAGGACAAGACTTGAGCCTGACTATTATTGTTGGTTATTTCACCAGAGAAGATGAAGCGCGGAAAGCTCTTAGGGAACTGGCACGACAAGGGTTCAGGGCGGCGGCTCTCATACAAAAAAGCGCTGACGGAAGTATTGAAACAATTGATCAATTTTCCAAGCGTCGCACCTTATGGGCTGGCCTTTCAGCCATCCTGGCTTGTGGAATTGGCGGAATTACCGCTTCCTGCCTGCACTTGCTGCAGCTCTCCCCTGCCTGGACCATTGGTTCTTCCCTGACTTTAATCCTGGTCTGTGGGTCGATCGGTGGAGTGGCTGTTATCAGCTTCTTTCGCCGCGCAAGCTTTGGTGTAAAGCGGAGCATTATGAACAACCATGCCCGCTGGCTGGTGTCCGGAGAGTCCGTTCTGATTCTCAGTGCTCCGGTTGAGGTCTTGCCGCTGCCGATGGCGATCCTTCGGGAAAGTGGCGAAATCCCTCCGGCGCTCTTTGTCCTCCATGACAAACGTGAACGTCGACTGGAGGCGAGGGGCCCGGCGGAAAAACTCTCCCCGACGCAGGTCCAGGAACACGCAAGGCGTCATGCCGAGGAACAGCAGGTGGAGCTCAACCCATCCCCCACCACCGAATTGCTCAAGCGTCTCAAGCAGTCACGCCATTGGCTGCGCCAGGTCTGTGCCGATCTGGGGGCAGCAAGCCGCCTGGAACAGAAAGCGACGCCCGCTGCCGACTGGATCCTTGATAACGAGTTTATCCTCGAGGGAAATGCCCGCGATGTGCTGCTCAACCTGCCCCGTCGTTTTTACCAGCAGCTGCCGAGCCTGGCCTCTAGTCCTTATCGTGGACTGCCATGCATCTATGGCCTTGCCAAAAATCTTGTTTCCCACCTGGAATTGCAGCTGGACCGGGAAAATGTTATCGCCTTCCTCGATGCCCACCAATCAGTGCGGGTACTGACTATTGGTGAACTCTGGGCAATCCCCCAGATGCTGCGAATCGCCCTTATTGAGAGCATTCAGAGTCTTGCGGTTACTGCTCTCGCCGATCTCCGCGATCGTCAGCTGGCTGACTTCTGGGCGAACCGGCTGATCGCCGCCAACCGCCGCGACGCCAACCAACTCTTCGCCCTTCTTGCCGAACTTGCAGTTACTGAGGCCAACCCCAGTCCGTATTTCGGGGTGCAGCTGATCGGTCTGCTCTATGATGAGGCCGCCGCCCTGTCGCCCGTCCAGAACTGGCTCGAACGTACCCTAAAAACCCCGCACCATGATCTCAAGCTGCGTGAACTCAATCGCCAAACCAGGGAACAGCTGGCCTGCGGCAATGCTTTCACCAGCCTGCGCCATCTCGCACTGTTGGACTGGCGGGAGATCTTCGAAAAACTCAGCCGAGTTGAGCAGATATTGCGTTGTGATCCGTCCGGCATCTATCCCGGCATGGATTTCAAAACACGCGATCGCTGTCGTGGGGCAATTGAAGCAATCGCCCTTGCTGCCGGCAAAAGCGAGGATGAGATTGCCGAGCAGGTGATAGATCTGGCAAAGCAGGCCGGACGAGATAAAGCGGGCAATAAAGGTCGCAATCACGTCGGCACCTGGCTGGTCGGCAAGGGCCGGGCGGAACTGTCTGGGCTGCTCGCCTTTCGCGAAGCCTTCCGTCATCGTCTGCTGGCATGGATCTTCGCCCAGCACACCTCTGTCTATTTTGTTGGGATTAGTATCTTTTTCACCCTGTTCATGGTTTTGCTTTCCATCTTCGTCCCGTTTCCCGGTTTCAAACCGGCAGGGTGGGCACAGATCATCTTTTACGGATGGGCGCTGCTCCTGCTGGTCCCGGTAAGTCAGTTGGCAATCGAAGTGGTCAATTACCTGATCACCCGCATTCTGCCGCCCCGGCCTTTGGCCAAAATGGATTTTGCCGATTCAGGAATTCCCGATAGTTTTCGCACCCTGGTGGTCGTGCCGATGATGCTTGCGGACAGGGAGACAATTATTAATGAAGTGGAAAAACTTGAGATCCGCTATCTGGCGAACAAAGAACCAAACCTGCTCTTTGGCCTGTTCTCGGACTACACCGATGCAACCACCGTCTCCGATGGGAACGACAGCCTCCTCCTGCAAACGGCAATACAAAGCCTTGATGATCTCAACCGGCGTCATGGAGGTGATCGTTTCTTTCTTTTCCACCGGGAACGCACCTGGAGTGAATCCGAGCAGAAATTCATCGGCTGGGAGCGCAAACGCGGTAAACTTGAGGAGCTCAACCGTCTGATCGACGACACCCGGCCCAAGGCCGCTCCACCCCTGGTGTATGTGGGCAACCCCGATCACCTGGCAAACGTTCGCTTCATCATCACCCTCGACAGCGACACCCAATTACCGCACGGGACGGCTCGAAGGATGGTCGAGACCCTGGCCCATCCCCTCAATCTACCGCGTTTCGATGCGGCCGGCCGGCTCGTTGCCGGATCATACACCATTATCCAGCCCCGAGTGAGCCCGACCCTGGCGAGCACCAGCAGCTCGATCTTCAGTCGTCTTTTCGCCGATGCAATCGGTATCGATCCCTATACCGCAGCTATCTCCGATGTCTATCAGGATCTCAGCGGCGAGGGATCGTATCAGGGCAAAGGCATCTACGATGTGCGCGCCTTCAGCCGCATCCTGTCGGGTCGGTTTCCGGAAGAACGGGTACTGAGTCACGACCTGATCGAAGGAGCCCATGTCCGCGTCGGACTGGCCAGCGATATTGAACTTTTTGATGATTTTCCCCAAGGCTATCAGGGGTATACCAGGCGAACCCATCGCTGGATTCGCGGCGACTGGCAGATTGCCGGGTGGATTTTCCCACAGGTACCTCAGGCGGATGGCGGGCGGGGACCAAATCCGCTTTCGCCGCTCAATCGCTGGAAGATTATCGATAATCTGCGCCGCAGCCTCTTGCCGATTGCCAGCCTGGCACTCCTTATAGCTTCATGGCTCATTTCCCGGCAGATGGGGGCGTGTGCCTCGCTTGTAGTCGGCATTCAGTTGATCTTTCATCCTCTGGCCCAACCCTTCACCATGGCCACGACCCATAAAGGATTAAAATATTTTAGCCTTAAAAAGGTAGGCCACGATATTCTTCGAGCCCTGGCCGACGCCGCCATGCTGCCGCACCAGGCGACAGTGGCACTCGATGCCATCGCCCGGGTCTCATACCGACTGATCATTTCCAGGCGACGCTTGCTTCAGTGGACGGCCCAGGCTACCCAGGGGAGGAGTTCCAACCGCCAACCACTCTTTATCGCAGGCCTGTCCTTTGCAAGCCTTTTCAGTATTACCCTGGGGGTGACGATCTTTTTGGTCACACCGGAAAGCCTGGTGTTTGCATCTCCCTGGCTTATGCTCTGGCTCTTATCCCCAGTAATCGGCTGGCGTTTAAACCAGCGGCCTGTCGAACACAAGGGTGACTCCCCGCTGCCGGAAGAGGATCGTCGCCTTCTCCGGCAGGTAGCTCGGCGAACCTGGCACTATTTTTCGGCCTTTGTCGACGACGCCACCTCATGGCTGCCTCCCGACAACTACCAGGTGGCTCATCAGGACCGTCTGGCCATGCGAACCAGTCCAACCAATATCGGCCTCTGGCTGGCAAGCGCTCTGGGAGCCCATGATTCAGGCTACCTGACCGTTGACCATGTCCTGGAACGACTGACCAAAACCATGGCGACTCTGGTTCGTCTTGAGCGATACAAAGGGCATCTTCTCAACTGGTACGATATCCAGACCTTGGCTCCCTTAGAGCCTCGCTACGTCTCTACTGTCGACAGCGGCAATCTGCTCGGTGCCCTCTGGGCTCTGGAGCAGGGAATGTATGAGCTGGTACATGCTCCTCTGCTCAATGGTACAGTTTTTGCCGGTCTGGCCGATACCGGAGAAATACTGAAACAGGCTATGACCCGGAAAGGTATTGCCGGATTTTGCCGGCAAACCCTCGATACACTGCTTGCCGAATGGTACGCTCCTCCATCCACCATCATTGAGATACTCACTCTGCAGGACCGGATGACTGCCGACATCGCCGCAGTCGTTGCCGCCACATCCAATACACCCTGGGCCAGAGAACTGCAAGAACAGGCGGCCACCTGGAAAGACATGGGAGAACGTTATCTCGCCTGGATCCAGGTCCTTGACGAAAAGTCCGAGGAAGAGCTGGCTCCGCTTGGCGAGGCTACTATGCTGGCCATCCGCAAAGACCTGGCCCAGGTGCCATCGCTGAGCGATCTTGCCGGAGGAACGATCGATTCGATCCAACGCCTCAAAGAGATTCGGCTAAAATCTCCTGAAACTCATCCGACCTTTACCTCCTGGCTCGACCGTCTTCTTACCGCCTTTGCCACGGCGCAATGGCTGGCCGGAGAAACCCTGGCTGTTGCAGAACGATTGGTCGACGGCATCCAGGCCCTATCCGCCGAGGTGGACATGCGTTTTCTCTACGACCCCAAACGCAAACTCTTTGCCATCGGCTATAACGTCTCCACCAACCGGTTGGATGGTTCAAGCTACGACCTCCTGGCCAGCGAATCGCGGCTCGGCAGTTTCACCGCCATTGCCAGGGGCGATGTGCCGATGGAACACTGGTTCTCCTTAAACCGTCCCTATGGGGCAATTGGCCGAAAGCGGGTGCTGCTCAGCTGGACCGGGACGATGTTTGAATATCTGATGCCACTCCTCTTCCAACATTCCTATCCCCATTCTCTTCTCGACAAGGCGGCAAGAGATGCGGTGGCGGTGCAGATTGCTTACGGCCGTGCGCACGATGTACCTTGGGGCATTTCCGAGTCGGCCTTAGCCGATCTCGACCTGAATAAGACCTATCAATACAAGGCCTTTGGCGTACCTGCCCTGGGCCTGAAACGCGGCATGGATGAACAACCGGTTATTGCCCCCTATGCCACGCTGTTGGCGCTGAATCTGGCACCGGATGCAGTTGTTGCAAATCTCAAAAGACTGATCGACCTCGATTTACTTGGCGATTACGGCTACTTCGAAGCGCTGGATTTCAGCCGTCAACCGCAGCGCGATCTTTCCGGCAAGATTGGCAAACGCGGAGTGGTTATCGAGGCCTATATGGCCCATCACCAAGGCATGGCCTTCCTGGCGCTTACCAACTTTCTCCACGACAACCCATTCCCCCGTCGCTTCCACAGCGACTCGCGAGTCCGGGCCTTTGAAGCCCTGCTGCAGGAGCGCATCCCTATCCTGCCGCCGCTGCATCTCATCTCGACCCGGCCAAATGAACCGATGCTCTCAGGCAACGATCTTATCACCCCGGTGGGCAGCGTCTTTACCACGCCCCATACACCAACACCCCGGAGCCTTTTACTGAGTAACGGCCGGTATGGCCTGATGATCACCAACAGTGGTGCCGGTTACAGTCAGTGGGATGGCCGGGAACTGAGCCGCTGGCGCTCCGATCCAACCTGTGATACGCACGGGACTTTCTGTTATATCCATGAGGTCGATACCGATCGCCTCTGGTCGACCACCTATCATCCGGTTGGCGGCAAATATGACACCTATTCAGCTGAGTTTTCCCTTGACCGGGCACTCTTTAAACGCACCGACAACTCCATCTCCTGCGAAACCGAGGTTATTGTTTCCCAGGAAGATGATGTAGAGCTGCGGCGGATCACTCTGGTTAATCACTCCACCAAAGCCCGTCGCCTTAACCTTACCAGCTTTGTCGAACTGTCGATGGCCCCGCATAACAGCGACCGCCAGCACCCAGCCTTCAATAAACTCTTCATCCAGACCGAGTCACTACCACAGCAGGAGGCACTGCTTGCCTACCGGCGAGCCAGGAGTAAAAACGATCCACCCCTCTATGTCGCCCACTGCCTGATGCTGCAGGAAAGGGAAAGCGCAACCTTCGAGAAAAAAGACTGGCAGTTTGAAACCGACCGCGGCCGTTTCATCGGCCGTGGCCGGACCCTCGTCCGGCCGATGGGGGCCATGCAGGATCTCGGCGGCAGTGAAGGCTTTGTGCTTGATCCGATTCTCAGTGTGCGGCAAAGTATTACCCTGGAGCCAGGTGGGCGCATCCAGGTTTGCCAGATGCTCGCCGCCGGGGAAAGCCGAGAACGGGTGCTCTTGCTGCTTGATAAATATAGCGATACGCATGCCACTGAGCGGGCCATGGATTTCACCTGGCATTCGGCGCAGCAGCAGTTGCAGATGCTGCGCATCCAGCCTGACCAAGCCCGCCGCTTCCAGCAACTGGCAAGTCACCTGCTGTTCCCCAACCCCTTCCTGCGCGCCTCTGCCGAGCGCCTTGCGGAAAACCGCAAGGGACAGGCCGGACTATGGCCGTACGCAATCTCCGGAGACTTGCCGATGATCCTCATTACCATCGGCGAGACACGGGAGATCAATCTGGTCCGGCAGATGCTTCAGGCCCATACCTACCTCCGGATGCATGGCTTGTCGATCGATCTGGTGATCCTCAATGAGGAGGCGGGGAGCTATGAGCGACCACTCCAGGAAAGTCTGGAACAGCTGATTCAGCACCACCACCTCTCGGCTGCGACGGAACGGGAGGGGACAATCTTTCTTAAAAACATCGCCCAGATCCCGGAAGAGGATCAAAGGCTCTTGAAAGCTGTAGCGTCCGTCGTCCTGGTGGCGGCACGCGGCAACCTGCCACAGCAGTTGGGAGTGCCGGTGGAGGTGCCCGAGCGGCTTGCACGCCTTAACCCAAAAGGCAGTCGCCCGGAGCCCTCAGCTCCCCTGCCCTTCATGGAGTTGAACTATTTCAACAGCCTCGGCGGTTTTACCCCGGACGGCAGAGAATACGCGATCTATCTCGGCCCCGGCACCAATACCCCTGCACCCTGGGTGAACGTTATTGCCGGCCCAACTTTTGGCACCATGGTCAGCGAAACGGGGTCCGGCTTTACCTGGTATGGCAACAGCCAGCGCAACCGCTTGACCGGCTGGTCAAACGACCCGGTACTCGATCCGGCCACCGAGGCGCTCTATATTCGTGATGAAGAGAGCGGAGTCTACTGGTCGCCGACCGCCGCACCGATCCGTGAACAGGCCGCCTATCGGGCCCGACATGGGGCCGGATACACGGTTTTTGAGCATAACAGCAACGGCATCGAGCAGGAGTTGACCGTCTTTGTGCCGGTGCATGAGAATGGTGGCGCACCGATCAAGCTGCAGCGCTTGCAACTCACCAACGCATCCTCGAAAAAACGTAAATTGTCAATAACCTATTATGTTGAACTCACCCTCGGCGAAAACCGCGAATCGTCCCAGATGCATGTCGCAACCCGTTGGGATGACGAGGCCCAGGCCATACTGGCAACCAATCCTTACCACCCCGAATACAGCGAACGGGTCACTTTTGTCGCCATTACTCCTGAGGCCGACAGCTACGGCGGGGACCGCACCGCCTTTATCGGTCGCAACCGCTCGCTGACAAGACCCGCCGCCATGGAGCTGATCCGGCTGTCGCAGCGTACCGGACCAGGCCTTGACCCCTGTGCGGTGCTCCGGGTGAGCCTGGATATGGCACCCGGTGAACGGCGCAATATTGTCTCTATGCTCGGGCAGGCCGGGTCGGTGGCCGAGGCCCGGACACTGGTCCGGAGCTTCCGAGAGGAACGGGCCTTTGAAGACGCCTTCGACGAAACCAGAGCTTGGTGGGACACGCTGCTCGGTACCATTGAAGTCCATACCCCGGAACTGGCCGCGGACCTTTTGATCAACCGTTGGTTGCAATACCAGTCGCTCAGCTGCCGCCTCTGGGGACGCTCCGCCTTCTACCAGTCAGGCGGCGCCTTTGGCTTTCGTGATCAGCTTCAGGATGTCATGGCCTTTCTTTACACCCGGCCCCAACTTGCCCGCGAACAGATTCTCCGGGCCGCCGGCCGACAATTTCGGGAAGGGGATGTCCAGCACTGGTGGCATGAACCGGCCGGGGCTGGGATTCGCTCCCGTATCTCCGACGATCTGCTCTGGTTGCCCTATGTGGTAGCGCAATACGTCCGCACCACCGGCGATACCGATATCCTAGGGGTGGAAATTCCCTTTATCAGCGGTGCCCTCCTGGCCGAAAACCAGCACGAACAGTTTTCTGTCCCGGAAATCTCTGCTGAACAGGCCACCCTTTTTGACCACTGCAGACGTGCTGTAAATCACGGTCTGACCGCAGGCCCCCATGGCCTCCCTTTGATGGGAACGGGTGACTGGAACGACGGCATGAACCTGGTGGGAGCAGAAGGAAAGGGGGAAAGTGTCTGGCTCGGCTGGTTCCTCTGTGATATTTTACAGGGAATGTCTGAGTTGGCAATGCTTATGCAGGAGCCGGAACTGAGCCAAAACTATTCTGCCCTGAAAACCGCCCTGACAGAGCGAATCGAGAAGGCCGGCTGGGATGGCGAGTGGTATCAGCGGGGAACATTCGATGACGGAACGCCACTTGGATCGGCCGCAAACACCGAAGCAAAAATCGATTCCCTGCCCCAATCGTGGGCATGGCTCTCAGGAGCCGCTGACCCCACACGGGCCAAAGAGGCCCTCGATTCAGCCTGGCACCACCTCGTCCGCGAAGATGAGGGTCTGGCCCTGCTCTTCACACCCCCTTTCGATACCTCCAAACCGTCGCCAGGGTATATCAAAGGATATCCCCCCGGTGTGCGCGAGAACGGCGGCCAGTATACCCACGCCGCACTGTGGATGGCCATGGCGCTTGCCCGTAAAGGTGACGGGGAACGGGCAGTCAAGCTGCTCCGCCTACTTAACCCGATTGAGCATGCCCGCGATGCAGCTGCGGTCTGGCACTACGGGGTCGAACCCTATGTGGTTGCAGCCGATGTCTATCGTCTGCCCGGCCGGATTGGCCAGGGGGGCTGGTCCTGGTATACCGGGGCTGCAGCATGGATGTACCGGGCCTGGACGGAAGAGGTTCTGGGTCTCAAAGTGAGGGGAAATCAGCTGTGGCTGGATCCGGTAATCCCGGCAGGCTGGCCAGGTTTTAGCCTCCGCTACCGGCATGGCGAGGCGATCTATGAGATTCAGGTGGAAAATCCGCATCGCTGCGAACGTGGGGTCGTCTGGATGGAGATGGATAGCAGACGTGTGGCCGACCAAGTGATTCTCCTTGAGCAGGCATTGGTGAAACACCGGATCATCGTCATGATGGGAAAGGTCAAGCAACAATCAACATTTCAGCTTTCCAACGTACCAGATTCACTTTGATTCTTTTCCATTATATTTACAATTCCAGCTTCCTTCATCGCTTTTGCGTAACATTCAGGGCAGTATCCATGGGAGAATCGCGTTCCGGCATGTTCACCTATGTAGACCTCCATTTGTTGCCAGTTACCTTCTCGATTACGGATCTTTTTGCACTCACAACATATCGGGAGAAATCCTTCAAGAACTTTGATTTCGGATAGCGACCTTCGCAATTCTCCAGATAATTGTTTCTCCCGCTCGAGGAACTCACGAATTTTCGATACTGCCCAGCCAATAATCAAAAATGCCGCAAGACGGACAGTTGTGTTCCAAACGGCACTGAAATTTGATAAATGCACATGTCCCAGAGTAAAATCCACTCCAAACCAGACCATCGCAGAAACAAAAGCTGTTGCAATAGAAGCTTCAAGACCAACGAACCAAGCCGCAATGGATATTGGCAAAAAGTAAAAAACGAAGAATGAAATATCATACCCTGTTATCCAATCAACATATCCGACCATGGCCGCACCGCTCCATGCGATGAGAAGCCATATAAATCCTTTAACGTTTTTCCCCATGATAACTCGTCCTGGACCTGAGTTAAATATTGCTTCTTGAGTCACTTACAAAAGTATCAAATATTATCAGAGGTTGATCATGCATTTCACCCCTAGCCCTCCAAAACCTCGCGAATCTTGGTGGCCAGCTCATTTTTAGAGAAAGGCTTCTGGATAAAATTCACTCCTTCAGCAAGAACACCTTGTTTAGAGATTATGTCGGCTGTATAGCCTGACATGAAGAGGCACTTCATTCCCAACTGGCTGAACAAAAGTCTTTCAGCAAGGTCCCAGCCGTTCATCTCGGGCATAATAACATCTGTAATCAGCAGATTAATATCAGTGGTGATTTCCTCCATCAATTGAATTGCTTCACGGGGTCCGCTTGCTGCAATAACCGAGTAGCCAAGTTTTTCGAGCATTGCTGAGATCATTTCCAGATTTTTTCGTTCGTCCTCGACAAGCAGGATTATTTCATTGCCACCCACGGCGAGCTTCGACTCTTGCTCCGCCCGGACTTTCTCAGATGAATTGACAAACCTCGGCAGATAGATCCTGAAAGTCGTCCCTTGTCCCGGCTCACTATAAACATTAATGAAGCCGTTATTTTGCTTTATGGCTCCAAACACCGTTGCTAAACCGAGGCCCGTTCCCTCTCCTACGACCTTGGTGGTGAAGAATGGCTCAAAAATGTGGGCCATCGTTTCTTTGCTCATACCAACACCGGTATCGCTCACAGAAAGCATTACATACTCTCCCGGCACAACATCCGGATAGTTGCGGCAATAGTCTTCATCGAAGGTTCTGTTCTCAGTCTCTACGGTAATCTTGCCGACGCCGGAGATGGCATCTCGAGCATTGACACAGAGATTGGCTAAGATTTGGTCAACCTGTGAAGGATCAACTTTGACCTGCCAAAGTTCGAATCCGGGCATCCAGGCAAGATCGATATCTTCACCAATGAGCCGCCGCAACATTTTCAGCATGCCGGCGATGGTCGCATTCAGGTCTATCTCTCTGGGTGTTATTGTCTGTTTACGGGCAAATGCCAACAATTGTCTAGTAATATCGGCTGATCTCTTAGCAGCGTCCTGAATTTCCCTCAGATGCGCAAAGGTAGGTTGCGTCTGGTCAATCTCGGCCATCGCCAACTCTGCGTGCCCCAAGATTATTCCAAGCATATTATTAAAGTCATGGGCAACGCCACCGGCAAGTTGACCAATAGCCTCTATCCTTTGCAACTGCTGGACCTGTCTTTCAAGTTTTGCCCTGGTCTCTGCATTCTGCTTCTGCTCGGTGATATCCGAGAGAGTTCCGACCATCCTGAGTGGGGCACCGTCTGCCGCCCGACTAACCACTCCTCCCTTGATTCTCAACCACCTGGTATCTTCGGAGTAAGAGGCAAGCCGACAATCAACCTCAATGGCTGCATGCATTCCTTTTTTGTGTTTTTCTATAGTTTCCAATACGTGGGAAAGATCATCCGGATGCACGGTATTTTTAAAAAACTCAAAATCCGATTGATCTTCTTCCGGTTTGCAGGCAACCAGTTTGTCGTAATGTGGTGATCGATAAACAACACCGCTCGGAAGATCCCAATCCCAAAGAGCTTCACTCGTAGCATTGAGAGCTAGCTGGAGACGCTCTTCACTCTTTGCCAAGTCCTTTTGCGCCGCATACTCTGCGGTCTGATCTCGGAAGACGAGTACCACCCCGGTTATTGTTCCATCGGCATCGCGGATTGGCGCTCCGCTGTCGGCAATACATCGTTCTGTGCCATCTCGGGCAACAAGGATGGTGTGATTAGCAAGGCCGACAACCACACCCTCACGCAGAACCTTCCCTACCGGGCTCTCCACCTTTTCTCGCGTCTCTTCATTGATTATGCAGAAAATTTCTTCCAGGGGCTTGCCCTCTGCTTCGCCGCCTGTCCAACCGGTAAGCAATTCGGCCACAGGATTCAGCAATTCCACTATTCCTCGGGCGTCGGCGGCAATAACTGCGTCACCAATGGCTTTCAGTGTGACACTATGGCGTTCGACATTGGCGCGCAGGAGAGACTCGGCAAAATATAAGGCGCGGTAATGAACTTTCTTCTCCCGCTGCAGCACAACCAAGCCGGAAACCCCGACGAAAGCTGTCAACCCTGCCAGAAGGGAGAGAATAAGAATCGATTGAAAACGCCACTCGGAATAAACTTCCGCCGCGTCAACCTTGGTAATCATAAACCAAGAAGAATCCGGTATGGGCATAATCATTGAAGCCACCTCAACGCCCCGGTAGTCTTTGCCTCGCAAAAACCCTGTTTTCCCCTGGATCGCCATAACAGCCGGCACATCCGTTTGACTCAGCGGAATGCGCAGTTTGAGAGCAGTATTTGTCTGATGCCGCAATTCATTGAGGAACAATACATGATCCCCGTCGCGGGTGACGAGAATGGTCTCTGCGGTTTTGCTGGGGGCAGGCCAAAACTGAATGAGAGGATAGAGGAACTGAGATGCGTTATTTACAAGGACGAGAGATCCAATCAGGCTTGAAGATTGTTCGGAATCAGCGAACAAAGGGGCAACCACGGATATATGCGGCTGCCCCTCTTTCGTTTCGGTGTGCATATTGGTAAATACCGGTTTTCGGTCATGCAGAACATTGGCGAGAACCGATTCGTATCCTTTATGAATGTCCAAATTCGTAAGACTCAAGCGGACTTTTCCACCCGGATCAACCAAAAGGATATTCGAATAATTATGAAGTTCAGCGAGATTGCGGAAACGGATAAGCAGATCCTTGCGGATATTTTCGTTGGGAGTATCGAGAAACCGCACCACATTTTCCAGCAAGAAGGGATGTTGCTGCATTTCGGCAGCGCCTTTCAATTGATCATTGCGCCACCGAACAATCTGATCAACTTTGAGTCGCCCAATCGCTGTCAGGTCTTCTTCGGCCTTCTGCCGGACTATACGCTCCTGAGTGCGGTAAAACCATATACCGCCGGCCAGAAGCAGGAGAATAGTGAACACCACTATGGTTTTAATCAGGGGAGAGACTTTATCCAGATACGGCTCCATGCAACATCTCCTTATGTCCACTTTTTATCTGCCCTTTATTCAACCAGTTGTGGCGTCTCATTCGATCAACCGTGAAGAATTTCAGCAACAAATTATGGCAGTGGACGACATCAAGCATAGCATATTTGATGGAACAAAATAATTCCAGAATTATTCATGGGGCGCCTCTTTGCTTTCGACGAAGAGAACAAATCATAGAAATATCCTATAGCCCACGCTCATCCCATAGAGGTTGTCGTATTGACGGGAATTTGCTCTGGGTTTACTATGTTGTTATTATTCGCACATTGATTGCTGTCCCCATTCCGACAGAGGCAACAGCTCTTCCTTTCAATAATATACCCATATGAAATTGTTCTTTAAATGTCCGAATGATGGTGCGATATTCGAAACCGATAACTATTCCCTCGTTGAAAATCGCGGCGTCATCACTTCTCTGCAAGGGCATAAAACCCTCCAGGGGACGGTTGCCGTACACTCATCCTGCCCGCATTGCGGAGAATTGCACAGATATGCCGTGGAAGAAGTACTCTGTTCACTCAAGGGAGAAAACAATGGCTGACAAACGGGTTCACCTTACACGACAAGTCAAAGGTGGCGGCTGAGCCTCAAAACTTTCTCCAGGGGACCTGGACCAACTACTCTGCGGACTCGATTTTCCCACCGATGACAATGTTCTTGTCGGTACGGCTACTGCCGACGATGCCGGAATCTACAAAATATCCGATGATCTGGCCCTGATCCAGACCGTCGATTTTTTTACTCCCATCGTTGACGACCCCTATGATTTCGGCCGTATTGCCGCGGCAAATGCTCTGTCGGACGTCTATGCCATGGGCGGCATACCGAAAACGGCGATGAACATCGTCGCCTACCCGATGGGCAGGTTGGGTCAAGAGATTCTTAGGGAGATACTGGCCGGCGGTATTGCCAAACTTAAAGAAGCCGAAACCGTACTGCTGGGCGGACACAGCATCGAGGACGAAGAAATCAAATACGGTCTTTCCGTCTCCGGCTTTGTCCATCCAAAAAAAATTCTCGCCAACCAGGGGCTACGGCGGGGAGACTGCCTGATACTGACCAAACCGCTTGGCACCGGAATCATCAACACCGCGGTAAAAGGAGGTCTTGCCTCGGAGCAAACCATAAAAATGGTGACGGAACTCATGGCCAGCCTCAACAAATATGCCGCCGCTGTCATGCAGGATTTTACCGTTTCGGCCTGTACCGATATTACCGGTTTTGGTCTCGTTGGCCACTTGGCGGAAATGATCAGTGGCACCGGTTTAAGTCTTACCATCGAAAGCCGGAGGGTGCCGGTGCTGCCGGAGGCCCTGGAGTTCGCCGCCATGGGACTTGTTCCTGCCGGAGCCCATAAAAACCGGCAATACCGACAGCAGATGGTTGTCGCAGCCGAGGGCTTCAGTCCCATTCTCCGCGACGTTCTCTTTGATCCACAGACGTCCGGAGGCCTGCTTATCGGCTGTGCGGAAAAAGAGGCATTGGTGCTAGAGGAGAGACTTCGCGCTGAAGGTATGTCCGACGCCTCGATAATCGGATATGTTAATTATAACATTGGAGAATTCATTGTTTTGGAATAATTAAGGAGCAAGTAATGATAAAATTAATTGATGCCCGCGGACTGTCCTGTCCCGCACCTGTCCTGCTGGTAAAAGAAGCTGTTGACCTTGGTAATCCGCACGAGTTGACGGTACTCGTCGACAACGATCCATCCCGTGAAAATGTTTGCCGCTTTCTCAGTACTCAGGGTTTTACTCTGGTCGACATCAGGGAGGGCGCTGACTTCCGAATTGAGGCGCGTCGTGCCGGTGGCGCCGCACCGGTTCCACAGCCCAAACCCGCGCCGGCGGTTGAAACCGCCGGCCGGAAGATTCTCGTGCTTGTTGCAAGCGACCGGCTCGGTTCGGGAGACGATGTTCTCGGTGCAAAATTGATGATCAGTTACCTCAAAACCATCAAGGAAATGGGGCCGGAGCTATGGCAACTGGTGTTCATCAACGGCGGGGTAAAGCTCACAACGGAAACTTCCCCCGTGCTGCAAGAACTGCAGGAATATGAAAAGGCCGGAGTTATTATTCTCGCCTGCGGCACCTGCCTTGAGCACTTTGGTCTGACCGCGGTGAAAAAAGTTGGCCAAACCACCAACATGCTGGACATCGTCACCGCTACTCAACTGGCAGACAAGGTTATCTCCCTTGGCTGAAGGGCTCAATAATGGGCCGGCGCCTCTCCATGCTTCCATAAATAACGAGGTTTAAAATCCTTTCAGTTCTTGATTTTCCCTGACAATAGCTGATAATGTAAGCATGCAGTTTTTCTTTTTGAAAACCTCACCGGCGGTGTGCATTTCAATGAAGCCGTTGGCAAAAGGATAGGGGAGCATAATGGAAGATACCAGCCATAAATCCGGACCCGCGCCCCCCTCACTAAAACCACCGCGGGATCTGCGCCTGCGGGCCGAAGAACTCTTCCTGAAAAAGGCGGCTCAATTCCCCATGGATCTTGAAACGCTGCCCCCCGATCAAATACGAAGTTTGCTTCACGAATTGCAGGTGCATCAGATCGAGCTTGAGATGCAGAACGAAGAGCTGCGACAATCCCAGGCCGAGTTGGACGCCGCCCGCATGCGATATTTCGATCTCTACGACCTGGCCCCGGTGGGGTATTGCACTCTCAGTGAAACAGGCGTGATTACCGAGGCTAATCTTACCGCTGCTACACTCTTAGGTGTCCACCGGACCGCCCTGATCGGCCAACCTTTTACCCGATTCATCTTCGCGGAAGACCAGGACATTTACTATCGGCAATATAAACAACTCGTTGACACCAGGGGGCCCACAACCTGCGAATTGCGGATGGTAGACAGTGCCGGCACACCATTCTGGGCGCAATTGACGGCTACCGCCACGAAAGACGAACGGGGCACGCCCGTATGCCGCATCACCCTGTCTGACAACCCGGAACGTAAGGTATTAGAAACATACAAAGAAATAAGCAGGGAAGTTCTGGCGATACTCAACGAACCCGGGGACTTGCAGCAATCCATTCAGCACATCCTCACCGTATTGAAGGTAAAGACCGGAGTTGACGCCGTAGGGATTCGCCTGCAGGATGGCGAGGACTTTCCGTATTTCGCTCAGGATGGTTTTTCGGAGGATTTTCTGCAAACGGAAAACACGCTGCTTCGGCGTACCGCGGATGGTGTCATGTGCCGGGATAAAGACGGCAATGTCAGGTTGGAATGCACCTGTGGTCTGGTTATTTCCGGCAGGACAGACCCGACCAATGCCCTCTTCACACCGGCGGGAAGCTGCTACTTGAACGACTCATCTCAACTTCTGGACATCCCATCCGGTGATGACATCCGCTTTCATCCACGTAATATATGCCACCATCAAGGTTATGCCTCACTGGCTTTTGTGCCCATCCGCGGCAAGGATCGGATCGTAGGCCTAATCCAGCTCAACGACCGGCGAAAGGGGCGTTTCGCCCCCGATACCATTGAGCTCCTGGAGGGAATCGCCACCCATCTCGGAGCGGTGCTTATACAGAAGCAGGACGAGGAGAAGCTGCGAAAAAGTGAAAGCCATCTGCGCACCCTGCTACAAACCATTCCCGACCTTATCTGGCTTAAAGACAAAAATGGCGTGTATCTCTCGTGTAATACAAAATTCGAGCGGTTCTTTGGCACCAAAGAAGCGGATATTATTGGGAAAACCGATTACGACTTTGTCGACCCTGAACTTGCCGACTTTTTCATCGAGCATGATCGCAAGGCGATGGCGGCAGGAGAGCCAACCAGCAACGAAGAATGGATCACCTACGCCGACGATGGCCATCGCGTCTTGCTGGAAACCATTAAAACCCCGATGTATAATGGCGGTGGCATACTCATCGGGGTACTGAGTATAGGGCGCGATATCACCGCGCGTAAGCGGGCTGAAGATGCCTTGCAGGAGAGTGAAACGACAGTCCGCAAAAAATTGCAGGCCATCCTTATGCCGGAGGGAGATATCGGAACGCTTGAGCTGGCCGATATCCTTGATAGCCCTGCCCTGCAGACCATGATGGAAGATTTTTACCGATTAACGAAGATCGGCATCGGTATTCTTGATATGCACGGCAAGGTCCTGGTCGATGTCGGCTGGCAGGACATCTGCACCAAATTCCACCGCACGCATCCCGTGACGCTGAAAAACTGCATCGAGAGCGATACCGAACTGACAAGAGCGATACCGGTGGAGACAAGAAAGGCCTATCACTGCAAGAACAACCTGTGGGATATCATGACACCCCTCGAAATAGGCGGCAGGCGCCTTGGCAACGTCTGTCTCGGTCAGTTTTTCTACGACGACGAGTCTCCCGATTATGCTCAGTTCCGTGCCCAGGCGAGACAATACGGCTTCAACGAGGCCGACTACCTTGCCGCAATCGACCGCATTCCACGCTGGAGTCGAGAAACTGTCGATGCCACCATGGCCTTTTACTCCAGTCTCTCGAAGATGATCGCCTCGCTCAGCTACAACACGGTCAAACTTGCCCGAACAGTTTCCCAAAAAGATGCAGCCTTGCGCCATCTCGATGAAAACAGAGCCTTTCTCGATTCCCTGCTTGAGACCATCCCGATTCCGGTATTCTACAAAGATATGCAGGGTCGGTATCTCGGGGTGAATCAGGCGTGTGAAGACCTCTTTGGCATGAGCAAAGAAGAATGTGAAGGTAAAGGTGTATTTGACATACATCCTCCTGAGTTGGCCCGCATCTATCATGCTAAGGACCTGGAACTTTTTGAAAAACACTGCCCTTTGGTCCATGAGTCGAAGATCTTGGATGCCCATGGCAACCTGCGTGATGTAGTTATTCACAAGGCCCACATTACTGACGCAGGAGGTTCAATTACCGGCTTGGTCGGCGCTATTATGGACATCACCGAACGTAAAAAGTCGGAAACGGCCCTCGCTTTAAGCGAGCAACGTTTGCAATTAACATTACAAACTTCGCAAATCGGCATCTGGGATTGGAATATAGAATCCGACACCTGGTACGCCTCACCAATTTATTATACCATGCTCGGCTATGAACCGGTGGCCGGACCCGCAGATAGAAGCGCCTGGCAGGAACGGATCCATCCGGACGACAGGAATGCAGTTACCGAAAAAATAGCGAATGTTCTTCAAGGGTCAACCAAAATATACCAGTATGAAGCACGTATGAGGCATAGCGATGGTTCATACAAATGGATCAGCGTAATTGGCCATGCAGTGAAATGGGACAAGGAAAACAAGCCATCTCGTTTAATTGGGGTGAGAATTGACGTCACCGAACGTAAGCTAGCGGAAGAAGAAAATAAAAATCTCCAGGCTCAGCTGCAGCAAGCCCAGAAAATGGAAGCTGTTGGTCTGCTTGCCGGAGGCGTGGCCCACGACTTCAATAACATGCTGGGTGTTATCCTGGGCCACACTGAGATGGCGATGGAAGAGACAGACCCGGCTCAACCGATTTTTGCCGACCTGACGGAAATCCGTAAGGCGGCTGAGCGTTCCGCCGATATCACTCGACAACTGCTGGCTTTTGCCCGTAAACAAACCGTCACCCCCAAAGTCATCGATCTGAATGAGACAATAGAGGGAATGCTGAAAATGTTGCGACGCCTTATCGGTGAGAACATAAATCTCGCCTGGCTGCCCGGCATCGGTTTGTGGCCGATCAGAATGGACCCGTCCCAGATTGACCAGATCCTGGCTAATCTCTGTGTCAATGCTCGGGCCGCCATCGCAGGTGTTGGTAAAATAACCATTGAAACGGAAAACAATCCCATTAGCGAAAGCTACTGTGATGTTCATCCGGGGTTTGTGGTTGGGGAGTACGTGCGAATATCCGTAAGCGACAATGGCTGTGGTATGGAGAGGAAGACGATGAATCACATTTTCGAACCGTTTTTCACCACCAAAGGCGTTGGCGAAGGAACCGGTCTCGGCCTGGCCACGGTTTACGGCGCTATAAAACAGAATGGCGGATTTATCAACGCCTATAGCGAACCTGGCCAGGGAACGACCTTCAAGATCTTCCTGCCCCGCTATGTCGGCGCGACCGGACAGCTTAAGAAAAAAGACCCGGAAAAATCAATTATTGGTGGTCATGAGACTATTCTACTGGTTGAAGATGAACCGACGGTCAAAAAAATGACCGCGATGATGCTTGAAAATCTGGGGTACACCGTGAAATCCGCCGATACGCCGAGCGAAGCTATTGGTATCTTTGAGGAATTTTCTGAAAAAATCGACCTCCTTTTTACCGATATCATCATGCCCGAAATGAATGGCTGGGATCTGGCAGAACGGCTTCTGGCAAAACAATCGAAGATAAAGTGCCTGTTTATGTCGGGCTACACAGCCAATGTGATCTCAAGCCAAGGTATGTTGGAAGGAAAAATGCATTTCATTCAGAAACCCTTCTCCAGAGAAGCGTTGGCCGGCAAAATCCGTGAGGCCCTGGTAGAGACCGGATAAAACTGCTGCCGCTTGTGGTTTTAGCCGAACGTCTGACAGTCTAGCCTCTTGCACACGTCGAAACACATCGAAAGACTTGACTTGTCATATTAGCCCGTCTGCCTTGTTACAAGCGTCCGCTTCTTCAAGAGTGCCATGAGTGCAACGGGAATATAATTCTCTTGAAATTTGTTTTGAGTTCATCTGCTTGGCTATTTTTTATAGAATTTCCTTAGACGGCAATTCCTTATAATCTGTAAGATCAACTAATTTACCTCAATTTAAAAAGGAGTACTATGAGCAAATTATCATTTGATTTAACTGGAAAAATAGCCCTCGTAACCGGAGCGACTCACGGTATTGGAATGGCTATAGCTAAGGGACTTGCGCAACAAGGTGCAAAAATTTGTGTAAATGATATTGACGATGCAAAGTTGGCAGCCTGTAAGGAGGCATACAAGCAAGACGGCATTGATGTCTATACACTCAAATTTAATGTGACCTCAGAAGAAGATGTGGATCGAGGGATCTCTCAGATTGAAAAGGAGGTAGGGCCAGTTGATATCCTCGTCAACAATGCAGGTATCATCAAACGCACTCCTATCCTTGAAATGGCTATAGAAGATTTCAAACAAGTCATCGAGGTTGATTTGATTTCTCCACTCATAGTAAGCAAGCGAGTTGTTCCATCGATGATTAAACGTGGTGCAGGAAAGATTATTAACATGTGTTCGATGATGAGCATCTATGGTCGTCAAAATGTTTCAGCTTACGCTTCTGCAAAGGGTGGTTTGAAATTATTAACTCAAAACATGTGTTGTGAGTGGGCGAAGTATAACCTGAACATAAATGGTATTGGACCTGGCTATATCGCAACAGCTCAGACTGAGCCGATTCGGGTAAATGGGCATCCTTTCAACGACCTTGTTATGACTCGTACCCCTGCAAATCGTTGGGGTGTACCTGAGGATCTTGCTGGTGCAGCTGTTCTTTTGGCATCGGATGCAGGTCAATTTATTAACGGTCAAGTGATCTATGTCGATGGTGGGATTTTGGCCAATTTTGGTTACATCAAAGGAGAGAACGAACTGTAGTACAATTACATCTCAGGGCAGGGAGAACTGCGATGACATCGTTGGCGGTGGTTGCCGCAATTAACGAGAAGCATATTAGAACCGTACATAAAACTGCAATAATAGATTTATGTTCCGTAATATTTCAGAAAAACATCTATCGACAGATGTTTTATTCGGCATATCCTTGAAAGTTCCTAATTTTCCTGTTAGATAATGCACAATTTTTGACGGAATCAAAAAAGTTTTATAAAGCATCGGGACCGTCCAGGAAATCCCTTTCCAGATTTCCCAAAAAAACCAGGCAAGCAGAACCATCAAGAAAACAGGAGCGAAAAATGTTCAAAGAAGAAATCAAGGTTATCGATTGCACCGTGCGAGACGGTGGACTGATGAATCAATGGCAGTTCAGCGAAAAATTCGTGCGAAATGTTTATACTGCCCTGAGCGATGCCGGGGTTGACTACATGGAAATCGGCTATCTCAGCTCCCAAGAGGCCTTTGACGCAAAAAAGTTCGGCCCCTGGAAATTTTGTCGGGAAAATGATTTGAGAAAAATAGTCGGAAACGAAGAGAAAAGAATCAAGCTCTCCGCCATGGCTGATATTGGCAGGATAGAAGAACGCGATATTCCACAGTCAAGCGAAAGTTCTCTCGATATGATCCGGGTTGCCTGCTATGTCCATCAGATTGATGCGGCAATCGCGCTCGCCCATCATTGCCGGGAAAAAGGGTATGAAACAACCATCAATCTTATGGCAGTTTCCACGGTTGGCCTCCGTGAGCTCAATGAATGCCTTGAGGACCTCAATAAAAGCAAAGTTCCCATCATATATCTCGTTGATTCTTTCGGTGCTTTCTACTCCGAAGATATCGATGCCCTGGCACAAAAATATATGGAACGGCTACCGGGAAAAACTATCGGTGCCCATTTCCATAATAACCAGCAACTGGCTTTCGCCAACACCATCTCGGCTATCATCAATGGCGTTAATTACCTCGATGCCACACTCTACGGCATAGGAAGAGGGGCCGGCAATTGTCCACTGGAACTGCTCCTTTCTTTCCTGAAAAATCCTAAATTCCGGGTGCGACCGATTATTCAATGCATTGAAGAGGAAATTTTCCCGTGGAGTAAAAAAATCGACTGGGGCTATTCTATTCCCTATATGGCCACCGGCACCATGAACCAGCATCCGAGAACCGCCATGGCCGTGATGGAATCTGAGAACAAAGATCAAATCCTCGAATATTACGATTCTATTTGCAATGTCGTGGGTGCAGTCTAAAGCATTACAAGATACCGGCGATAGGGGAAAAAGAGGGATTTGTCAGATTTGCTCTACAGGTCCACATGTTGCAGACTTTCCCCTTTCGATCTCATTTTTTACAGCCAGAGCTATTTGGGTGATAGTAAAAGGTTTTCTAACAAAGCCGCCAACGCCCAATTCCATTACCGCTTTGACATCGCCGCTTTCGGAAAAGCCACTGACGATGAGAGCCTTCTGTCCAGGGTGCTGGGCAATAATCTGCCGGTAGAGTTCCCAGGAGTTCTTCTTCTCTTGGGCATCATGATCTGATTGCGGCAAAATAAACCTGCAAAAGAAAATAGATGCGGCAAAATTTTCAGAAATTGTTATACAATGAGCGAAGCTATGGCCAGACTAAGCCGACCAAAAAGCTTTTCCTCTTCCACCCTTTCTTGCCAATGCGCCCTCGTCCTTGAAAGAATTCCCGGTTTCCTTAGCCCCAATTAACCCCCGACAAAGGGGATTCCCGGCAATTCTCTTTCACAACAACACCCTTCACTCTCTGCGTTGTGCATCCATGACTGAAAAATACAAATCGTGGTCTGTGTACCTTCTGTGTTTGTTCCTTTTCGTAGCTATTCAACCTCCCCCTGCCTGGTCTGCAGACCCCGAACCGGGGCTGTTCAATTTCGAAAAAACCCAGGCTAAGATTAAGGAAATCTCCCGCCTGATTAAAAGCCGACAGATCTCCCCGCAACAGCTGGACAACGCCAGTCAGCAGGTGAAGCAGTTTACCCTGGCTGCCAACGCCTGCATTGATACCACCACAACCCAAATGAGTCGCCTTGATCAGGAGACCACCTCGCTGGGCCCTGCCACCGACCACGATTACCCGGAAATAGTCAAGGAGCGGAAAAATCTCCAGAAACAAAAGCAGGCTCTCCAGATTACCCTTTCCGAATGCCGGCTGTCCGTCACGCTGACCACCCGCCTGGAAAACGAACTAGCCGACCATAACAAACTGCTTCAGGCCGCCAGTTTCTTTTCCAGATCTCAGAATTTCTTTGGCCGCTTCGCCGCAACACTGCCGACCGCTACCGCATTCACCGACCAACTGGGAGAATATGTGCCGGAACGTATCGGCATGCGCGACCTGCCGCCGCACATGCTCTTCATCCTCGCACTGCTTGTCGTCGGCGGGGCATTTGCCGGTTTCAATTTCTTCCGGTTGTTGCAACGGCGACTTGCTTTGCTCACCGGCCGACAGGACAGCGCACAGAGTCCGGCAGTAGAGGGTATGCTGACCCTGCCCACAGCCATGGCTACTCTTTTTGGCGGGGGCTATCTCCTCTATATCAATCCGGATTCCCAACCAGCGGTTTTTGGCCCGTGGCTGTTCTTTTCGCTCAGCCTCTACTGCTCCTCGCTCTTGCTATTTCAGCTGCGCCGCCACTTGCAACCGACAGAATCTGCCACTCCGGCGTCCACCGCCTCTCCGAAACGTTTCAATTTTCTGGCATTGCTCGCAGTGCTTCTGTTTTTTTCTACCCGCCTCGACCTTACGGACTTTGACGCCCTGGCAACCCTCATAGGCCTGGCTCAGTCAATCGTCATCTGCACTCTCTGCATCGCCGGCTGGTGGTTCCTTTGGCCGATGAAACTTCCCGCAAGTCTTATTCATTTTGAGAAATCCAGGAAAATAGCGATCACCTTGCTGTCCATTCTGGTGATGATCATTGAGCTCTCAGGCTACCGAATTTTCGCCCTCTTTGTTCTGGTAGGGCTCCTCGGTACCTTTCTCCTTTCCACTCTGATGCGTTTCAGCCTCTTCTCCATAGACCTGACAATCGGCGGATTTTTTATCGGCAAATATGCATGGCAAAAGAACCTGCGTCACAAACTCGGTCTCGCTGCCAAAGATAATTTAACAGGTTTGACCTGGATAAGACTTATTTTCAAGCTACTTGCCTGGGCCATCTGTCTTTGGCTTTTTTTGCAACTCTGGGGACTTCCTGACCTCGAAGAGAAGAAAATCCACGGCCTCCTCATGGATGGTTTTAATTTCGGCGGGCTTATTATCGCCCCGGCCCGGATTGTCTTCGGCGTTTTTATCTTCGCCAGCGGCTGGACGCTCATCTCCTGGATCAAAATGCAGATGGAAAAAAGATGGCTGAAAAAGGCCGGTTTTTCCCGCAGCGCCCAGGAAACACTGGTCACCATGACCGGTTACTGCGGTTTTGCCCTGGCCCTCATCGTCGGCCTTTCCATTGCCGGGTTCAGCTTCTCCAACCTTGCGGTTATTGCCGGAGCATTGTCGGTGGGTATCGGCTTCGGCATGCAGAATATCGTCAACAACTTCGTTTCCGGCCTGATCATTCTCTTTGAACGTCCGGTAAAACGCGGGGATTGGATCAGTATCGGGACAACCGAAGGCTATGTTCAGAAGATCAGTATTCGTTCGACGTTGATCCAGACCTTTGATCGCTCCGATGTCATCGTCCCCAACTCGGAACTCATCTCCAACCAGGTCACCAATATGATGCTGAACGACAACTACGGCCGACTCATCGTGCCGATCGGTGTTGCCTACGGCAGCGATACCGACCTGGTCCGCACCGTCCTCCTTGAGATCGCCGCAAACAATGAAGAGGTGATCAATGACGGTTCGGCGCCGAAACCGGTTGTGCTGTTCCTTTCTTTTGGCGACAACTCCCTAAATTTTGAACTGCGATGCCATCTCGCCAATATTGACAAACGGCTGCTCGTCAAGAGTGCCATTAATTTTGAAATAGATCGAGCCTTCCGCAAGCATAAGATTTCCATACCTTTCCCGCAACGCGATCTCTATATCAAGGAATTCCCTGGTCAAACCCAGGGTGCGGCAACAGAAAACGGAGCTAACGGCAAAAAAACTGAATAGTGCTTGCAAGAAATCCACTGAAAAAAACTGAAAATATCCATGTTTCGTAACGACTCCCAAACCAAAAATGGGGCCAACACTGCAGCCGAGGCTGTTTGTAAAAAATGTGGCACTAACCTGGTGGCTGGGGCAAAATTCTGTAGTGATTACGGCGAAAAGGCTTAGTCACTTATAAAAAATATTCGCACGTTTGATGCGAAGCTTTGTCTGAGTGACTAAGCCTGTTTATCGGGATTAGGTTCTCTATAACAGTGCCAGGAGAACACCAGCGGCCACAGCCGAGCCGATAACTCCGGCAACGTTCGGTCCCATGGCATGCATGATCAGGTGATTCTGCGGATTGGCTTCGAGCCCGACCTTGTTGACTACACGGGCGGCCATCGGTACTGCGGAAACCCCGGCTGCACCAATGAGCGGATTGATCGGGTTTTTGGAGAATTTGTTCATGAGTTTGGCCATCAGGACGCCGCCGGCAGTACCTATGCCAAAGGCAATCATGCCCAGGCCCAGGATACCCAGAGTCTCGATGTTGAGAAATTTATCGGCAGACAACTTGCTACCGACGGCCAGACCGAGAAAGATAATGACCGTATACATCAGGGAGTTCTTGATGGTATCGGAGAGTCTATCAACTACGCCACACTCCTTAGCGAGATTGCCGAGCATGAACATACCAATCAGCGGTGCGGCAGATGGCAGTAGCATTGAACAGATGCCAAGCACGAGCAGGGGCAGAATTATCTTCTCCAATTTGGAGACGTGCCGCAACTGCACCATTTTGATTTTTCTTTCTTCTTCAGAGGTCAGCCACCTCATAATTGGAGGCTGGATCAGTGGGACTAAAGCCATATAGGAGTAAGCGGCGATGGCAATTGAACCAAGCAGTCGGGGAGAGAGTCGGCTGGCCAGGAAGATCGCCGTCGGACCATCAGCACCACCGATAATCCCGATGGATGCGGCATCACGCAAGGAAAAATTGATACCAGGCACAAAATCAGAGAGCCAAAGGGCTCCCAGCAGAGTAACAAAGATACCCAGCTGAGCCGCACCGCCAAGCAAAATGGTGATCGGATTGGCAAGCATCGGGCCGAAGTCGGTCAAGGCTCCGACACCCATGAAGATGAGAAGCGGAAAAACCCCGGTGTTGATACCTATTTCATAGATATAGGTGAGTATTCCCCCCGGCTCAGCAATCCCTGCCAACGGGATATTGGAGAGGATTGCACCATAACCAATGGGAATCAGGAGAAGCGGCTCGAACCCTTTAAAAATACCGAGAAAAAGCAGAAGAAGGCCGACAGAAATCATCAGCACCCGGCCTATGCCAACCGTCCAGTCCTGAGTCGTCTGACCTTCATATATGCCATAAATTCCCGTAGTTTTGACTAGATCGACAAGAAGTTCAGAAATTGGCGGCAGCTTTCTGCCGGTTGTGACGGTTGGTTGGTCGGCAACAACCTGGGTTACGGCTATGGTCCCAAGCAGTTCGTCCTTATGGACTTTTTGGTAGGCGATTGCCTTCATGCTGACGATTTTCCCGGCCGACCCCGCTTTGAGGACTATCACGGTACCGTCCTCTTTTTTCAGGGTTGCGATCTCGTCGCCGCTATAGACAAAGCTGTCCTGTTGCGCGAGAACCCGAACTATTTTTGCGTCTGTCGGCGAGATTATTTCGACCGTGTCGTTCGCAGCGATTGCCTTGAGGGACCAGGTACATAGCCATGCCAGCAAAAGAAGCATGAAAAATCTGATTTTCATTATACTTACCCAATAAGAGCAAAGAAGAGAAGGTTCCCGAGGAAAAACCGAGAATCGGAAAAACTACATTTATCTACCTATGGTGAAAAGCGGATCAGCGGCTTGGACAATATCACCGGTGGCAATGTGAATTGCCAGAATCTTACCGTTACAGGGTGATTTGACCTCGGATTCCATTTTCATGGTTTCCATGACCACCAGAGATTGATCCATGACAACGCTCGCCCCGACATCAACCAAGATCTTGATAATAGTACCGGGAGTTGGTGCTTCCACCTCGGTCCCTTCACTTTCTGGAGAAGCAGCTGGTGCTGGGGCGGGTGCACTGGCCGAAGCAGCCTTGATGCTTCCGACTTCTGAAACCGTCACAGGTGAATTCTGAACACCGTCAGCAGATGTGACAGAAACATTATATGAGCGGTTATTAACAGTGATGATGTAATTGCGCATCCCTATCGTTGCAGGAACAGCCGGTGCAATATTGTTCATTATTTCAATTTCTTTTTTACTCACAGTTCCTCTCCTCGCTTAGATTGTCTAAGCTGTAACTCTGTTGGTAGATTTAATGCCTTACAGATTATTTCAATTGTCCTACCTGTGTACACATTTCTCCCTCATACGTGGCAACAGCCGCGGCAATGACCGCAAGGTCCTCACCAACGTCACCCACAGTAACTTCTTTTATTTTTTTCCTGTTTTTGGCCTGAAGGGCCCGATCTTTGGCAATTGCCTGAATTTCGTGCGCTGCAGCCTTACGGGTCAAAACCGCCACGAAGTTGATAAGAAAAATCATTATAAGAAGAAAGAGCATGACTGTAGTCATGCCGACGACCATAAGTTTAACACCTTCAAAGATCATAAAATTCTTGCCTCAGTTCAGTTGCAGGGTATCCTATCAAAAAAGAGACTATCTCGAGAGCCGCCCTGCTTATTTCCGGATCTCATCGCATGTCGTAGAAGGCATTTATGAGATAAGACACCTCCCCAAATGGCATCCACTATCCCCAATGTTCTTGTCGCGTAGAATCATCAAGTTCCGTGTAGATCAACCATTTGGAGAGATGAATTAAAAAGGACTCCACAACCGGCTATCTTTGCAATCGTCAGGATTGTTACCTTCTCTTTTACATCGCCTCGATTTTTTCAGTTAACACCGGGATAAATTGTTTCAGGTCGGCAACAACGAGGACATCGGCAACTTCGCCAATGGGTGCATCCCTATCGGTATTAATCGCTACCACAAATTCAGATTTTTTCATTCCTGCCAGATGTTGAATTGCACCGGAAATACCACAGGCAACATATAACTTCGGAGAGACTGTCTGACCGGTAGTACCGACCTGACGGTTATGTTCAGCCCATTCAGCGTCGACTACCGGTCGACTGGCTCCGTATTCTCCACGCAGAGCCTTAGCCAGGCGGGCGATGACAGCGATATTCTCCGGCTTGCCTATGCCGCGTCCGGCACTGACAATCACCGATGCCTTTGTCAGGTCAACCCCACCTTGTTCAGCATATTCATACCCGGCGAACTCAATCTTACTGGTGGTGTTCGTGCTGATTTTTTCAACCGTCGGTGTGGCCGTCGGTTCTTCGGTCAAATTGAAGGCTCCAGCCTGGAGGGTCATAATGGTGATGTCTGTTTTGGCGGAGACCTTTCTGCGCAATTTAGAATTGCAGACCGGCACAACCGGCAGCCCATCGACGATATCCACCACCTCGGATATCTGGGCGGCCTTCAGGGCATAGGCCAATCGCGGGGCAAGGTCCCATCCGTAAGAAGAGTGGCTAAAGATCACCATATCCGGTTTGACCCTGTCGATGGTTTCCAGCAGCAGTTGTTTATGAACTCCCGGATTATATTCACCGCAGCTTTTTATATCGGCAAGATATAATGTCCCATCAAACTTCGGCAACTCGGTTTCACTGCCAACAAGAAACATTGCACTCTCCGCATCAACCTTTTTTGCAAAGGCTATCAGATCGCAGATACCGCTTTGCAACTTTCCTTCTCTGTATTCAGCAACAAGTAATGTTTTCATCAGATACTCCCTAAGCCAGAACTGCGGTTTTCTCTTTAAGAATCTTGATCAATCTATCAGCCAATTCAGCAATATCCCCTTCCAGAATGAGACCGCCGCCTTTCTTTTCAGGAAAATAGAGAGTTTTGGTCTCCTGGTAGGCCGAAACATTCAAGAGATTGGCGACCGGAACGGAGAGCAGTTCCTTCTTCTTGGCCTTCATGATATTAGGCAGGGTAGGATAGCGCGGAGTGTTGAGTCCAAGTTGACAGGTCACAAGTGCGGGGACCGGCACTTTAACCACCGCCTTCACCCCACCTTCAAGCTCCCGTTTTACGGTTATTGTTCCATCCGCAAACATAAAGCTGACGATGGTTGTTACACAGGAAATCCCTAGTATCTCGGCCGCCAGCACCCCCACCTGAGCACTGCCCCGGTCCTGCGATTGCATGCCGGTGAAGATTATGTCGTAGGATTTGCTTCCGGCATGCTCGGCAATAATTGATGCAATGGAGATAGGGTCCTTTTTGAAGCTTTCATCATCGGCCACATGAATACCCCGGTCGCATCCCATGGCCAGCGCCTTCTTCATCGTCTCTTTTACCCGCTCGGGACCAATGCAGAGCACGGTCAAGTCCCCCGCGGTCTGCTCCTTTAATTGCACTGCCTGCTCAACCGCATATTCATCATATTCATTCATCCGCCAGGCCAGGTCGGCGCTGTCATACCAGCTTCCCTCTCCATTAACCTTGAATTTCGATTCCATATCGGGAACCTGTTTGATACACACCAGAATATTCATTATTTTCCCCTTATCCTCTTGAGTAATAGGCTGTTTTTATTTATTTTTTATTTAATATAACTTCGACTATACAGCTTCCCCGACATCTTTTCCGTTCACAATTATCAGGGCTCCGGCACAATTCGTTCTGCCAGGATCTCTGCGATATCACGTGGCCGAAGGGAGTCCTCCACCCCTGCCCCCTTCACCCCGTCCTCAAACATGGTCAGGCAAAAAGGACAGTTGGAAATCAATACATCGGCCTGCGTCTCAGCTGCCATCTGCACCCGTTTGATATTGATCCGGCTTCCCAGCTTCTCTTCGGCCATGATCCGGCCACCACCTGCGCTGCAGCAAAAGGACTGATCGTGGCTCTTCGCCATCTCGGAGATCGTCCCACCTGCCGCCGCAATCAAGCTCCGCGGTGCGCTATAGACGCCATTATGTCGGCCAAGATAACAGGAGTCGTGGTAGGTGCAGGAGAGATCTTCTGCTTTCACCCGCAGTTTTCCGGATACGATCAGCTTCTCCAGAAAAACCACATAGGATTCAACCTCGGCCAGAAGCCCCAGATCCCTGTAGTCTTTGGCCAGGGTGTTGTAGCAGTGCGGGCAGGTGGTGACGATCTTCTTGACCCCGTAGCCTTTCATCACCTCGATATTCTCACCGGCGAGCGTCTGGTAGAGATACTCGTTGCCCATCTTCCGCATCGGCTCACCACAGCATTTCTCCTCCTTACCCAGGATCCCGACCTTGATGCCTGCCGCCCGACAGAGTTTGATGAAGCTCGTGGCCACCGCGATATTGCGTTTGTCAAAAGAGGCATAGCAGCCGACAAAGTAGAGGATATCCACCTCCGAGTCCTCAGCCAGGGTCTTCAACTCCAGCTTCTCTCCCCAATCACCCCTGGAGGCATAACCGACACCCAAGGGATTACCGTTCACCTCGGTCTGCTCCATCGCCGTCATCACCTCTTCGCCTGCGAACTCTCCTTCCATCAGCACTAAATTCCTGCGCATCTCGATGATCTTATTGACATGCTCGATTCCGGCCGGACAGATATCCTGGCAGGCCCGACAGGTCGTGCAGGACCAGAGCGCATCCTTGCCGATGGTCTCGATCAAGTTCGCACCAGGGGTATTGAAGGCGATCTCGCCGATCTGATTGATTACCTGCATCGGCGACAAGGGTTTATCAGTGGCATAGGCCGGACACCTGTCCTGACAGCGTTTGCATTTAGTACAGGCATCGGCGTCGAAGATATCCTTCCAGGTAAGATCCGACAGCGTAACTGCCCCGAAACTCTCGGCCTCTTCATTTTCCATGTCGATACTGACTAGTTTGCCGATCGGGCCTCGGTCGGCTAGAAAGTAATTAACGCTGGTGGTAAAAATATGGCGAAATTTCGTGTACGGAATGGAAATGATGAAGAGTATGACCAGCAGCAGGTGGAACCACCAGGTCCCGGCGTGCAATGTCCGCAGGCTATCCTCTGCCATGCCGGACAAAGCCTTGGCAAAAACGAGGCCTATGGGTGACCAAAAAGAGAGGGGCGTACCGAGTTCCGTCACCGCCATCCGGGCACCTTCAATCACAAAGCCGGTGACCAAAATGATGAAGATCAACCCATGCATGATCGCGTCGTCCCGACTCGTCTCAAGTCCCTTGGGACAAAACAGATATCGCCGTAGAAACATCGCCCCCATCATAAGGATCGCAACAGCACCGGCAATATCCAGCGTTATTGAAAACAATTTATAAAAGATCCCTTTCAGAAATTTCACCCCAAACAAAAGATCGGTGAAGTCCGCCTGGATCACGATGAGTGTGGTGCCAATAAAAAGCAAAAAAAAGCCCCAGAAAAACATACTATGCGCAAGACCCGGCCAGCGGACTCTTGCGACTTTTGACTGTCCCAGCACAGTTACAGTTGCCTCGACGAGTCTTTGCCGGAAATGATCGGTACGATTGATTGGTTTTCCGAGTCGATACACCTTCAACCGCTGCAATGCGCCAAATATCAGCAATCCTATTGCCGCCAAAGTAAGCAGATACATCGGCACAAGCGTCGTCCAACCATGCCCTATATTCCAATATATTTCACGGCTTGCTTCCATTTTATCCTTCCTGTTTATTGCTAGGGATCTGCACCATGACCGCATATCCTTCAGCACACAGCTTGCCACCTGCTGATAGGGTCAGGTCCACGACAACTTTCCTCCTCTTAATCTCGGTAACCTTTCCTCGAATTTCGACTTCTATATTTGTCGGAGTCGGAGCACGAAAATCAATTTTCAGCGATGCGGTAACAAACCGGGACAGAGATACCTGCTCAGTTCGGGCCTTGGCTGCCCAGGCTGTCGCGGCCCCATGACAGTCCATCAGGGATGCTATCATGCCACCATAGAGAAAACCCGGAAACCCACCGGAATACTTATGAGAAGGAGTGAAACGACAGACAGTCTCATCACCATCCAAATAGCTCTTTATATGCAACCCATCATCATTGAGCTTTCCGCAACCATAACAATGGGCGAATTCATCAGCATATTGGTCTTGAATGGCCTTTTCGGTCATTTCCTTGTCCTCCAAAGATCGTTGTATCGTTCATTTATATTTATAAAACCCTCGCCCGGACTTGCACCTCAGCCAACCGGCCTCTCCATATTGTCGGAGCCGGGGGCAAGGACGGGAGTTCGGCTCGAGGTGCCGAGCAAGCTTGATTCATCTGCTCACAATCATGGCCATTCCCATGCCGCCGCCAATGCACATGCTGACCAGTCCGGTCCCATACCCTTTTCTCTGCATCTGGTACATGGCTGTAACCATCTGCCGGGCCCCGGTGCAGCCAAAATGGCCTTCAGGCCCGATCCGCAAATTTTGTTCACGGTAACCGCAGGAGTTTCCTTAGGAATTCCGGCCAACTTTCTGTAATACCTCGCGCAGCACAGTTGCCCCAAGACGCACCGCCGACACATCTTTCAACGCACCGCCAAATGCTCCTACTGCTGTCCTGCACCCACTTACAATCACCGCTTTATTCATTTTTAGAGTTCCCCTTTGGCTCGGTTGACCCTCTATCCCTTAATAATTCGGGGAAGGAGCATTTGATGGACCGGAGTGATTGATCTTGGATTCTGATAATTGGCCCCGACAAAGGCCTGGATGTATTTGCGCAGGTCAGGCAAGGCCACGATTTCATCGACAAACCCATTCATTGCGCAATACGCTGGACGTGATTTATCCTGGTAATCCTTGATCATCTGGTTCATCTTCAGAAGAACCGGATCAAGGCTCTTGCCGGCGGCGTCATCCTTAACGAGTCGCCGGGCATAAGAGGCGGCGGCGGCAGTCTCACCGTGCATGACATAGATCTCTGTCATCGGTGTGCCAAGGGTAAAGGCATTGTTGTTATTTGCCTGGGGCCCACACATGATATAATGAGCTGCAGCAGAGCCTTTGCGTAGAACAACGCACATCATCGACAACTCGGTCTGCTCAATCGAATAGACCAACGACTGGCCAAGAGAAAGCAATTCGGCTTCCTCGGCTAGATCACCAACATCAATTCCGGTGGTGTCCTGCAGCCAGATGATGGGAAGATTGTCCCGGCCGCAGAGGGTGACGAATTCGGCCTGTTTGATCAGCCCCTCGCGGTAATGCTTGCCACCAACAGCGAAATATGTGTCGTTGGCGTATTGAGGATAATTAGTAAAAAAGCCCTGATTGTTACCGATGAAAGCAACTGGGAAACCATCGACCTTGGCAATTCCGGCAAAAACCTCAGGCCCATAATCGGATCGATATTCCATAAACTCACTGTTATCGGTCAGACGCGCAAGAATCTGTTTTGCATCATATTGACGCTTCTGATTGATCGGAAGAATCATGTTGAGATCCTCGGCAGGGAACTTTGGACCTGCCGGTGCGGCAACCCTGAACATGGTGGGATCATACGCCGGCATCATCTGCATATATTCCTTGATGCCATCCAGTACTCCCCGCTCGGATTCATGGACCTCCCGGAAGTATGCTGTTTTGTCAAAATGGGTTTCGACCCGGCCTGGACTTTTGCTTTTGAAATTTTTTGTGGCTTCGATCAGCGATTTTGCCGCTTCCACATCGAAATGTCCTTTCGGATTCATACCACCAACAATACCGGCCCCACCAACGGCAATATTGGCATCTTGGTGAGCGAGCAATATCGTTGGGCTGATTCCCTGGTATCCGCCACCAGCCGGATTAGTTCCATAAATGGCATTGAGAATCGGCACTCCCAGATGATTGAGATCTGCATGACGAAAGAACGGCGTACCGCTGGAACGCCGACCGGCATAGACGGTTTCTTGTTCCATCAGCTTGACACCGCTGCAATTCGTCAACCAGACCAGGGGTACGTTAAGTCGTTTGGCCATATCAGTGACCATGAGGATATTTTCCGACTGACCCGATATCCATGCACCGGCCATGACCTTGTTGTCAAAGCCGATGATCACCGCCCACTTACCGGATATTTTGCCGATTCCATTGACAACACCGGTGCAGCCTTCCTCATTGTCCTGGGGGTTATAGAGGGTATGGAGGGGAGACCAGGTGCCCGCATCAACCAGATAATCCAGGCGATCGTAAATGGTCATCCCCCCACGATCATGGATTTTTTCCGCTGGAATACCAGCATTTTTTACTCGCTCCACCTCTCCCGCAATAATTTGTTCCTGCTCTTTGATCAAATCAATGTTTTCCTGTGAGCGTCGGATATCACCATCACTGAGAGCACAACCAATATCGGCCATTTTCTCAAAATATGGTCGCAATGGTGTTTGTTTGCGTGACATAACGGTCTCCTTTTTTTCTTCAGCTTAAAAGCTCTATTCCTGGTACTTGATCTTGCCGGCCCTTACCTCTTAACGGTTTTCAACATCCCCAAGAGCAATGCCTGCGATGATAGTCTTTTGAATATTGCTGGTTCCCTCGACAACCCGAAGAGATTGGGCGTCGCGTAGAAAACGTTCGGCCGGAAACTCGGTCGAGAAACCGTAGCTGCCAAAGATCTTCATTGTATCACCGGCGGCGTGAACTGCGGCCTCGGAAGCAAACAATTTGGCAATTGAGGTCTGTAACTGGTTGGGCATTCCCTGATCCTTTAACCAGGCAGCTTGATAGACAAGCAACTTAGCTGCCTCATGCTCGGCAACCATATCGGCGATCTGGGCCTGAATCATCTGGTAGCTGCCGATCTTTTTACCAAACTGAGTCCGTTCATTGGCATAATTAATAGCGGCTTCTATAGCGCCACCGCCGATTCCAAGTGCACCTGAGGCACAGCTGACCCTGGTGTTATTGAGCTGGAACATGCAGATTTTGAAGCCCAGGCCGACTTCACCCAGAACAGAATCTTTGGGAATCTTAGCCTGGGTGAATGCAATCTCGCCGGTTGGAGAACAATGAAGACCCAGCTTGGTTTCGATAGGCGCTGTGACAATACCTTCATTGTCCTTCAGGTTGACAATAAAGCAGGTCATGCCTTTGTATTTTTTCGACCTGTCGGTAAACGCATAGACTAAACCCCAGTCACCCACATGGGCGTTTGAGATCCACATCTTCTGGCCATTCAGTTCCCAATGATCGCCACGGTCTGTAGCCGTCGTCCCCATGCCGGCAACATCCGAACCCGAATTTGGTTCGGTGATGGCAAAAAAACCGAAAGAATCACCTTTAACCCAGCCTGGTATAAAGCGCTCTTTCTGCTCCTTCGTACCGAATTTATTAACAGTGATCGCCGGACCGATATTCTGCATATTGAGGGGTACCCGCCAGGAGCCGCTCACCATCGCCAACTGTTCGCCGAGCAAAACAGATTCGAAAAAACCACAACCATTGCCGCCGTATTCTTCCGGAATTGCACAGCCGAAAAAACCGAGATCCCCCATTTTCTTTACCAATTCCGGCCGAAACCTATGATCTCTCTCATCTTCCTTCAGGGTGGGCAGAATTTCCTTCTGGGCAAAATCCCTGGCCATATCCTGCATCATTTTCTGTTCGTCAGTCAGCTTGAATTGCATTTTAATCTCCTTGATTTTTTAATTGAATGTATTGCCCTACCCTTCACATTATTTGCCCTTAAATTGCGCTGGGCGCTTCTCAAGAAAGGCATTCACTGCCTCCAAGTGATCGCTCGTATGATGCGCCATGGATTGAAAGCAGGCACAAAGATCGAGAAAATCGGGGAGTTCACTTCGTTGTGCGAGCTTCATCATTCTTTTGGTTAATCGTACGGCAAGGGGAGGCTTGGCCGCTATTTGCAGCGCAAGTTCGCGTACCCGCGGCATAAGAATGTCGGGTTCTACTACTTCGAGAAACAGACCAAGTCGTAGTGCCTCATCAGCCGAGACAAGTCTCCCGGTAAAAGCCAGTTCCGCCGTTTTTTGGTATCCTATCAGACGCTGCATAAACCAGGCTCCCCCATCGCCTGGAGTAATGCCAAAGTTGATAAAAGCTTCGCTCACCTGTGCACGGGTTGAAGCGATGCGAATGTCACACATACAGGCAAGATCAAGGCCAGCTCCAATGGCCACCCCGTTAACAGCAGCAATTACTGGGATCTCCGACGAATGCAAAGCCAGCGGCATTTGCTGAATACCCCGTCGATATTGATCCTGAATTTTGATTGGGGTTCCACCAAAAATATCCAACCGGTCGCGCATTGCCGTTACGTCGCCACCTGAAGAAAAGGCCTTGCCTTCACCTGTGATGATAAGAACCGAGACCTCGGGTTCACAATTCACCCAGTTGACGGTATGAACGATATCATCCACCAGGGAGGTTCCGGTCAGGGCGTTACGTACATCATCACGCTGCAAGATCAAGGTGGCTACGCGGTTGTCCAGTGAGAGGGCCGCGTCCTTCAGTTTTGGGATAGCCAAAATGTTTTCCTTATCATTGTACATGCCAATTCTTTCATGTTTCTTGCGTTACATATCTCACTCAAGCGGGCTGAAGCCCGCAACCGAAGGTACTATGATCCCCTCCCACAACAGAGGGGATAAGTACCTTCACGAAATTCATTCTTAAACAACAAGAAATGAATTTCTAAGGTACTAAAGAATTAATTTATGGGGATCGACTCTTTCCCGTAAAATTTTTAATTCTCTTTCTGTAGGCGGCACTGCTTCGATCGCTTGAGAGATATCCACGGAGAATTCCATATTATCCAAAATATTTTGAGGGGTAACACCTGGATAATAGCAGGCCAAATACATCTCTTTAGTGTCATCATCGAAACACATTACCCCGAGGTTGGTGATGACGGCGGTCGGCCCTCCCGTCTTCAATCCGGCCCTCTCCCTGGCACCCGGTCCATCGAGATAGCCTGGACTCGTCAGATAATCCAATTTTATTGGAAATTTTCGTTTTTCATGCTGCATGAAAATGAGGCATCGGGATACAAACGACGCTACGTCGCAGGCACCACCGCTTCCCGAGAAGCGCGTTTTTGGTTGAAAATAATCACCAATGCAAGTGGAATTCAGGTTTCCGTATATGTCAACTTGAGCTGCTCCCAGGATTCCGATAACACGGTCGCCAGTGATGCGGTTTTGCATGGTACCGAAAGCCTCCAGCAATCCACTGTTCGAGGCCGCTCCGAACATGACCCGTGGATCTGCAACGGCCATAGGAATCTCTTCAAGTCTGGAGTCAATCGCCCCCGACTCAAAAAAGATGATGCTGCCAGGAGCATTTATTTGTTTTGCGGCCATGGCCGCAACCATGGAAATACCGGTACCGCAAAAAACGATATCGCCGTCTCGAATCTCTCTTGCGGCCATGATCGTCATCATTTCTTTCAATGTATAATTCATCATTTCCTTTCTTTTGAGGGCAGCTTATCGTCTATCCAGACCGGTGGCATATCCAGTCCTTTTATCTGCAGCAATCATCTTCAGTTGCTCTTTTCCCACAAGATTCAAAAGACCTTGGTGATCCTTCATGCCATAAATAAACGTTTCCAGATATTCTTTATAAAGTTTGTCATCTTTTGCAAAATTACTGAGTTGCTTCAAGTAGATGGGGTCATAATCGTAATAGTTATGGCAGGCGGAAGGATATGCTCCGTGCGGGGCATGAACAACGGCGCTTACATGGATAAAGGGGATTTGATTGCACTCGGGTTTTTCTCTCAACTCCTCTGTGTCAACAATTTCTTCACAGGTTACGATGACGTTTCTCGATGCTTTCACCTGATCAATATCAGCGAAGTGCAGACCTTCGATTCTACAAGTTCCGTGTTTATCCGCCTTCTGAACATGTATGATGGTAACGTCGGGATTAATGGCGGGAACCAGAACGACCTTTGAAGCACCGGCCCAACCCACAAATGGATTATCAATAATTTCGACTTTCTTATTCGGTAATTTCGGGTCCTTTGCCCGCATTTCCTTGGGAAACCCCCATTTTTTCAAGATATCCGTGCCCAACCCGGAAAGCGTGCTGATAAACGGGACACCCATGGCACCTGCATGAAATCGTAGTGACATTTGATAATTTGAATAATCCTCGAACAGAATTTCTTTCCTCTCTATTGCTAATTTAAAACGGATGCATGTCGGTGCAGCTTTACCGTTTCCACCGTAGGCAATTTCGAGCTTCGAAATACATCCACCGCCAATGAGTTCATCAACGCCCGTACCGTTTGAATGGGCATAACAATGAAGGTTTTTTTTCCTCTGCCGCATGATCTCATAAACTGCGGCCATGGGGTTCCGATTCACGGTAAATCCGCCGATCGATATGTGACAACCATCAGTGACATAGGCGGTGATTGCCTGCTCCAGTGTCATGACTTTTTCTTGATTAGTATTCATTTATTGAGCACCTTGATAAGCACAAAAATTCGCCATTTGATCGATTACAAATTCATTGCAATATCGATACCAAACAGAGACAAATGGGCATATAATTGTAATCATAGAAATAAGTTACTTCAGGTGGGTTGACGACAAAGAAGCAATGTATGAATTTACCTACACTTAATCTTAGAAGACGAGCTTTTCTCTGGCAACTGGCTTAATGTAGACGCTTTTTTATGTTTGTAGGGAAATATGAACACTGCAGGGTTATACCTACAGAATGTTGTTTTCATTGCTGGCTTGATGCCCGATCAAGTAGTGGTGATACTGGTTCTGAGAATCTTCTCCATAAATTCGCTTTTGTCTTGACCAATAGTTACTTTATAGCTATAAAATGGCTATTATATAGCAAGTTACTTTCGTCTTTACTCAAGGCGTCTAGGTTCAATCCACCTTTCCTGAATACACATTCAAAGAAACGGCGATGATGCAACTATTTAACATAGCGATACCATGCATAAAATAGCAAGTCCACTTCATCCATTAGGCTGAGGAACATCTCGAGAGCCCGTGTGGCTTCTCGTTATGACCTTGTTCGCAAGTCCTCAGCCGTAATCCTCGCTTTGCCTCCCTGGAGTCCGGCCCGGAGTTCTGCGGACGGATTTTTTATTTCAGATTACTTTCAAATTTCATACTGAGTCCTGGTGCTGACGCAGAGTTCATTTTTGAGATCGCCGAAGGTATGTTGGCAACCTTTGTGCCCTTAATAAATCCGCCTTTGGATCCGAATGCTTCCTCGTATTCCCATCCCCTATCTGGCGAAGTGGTTGGACACTACGGACATAAAACAATCTGAGGAGGTTACAGCAGTGGAAAAAGAGCTCATGGGAAAAGAACAAGTCGTACAACAGGTTCGCAATTGTCTCCCGGACGGTAATTTTGGAGATGTGATGATTGTCGGTGGTGGGATCAGCGGTATTCAAGCCTCTCTTGATCTTGCTACCGCGGGCTACAAGGTTTATCTGGTTGAGAAACTGCCGACCATTGGCGGTAAAATGGCCCAGCTTGACAAGACTTTTCCCACCAATGACTGCTCCATGTGCATCGAATCTCCCAAATTTAATGAATGCAACAGACATCCCAATATAGAGATCCTGACGTATACCGAAGTCGACTGTGTGGAAGGGAAAGCCGGAGATTTCAAGATAACGCTGATCAAAAAACCAAGATATATCATCGAAGAAAAATGCACGGGGTGTACGGTCTGCGTGGAGTACTGCCCGGTCATGTATCCCGATCAATTCAATCAAGGCATATCGGACAATAAAGCCATCCATATATACTTCGCTCAAGCGACTCCCCTTGTCACTTATATCGATGAAAGCTGCCTTTATCTACAAGATCAGAAGTGTGCGATTTGCCTTGGAGTCTGTAAGAGTAACGCCATCGATCTTAACCAAAAACCGCAAAAAATGGAAATCAACGTCGGGGCGATCATTTTGGCTCCGGGCTTTAAGGCATTTGACCCGAAGTTGCGAGATGAATACGGCTACGGAAAGATGCAGAACGTGGTGACCAGCCTTGATTATGAACGGTTATTATGTGCCACCGGACCATACGGTGGTGAAATACTACGCGCTTCGGACTTGAAACACCCCCATAAGATCGCCTGGATTCAATGCGTCGGCTCGAGACAGGTCGTGCCCGGCGGCAACAGCTATTGTTCAGCTGTATGCTGCACCTATGCCCAGAAGCAGGTGATTTTGACCAAGGACCATGACGAAAATACGGAGTGTACGATATTCCACAATGATATTCGATCGTATGGCAAGGATTTCGAGCGATTCTGCCAAAGAACCGAGAACTTTCCCGGGGTTCGATTTATACGAAGCTATGTTTCCATTGGCAGGGAGATTCCGGAAAGCAAGAATGTCACGATAAGGTACGCTACTGCCGGGGAAGAGGTAATAGAGGAAGCATTCGACTTGGTAGTATTATCCGTTGGCTTGACACCACCTGAAGATTTTAAGGATCTGGCAAGCAAATTCGATATCGAGTTGAATTCTCATGGATTCTGTAAAACCGATCCTGTGAATCCCATGCAGACCACTCGCCATGGCGTTTTTATAAGCGGCGCATTCCAGGGGCCCATAGATATTCCCGAGTCGGTGGTGTCCGCCAGTGGGGCGGGTTCCCAATGTGGCGAGCTGCTTTCTTACCGACGCGGGAAGCTTTCCAGGGAAAGGATATACCCACCGGAAAGGGATATCTCGGCAGAGGAACCGAGGGTGGGCGTTTATGTATGTCATTGCGGCGCGAATATCGGGAGAATCGTTGATATTCCATCCACCGTTGAATATGCCCTAACACTGCCCAATGTTGTTCATGCCGAGGAAAGTCTCTTCATATGCTCCACAGAAGCAGCCCAAAAACTGTCAAAATCGATCAGGGAAAAGGGGATCAACCGTGTGGTCGTCGCAGCCTGCACTCCCCGGACACATGAGCCGCTCTTCCGTGACACGCTTCGGGAAGCGGGAATCAATCAATATCTCTTCGAGATGGCCAATATCAGAGAACATTGTTCCTGGGTACACTCCAAAGAAAAGGAGAAGGCCACCGAAAAGGCAAAGGATATCATCCGGATGTCGGTGGCACGGGCTTGTCATTTGGAGTCATTACAAGAATATGATCTGCCGGTAAACAAGACGGCGCTGGTGGTTGGTGGCGGTATCGCCGGCATGACCTGCGCCCTGTCCATAGCCGACCAGGGCCACGAGGTTTACCTGGTGGAGAAGAATGCAGACCTGGGGGGAACAGCACGAAGAATCCACACCACCCTCGAAGGGCTGGATGTTCAGGCTTATTTACGTGATATCATCAAAAAGGTGTATCAGCACCCTTTGGTACATGTATCTCATAATGCCAAAATCCTGGATGCATCCGGTTATGTCGGTAATTTTTCAACCAGGGTTGAGTCCGAAGGAAGAGTCAGCGAGATCGCGCATGGCGCTGCCGTTATCGCCACGGGGGCGGATGCATATAAACCCACCGAATACCTGTATGGGAAAGATCATAGGGTATTGACCCAACTGGAACTGGAGGAGAAAATCGCCAAAGGTGTGGGAAATTTTGTCAAATTCCGGAGCCTGGTGATGATTCAATGTGTGGGATGCCGTCAGGAAGACAGGAATTATTGTGCTCGGATATGTTGTAGCCAGGCCATAAAAAACGCCTTAAAGCTAAAAGCGATAAACCCCGGAATGGATATTTATATTCTCTTTCGGGATATGAGAACGTATGGCTTCAGGGAAGATTATTACCGGGAAGCGGCAAACAAAGGTGTCCGATTCATCCGTTATGTCCCGGAGGACAAACCCCGGGTGGAAGCTGCCGTGGCGGAAGGCCTGCCTGTTTTGAGAATTACCGTGGCAGATGCCATTTTAGGTCGGAATCTTGACTTGGATGCTGATTTACTTGTTTTATCCGTCGCTGTTATTCCTTCCGCAACCTATAATGACGTATCGCGATTTTTCAAGATCCCTTTGGGCCCTGATGGATTCTTTCAGGAGGCGCATGTCAAGTTGAGACCTGTAGACTTTGGCGCGGAAGGCGTTTACCTGTGCGGAACAGCCCACTATCCCAAACACATATCGGAAACGATCAGCCAGGCTTATGGTGCCGCGGGTCGGGCCTTGACGCTTCTTTCAAATGATACGGTAGTAGCCTCCGGTTCCGTTTGTGATGTGGACGAAAGCAAGTGCGTTTCGTGCGGGGCATGTATCGCAGCCTGTACCTATGGCGCAATAGAGTATCGCGTAACACCGCAAGGCAGAAAAGCCACGGTGAATCCTGTCCTGTGTAAAGGAGACGGCCTCTGCAATACGGTATGTACAAAATCGGCCATATCTCTAAAGCACTATACTGACAAAGAGATCTTCAGCCAAATTAACGCGGCATATCCGGCCGTTTGACAGTCTGATACTAATAAATCCGTGATTGATAACTTGAGAGGTGAGAAAAATGAGTACGGGACCTGAATTTAATCCAAAATTATTAGGGATAATATGCAATTGGTGCTGTTACGGGGGAGCGGATCTGTGCGGGGTTTCCCGTTTCCAATACCCTCCTCATATCCGGCTTATCCGGGTGATGTGCTCGGCGAGAGTTGATTTGGCGCATATATTTCGAGCTTTCTCCAATGGCGTCGACGGGGTGTTTATCGGTGGTTGTCATATTAACGACTGTCATTATATCACCCATGGTAATTACAATGCCTTGGGCATGGTAAAGATATGCAAAAAGTTGCTTGAGCACATCGGAATAAACCCTGAAAGGTTAAGGCTTGAATGGGTATCCGCCGGCGAAGGCATCCGCTTTGCTAATATTATGAACGATTTTTCTCCCAAAATACGGAAGTTGGGACCTCTTGGCAAAAGCGAAGGCATGGACAAAGATCGATTAAAATTTAAAATAGAAGCCGCTACCAGGCTGATCCCTTACATCAAGCTCATGCAAAGGGGGAAGCTGAAAGACCCCGTAAAACTGAGAGCATCCGCGGAACCTGAAGAAGCGTATAACCAATTCTATAGTAGTGATGAGTTTAACCGGTTATTTAACAAAACCATCGTTGATAAACTGGCAATAAGTCAAATCATGTTACTTCTGCAAGAAAAACCACTTTCAACCGGAGAAATTTCCGAAAAATTAGGCATGAACCATTCTGAAGTATCCGAACACATGAAGAGCTCATCTCGGCGCGGATTGGTCCGGTACGATGAAAGCCGGAAGTGTTTTGCACTTGCTCAGGTTCAGATATAAATATAATTATGCGGCTGGAAAAGCTCCGGCCATGAATCGTCCGAAAGTTTTCGCCTCTTGGGGCACAAATGCGCCCCAAGAGGCGAAAATGTAATGCTGTGCAAGTCGCTACACCTACAAGCCGTCCTTACTGTCGGACGCACTTTTCGTCTTATTGAGCTTATCGTATAATGATGTCCGATGAATCCCCAAGATTTCTGCCGCTTTCGTTTTATTACCCTGAACAGATCGCAGGACATCCTCAATCACCTTCTTTTCCGTCTCTTCCAGTATATGTTTAAGATTGCCCCCCAGCGAAGAATCGTTCTGCTCGTGACTTATATCATTGCAGAGACGAATTTGCTCAGGAAGATCATCCGACAAGATTATATTTCCCTTGGCTATTATCGAGGCCTTTTCCATAACATTTCTTAGTTCCCTAACATTGCCAGGCCAAGAATAACGTTTCATCAGCTCCAAAGCCTCTTTAGATATTCCGGAAGGACCCCAGGAGATTTCGGATTTGAGCTGCGATAACAGATAATTGGCAATGAGAGGAATATCCTCTGCCATCTGCCTCAGGTTTGGCGCCTGGATATTAAAAACATTGATACGGAAATAAAGGTCAATCCTGAACTTATCCTCTTTGATAAGCTGACTAAGGTCACGATTGGTAGCTGCTATGAGCCGAAAATCCACCGGTACGGTTTTTGTCCCGCCAAGTCGATCCACCGTTCGCTCCTGAAGTACCCTCAGGAGCTTAGCCTGCATTGATAATGGTAATTCGCCGATCTCATCGAGTAAAATAGTCCCGCCATGGGCCATTTCGAATTTGCCCATTTTCCCCTTTGATCGTGCACCTGTGAACGCCCCGGGTTCATAACCGAAAAGCTCGCTTTCGAAAAGCTCCGGTGGAATCGAAGCGCAGTTAACTTTGATAAAGGGTTGATCAGCTCGCTGACTCGACTGATGAATGAAATAGGCAATAATCTCTTTCCCTGTCCCCGATGCGCCGGTAATTAAAATGGTCGAGGTCGTTTTCGCCGCCAACAGGCATTTTTCCTTTACATCCAGAATGGGAGCGGATTCGCCAATGATTATATTCCCTCCCTTGAGTTGCTTGACCTGATTTTGATAATATCGCAGTTGCCCATCAAGAAGTTCCACCTTGCGTTGAAGATCCCAGAGTCTCGTAACTTCATTGAGCATGCCTTTTCCGACGGCACCGATCAGGTTCCCTTTAAAATCCCTCAACGGGATCCTGGAGATCAGTTGTTGACGCCCGGCAATGTGCAGCATATCCCCGATCCTGGCCTTACCGTCTTTGAGAATTTCGTGCAAATGGGTGCCATCTACTACCTCAGTCACATGCTTGCCAATGGCGTCATCACCATCAATTCCTAGAAGTTTCTTGCTGTACCCACTAATAAAAATAATTACGCCATCTGGCCCTATTACAATGGGGCACTCGTAGGGGTTGTCTATAAGCGCGTAGATGTATTCTTCTCCAAGGCTGAGTAATTTTGACTTCTGGTCATTTATTTTTTTATCGGCCATTTCTCATCTGTCTGCCTATTAATTTGTAATTCCATCACAATTTACCTCTATTACAACGTCAAGGATTCATTCTCCTCTGGAGATGTCTTTTCCTGATCAGGATATTTGTCAACCTTTTGGCCCAAAGCAGCCACTAGAGGACCATCTTTCCGCCAGGTCCAACAGGAATCCACAAGATGTTTGCTACTTTCCGGTTCGCGGGGTCCAGCATCTTTTTGTTGCCAGGAACTGTTTATCCAAGAGCCTTGAACGGCCGCCGGGGCCATAGCAAGAAGCAAAGTATTCAAATGAATACACCCTTTATTACCACCAACCATCTTCCTGATTTTGGCGGAAAAACCGCGAGTGATATCCATTCCTTTTATATGATCGAGACTGGTAGCCATAGCCGGACAATCATCACGTGGGACCCGGGGTAAAAGCACGGCCAAATCTTTGATCGTCATGGTCTTGGTGTAAATCAGCAACTCAATTTTCATATGGTGGTATATGCCTGGGTCAATCCGCTCACCGAGATGGTTGATAAAGCCAACATATCGTTGTTCTTTCAACTCTCCGACTAGGAGAACGTGTTCGGCATCCCAAGCATAAGTTGATATATCGATATTGCGTTTATGAATATTCTCTTTGCTGCATTGATCCAGAAAACTCATCTTGTCATATCCAATTTCTGTTATGATGTAACCGTAGCTAAAGCGCCTTCCCTGAAAATCTAATCTAAGTCCAAGCTCACCTTACATTTATTGCATTTTACAACGCCTCGAAAAACCCTATTGCCACATTGGTGACAAATATAGCGAGCCTCTTCATCTTCAATAAATTTTTCCGAGCCGAATTCTCGCCAATACGGAATAGCTCTTAAAATGACCTTTTTGCCAACAGTCATGGAGAAATCCTCAATATACTGACAAGGAAATTTATCGCACCGATGACAGCCGGTGTAACCTTTTTCTTTTGTGCAATCCTTGATTTCACATTGTTTGCAATACATAAATACATTATCAGATTGACAGCCACTACATCTAATGTCCTCTGTTGATAAATTTTTACTGCCGGGAAGAGTGCCTTTTCCAGAGATTTCTCCTTTATAGAGATTTACCAACCGCTCTTTTAGCTTATGATTATTATCACGATGCGCAATGTAAATGGCACAGACTCCACAATAAAGGCCACAAGGCCCAATCAATGCCGGATTTATAGTCATAATTTCAAGCCTCCTTATTTATTGTTTTCTTGTACTACAAAATGCATAACATTTTGATTTTAATGAGAATTACTGCCTCCTTCAAACTAGCCACCCTTACTTGTTGTTGCAACACTCATCTTTGATCCGCACGCATGTCGCTTATGAGCGTTACCTTTGAACTCCAGAAGAATATCAGGAAATCTTGTGGTGCCCACAGAATGTCTAAAGAATTACCCGGAGATGGAGAACCACACAGCCATGGCCAAAGCTGTGCACTCGCAAAACTGTTGCCAACCGCCGTGAGTACTATTCCCGATAAACCGATTTTTTGTTTGACAAACACAACAGCTTCATTGTAACTATAAAGTAGCTATTACGCATTCATTATTTCACCAAATTGACAAGAGTGATCCTGAGCCTTTGATGATGGCGATTCCCTCACAGATATCAAGGGGAAAGACCATGAGGTACGGAGCGAGTTGACCGAAATTGCACGATAGTCCTGAAGCTGTCGATGTCGCACTCCCTGGAGTGCTTGTAACTGCAAAAAGTGCTTTCCGCTGTACTCGACAGAGGTACTGCAGGCCACTTTTGTGTTGACCTGGACGTTCTCGGCTACCCGACCCGCCCATGAATCCAACCCGACTATTAGGGATTTTGTATGATCGATATTATAGAAGCCCAACAGCTGATTCTGGAAGCAACCCCTATCCTGAACCACGAAAGCGTGCCCCTTCTCGATTCACTGAGACGCGTACTGGCCAGGGATATTGTTGCCACGGAGGATTACCCTGCATCGGATATCTCCACAAAGGATGGCTACGCACTACGCCATGTATCTCTCCGGAAAGCCTCGGCCAAATGCCCGGTGCATCTTAAAATCATTGGGGAATCTGCCGCCGGAAGACCTTGCGATGTAACGGTTGAAGCAGGTGACGCAGTTCGAATCATGACTGGCGGCATGGTGCCTGAAGGAGCAGATACGGTCGTAAGCCTGGAGGTCGCCACAGAAGATCGCGGTTTTATAATCTGTGTCAACGGTTCGAATCGGGGGAGCAATATTCGTTTTCAAGGAGCATTACAAAAGAAAGGAGACGTTGTCTTCCGCGCGGGCTTTGTTATCAGCCCCCTGGAAATTGGCGCATTGGCCTCTCTCAGGCGTGCTTATGTCTCTGTTCATCGCAAACCCCTTGTGGCGATTCTCACGACGGGAGATGAACTCACGGACTTTCATGAACCGTTCTCGCCATGGAAGACCATGAGCTCGAACCTCTATTCCCTGGCGGCACAAGTCCTGGAAGCCGGGGCGACTCCGCTTTGTATCGGTATCGTCAAAGACGAACTGGAGACGCTGCAATCACATCTGTCCGAGGCACTCCGTGCGGATGTCATAATCACCTCCGGTGGCATGTCCAAAGGCAAGTATGATCTGGTCCAGGAGACCTTCGCCTCGTTGGGGATGGACATGAAGCTTTCGCCCCTCCTCGGGAAACCCGGGAAGCCATCTATATTCGGTAAAATCGGCGACAGTCTCGTTTTCGGACTACCGGGAAGCCCCACGGCCGCAATGATTTCCTTTGAACAGTTCATAAAACCGGCACTTCTCAAAATGATGGGCCATTCAAATACCCTAAAAAGGTTCCATATCCATCAAGAATTAAACGAGCCCCAAATGGAGATGATTACTCATGAGATATGCAGAAACAGGATATAATTTAGAAATCGATTTAGCCACCGGAACAGTTGAGCGTGTGGAAACCGACCCGAAATTATTGGGACTTTATCTCGGGGGGTTGGGAACCAACGTTAAGCTGATGTGGGATAGGGTCCCCCCGGAAACAAAAGCCTTTGATCCTGAAAATTTGCTGATATTCAGTAACGGGCTGTTATGCGGCACCCCTGCTTTAAGCATGAACCGAACTGTTGTTTCCTTTGTTTCTCCTCAGTCGAATTTGTTGGCGTACCCCATGATGGGAGGTTTTTGGGCCACGGAATTAAAATTTGCCGGGTATGACAAAGTAATCTTTCGCAATAAGTCTCCGAAGTTAGTTTATATATGGATCTACAATGACAAGGTGGAAATACGGGATGCCACACATTTAAAAGGAAAAGGGGCCGTTGAAACGCAAGAACTGATCAGAGAAGAGTTAAACGAGCCAAGAGCCCAGATAGCCGCCATTGGTCTGGCTGGGGAGAACCGGGTCTTTACGGCTTCCATTGAACAGGCCCGCTCAAGTGCCAGCAGACTCGGGGGGGGCGCAGTTATGGGCGATAAAAACATAAAGGCGGTTGCTGTTCGGGGAACACAAGACGTTAATCTGGCTCGCGGGACGGAATTCATGGCGCATATGAAGGAGATAACAAAATATATAAACTATCGAAATAACAACCCTCTTCCCGGAGTCATGACCATTCTCTCAGGTATCGGCTCACCTCAGGAGATGAAGCACACGGATGAGAAGTGGCATACGGAAAGTTTTGCCTGGGGCAATGCCCGCAACCGACGAAAAAATTTCTGGACCAAGGACATTGAGAAGAGTTGGAAAGAAACTCAGGACAATGCGATCAAACGACTGATCAGTTGCTTTAATTGTCCGCAGCAATGCGGCGGATTAATTTCCCATGGTGATGTGTCGAGTTACATGATGAAATGTTTCTCGAAACTGACCTACCTCATGGGCGCTAATGTAGATAACCTGGACTTTGGTTTCCGAATCGCCAAACGTGCCTTTGAGTACGGCGTGGACTCCTTTTCAACCCCTCAGATTCTTGCTTTCGCCGTCGAGCTTTATGAAGCCGGCATTCTCACCGACAAGGATTTTGAAGGTTGCCCGACCGATAAGGAGGGCAGATTTATCTGGCTATTGGATCGGGTGGTCCGGCGGGAAGGAATCGGTGATATTCTCGCTGACGGCACGTACTGGGCTGCCCGCAAGATAGGTAACGGCGCAGAAGCTTTTGATCATAATACCATCAAAAAGCATGAGCAGATGAATATCAAGTTGGGGATGCTCGATCCCCTTTATTTCCTGATGTATGCCACCAATGAAAAAATCAGCATTACACAAATTGAAGGCAACTGGCCCCAGGGGCCGTTCCCCTCAAGAGAGGATCGAGAAGCGTTCGTAGCCGATTGGCCCCAGCTTCCCGATAATAAATTCAAACAATATTTCCTGGATTGGAATCCGCGTGGCGAAAACTCCAACCCCTATTACCCGACACCCAATATGTGCAGTGAAATAGTGGACTGGATGGAAATGCTGCACAACGTTGATGATGCTATCGGACTGTGTGCCGGCATGGGATCCTTTTGTCTGAAACCACCGTATCACATCCACAACTACCCAAAATTAATCTCCGCCGCGACTGGAATGGATATTGATGAAGAGGGGCTGAAAAAAATCACCAGCCGAAGCCGCAATCTTCACCGAGCCTTCAATAACCGGAGGGGCATGACCCGAGCGGATGAAAAACCACCAGAAGACCATTGGAAACATCGATTCCCCGAGTATGAAGAGCAACTACTAACCACCTATTACACCTATAAAGGTTGGAATTATGACGGTATTCCCACAAGAGAAAGATTAATGGAATTGGATTTGGGCTATGTCGCCGACGACCTGGAAAAGAGAGGAATTTTAAAAGATGGCCAAGATAAACAAGAAAATTAAGATAATCACGATTGATGCAGACAAGTGCAATGGCTGCCGAACATGCGAGGTGATCTGTTCCGCCTTTCATTCAACGCCGAAGTACAGCACCGTCAATACGGCAAGAGCCCGTATTCATGTGACAACCCACCGTTTGAAAAACATCTGGCTGCCGGTATTCGCGGGTGACTATACACCGGCGGAATGCAGCTGCCGGGATAAATATGTCCTTGGCGGGAAGGAATACGACGAATGCAGCTTCTGCAGGGCCGCCTGCCCTTCCCGAGATTTATTTAAGGAACCAGATTCCGGGCTCCCTCTCAAATGTGACATGTGCGAAGGAGAAGAAACGCCATTGTGTGTGGAATGGTGTCTCAATGATGTTCTGACGTATGAAGAGCGGGAGGAGGAAATGGAAGAACCGCTCGAGATGGGTAATCTTGAAATGGGGCTGGAGTCCTTAATAGATAAATACGGGTTTGAGAAGCTCACCAACTCCTTATCCCGGTTATCTCAAAAGGACTAAGGGGAAAAAAGGTAACTCAAGTTGTGAGAAAGATAACGGAACACATTAAGCAGTTACAAAGAATGTATTCCCTTGACAATGGCCGATTGCAAGGAGAATCAGGATGGGAAAAATTGCCGTTCTTCTGGTTTATCTTATTCCTGTCCTATAAATGCACCCGAAGATGTAAATATTGTTATTCGCTCAATCAAGCCGGTGATGATAAACATCAACTGGAAATGGATGAGAACACATTTTCATTTTTATTGGAATGGATTCTGGAAGTCTGGAAGCAAAACAACGTCAAGGTGAACGTCGTCAACTTTCTGGGCGGGGAGCCCTTGTTGCGGACGGATCGAATTAAAAAAATAATGGATGCCGTCTATACCCATACCGATGGTATGCAGGGACTTGTTAATACAAACGCCGATTTAGTCGATTCGGTGAATTGGGATGATCTTGAATCAATTCAGTGGATGACCACGAATATTACCGACACTGGCATTCAAGAGCTATCGCGACGGATGAAAATCATCCATGATAAATCGAATGTCATCAATCAAACCATAGCCGCTGCCCTGGATGATGTCAATCTGGATAGAGTTTTGGATATCACCGAATTTGGGATAGAAAATGGATACCGGTTAAGATTTTATAAGAATCTGTATGAAGAACCGGGTACTGAATATCAGAAGAAATTGCTGAAAAAATATCATGAAACCGTCGATTTACTGGAAAGTTATATTGTTCGAGGCTATGATGTCCACACGACCTTCCTCTTCGACATTTTAATTCCCTCATGGAACCTTTCCTCCAGCCCATACCCCTGCGGCAAAAGAATCGCTGTTGTATTTCCGGATGGAACGATAGGCCCCTGCATCCGTAACCATTCATTTAAAACAGGAACCATATTTGACCCGGATCCGCTGAACTGCCTGCAAAGCGAGATGTTTCATTATGAGGTGACAAAATCCGACCTTCCGGACGATTGTAGGGAATGCGCGTATAAAACCACATGTCAGGGCGGATGCCCGAATGATAAATTATTATTAACCGGTAGCAGATCCGGCAAATCGGTTGCATGCGATCTGCACAAGGAAATTATTCCCCGGTTGCGGGATTTGGAGAGCTTAAAAAAGCGGTCCTGACTTTCTTTGCACGCCCCATAACCATTTCTGAAAATTGAAAAACATGGCCGTCCCCGATAAGATTGCAACCTGGCAAATGGTGCAACCGGCAACCCGCAACAAAGAAACGGGAGAGACGATTCCGGGAAAGCTCGAATTATTCGAAATACCATTCCCCGATCTTACCCCCGGAGAGGTCCTGGTAGAAATCGCGGGATGTGGTGTCTGCCAGACGGATCTCGGTTTTTTTTATGATGGCATCCCCACTGTCAGCAAACCACCATTAACGCTGGGACATGAAATTTCCGGCACGGTGGTTGCAGGGGGGACATCCTGGCTCGGCAAAGAGGTGCTCATTCCCGCCGTTATGCCCTGTGGGCAATGTTCTCTTTGCCGAACAGGACGCGGCAATCTTTGCCTTACCCCAAAGATACCCGGCAACAGTACCGGCATTTATGGGGGATTTTCCAGCCACATTCCGGTTCCGGGCAACACCCTCTGTGAAATTAAAAACCGTAAAACCATTCCCCTGGAGCATCTTGCAGCGGTTGCCGATACCGTGGCCACAGCCTTTCATGCCGCCAAAAGAGCATCTATAGAGGTTGGAGATAATGTGATCGTGATCGGTGCGGGGGCGATGGGACCATTCATCGTTCAGATGGTAAAGGCACTTGGGGCGGGAACCGTGATGGTCGTAGACCTCGTTGAAACCCGTCTGCAAAAGATACTCACCTGTGGTGCCTCTTTTGTCACCAACTCCACCGGTAAATCGCCCCAGGAAATGGCCGCCGAGGTGAAGTATCTCCAGAAAACTCAAGGACTGCCGGCCTTCGGCTGGAAAATCTTCGAGGCCACCGGAACCAAGTCCGGCCAAGAAACGGCATTTGCCCTTCTCGGCAAAGCTGGAAAACTCATCCTTCTTGCATCCGAAATGGCCACCGTCGAATACGCCACAAGCCACTTCATCGCAATGGATGCCGAAATCATCGGCATCCGGGGATGTATGCCTGAAGACTATCCCCAGGTATTGGACATGGTAACCTCGGGCAAGATTATCCTGAGTCCGTTTGTGCAAACCCGCCCCATGAGTTGGATCCGGGAAGTGTTCGCGGAGGCGCGCATAGCCCCTCCGGACAAACACATCCTTCTAACGACCGACGATTTGGGTCTCGATAATTCTCAGGAGCCCAAATCCTGCAGGTAATTGCTTTTGATTTAATCCACTCAATCTCTGAAACCTGACAATGCCGGGGCAACGTTTATTTCCCCGGACGTGAAGTCAGCCGGAAGAACCATTCATCAAAAAACAAGTCCCTTCCGGGAACTTGCCTGGAAGAGCGAAAGGCTGTAATATCCCTTTACCAGACTGATTTCTAACGATTTACGGTGTTTTCCGGCCTATATGTTAATCGTTCTTCCCGTCGGGCCACTGGTACCATCACTTTAACCATTATCCAGGTGATAGCTCAATGAGTTGAATGGGCATGAGGTGCTGGTGAACGGTTACAAATTATTGGGGTAAACTTAGCAATGAAGGAAATAAATTTGATACAGTTTTTCAAGAAACAGGGAATAAGGGTTAAAATCATTAGCGGCTACACCTCCATGTTTATTTTCACCTCCATTCTTGGTGGTATGATTATCTATTTCCAGGTCAAAAATACCATCACCCAAAACATTCAAGATGAACTGAATAACAGCACAAGTGCTGTTCTCAATATGGTGAAAACCGCTGCAAATGTTTCGGTAAAGAACTATCTCCGGGCTGTCTGTGAAAAAAACAAAGAGAATATACAGGCTATTTATAACCGATACATATCCGGGGAAATAAGCGAAAGCCAGGCCCAAAATGAGGTCAGGCGGATCCTCTTTTCACAGACCATCGGTAAAACCGGTTATATCTATTGTGTTAACAGTCATTGGATTCCCGTGCTACATCCAAATCCGGATGTTGTTGGGAAAAAAATCTGGGCCGAACAACCCTTTGTCAAGCAGATAGTCAAGATGAAGCATGGGTACATGGAATATGACTGGAAAAATCCAGGCGAAACGTATTTTCGACCCAAAGCCATTTATATGAATTATTTTGAACCGTGGGACTGGATCATATGCGTGTCCACCTATACGGAAGAACTCAAAGATCTGATCAATGTCAATGATTTCCGGCACAGCGTTTTGGCTTTGAAATTTGGAAAAACCGGGTACTCTTATATTCTTGACGGCAAAGGGAATGTCATTGTTCACCCAGATCTGGAAGGCAACCCGCTGGAAGATTTGAAGGCGTTGGACAGGGATGGCTTTATCAGTGAAATAACAAAATTAAAAACCGGGAAGCTGGTCTATTCATGGAAGAATTCCGAAAAAGAACCTTACCGGCAAAAGCTGGTAATTTTTAATTATATTCCGGAATATGACTGGATCGTCGCATCATCCGGGTATTTTGATGAATTCTATTCTATTCTTGGAACAGTTAAGAAAATTATTTTTATCAGCATTCTTCTTATGCTGGGATTTGCGTTTTTGACATCGTTCTGGCTGAGCCGCCTGATCATTGAACCTCTTAACCGGTTAATGATTTACCTGGGCATGGGGGTCCCACAAAATCTGGCCACCCGATTGCCGGTGACCTCCATTGACGAATTCGGAAAGCTTGTGGTTTACTTCAACGGGTTCATGGAAAAACTGGAAGTTTACAGTAACACCTTGAAAACAGAGACGTCAGCGCACCGTCTGACGGCAGAGGCCTTGATGGAAAGTGAATGGCGCAACAGAACCATTCTCAGGTGTATTCATGAAGGATATTTTGAAGCAGACTTAAAAGGAAATTTAATATATTCTAACCACTCTTTGGAGACCATTACCGGCTATTCCAGAGAAGATCTGCTGCATAAAAACATATTACAGATAACCAGCGATAAAGACAAATCAAATATGTCTGACATCTTTGACGGCAACGGCATCAAAAAACAGAACGCTCGTATATATGAATGGGAGTTGATACGTAGAGACGGCCAACCGTGCTTTGTTGAAACCTCTTTGTCCACTTTAGTTGATAATGTCAGCCACCAGCAGACCGGTATCAGGGGCGTGGTAAGGGATGTAACCCAGCGGATTCAAGCCCAGAAGGCATTGCTTCTTTCCGAGGAGATGTTTTCAAAAGCTTTCCAGTGCAGCCCCTGCGGCATGTTCGTGGCTGATATTGAAAACGGACGACTTATCAATGTTAATGACAGTTTTTTAACCTTCACCGGATATGATGCAGCCACGGTTTTAGGAAAAGAGCTCTTGGAGCTGGATTTTTTTAAGAACGCATTAGAAGGGAAAAAATTTTTAAAACTGATCAACGAAAAGAAAAGCCTGCGAAACAAGGAAATAGAATTTTGCGGAACATCCGGCGATGTCCGGGACGGCATGATCTCGGCAGAGGTGTTACAAATCTGGGGGGAAACCTGTATACTTGCCGCGCTAGAAGATTATACCGAAGTCAAGAAGCTTGAACGACAATTTTTGGACATGACCGAACGACAGCGCCGGGAAATCGCGTTTGCATTGCACGATGACCTGTGTCCGCAGTTAATCGGGATAGAAATGCTTATTGGAATTTTAAACCAGAAGCTTAAAAACGCTCTTCCCGATCAAGCAGACAGTATGGAAAAAATAGAGCTGCTCGTTCAGGATTCCATCCGTAAGACAAGGCTCCTGTCTCGTGGACTCTGTCCTGTGGATATTGTCAAACAAGGATTTGATGCATGTCTTTCTGAGCTTGCGGGATATGTGGAAGATATGTTTGGTGTGGTGTGCCATCTGGATTGTGATGGCTCCAGTCCGTTTACAGAGAACACAGCGGCAGCCCATGCCTATTACATTGTCCATGAAGCGGTTCACAATGCCGTCAAGCACGCCGATGCAAAAAAAATTACCATCCATTTTTCAACGCACAAAAACAAAACCGTTTTGATGGTTAAAAATGATGGCAAGGGCATGGTAAATCAGGTGAACCATAAAGGCCTGGGCTTGAAAATAATGGAATACCGGGCACAGAGATTAAATGCCTCACTGGATATCGGTCAAAGCGCTCAAGGTGAAACCACTGTTCTGCTGGAGATGGAAGGCCCGGTCATACAACAAACCGAAGATGTGCTCTGATGATGATAAAAGAAAAGAAGATATTGATAGTAGAAGATCACCCCATTTTCAGAATGGGCATGTGCGAACTGATCAATCAAGAAAAAGACCTGACAATCTGCGGCAGCGCCGAAGACGTGCCGGAGGCCATGAATCTTGTTGAATTGAAAAATCCCGACCTTATTATCGTTGACCTTTCTTTAAAGAGCAGCAATGGTATGACGCTTATCAGGGAAATGAACAAGTATCATAAAAAAATCCCCATTCTGGTGTTGTCCATGCATGAAGAGTCTCTGCATGCCAAGCGATGTCTGCTTGCCGGCGCAAAGGGATATCTAATGAAGCATGAAACAAAAGACTCGATCATCAAGGCGATCCGTAAAATTTTTTCTGGGAAAAAATATATCAGCCAACGGGTAATGGATACACTTTTAGACAAGTTGGGTGAAGAATCGGAAACGGGTAAGAAGTCCTCTATCCATGGTCTGACAGATCGGGAACTGGAAATTTTTCAGATGATTGGGAAAGGGTTATCCTCCGGGCAGATTGCCGGACAATTAAACCTGAGCGTTAAAACCATCAGTGCCCACCGTGAGCGGATCAAGCAAAAACTGGGCGCAAAAACAAGCGGTGAGCTGGTTCGATATGCTGTACTCTGGCTTGAAACCGAACTTTTCTGAAATTTTATTGTCTTTTCGCATAGTTTATTCCTAAATTTCCTTCTTTTTTCCCTATTGCCCATAGGTGATTTCCCTAATTCATTTTAGGTTTTTAAAAGCCCAAAATGAGTGGCACCTCCGATTTACACTCCCCCTCCCTCTTTGTATCTTGATGGCCCGGCAGACGATTTTAAGATTAAAATATAATTAAGGCAACAGCGCCAACCAATTTATTTTTTATTGCAGGATGGTGCTATCGAGAAAGGAGGGAGCCCCATGAATATCGCAAATAATCTTGAACAAACCGCAAAATTTTTCCCGAATAAAACCGCTATTATTTTTGAAGATCTGTCCATTTCCTATACACAGCTTGACCAAAAGGTAAACCAACTGGCGTCAGGAATTGAGCAAATGGGTATAAAAAAGGGAGACAGGTTGGCTCTTTTTATGCCCAATATCCCTGAGTTTCTGATGATTTATTTTGCTGCCCAGAAACTGGGTGCCATTGTGGTTTCCCTGAATGTTCTTCTCGTGAAAAATGAAGTTCAATATATCCTGAGCGATTGCGGTGCCAGGATTATTTTTGCCGGTAAAGATCAGGTCGAACACGTCCCCATGGATGAGGTTGAAAGCCTTGAACGTCTTATTCTGGTGGAAGGGGATGAAAATGACGACCGCCACCTCAACAGAATCTTTGATAAAAACGTTCACACGTTTAAAGCCTTGGATATGGAACCCGATGATCCTGCAGCCATTCTTTACACTTCCGGCACCACAGGATTTCCAAAAGGGGCCACACTCACCCATTTAAACGTCCTTACCAATATAAATTCCACTATTTATCATACCGAAATAAAAGAAAAGGATGTCCTCCACCTGTTTTTGCCCCTGTTTCATTGTTTCGGTCAAAATTTCATCATGAACTCCAGTGTCAAACGAGGGGCCACCCTTGTCATGCATAAACGGTTTGAACCCGGACCGGTGGTAGAGGCCATTAAAAAACACAAAGTGACCATGTTCTTCGCTGTTCCCACCATCTACGTTTATCTTTTAAACATGAAAGATGAGGATTTGGACCTATCGAGCATCCGGTACTTTTTTACGGCTGCCGCAGCCATGCCCCATGAAGTCGCAGACAGCTGGCAGGCCAAATACAACATGCCCATCCACGATGGCTATGGCTTGACCGAATGTTCTCCTTTTGCATCCTATAACCATGATTTTAAACACAAACCCGGCTCTATCGGCCATCCTGTTATCGGCTGTGAAATGAAACTTGTTGATGAAATGGAAAATCCTGTTGCACCCGGAGAATGGGGAGAAATCTGCATCAAGGGCCCCAATGTCATGAAAAATTACTGGAACAAGCCTGAAGAGACGGCAAAAACAATTATAAACGGCTGGCTACGGACAGGTGATGTGGGTACCCAGGATGAAGATGGGGATTACTTCATAGTTGACCGTGTAAAAGACATGATCAATTCCGCTGGGAATAATATCTATCCCACTGAAATTGAAAACCACTTGTATGGTCATCCGTCTGTCCGTGAAGTTGCAGTTTTTGGAATGCATGACGACGTTAAAGGAGAATTTGTAAAGGCGGCCATTGTTCTTCGTCCCGGTGTAACAGCTGATCCCGAAGAAATTATTGCATTCTGTCGTACGAAAATGTCCAAATACAAGGTTCCCAAACAAATTGAATTTGTTGATGAACTTCCTAAAAGTGCTACCGGTAAGATTTTGAAACGGGTTTTGCGTGAGAGGGTTTAAGAACACTTCAAAGAGATCAGCTCGAGAATTACGACAGGTTTGCTGACTAAGCAAAAAAAGTCATAAGTCATAAATGGTGGTGAAATGGTTAAGGAAATAAAAACAATAGGAATCATCGGCTTTAATGTAATGGGAGCAGCTATCGGACTCAATGCTGCTTCTTCTGGTTTTCGGGTTATTTATAAAGAACTGAATGATGCCCTTGTCCAGGCCATGTATGACCGTTGGGTGGTAGACGCCCTTAGCAAACGGGTGGCAAAAGGCAAAATGACCCAATTAGAAATGGATCAGGTGGCCGGCAGAATTACAGGAACTTGCCATTATCCTGATTTGGAACCCTGTGATCTGGTTATCGAGGCGGCTGTAGAAAAGATGGATTTGAAAATCCAGATCTTCAAGGAGTTGGATTTATCATGCCGTCCTGACACAATCTTAGTCAGCAATACCTCCACGTTTCTTATTGAAAAGCTCATGGCCTCAGTTTCAAATCCTGAGAGAACTGCTGGATTACATTATTTTTTTCCAGCTAATATAAACAAGTTGGTTGAGGTAATTCGCCAGACAAAGACCAGTGATGAAACCTTTGCAGCCCTGATGACTTTTGCCGAAAAAAATCGGAAAGTAGCGATCTCCGTCAATGATTTTCCCGGATTTGCAATCAATCCGGTATTTATTTCCAGCTATATGGTCCTCAATTCGATGTATAGCGATACCTGTAATGCGGCAACCTTGGATCATGTTTCAAAACTGGCTTTGGGTGTACGTTACGGAATCATGTGGGTACTTAACGGCTCAGGATTAGGCACAGCCTATCATGCAGCTGTATCTATGCATGAATATCTCGCCCCTACTGATGTAGGTTTTCCGGCAGTGCCGGTGCAACTCAAAGCTCAATTTGATAGCGGAAAATCCTGGGATATTGAAGCAGCGGTATCTGATGATGAAACACTGCTGAAAACAGCTAAAGAGTGCCTATTAGGATCGATTTTTACCATTTCCTCACATCTCATAGAAAAGAACGTCGTTTCCATCAAAGACCTCGAACTTGGAATTACAACCGCATTAGCCTGGCCTAAAGGACCTTTCACCTTGATGAACGAAATGGGCATGGCCGAGACAACCAGATTGATACACCTGACTGTGGAGAACGGCACATTTAAAATGCCCAAAACCTTTGCCGCAGGAATCCCATCTTTATGGAAAATTTAACAAACACGAAGCATGTATTTGTCAACTGAGACCGGAGTTTAAGAACGATTTCAACAAACCACTAATCGCAAAAGGAGAAAATTATGTCAAGTGAGTCTCATAGCTTTTCTAGTCCTGCACCTCAGGCCCTTACTGCCCTGGCTGTTGCGTGTTTTATTTTCTTTGGACTTCTTACCGGCAAAATAGGTCAAGACAGTCGTTTAGCTGTGGCTTGCTGGCTTTTCGGGGGATTTATCTGCCAATTTGTTGCGGCTATAATGGAACTCAAGGATAAAAATCATGCTGGCGGTAATGTGATGTTGCTTTTCGGCAGTTTTTTTATGCTGGTAACTGCGCTTATCAGCATGGCGGAATTTATCTGCCATGTAAATCAAATCCATTTTGCAATGGCCTGTGACCCGTATGGTTGGCTTGTACTGGCCATCGCTTTAACCTTGTTCACTCCTGCGTATTTGGTAGGGTCTCCTGTATTCTTTATCGCTCTGGTGTTCGCAGATGCGACACTTTGGTTTTTAGTTGCTCTGAAGTTTCAAGCCGTACTCCCCCCACCCACCGCGGCACTTGGTGCGGCATACTGCGTTCTCACCGTGGGCTTGCTTGGACTTTATCTCGCGACGGCCAACATGTTGAATACAGCCTTCAAGAAGGTGATATTACCGGTTGGAAAACCATGGGTAGTGGTCGGTGAAAAATGAGCCTTTGGGGCTCATGCAAGACATTCCGCAGAATCAGTATCATAAAGATATTCAGGGAAAAATATGAAAGAATTTACGAAAATTGGTGTTATTGGTGCCGGAAACATGGGCAGCGGAATTGCCCAGAAAATTGCCCAGGAGGGGCTTTCCGTCGTCATGGTCGACACTCAAGAGGTGTTCGTACAAAAAGGCCTTGCTACTATCAAGTCCCAGCTTCAGGCAGGAGTTGAAAGGAAAATTTTCTCGCCTGTACAAATGGCGGCAACTCTTGCCCGGATCACTGCGACCGTAGATATCAATCAGATTGCAGATGCTGATCTGATCATTGAAGCAGTTTTTGAAGACAAGGACGCTAAAACAGCTCTTTTCCAAAAGCTCGATGCCATTTGCGACCAACACACCATTCTTGCCACCAATACTTCAAGCTTTTATGTTCGAGAATTCGCAGAGAAAATCAATCGACCAGACCGATTTGTCGGCCTTCATTATTTTTACCACCCAGCAAAAAACCGCCTGCTTGAAGTGATCCCCCATCAGGGAACCAGTCCGGAAACTGTCGAACTAGCCAAAATATTTGCGAAACTTCACGGTAAGACCGCTATTACCGTAAAGGATGCCCCGGGCTTTGCCGTCAACCGATTTTTTGTACCTTTTTTAAACGAAGCAACACGAATGCTCGAAGAAAACCTCGCTGATATTCCAACTATCGAAGAGGCTGCCAAGCGCACATTCAAAATCGGCATGGGACCATTTGAATTAATGAATGTTACCGGCATTCCCATTGCCGTTCATTCTGCGGACACCCTTGGCCGGGAACTTGGACCGTTGTATGCCACTTCCATGACTCTTCGAAGACAAATGGATAAAAAGAAAAATTGGGATCTTTCAGGTCAGGTTGATGAATCGAAACTGGAAAAGGTCGAGGACAGATTGCTTGGTGTCTGTTTAGGTATTGCGGCTGCTTTGGTAGATGAAGGAGTGGCTTCTGCTGAGGATACGGATCGAGGTGCAAAAATCGGTTTAAGATGGGCAAAAGGTCCGTTTGAAATCATGAATCGAATCGGCATCGCCAAAACCTGTCAGGTAGTTGAGGCCCTTGCTCTGAGACATGCCGATTTTGCGGTCCCTGAAATTCTGAGAAAACACCAACAGACCGGCAAACCTTTTGAGTTCAGGTGGGTTGATATAAAGACCAAAGATCAGGTCGCCTATATCACCATCAATCGTCCAGAGGCGATGAACGCCCTTAATGAATCGGTTGTTCGGCAGCTTGAGGAAAGATTCTCTGAGGCAGAAAACAATCCGGATATCAAAGGTATTGTCATTCAGGGGGCAGGCAAGGCCTTTGTGGCTGGTGCTGATATTCGCTATTTCATCCACAATATCAAAAATGACCGTGTCAACGATACAGCAGTATTTACCAGAAGTGGGCATGAACTTCTGCTCCGTATCGAAAATTCAACCAAGCGAACCATAGCTGTGCTGGATGGACTTTCTCTTGGAGGTGGCAGTGAGCTGGCTTTGGCTTGTCAAGCTATTGTTGCGACTTCAGCCGGTTCGATGGGCTTTCCGGAAACAGCAATTGGTATATTCCCCGGTCTTGGCGGTATGCTTCGGACGGCCCGTCAGATCGGAACGGAGCTTGGGAAATATTACGTTTTCACGGGGAGGACAATCAGCGCCCAAGATGCATATGACCTTGGTATTGTATCTATAATTGTAAATCCTCAGGATCTTGAAAAGGCCATTCTGGAAATTTGTAACGGACCAAGACCAGATAAATACCGGTCAAGGAAACTTCCGGAACGGTTTACAGAATTGGCCAAAGTTTGCTCGTCGGATAATGTCAAGGCCCTCCTGGCTGGTTTAAAACCGGAAGGGGTCTCCGATGACCTGGCGGAAAAGACGCTGAAGATAATCTCTCGCAAAGCGCCTTTGGCCCTAAAAAAGGCTGACGAGCTTATAGATGCTCAGCAAAAAGTGACAATACCGGAGGCCATAGAGCTTGAGCTCGGCGAGCTCAGCTCTATATTTTCTACTGAGGATGCTCTTGCCGGCCTTTCGTCGGTTGGAGGTAAACCTCCTCAGTATAAGGGTAAATAAAATAGCACATTAATAAACTAAAAAGGAAATATAACAATATGTTAAGCAAAGCATTTATCCCTTATAGTGGGTATTACAGTTCCCCGTTCTCCCGTTGGCAAAGCGGCATGGCCAATGAAAATTCCATCGTCCTTGGATCAAACACGGCAAAGCGTTGGCTGGCCTCAAAACAATGGGATCCAAAGATGTTCGATTACCTTATCCTGGGAGTTACTATCGGACAACCTAAGATGTTTTATGGAGGTCCTTGGTCTGCAGCTCTGATTGGTGCCGACAATATTCCTGGTCTGATGGTGAGTCAGGCTTGCTCCACATCGACCGTCGGTATCTTTCAAGCCGCAATGGGTATTGAAACTGGTTTTTGCAAGAATGCTTATACCTTGTTCGCCGATCGTTGTTCAAATGGCCCGCATACCATCTGGCCGAACCCAATGGGGCCAGGAGGTGAGGTTATTTCTGAAAACTGGATGATGGAACATTTCAATTATGATCCATGGGGCGGTGCGTCAATGATTCAGACTGCCGAGAATGTCGCTTCCTTGAGTGGCGTGACCCGAGAAGAGTGTGATCAGTTAGCATTGCGCCGATATCAACAGTACACCGATGCATTGGCGAATGATAGAGCCTTCCAAAAACGGTACATGTTTCCAGTGGAAGTTCAACTGAGCAAGAAAAAAACCCTGGTCATTGATTCTGATGAGGGCATCACCGAAACAACAATTGATGGACTTTCCCGATTAAAGCCGGTTTTACCTAATGGTTCGCATACATTTGGTGCCCAGACGCATCCGGCGGATGGAAATTGCGGATTGGTAGTTACGACTCAGGGAAATGCCAAAGAATTAAGCAGCGATCCCAATATTGAAATTCAGATAGTGTCCTACGGCTACTCAAGGGTAGAAAAAGCCCAAATGGCGAAGGCTCCGGTACCTGCAGCCCAGATGGCTCTTGATAAAGCGGGTTTAAAAGTGAGCGATGTATCCGTCATCAAAACTCATAATCCATTTGCAGCTAATGACATCTATATGGCCAAAAAGATGAACCTTGATGTAAATAATTTTAACAATTATGGAAGTTCATTGGTCTTTGGCCATCCACAAGCCCCTACCGCCGGAAGATCCATCATCGAAGCCATTGAAGAGTCCGTCATGAAGGGGGGCGGCTATGTTCTTTTCACTGGTTGCGCAGCTGGAGATACCGGTGCTGCCATAGTCTTGAAAGTGAAATAAACTAACTATTGGGGCAAATAAATGGCAGAACTACCAAAAGGCGGAAGTTTTCTCTTCGAGACAACAGCTCCCCAACATATTTTCACACCTGAAGATTTTGATGACGAGCATAAGTTACTTGCGGAAACAGTAACACATTTCTTAGCTGAACATGTTTTTTCAAGAATGGAGGAAATTGACGCAAAAAAAGAAGGACTGATGCGTGAGCTTCTTGTTGAAGCAGGAAAACTCGGGTTGCTGGGAGCTGATATCCCAGAACAGTATGGTGGTACGGAAACAGATGAGATTTGCACAACTATCATAGCTGAGAAGGTTGGTGCAACAGGTTCCTTTGCAATAGCCCACGGTGGACATACCGGCATCGGCAATCTGCCTATTGTCTATTTCGGCAATGAAGCCCAGAAAGCGGCCTATCTTCCTTCAATTGTGACTGCCGATAAGGTTTCGGCGTATGCCTTAACTGAACCCGGTTCCGGATCGGACGCCCTCTCGGCAACATCCAAGGCCATACTCAGTACCGATGGCAAACACTATATCCTTAATGGCGGCAAGACATTTATCTCTAATGCCGGCATAGCGGACATATTTATTGTTTATGCTAAAATTGATGGCGATAAATTCAGTGCCTTTATTGTCGACGGGCATTCTGAAGGATTAACAACAGGAGCTGAAGAGCATAAGATGGGGCTCAAGGGATCCTCTACCCGCAGTGTATTTTTTGACAATGTTAAAGTACCGGCGGAAAACCTGTTATATGAAGCAGGTAAGGGCCATGTGGTTGCTTTCAATATTCTCAACATCGGCAGGCACAAGATTGCCGCCAATGCTGTAGGTGCAGCAAAGTTCGCCCTGGACGAATCAGCTCTTTATGCAAATGAACGTAAACAGTTCAAGGTTCCGATCGCCCGGTTCGGTCTTATCAGGGAAAAACTTGCCGAGATGGCTATTCGTATTTTTGCCGCCGAAAGCGCAGTTTACCGAACCGGTGGCCTGCTGAACGACATGATGCATAGCCTCGATCGGAGCGGGCCTGATGGGGGACAGGTTACTGCCAAGGGAATTGAAGAATATGCCCTTGAGTGTTCGATGGAAAAGGTCTTCGCCAGCGAAGTAGAAGCATTTGTGGTTGATGAGGGTGTCCAGATTCACGGCGGTTATGGTTATATCGCCGACTATCCCATCGAGAGATTGTATAGAGATGCACGAGTGAGAAGGATTTTCGAGGGCACGAATGAAATCAACAGAAATCTGATTTCCACCACTCTTATTCGCAGGGCCGCTAAGGGAGCAATACCTTTGATGAATGCCGTCGGGTTGGTGAGATCACAATTGTCGGTCGGCTTCCCAGTGCGAGAAAATGCAGGTGATCTTGTCCAGGCAGTAAAGGACATTTTTATATTCATTCTAGGGATTGCAACCGACACCTTCGGCAACGAATTGGTTAAGCAGCAGGAAATCCTTGGACGTCTGGCTGACATGGCCTTATTTGGCTATGCAATGGAAAGTGCCTGGTGTCGAGCACAAAAGGCGATAATTACTAGGCAAAGGAGTGCAAAACATAAGACCAACATGGCTAATGCCTTCATTTACACTACAGTGGAGAAAGTCATATCGGCCGCTAAAGAGGCCCTGTCACACCTCTCGACTGGTGACGAATTGGTTCAAAGGCAGACAAATTTGGCCATGCTCATTCAGTATACGCCAGTCGACACAATTGCCCTGAGACGGGAGATTGCAGGAGCAATATCAGAAGCCGGCAAATATATTGTCTAATTCTATTATTATCTGATTTACCTTTTTTTGGGAGGCAGATTAGGTAATTTAGCAAGGGAAATGGTGAGCACATGAGAAGAATTACCCTAATCTTCGTATCATTGGTTTTGGTTTTGGCAAATGTCCACCATGTATTTGCTTTTGACGATGTCATTGTCATTGGTTTTGATATTCCGTTGACTGGTGAGTTTAAGGTAGTTGGAAATTATGCGAAAAGAACTGGAGAATTATTACTAAAACAAATAAATGCAGCTGGAGGGATCCGCGTAGGTGAGAAAACCTATAAAGTGGAATTTCTTTATGGTGATAATAACTCCACTCCAACAGGTGCGTCGAATCAGGTTCTTTCTCTCGTGACCAAAGGAAAAGTGCTGGCAATCGTCGGGCCATTAAGCAGTCGGCAAGCTGTGCCTGCGGGAGGAGTTGCCAATTCGTTTTCCACCACAATGATTGCACCAACGTCAACAGCACCAGCAACCACAAAAGATCGACCGTTTGTATTCCGCTGTGGATATGTTGTCGAAGTGCAATCACCTGTGTTGATAAAGTTCGCATCAAAGGAATTCGGGGCGAAAAAGGCTGCTATTCTCTATGACATAGTAAGCGACTATCCACGATCAATGGCTAAAAATTACAAGGAAGTTTTTGAGCAAATAAACGGCCCTGGATCGATTGTTGCGTATGAAGAATTTCGGACGGGAGATGTTGACTTCAGTAATCAATTGAAAAAGATCATTGCATCGAATGCGGATATTTTGTTCACTCCACAACACTACTTCGAAGTCCCTCTCATTATTCGGCAGGCGAAAGCACTGGGCTGGAATAAACCTATTATGGGGAGTAATTCCTGGGCCGTGGGAAATCTGGCTGAGGAATGTGGTAAAGACTGTAAAGGTCAGTTTTTTGCCGGAAACTTTGCAGCTGGTGGTGTTGTCGGAGTAGCTAAACAATTCGTAGATGTATACCAAAAAGAGTATAACGAACTGCCCGATGAGGTGTCAGCACTCACCTGGGATTCTATTCAATTATTATTAAAAGCAATTCAAAATACCGGTGGACTGACGGGGAAACTTCTTCAAGATCGACTATTAATAAAAGACCAGCTGAAAATTTTAAAAAAATATGATGGTGTTACCGGAGAAATAACTTACAAAGGTAGTGGCAATCCCGACAAATGCGCCGTCATCATTAAAATCGACGATCAGGGAATGTTTACCCACCATGAAACAATCTGTCCGTGATCATAGAACAACCTGACGTGGTTATATAAAATTTACGGGTCTTAATGCACAGACAAAAACAAGCGGTAGATAGACAATGTTCACAGCAATCCAAAGAATTCGCGTCGAATGGGCACACTGTGATGCAGCAGGTATTATCTTCAATCCGCATTATTACATCTGGATGGATGGCGGAACGCACTCAATGCTTCAGTCCGCCGGATTTGATTTGCGACTCAAGATTCGTGAAGACAAGCTTTTTAGAGGATTTCCTCTGGTGGCCAGCAATATGGCGTTTAAAAGACCGTTGTACTATGGCGATATAACAGAACTTACCTCAAAAGTAGAAAAATTCGGAAATTCCTCGTTTGTTGTAGTTCATGAATTCAGGCAAGGAGATAATCCAGATCCGGTTGCCATCGGAAATGAAGTCAGAGTTTGGGCTTACTCGAATCAGGTTGACCCTAAAACAATGATAGCGCAGAGAATACCGGCAGATATCAGAGCTATGCTATCGGTCAATCAGATTGTGGATACTACGGTAAAGTAGTCCCGCACCCAAAAATCCATTTTCACAGAGTTCCATTTTTTGACCAAGGTAATTTCGCGTTATGTGAATGGCCCTTTTTCCCCTTCACATCCTCCCACCACTTGCGCCACAGAATACTATGATGTTGTAGATCTTCCCAAGGATCAAGGAGTTGCTCAATACGGAAAGATCCTGAAAAAGGCACGGATCATTTCAGGCAACAAGTTGATAATTGTTGCCTGAAATGATTGCTATTAAGCTTATGCACAATCCCTTCAGGTGACACTGCTTTTGGGTCCAACAGGCTCCTAGCCAAGCAATTTCCGGCTACACCATATACTGCGCTACAAGTTCGGCGATATCCCTGGTCCGGACAGTGTCTACCTTTTCCATTTCTTTGATACCGTCTTCGATCATCGTCAGACAGAAGGGGCAACTCACCGCAACGGTTGTGGCATGCAGATCGAGGATTTCCCTTGTCCGCTCAAGATATATTTTTGTGCCTATGCTTTCTTCCATCCACATTCGGCCTCCACCTGCACCGCAACAAAAGCTTTCTCTGCCGCTTCGATCCATCTCCCTGATCTCATCAATAGAAACAGCTTGCAATACTGACCTCGGTTGACGGTAAATGTCGTTATAGCGGCCGAGATAACATGGATCATGGTATGTTACCGTTCCTTCCATCGATTGGTTTAGCTTGATTTTTCCCTCTGTTATAAGCTGCTCAATGAATTCGCTATGATGGATGAGCTGATAATTTCCTCCGAGTTGCGGATAGTCATGCTTGAGCGTATTGAGGCAATGAGGGCAGGCGGCGATGATCTTTTTAACGTTATAGCCATTGAGAGTTTCGACATTTTCCTGGGCCAACATCTGAAACAGCATTTCATTTCCGACCCGTCTGGCGAAATCCCCCGTACATTTTTCCTCCACCCCGAGAATACCAAAGCTGACGCCTGCTTTTTGCAGAATCTTCACCAGACTGACAGATACTTTTTTCGCTCGATCATCAAAAGAACCGGCACATCCTACCCAGAGGAGATATTCGACGTCCGGATTATCCGCAATTTTTGTAACGCCCAGTCCCTTCGCCCATTCATCCCGTTTATCATACCCAATACCCCAGGGATTGCCGTTACGTTCAAGACCTTTTAAAGCCGGGTTCAACTCTTTGGGATAAGATTGGGCAATCAAGGTCTGTCCCTGGCGCATGGCAATGATACGCGGCACATGTTCAATCGTCACCGGACACACCTCTTCACAGGCTCGACATGTTGTACATGCCCAGAGTGTGTCCTCTATAATAACATCGCCAACCAATCGTTTTTCACTGTTGAGTGCCAGGACCTCTTCTTTCAATGTATCTGTATCATGGCCACTTTGTTCCGCACCTGATAAGAGTTTGGCCCTTTGGATAATGGCAACTTCATTATCAGTCAGCTCCTGCCTCAGACTGAGATTAAAATCATACAGATTGAGTGGTTTACCAGTGGTATAGGTAGGACACACCTGCTTGCATCGTCCGCATTCGGTACAGGTGAATAGATCCAGTGCCTGTTTCCAGTCGAGTTGGTGGATGTGATTAAGACCCAATGATTCATTTTCCCATGCATTTTCGTCCTCCATATCCAGGAGTTTTGCCTTTTCATGGGGATAGCCCAGGTTTTTGAAAAAAACATTAGGAAGTGCTGTGATCACATGAAAGTGTTTGCCATGCGGAAGAATATTTAAGAATACCAGCTGGGTACAGATGTGCAGCCAAAACATAACAACCAGCAGCAGAGCAAGAGTCTCAGCGCTGAATCCGGAAATGAGTGCAGCAGCTGCCTTCGATAGCGGTGCCCAAAGAAATTCCGGGCCATATTGCGGATTGTTGAAAATGTGGATATCAGTTGAAAAATTAGGCAATTGGACCAGGTTGAATCGCGCACCGTCGTATAATAAATCAGACACCATTAAAATGCCGATTAAAACCAGAACCAAATACGCTTTGAAGCTGTTATTCAATCTCTCCGGTTTGACAACGGCTCGACGATAGATTGCCCAGATGACCATGACCAGGACAATCCCCTCGACCAAATCTTTTAACGCAATATAGAGGTAGCCAAGCAGATGTGGCTCGCCGAAGAAAGGGAGTTCAAATCCTTTTTGGAATCCCTCTCCGTAGAGCATCAAGCTGCGAATTAATAGAATACAAAATCCCCAGAAAATGAAAGCATGCATGATTCCGGAGCTTCTTTCCTTTACTCTGCCGATAAGACGCTGCTGGCCGACAGCCAGAATCATCATATTTATAAAACGTGTTTTCAGGTGGTTCGCTCTGTTGGCAGGCGCCAGTGCCTGGAGCAGCTGAATCTTACGAACCATTGAATAGCAGAATACACTTAGGGCAATAAAAAGTAAAAAAACCATTACAAAGGGATTCAAAACTATCTCCTCGACTTGTATATATAATGGAATGAAAAAATACTACCTTTGAATACTCTTTATCTGCTGGCGGAGAATCGGAACAACTTCAAAAAGATCCCCTACTATGCCGTAGTCAGCAACATTAAAGATCGGTGCTTCAGGATCGTTATTAACAGCCACAATTACCTGCGAGCCGGTCATGCCGGAAAGGTGCTGGATCGCTCCTGAAATGCCGACGGCAATATACAATTTCGGGGCCACTATTTTTCCTGTCTGGCCAACCTGTTTGTTGTGCTCCATCAAACCGCTATCGACCATGGCCCTGGAAGTGCCGAAACCGGCGCCCAAATCATCTGCCAGTCCTTTTACCAGATCAATACCTTTTTGATCTTTGACGCCACGCCCGACTGAGACGACAATGGCGGCATCGCCCAAATCGATTTCTCCGCTGGCATCAGCTATCAGTTCCTTGATTACAGCACCCAAATCAGTGGGGGGCGCTGAAAGGCGGATGACATTTTCGCTGCCGGCAGTGGTCTCGCCCGTCATCGCAAAAGCCCCTGCTCTGACAACTGCAACAAGCTTTCCACTGTTTATTTTCACCCGCTGTATCACTTTATTGGCTATGGCAGGTCTTGTTATTTCGATATTGGCACCAGCATAGGCCACATCGGTAATATCAGTTGCACAGGCCACACCAAGCCTGGCAGACACCCTTGGTGCAACAGCTTTGCTGTTTTCTGTTGAAGCGAACCAGATCTGGTCGGCGTCAAATTGGTTTGCCGCGTTCACGACACAGGAGGTGTATGGGCCGGCTGAAAACAATTCCAAACCTGGATCATCGGCAATATATTGGCTATCAGAGCCGCCACTAACCAAGTGAGGCAGCAATGCTTCCAGGTTGTTACCGATAGCAATGACAGCAGTCTCAGCACCAATAGATCTGGCTTTTGCCAGAAGTTCTGCTGTGCTACGCTTCACCTCACCTCGCTTGATATCCGCAATTACGAGTACTTTAGCCATAATCTTCTTTTCCCTATATAAATTTATTTAATTCAATGAAAGATTCGTAATTGACAGGTTGTCTTTATAAGACCTTAGCTTCATTCACTAGCAGATCAACAACCTGGGCGGTGATTTTAGCGGCATCACCTTCATATTTTTTACCGGCTTCACGCGCTTGAGATCTACTGAATTCGAGGATTTCGGAGAGATTACCACTGCCCCCTACCTCCTCAAATGAGGTGCCAAGTGCGGCCAGATCCATTACCTCGATCTTCTTTTTCTTGGCCATCATAAGGCCACGCATTTGCGGCAGTCTGGGTTCATTAATACTATCGCTGACCGTGACAACCGCCGGTAACTTCAATTCCACAATCTCCTTGCCGACGTCGCCTAACCGCGTCACTTTGATGTGCGCGTCGTCTATCACGTCAATGGCGGCCACATTACTGACGCAGGGTAGCCCAAGATTCTCGGCCAGAATTATACCGGTTTGGCCATTATCGGTGTCCTGGGCTTGTTTGCCGGTTATGACCAGATCATAACTTCCCTTTTCGTAAACCTTTTGCAGTACCCTGGCCAGGACAAAGGAATCCACCCCAGCAAATAGCGGGTCATCGATCTGGATACCGTTGTCAATACCCATAGCAAAGCCGCGACGGATAATCTGGGTGTTGTCATCGCCGCCGCCAATACTGACCAGCGTTGTCTCTGCCCCATTATTTTCTTTGAGCTGGACAGAGGCTTCCACCGCATTTTCGTCCCAGGCATTCATGACATATTGCAGCCCCTCTTCGACAATGGCCCCTGACTCCACGCGGATGGTCAATTCCACATCAACCACTTTTTTTACGGTAGTAAGAATTTTCAAAATATCCTCCTGCTATTTTATCAAGCATTGTTGGAAAAACAGCGTCCATCCAAGATAATAGTATCATGTTAATATGTAACATGTAACATATCAACATATTCAGTGTCAATAATTTTGTTCTTAGGAAAATTAACTCTTAGCGTACGTCTTTGTATACCTGCTTCAGATCTTCAAGCAAGTTTCTTTTCTTCTGACTGGAAAAATCTTTCAAGTAGCTGCCAATCTTACACAAATGAGCGTCTTGAATGTTTTTTAATATGCGTGATCCTTTGGGGGTAATTTCAAGAACTGTAATCCGCTCGTCACTGGGATCCTGCTTTCTCAGGATTAATCCGTTTTTTTCCAATCGTTTGGTGACACCGGTAATATTGGAACTGGACACCAGCATAATCTTGCTGGTAATGCTCACCTTATTCTGGCCATTCTTGGAATTATTCAATATTCTCAGAACGTTATATTGGGAAAAAGTCAACCCATAATTTTTATAGGTAATATCGAGATCCTTTTTTATTGTCTCAGAAGCTCGCAACAGAGCAGCAATGACTTTTTCATCAAAGTCCATGTTATTTATATAGTTCCATTCACCCCAATCACTTTCGTTGGTTTCTGCTGGGTCGGTTTCTTGTGACATAGCCTCATCCTTAGTTCAGTATAGAACAATTATATTTACAATATGTTAGCCATTTTCAGTGGAGCAACGTTCAGGGCTTATTATAGTCTTAATGTTAGCCATTTTCAATGGAGCAAAGTTCGGGGCTCATTTGGCTTGGCTTATGCGAAAGGATACCTATTAGCTGAAATGTAACTTCATATTAGCTACAATGTAACTTTATAGCCTTGACGCCCATTAATAATTAATGTATTATATAGTTACATATTAATCAACCGTCTAAAATGAGAGCGAGGACAAAACAAAGTGGAAACAGTTGCCCCTTTCAAAGAAGTAGTTGAAGAGATAGAAGAAGCCGGCGGACTATCACAGAAATTTTGCTTTCAGTGCGGCTTGTGTGACACAGTTTGCCCCTGGAACAAGGTAAGGCAGTTCAGTATGCGTAAAATCATACGTGAGGCCACCTTTGGTTTGACCGAAATCGACGGTGAAGACATCTGGCGATGTACTACTTGCGGAAGATGTCCAGCTCAATGTCCAAGAGGAGTCAACCAGATTGAACTCGGCGTTTCTTTACGGCGGGTTGCCGCTAGCTATGAAGTCTTCCCGGCATCAGTCAAGTCTGCTCGCACGGCAAGAGCGAGCCTTATCTCAGAAGGGAATCCGTTGCAGGCAGAGCGGCAAAAACGAGCGGATTGGGCAAAGGAATACGCTGTCAAACCATATTCCGAAGGAATGGAGGTGCTGTTTTTTGTCGGCTGTTATCTGAGTTATGATCCGAGAATGAAAAAGGTTGCAGCAGCCACGGCTGATATCCTCAAAAAAGCAGGAGTTGATTTCGGCATATTGGGAAACAAGGAAAACTGCTGCGGAGAAAGTATCCGCAAGTTCGGCAGTGAACAGGTGTTCACGTCCCTGGCCAGGGAAAATATCAAGACCTTTGTCGACAATGGGGTAAAAAAAATTCTGGTCTCGTCCCCCCACTGCTACCATACTTTTAAAAACGAATATCCCGAATTCATGGTCAACTTTGAAATTGTCCATGTCAGTCAATATTTGCTGGAACTGCTCAATGAGGGGCGCCTCCTGCTAAGCCATCCATTTGAGAAGAAAGTCACCTATCATGATCCCTGCTATCTCGGCAGGCACAACAATATATATGACCAACCCCGTACTGTCTTGAACAGGATAGCCGGACTTGAACTGGTTGAGATGACCGAATCACGCCGTGATAGCCTATGTTGTGGTGGTGGTGGCGGGAGAATATGGATGGACACACCACAAGACCAAAGATTTTCCGACCTCAGGTTGAATCAGGCGGTTCAAACTGGAGCCCAAGTGCTGGCTACCAGTTGCCCATATTGCATTACCAACTTCGAGGAAAGCCGCCTCAACCTCGAATATGGCGACTTACTGGAAATTAAAGATATTACAGAAATCGTTCAGGAAGCAATGTAGCTTATGCCAGCAAACAGGTGAAATTCATCCTGAGAATCTCAATAGTGGATTTTCCGGTTGGTTCAGTTATACCGGTAAAACTCAAGTAAAATGACAGAACACTACAAAGGAAAAGACCATGAGGTACGGAGAAACCGGCTATAATCTGGAAATTGATCTGACCCGCGGCAATATCGAGCGGATTGCGACCAATCCCGAGGACAGCCAATTGTATCTGGGCGGTTTGGGAACCAACGCCAAGATTATGTGGGACAGGGTACCGCCCGAAGTGGATGCATTTTCACCCGACAACCTGCTGATTTTCGCTGCCGGTCTTCTGTGCGGCACTCCGGCCACCGGCTGTAACCGCACCATCGTCACCACCATCTCACCTCAGACCCAGTTACTGGTCTTCTCCATGATGGGCGGGTTCTGGGCTCCGGAATTAAAGTACGCCGGCTATGACAAGGTGATCTTGCGTGGCAAATCTCCCAAACTGGTCTACTTATGGATCAAGGACGACAAGGTCGAAATTCGCGATGCTTCTCACCTGAAAGGCAAAGGGGCCGTGGAAACGGCTGAACTTATTTGCAAGGAGCTCAAGGAGCCAAAGGCCCAGGTGGCTGCCATCGGTATGGCAGGCGAGAACCGGGTCTATTTTGCCTCCATCGAACAAGGTCGCTCTAGTGCTAGTCGGGGTGGAATCGGAGCGGTGATGGGCGACAAGGGGGTCAAGGCCATCGTGGTCCGGGGAACCAAGGATATTCATCTGGCCCGTCCGGCGGAATTCATGCAGCTGTGCGACGAGGCGATGGACTACATCAAGTTCCGCAACGAAAATCCGATCCCAGGTGTCATGCCCATTTTAGCCATACTTGGATCACCCCAGGAGATGAAAGTCCACGATGAAAAATGGCATACCGAGAATTTCATGTGGGGCAATTCGCGGGAGCGCCGCAAAGATTTCTGGACCGAGGAGATAGCTCGGGACTGGACCCGGACCATGCAGGAGATGCGCACGCGGTTGATCAGTTGTTACAACTGCCCCATGACCTGCGGTGCAACCATTTCGCCACCGGGCAAGCCAACGTATATGATGAAATGCTTTTCTAAGCTGACCTATACCATGGCGGCCTTCTCGGACTTGGCGTTTGGCCTCGGGATCGCCCAGAGTGCCACCGAATATGGAGTCGACGGATTTTCTGCCCCTCAGGTGATGGCCTTTGCCCTGGAGCTTTTGGAAGCCGGTATCCTGACCAACGATGATTTTCCGGATATGCCCGAGGACAGCGAAGGGCGGTTTTACTGGCTGCTGGACCACATTGTTCGGCGGGAAGGCATCGGTGATGTGCTGGCCAACGGTACCTATTGGGCTGCCAAGCAAATTGGTAACGGCGCCGAGAAATACGCCCACAACACCATCAAGAAGCAAGAGCAGCTGCCCCTGAAGCTCTCTATGCTCAACCCCATTTATTTTCTCATGTACGCCACCGGCGAGAAAATGAACATCACTCAAATCGAAGGGCAATTCCCCCAGGCGCCTTTTCCCACGCGGGAAGAGCGGGAAGCCTTCGTCAAGGACTGGTTCCAAGTACCCGACGAAAAATTCAAGCAATATTTTCTGGACTGGGAACTCCGCGGTGAAAATTCGATCCCTCATTATCCCACGCCAGTTATGTGTTGCGAAATAGTGGACTGGCAAGAACGAATGCACTATATCGACGACGCTCTGGGCATGTGTGCCGGTCTGTCGTCCTTTCCGCTCAAACCGCCCTATCATATCCACAACTATCCGAAATTAATCTCCTCAGGAGCCGGTTTCGACATGGACGAAGTGACCTTGACCAAGGCAGCCAAGCGCTACCGCACCTTGGTGCGGGCCATAAACACCCGAAGAGGCATGCGGAGAAAAGACGAAAAACCCCCTGCCAATCATTGGAAAAAGCGCTTCCCAGAACTGGAAAAGGAGCTTTTGGACACCTACTACGCCTTCAAGGGCTGGAACGACCAGGGTATCCCCACCGAAGAGACCTTGCGTGATCTGGGACTGGACTATGTATACGAAGAGTTTGTGAAACGAAGCATCTATTCGGACAATGAGGCTACACCTTCTCAGGCAACTCCAGCCGAAACCAACAAGGAGGTCTAATCTTGGCAACTGAAAAAAAGATCGTCAAGACTATCAAGATCAATGCCGACCTGTGCAATGGCTGCCGGGCTTGCGAAATGATCTGTTCGGCTTTTCATGCCGTGCCCAAATACAGCAGCAACAATCCGGCCCGGGCCCGTATCCGGGTGGTGCGCCATCCGCTGGAAGACATCTATGTGCCGGTTTACGCCGGTGAGTCCGCTGGAGCGGAATGTGCCGGGCGGGACAAATATATCATCGACGGCAAGGAATACGACGAGTGCGCCTTTTGCCGAGCGCCCTGCCCTTCCCGGGATGACTTCAAGGAGCCTGATTCCGGCCTGCCCCTGAAATGCGACATGTGTGAAGGCGAAGACGAACCTTTGTGCGTCAAGTGGTGCATCACCGACGCGCTGGTTATGGAGGAGCGCGAGGAAGAGGTCGAGGTTGGGGTGCCACAGGAGGAACTTGATATCGGGTTGGAATCGCTTATCGAAAAGCACGGCATGCAGAAGATCATGGATGCTATGGCCAGAATGTCCTCCTCAAAAGATTCCAAATAACGCCTACAAGCTTCCAACAAAAGGATCCAGGAAAACGAAATAACCGAATAAGGAAACAAATTGTGGAAAACCAATTAATGATGCAACACCGCGAGAGTTCGGATCGAGGCAATTTTGGCGACGTCATGGTAGTCGGCGGCGGAATCAGCGGTATTCAGGCTGCACTGGATATGGCCACAGCCGGTTTTAAGGTCTATCTGATCGAAAAGGGACCGGCCATCGGCGGCCACATGGCCCAGTTGGACAAGACGTATCCGACCAACGATTGCTCGATGTGAATTCTTTCACCTAAACTGGTCGAGGTCGGCCGACATCCAAATATAGAAGTTCTCACATATACCGAAGTTGACAGTGTCGATGGACAGGCAGGCGATTTTACCGTCAGGCTGACCATGAAACCGCGATACATAATCAAAGACAAATGCACAGGCTGCGGCGTCTGCGTGGAGTATTGCCCGGTCGAGTATCCCGATCAATACAATCAGGAGATCTCCAACAACAAGGCCGTGCATATCTACTTTGCCCAGGCCATTCCGCTTATCACCTATATAGATGAAAGCTGCCTGTACTTAAAGGAAAAAAAATGCCGTATCTGCGAAGCGGTTTGTAAAAATGATGCTATTGATCTCCACCAGATACCTGAGAAGATGGAACTGAACGTAGCGGCCATCGTTCTCTCCCCCGGCTATGATGTCTTCGATCCGAAGGTAAGAGACGAATATGGCTACGGCAGGCTCCAAAACGTGGTGACCGGCATGGACTACGAACGGTTGATGTGTGCCACCGGACCGTACGAAGGCGAGATCCTGCGCGCATCGGACATGCGGCATCCTCACAAGGTCGCCTGGATTCAGTGTGTGGGCTCCCGGCGGGACACCGATGGCGACAACAGTTACTGCTCGGCCGTTTGCTGCACCTACGCCCAGAAGCAGGTGATCCTGACTAAGGATCACAATAGTGATGCCGCCTGCACCATTTTTCACAACGATGTCCGTTCCTACGGCAAAGGTTTCGAAACATTCTACCAGCGGACCCAGAAGCTCCCCGACGTCAGGTTTATCCGCAGCTATGCCTCCATCGTCGGTGAAGACCCGGAAACCCGAAACGTAATTGTCCGCTACGCCACCGAATCCGAGGGGGTCAAAGAGGAATCCTTCGACATGGTAGTGCTCTCCGTTGGGCTGAACCCGCCCGCGGATTATCAGGGGTTGGCAAAGAAGTTCGGCATTGAGATCAACTGCCACGGATTCTGTCAAATCGATTCCGCCAACCCCATGGCCACCACTCGTCCGGGGATCTTTGTCAGCGGCGCCTTCCAGGGGCCCATGGATATCCCCGAATCGGTCTTTACCGCCAGTGCCGCCGGGTCCCAATGCGGAGAATTACTGAACTACCGCCGAGGCAAATTGACCACGGACAGGGTTTACCCGGAGGAAAAGGACAACACCGGCGAAGAGCCGCGCATCGGCGTATTTGTTTGCCACTGCGGGGCCAATATCAGCAGGGTGGTAAATGTGCCAGACACTGTCGCCTATACCCAGACGTTGCCCCATGTGGTTTACGTCCAGGAGCAGCTCTTTTCCTGCGCGACCAATTCCATGCAACAGATCGTTGACACCGTAAAAGAGAAATCGCTCAACCGGGTGGTTATCGCAGCCTGCAGTCCCCGGACTTTGGAACCACTTTTTCGGGACACTCTACGTGAAGCGGGCATCAACAAATACTATCTGGATATGGCCAATATCCGGGAGCACTGCTCCTGGTGCCATGCGCGGGAAAAGGAGGCTGCAACAGCCAAGGCTCAGGATATCATCCGCATGTCGGTCGCCAGGTCTATCGACCTCGAACCCTTGCAGGAATTCGACCTGCCGGTCAACAAGGCGGCCCTGGTAGTGGGGGGTGGCCTGGCAGGTATGACCTGCGCGCTGTCCATCGCCGATCAGGGCCACGAGGTCTACCTGCTGGAACGGCAATCCGAATTGGGCGGTACGGCCCGAAAACTTCATTCCACCTTGGATGGCAAGGACGTCCAGGCTGATCTTGACGAAATCATCCATAGAATTTATCGCCATTCTGCGATCCACGTATTCACGGAAGCCATCATCACCGAGGCTACTGGCTACGTAGGTAATTTTGTTACCCGGGTCACCTCTGAAAGGGGTGCAACGGTCATCGAACACGGGGCCGCTGTCATTGCCATCGGCGCTGAAGAGTACAAACCCACCGAATACTTATACGGAAAAGATGAGCGCGTGGTAACCCATCTGGAACTGGGTGAACGAATCGCGCGGGAAGATGAGACAGTCAGCCGGGCCCAAAGCGTGGTGATGATCCAGTGCGTAGGCTGCCGCAACGAAGACCGCAACTACTGCAGCCGGGTATGCTGCAGTCATAGTATCAAGAATGCCCTGAAACTGAAGGCGATCAACCCGGAGATGGATGTCGCCATTGCCTTCAGGGATATGCGCACTTACGGGTTCAACGAAACCTACTACCGCGACGCTTCTCACCAGGACGTTCGCTTCATTCGCTGGACGCCGGAGGATCCGCCTGTGGTTGACGCAGGTGAAGCCGAAGATGGCAGACCCGTCTTGCAGGTGGTGCTGACTGATCCGATTTTAGGCAAAAAACTGGCTTTTGACGCCGACCTGCTGGTTCTGGCCGCAGCTGTTATCCCGCCCAAAAGCGCCCAGGAGATTGCCGGCCTGTTCAAGGTACCGCTGGGGCCGGACGGCTTTTTCCAGGAAGGCCATGTCAAACTGCGGCCAGTGGAATTTGCCACAAGTGGCGTCTTTCTTTGCGGCATGGCTCACTATCCCAAACACATTCCCGAGGCCATCAACCAGGCCTATGGGGCGGCAGGCCGGGCGCTGGCCCTGCTGTCCAATGATATCGTTACCGTATCGGGAGCGGTCTGTGAAGTGCATGAGAAAAGCTGCATTGGCTGCGGCGCCTGCGCCGCGGTGTGCAGCTATGGTGCCATTGAATTGCGCAAAACCAAGCAGGGGCAAAAGGCAGTCGTTAACCCGGTGATCTGCAAAGGTGACGGGTTGTGTAACGCCGTGTGTCCCACCGGGGCCATTGTACTGAAACATTTCAATGACCGGGAGATCCTGAGGCAGATCGATGCGCTGATTCCCGAATTCATAGAAACAAAATGACAAGCAAGGAGATAGCAAAACATGAGTAAAGGACAATTGTTCACCCCCAGAATCATCGGCTTTGTCTGTCATTGGTGAGTATACGGGGCGGCTGACTTAGCTGGAGTTTCCAGACTACAATACTCGACGAATATGAGGCTGGTTCGCTTGATGTGCTCGGGGCGACTGGATATGGCGCACATCCTGCGGGCCTTTGCCAATGGAGCGGATGGTGTCTTCATTGGCGGATGCCGACTGGGGGAATGCAACTACATTACCCACGGCAATTACCATGCCATGAACCTGGCCTTGTTGTGCAAAAAGATCTTTGAACATATTGGTTTGAATCCCCAGCGGTTACAGATTGCATTCATGTCCGGCGGAGAAGGCAACCTGTTTGCCGCAACGGTAGACGGTTTCTGTAAAACTATTAAGGAGCTTGGCCCCATAGGGCTAGCTGACGAAATTGCACCGACACAGCTTGGGGAGGCCTTGGCGAAGGTTACCCGACTGGTTCCTTATATCAAGATTGTAAAACACGCCAAGCTGACCGCTCGTCTGGCGGATGCAACCGACTACGAAAATCATTTCAGCCTGGAGGAGATCGAGCGACTGTTTGACGAGGTGGCTTCGTACTATATCGATCCGGAAAAATGCCAGGCATGCATGATCTGCGCAAGGAGTTGCCCGGTGGAGGCCATCGAAGGCGGCAAAAGCCTGATCCATGTCATCGATCAGGACAAGTGCATCAAGTGCGGCACCTGCCTGAATGCCTGCCCGTCCCGGTTTGAAGCGATCACCAAGATTGTCGGCCCGGTACCGCCGTCGCTCCCTCTGGAACAACGAACGATCTTACGAAAGGGCAGTAAAGAGAAAAGCACTTCGACTGAAAAGGCACTGCCATGACCGACGATACCATGAGCATCAATTTGGAACGAAGCATATGAAGCATATGAAGCATATCGTAAATAACTAGGCGACGATTCTTTTCAACAATCCAGAATCAAAGGGTAATGACATTATGGATCTAACGTACCATCAGTTGACAAAAGAAAAAGGCATAGCCCGAATAACATTCAACCGTCCAAAACACAATGTGTTGAACATGGATATGATGCAGGAGTTGACTTCTGTATTGGCTGAACTGAACGGGGATGCCGATTTAAAATGCGTGGTCATTGCCGCCCAAGGGCCCAGCTGGTGTGCCGGGGTGGAAGTCCTCGATCACAAGCCTGAACTGGCACCGGACATGATTCGGATCTTCGATGCGCTGCTCAGGCAGATTCATGCCCTTGCTGTTCCTTCCATCGCCGCCGTCAATGGTGCTTGTCTGGGAGGTGGGATGGAGGTCGCTATTGCCTGTGATATGGTTGTGGCCGCCAGATCAGCCGTATTCGGCCAACCGGAAATTAAGCTGGGTTTTCTGCCGCCCTATGCAGCGGTCCGTTTGCCCCGCTTGGTGGGACCTTCGAGGGCTATCGAGATCTGCACAACCGGAAGGCGCTACAGTGCAGAGGCCATGCAGCAGATGGGAATTGTCTGCGATCTCTTCGACGATAACGCCTTTGAAGATGGGTTGACCAAATTGACCAAGGAGCTTCAGCACGCTAGTCCGCTGATCCTCCGGCTCAACAAAAAGGCGGTCAATCAGCACCTGGCGATGCCACTTCATGACGCTATGGACAGCGTCAATGATATGTTCCTCAACCAATTAATGAAAACCGAAGACACCCTCGAAGGAATAGGAAGTTTTGAAGAAAAACGCCGTCCCGAGTGGAAAAACAGGTGAACTTTAGAATATCAATAACAGCAAAAAAGATAAGGAGCAGTCTTTATGACAACAATGATATCCTGGCAGATGGTTAACCCCAATCAACCGCTGGAACGTGTGGAAGCACCCCTCCCTGAGCCCAAAGCCGGGGAAGTGCTGCTGAAAGTCAGCGGTTGCGGTGTATGCCACACGGATTTAGGTTTCTTCTATGACAGTGTTCCCATCAAATCTTCCCTGCCGCTGACCCTGGGACATGAAATCAGCGGTATCGTCCAGGCGACCGGTCCTGGTGCCGAAGCATGGGAAAGATGTGCCGTCGTGGTCCCGGCGGTAATGCCCTGCGGCGAATGTGAATCTTGCAGGGAAGGTCGCGGCAATATTTGTCGGGCCCAGAAAATGCCGGGTAATGACATCCAGGGAGGATTCGCCAGCCATATTGTGGTGCCGGCCAAGCAGCTGTGCAATATTCCCGTCGATGAAAACATGAAGCCGATCGGCGCCGCAGACATCTCCCTGGAAGAACTGTCCATAGTGGCCGATGCCGTCACCACCCCCTATCAGGCAATTATCGAAGCGGGTCTCAGCGAGAAGGATCTCGCCGTGTTTATCGGCGTGGGCGGCGTGGGCGGTTTTGGTGCCCTGCTGGCCAAAAGCTTCGGTGCCGCAGTGGTGGCCATTGACGTGGATCAGCTGAAGCTCGAAAATCTGTCTTCCTCTGTGGATGCGACCTTCAATGTAAAAGACATCCCCTTCAAGGACCTTCGCAAAATGGTCTATGGCGTGGCCAAGGAGACGGGGCGGTCGAGTACCCATATCAAGATTTTCGAAACCTCCGGCACCGCCGCCGGACAGAAGACCGCCTTCGGGCTTTTAACCTTCGGATCCCACCTGTCCATTGTCGGCTTTACCCTCGACACGGCGGAAATCCGTTTGTCCAACCTGATGGCTTTCAATGCCACGGCGCGGGGCAACTGGGGATGTATACCTGAATATTATAGACCGGTCGTAGATCTGATCCTGGCCGGTAAGATGGATCTCAAGCCGTTTGTCAAAACCTTCCCGCTGGCTTCCATCAATGAGGTGTTTGAGATGGCCCACCAGCGTAAGTTCATCCAGCGTCCCATCATGGTTCCTTAATCTGCAAACTACATTTTCCCCGGGTATCCCGGCGGAGTGAAAAGGAGAATACACAATGAGTGATTTAAGTTGGCTTCCTCGAGAATCCGGGCACAAAGACCATCACCTGTGGAGTGACGATATCTTTTCCAACCAGGCCCCCGGCGTAATTTTTGAGAAAAAACCGATACGCGACCCTCAAGGAAACACGGTTGACGGACTCTACTCAGCCTGGGTTACCCTGAATAACCCCACGCAATACAATTCCTATACCACCGAAATGGTCAAGGCTGTTATTGCCGGTTTTCATCGTGCATCTGCCGACTCCTCGGTGGTGGCCTGTGTGTTCACCGGTGCGGGCGACAAAGCATTCTGCACCGGCGGCAACGTAAAAGAGTATGCCGAATACTACGCCAAACGGCCCAACGAATACGGTCTCTACATGGATCTGTTCAACACCATGGTCGATACCATCCTGTTCTGTAAAAAACCGACCATCTGCCGGGTCAACGGCATGCGTGTGGCCGGTGGTCAGGAAATCGGCATGGCCACGGATATTACTATTTCCAGTGACCTGGCAATATTTGGCCAGGCCGGCGCCAAACACGGCAGCGCCCCGGATGGCGGCAGCACAGATTTCCTGCCGTGGATGCTGCCCATGGAGCTGGCCATGTGGAACTGTGTCTCCTGCGAGATGTGGAGCGCCTACAAAATGTATCGCCTTGGCTTGATCTCCAAGTGTTTGCCGGTCATCAAGGACAACGGCAAGTGGGTGCGCAACCCCACTGTGCAAATCGATTCCTATGTCGCCGACGGCGAACTGGTGTACGGCGAGAATAAAACCGGTGAAGCCGCCAAAGAGGCACGCGCCTACTTAAAAGATGCCACGATCGATTTCGAACTGCTCGACAAAGAGGTCGATAGAGTTATCTGGACCTATACCAATCTGTTCCCCGGATGCTTGATCAAGAGCATTGAAGGAATCCGCTTGAAGAAGAAATTTTTCTGGGATCAAACCAAGGTGATCAACCGCCACTGGCTGGCCGCCAACATGTCCGGTGAAGCCTTCCTCGGCTTCAATGCCTTCAATACCAAGAAAATTACCGGCCGGGACACCATCGATTTCATTGAATATCGCAAGCGCCTTGCAGCCGGCGACCCCATGGATACCGCGCTGATGGCCGCCGTCCTGGGAACCCCGAAAAAATAACTTTAGAGATCATTCGACCAACAACCAAGAAAGAGGAAAATGTATGTTATTGGAAGGTAAAAATGCCATCGTCACGGGTGGATCCCAGGGTATCGGCACGGCCGTATCCTTAATGCTGGCCGAAGAAGGCGCGGGTGTCTGCCTGACCTACCGCAGCCACAAGGAAGAAGCCGAAGGAATCGTAAAACAAATAGAGGCAATGGGTCGCAAGGCACTATGCGTCAAATGCGATATCGCCTCCTTCACCGAAGCCGAAGCGGTGGTCAAAGCCGCCCTGGAAACATTCGGCAAAGTTGATATCCTGGTCAACAATGCCGGAATGAACTGGGACGGCGTCTGCTGGAAAATGACCGAGGAGCAGTGGGACAGGGTCCTGGAAGTCAATCTGAAAGGCTATTTCAATTTCACCCGTCACACCGCGCCCCTTCTGAAAGAACAGAAATCCGGACGGATTATCAATGTGACTTCCATCAACGGCATGCGTGGCAAGTTCGGCCAGTCCAACTACAGCGCCTCCAAGGCTGGTATCATCGGTTACACCAAAGCCGTCGCCAAGGAATTAGGCGCCTTCGGGGTGACGGTCAACGCTGTGGCTCCGGGTCTGATCGAAACCGCCATGTTGAAAGACTCCGATGCCCGTGACAAAATCATCGATATGGCCATGGCCGAAATTGTACTCAAACGGGTCGGACAACCCGAGGATCTGGCCAATGTGATCGCCTTTCTGGCATCAGACAAAGCCAGGCATGTTACCGGAGAATGCATCAAGGTTGACGGTGGTCAATACATTTAAATTTTAAAAGGAAACACCTATGGGAAAAGTAGCCATTATCGGAGTTGGACAGAGCAAATTTGTCCGTAATTATCCGGGATCAATCCGTGAGCTGGCGTTCGAAGGATTCAAAGAGGCGATCACCGATGCAGGGATCACCGCCAAGGATATCGATGCGTCGGTTTTGTGTTCGGCACCGGAATATGACAAACAGCGGTCACCGTCGGCAGTCGTCGCCGAGTACCTGGGGCTCAACCCGCAGCCGACCTTCTATGTAGAATCTCTCTGCTCCTCGTCCAGTACAGGCCTCAAGATGGCCTACGCCATGGTGGCGTCCGGCGTCCACGATGTGGTGGCGGTCATCGGCCTGCAGAAGATGTCGGAAATTTCTTCGGCCGAGAGCCAGGAACGCATGGGCCGCGGCGCCGACATTCAGTGGGAAAGCCCCTTCGGCACCATGATGCCGGCCTATTACGCCATGCACGCCCAGGCCCACATGGAAAAGTACGGCACCACCCTGGAGGACCTGGCGGCGGTTCGCGTCAAGGCGTCCACATACGGCCAGATCAACGAGCGTGCGGTTTTCCGTAAGGCCGTGACCCAGGAGATGTTTACCGACCCAAAAAACATGATGTCCGGCCCGGTATCCAGCCCCCTGCGCGTAGGAGATTGCTGCGCCAATGCCGACGGCACCTCGTGCCTGATCGTGGCCAGCGAGGAAAAAGCCAGGTTATTCAGCAAGAAACCGGTGTGGATTTTGGGAGTGGGTGCGGCCAGCGCCAGCGTCAACCTGTCCGGACGGGACCGTCTGTTTGGACTGAAAGCGGCGGAACAGGCAGCCAAGCAGGCATACGCCATGGCCGGAGTGGGCCCCAAGGACATCGATGTGGCCGAGGTACACGACTGCTTCACCATCGCCGAATTGCTGGCCTACGAGGCCCTGGGCTTTGTCGAGCCCGGCGGGGCCAAAGAGCTGATCCGGGGCAAGGAAACTTACAAAGAGGGGAGCATTCCTGTCAACGTGGACGGCGGCCTGCTCTCCAAGGGCCACCCCATCGGCGCCACCGGCGGCAGCCAGGTACGGACGATTGTCCTGCAGCTGCGGGGTGAAGCTGGAGACATTCAGGTCAAGGATCCGCAGATCGGTTTGGTGCATAACATCGGCGGAGTCGGTATCTACGGCAATGTGACCATTCTTGGCAACGAGTAAACTGGAGAACGAGATGAGCGAAAAAAAGGAAGATATCCGCTTCGGCAAATTTGGCACGGTGAGCTTTACCCGGACAACCCGGGTCAACAATTTTATTGACTATCTGGAAGGCGGTAAGGTCATGTATACTCACTGCAAGACCTGCGGGGCAAATTTCTTTCCGCCCCGGGCCGACTGTGCCGGATGCCTGTCAAGCGACATGGAATGGCGTGAGGTGACTGGAACCGGCAAACTGGTATCTTACAGTCAGCTCCAATACGCCCCGGTGGGCTTCGAGGCCGACGTACCATACAGCATCGCCATGCTTGATTACGGCGATTATCAGGTTTTTGGTCGTCTCGACGGCAGTCTGGATCTGGCCGAGGTGAAAATCGGCATGCCTATGAACACCGTCGTCAATGATCTATCTAACGGACAATTAAACTTTATCTTCAAAAAAGCATAGCTGACGGCTCTTTATTTTGACCCGATGGGGTGGCCTTCTCTTTAAGAAGACCACCCCATCGGGAGCAGGAGCCTGAGACAAAGGCTCTAGCCCAGACAAATTTTCACCGAAAGAACTGTTATGAGATCTTCAGTCTTAGACATCTTTCATGATAACAAAACCGCCATCCTTGCGGAGTGGATCAATTCGGTCAGAACGCAGATCAGCGACATGTACATCAACCGGCCGGAAGATGAGATTGTCGGAACAGTAACCGAGGCCTACGAAGCCTTTATAACTGTATTATCTAACAATGATTTCAGCCACATAAATAGATTTATAGAAAAGATCACCCGAATGCGCCTAACCGCTGGATTTCCTCTTTCGGATGTCCAAATGGCCTTTGAGTTTTTTCGAAGCATTTCAATCCCCTTGCTTGTCAAAGAGACGACCAACGACGAATTAATAGATACCATCATATCCATCAACCAATGTTTGACCCACACCATCCATCGATTCAGCGATCTGTTTCAATCTATGCAGCAGGCGAAAATTCTCAAACAAAACCAACGCCTGGAGGAACAGGTACTTATTCGCACAGAGGAGTTGAAGGAATCGGAGCAAAGGTATAAGATTTTAGTTGAAGAGATCAACGACGGATTTTTTGTCATTCACGACGAGGTTTTTGTCTTTGTTAACCATGCGACCGGGTTGATGCACGGATATGAACCATCGAGAATGATCGGTCAAAAATTTTACAATTTCGTCGCCCCAATGCACCGTGAAAAAGTCATAGCATCCTATTATCGGAGTTTAGAAACAAACAAATCTCTGCCCATGATCGAATATCAGCGCATCACCCGTGATGGTCAATGCTATCCCACCGAGATTTTCTCTAAGGCCACAGAATGGGACGGCAAACTTTCCGTCATCGGCATATGCCGCGATATCACTGCCCGGGTTCAACTGGAACAGAAAATTCGTGAATCTGAAAGAATGGCTGACATCGGCCGCATTACGACATCGCTTTCCCATGAGATCCGCAATCCTCTCTCAGCGGTGCTGATGAATCTTCAGATTCTCAAAAAGAACCCCAAATTGAAGGGGAACGATCAAAAAAGAGTTGATATTTCCGTTAGAGAAGTGAAACGTCTCGAAAAAATTTTACAAGAACTGCTCGATTTTGCAAAACCCATCCGGTTGAATGTCAAGAGAGAATCCTTGAATGAGGTTCTTCTGTCTTCCATTGAACTGTTGGAGATGAAAATTGAATCGGAAAATATCATCCTGAAAACGGAATTGGACCCCGACATTCCCCTCATGCATATTGACGGACAAATCCTCGTCCAGGCAGTGCTCAACCTGCTTTTAAACGCAGTCGAAGCCTCCACTACCGGACAACAGATTTTACTACGAAGTCAGTATAACAAGGCACACGGAGAGATGGTTGCAATTATGGTTTCCGATGAAGGCCCGGGAGTACCTGAAAATATTATTTCAGACATTTATAAACCATTTTTCACAACCAAGGTCAGGGGTACCGGTTTAGGACTCAACAATGTAAAACGTATTGCCGATGCCCATAAAGGACGCATCGAGGTTCAAAATTTACTTCCCCATGGCGCATGTTTTACCTTACAGATCCCGGTGCAATAGGAGGACAGTTCGATGAAGTTAAAGATCCTATTAATTGATGATGAAGTATCCATCCTTGAAACCCTTGAAATGTTTTTCACTGAAAAAGGGGGTCAGGTGTTCAAAGCAGAAACGGGCGAAAAGGGTTTCTCCCTGTTTTGTGAACATATGCCGGATATTGTGATTATCGATATTCACCTGCCCGACGGCAATGGGTTGGAAATTCTGAACAGAATCCAAAACGAAGGACATCTCACCAAAGTGATCATGATCACTGCCTACCATGATATGGAAACCACCATTCAGGCGATGAAATTTGGTGCCTTTGATTATATTCATAAACCACTGGATGTGGATCTCGTCGAAGAAGCGATCCGGCGTGCCATCAGCAACCTCGAGGCTGAAAAGGAGAAATTACTTCCCCCCCCAAAACTTAAGGACTTAAAGCCACATCTGATCATCGGTAAAAGTGATCAGATGCGAAAGATTTTCAAAACCATCGGATTGGCATGCCAGCAACGAACCACCGTTTTGATCCAGGGTGAAACCGGCACCGGAAAAGAAGTCGTTGCCCAAGCCATCCACCAGAACAGTCTCTACAAGAATGAACCTTTTGTGACTCTTGATTGCAGCTCAGTGGTTTCCAGCCTTATTGAAAGCGAGTTATTTGGACACATAGAAGGCGCTTTCACCGGCGCTAGTCGCACCCAAAAAGGCAAGATTGAGCTTGCCGGAAAAGGCACCCTGTTCCTGGATGAACTGGGAGAACTGGCGTATGAAGTTCAGGGGAAATTACTGGGATTTCTCCAACGGCATGAGTACATGCGTTTAGGTGGCCAGGAAACACTGAAATCCCACTGTCGAATTATCGCCGCCACCAATCGCGATTTGTTTAGCATGGTCAATAAACAAGAGTTCAGGCAAGATCTTTTTTACCGCCTTCGGGTGGTCATTATCCAATTGCCGCCATTGAGAGAGCGACTTTCGGACATCGACGAATTGGTCAGCCATTTCCTCCAAAAAATCAATCTGAAATTAAATTCTGAGGTCCTGCACGTGCAGAATGGCGTTCTTGAACGTTTAAAGGCTCACCAATGGCCGGGGAATGTGCGCGAACTTGAAAATGTTCTGGTTGAAGCGATTATTCAGACCAGAGGTCGCGTTTTGCTGCTCGATGACATTGATAGAATCCTTCGCAAGTACCTGCAAACCGAAGAATCCGAGGGCGGATTTTTTTCGTTGGTCAGCATGGAAAAGGAGCATATCAAGAAAACCCTGGATGCCTTGAACTGGAGACGAACCGAGGCAGCGCAGCGTCTTAAAATTTCAATGCCGACACTGAGAAGTAAAATTATAAAATACAATATCAAGCCACCGAATGGCGTGTCTTACTATTGATCGTCAAAACCGAATGAAAACCCTGCCCTCTTATCCCGGGTTAAGGAAAATCAGCAAGCCAACCCTTGTGTATGGAAAACGTTGCCGATGATAGGTATCAACAAAATTGACCATATTTGTATTGCGGTTCGTGACCTGCAGGAAGCAAAGCAGCGCTGGGGCCGACTCTTTGGCAAATCAGAGCCCGATCTTGAATACATCTTTATTGAAGAATCGATTGAAGTTGCCAGGTATTACGTTGGCGAAGTGGGTTATGAGCTGATGCGCTCGACCCAATCTGGCAGCCATGTTGACAGGTTTATCGAAAAGCATGGCGAAGGTGTGATGCTCATTTCCTTTCGGGTGCCGGACACTGCAGCCGCCATCCCCATTCTCAACGCTAATGATTTTGCGATGATCGACCAGAAACCACGGGTTTGGGAAGACTCACAATATGCCTTTCTGCAACCTGGAGCAATGAATGGGGTTTTAGTGGAAATTATCGATGGTAAGCACCAATAAAGGTATCCACACACAAGATCTTTCTCTCAACTAAAAGAAACTTTCCCTCTACTTACACGGCATGGTTTTCTCCTCCAGCCTTCAGTAAGCTATCTACCTAGAAATAATACACTTCCAAATTCCTCCATCCAAATGATGCCGTTGTTTTAGCTGGCGCGTTTTTTGCCTATGCAAGTGCGCAGTGTGCAGTGTGCACCAGCGGTTTCCCATTAAATCATTTTCCACTAAACCAGGAAAAAGGAGGAACAAAATGCATGTTGACTTAAATCTCCCAGAAAAATTCAACGCGGCCGACCACTTTGTTGATCGAAACATCAGAGAGGGTCAAGGCCAAAAAACAGCGATTCTTTGCCGGGATAAAGCCTTTACCTATGCCCAAATCCAGGCAGCCATGAATAAAGTTGGAAATGCTCTCAAAGGTTTGAACATCGAAATGGAGAATCGGGTTGCCCTTTTACTGCTGGATTCGGAAACCTTTCCCATGGCCTTCTTCGGGGCCATTAAAATAGGAGCGGTTCCGATTTGTCTCAACACCCTGATGCAACCCAAAGACTACCTCTATTTTCTCAATGACAGCCGCGCCAAGGCCTTGATTATAGATGAAGATCTTTACAGCAAGTTCGAACCCATCAAAGATAAGCTCCACTTCTTAAAAAATATCATCGTGGTGGGAAAGCAAACCCCTGCCGGAACCACCAATTTTGATGCGTTTATTGAGAGTGCTTCCGATCAGCTTGAGGCAGCGCCGACCACACCGGATGATGCCTGCTTCTGGCTTTACAGTTCGGGCTCCACAGGCCAACCAAAGGGAACGATCCACCTGCAGCATGATATGGTCTATGAGGCCGAAACCTATGGCCAGCAGGTGCTGGGGGTTCAAAAAAACGATATCTGCTTTTCAGCGGCCAAGCTCTTTTTTGCCTACGGCCTCGGCAATGGACTCTATTTCCCCTTCAGCGTCGGGGCAACCTCTGTATTAATGCCGGGTCGGCCTACCCCGGAGGCAGTTTACGAGACCATAGCGAACTACAGACCTACCCTGTTCTTTGGCGTCCCCACCCTGTATGGCTCGATGCTGCAGGAAGAAGGGAGCCTTGATGGCGTAAGGCTATGTATATCCGCTGGGGAACCGTTGCCTGCCGACATCTTTAAGCGCTGGAAAGAGCGCCATAGCGTTGAAATCATCGACGGCATCGGTTCCACGGAGATGGCCCACATATTTATTTCAAATCTGCCGGGTGAGGCCAAACCGGGTTCCACAGGAAAACTGGTACCCGGATACGACTACCGTATCGTGGATGAAAAATTTCAGGATTTACAGACCGGAGAGATCGGCACCCTGCTCATCAAAGGAGACAGTGCTTCTCCCGGTTACTGGAACAAACATAATAAAACGAAAAGCACCATGATGGGCGAATGGGTGAACACAGACGACAAGTATATGAGAGATGAAGAAGGCTACTTCTATTACATCGGTCGATCCAATGACATGCTCAAGGTGGGAGGAATCTGGGTCTCACCCATAGAGGTGGAATCGTGCCTGATCGAACACTCGGCAGTGCTCGAATGCGCCGTCGTTGGAGCTATGGATGACGAAAATCTTATCAAACCAAAGGCTTTTGTTGTCTTAAAACGCGGCTTCAAAGCAGATGATCAATTGAAAAAAGATCTCAAGGAATATGTTAAAAAGACGCTTGCCTATTACAAATATCCCAGGTGGATCGAATTTGTCGATAACCTTCCCAAAACAGCGACAGGAAAGCTCAGGCGTTTCGAGTTGAGAGCATAGAACTCCATCTCACAACAAGAAGAAAGGAGAAATAATTTTATGGATCAATTTATTGTGAAGCGCAGTTTCAATAGTCTAATTATAACGGGAATCGTTGCCGCTGTGGCTTGCTTCATCGTGAGCCTGATCTATTGGCCGATCTGGGGATGGATTTCTAAAGCCATTATTCTCGCCTTCGGTGCACCGGGTCTGCAAATGGTGGATGCCAAAACCGCCGGAAAATTTGTCCAGGTCTTTGCAGAAGGAACGTTTTTCTGGATGGTCATCAATGCCTGGATCTGGCAGGCCCTGCTCTTTGGCGGTTACGGTAAGTACGCGATTACCGCTCGACAGCCCTTGGCTGGTATCTACTATTCCATTGTCGGCTTAGCGGTTGGTCTGGTCAGTTTTCTGGTCATTGTCGGGCTAAGCGGTTTATGGTGGCACCCCTTTAGCTTAGCGACGCTTTTCATACCGCAAACCGCCGAGCAGGTCACGCTGGCTATCGAGGGATGGGAGGCCAGTAACTTCTATGCACTCCCCGTCATCATGGTCAATATCAGTTACGCGGCATTGTTTCACAAATGGCCCTTTGCCGGAAACATCAAAGCGCCCTGGGACAGTTTAGGGGCCTGGTCGCTGAGTTCTTATTTTTGTTTTCTTGCCTGGTTTGCGCTTATCATCCCGAGCTTCTGGCATTTACAGCTCGGCGGACACGACATCGTCGCCAAGCCTATGGGATCTTGGCCAACTTTTGCAGCCTATGCACAATGCTATATCTGGTGGTTCCTCATTCCGGCAGAGGGCGGCGAACACTACCCCATGAAACTCTTTGCCAAGAAGCAACCCTGGATGGGCATCATCGGCCTTATCATCAGCATTGTGATGGGCTTTGTTCAGTTAAAGGTCCTTCAAGCGGTCATTCATCCATTAAATTTACTGCCCGGTGCACCTCCTGATGTTGCCGTTGCCTCGATCGCCCTCTCCGTAGTTGTCGCCACCCTTTTATGGCACCATGTCTTTGACGATTGGCCAACGGCCGCAATGGTGAAAAATCAAGCCCTGCGAATTTTTATCCGCATCGGCATATGGTGGGCCGTAGGTCTTGGATTCGGCTTTTTCTGGGTAAAGACGTTCAAGCTCATCCCGTTTGGCGGTACTGACATGGGTTGGGGCTACCCGGTCATGGGTATCCTGGCAGGCCAATTCGTATGGCTCATGTGCTTCCTGTACTACAACACCTTTTTCGACAAATGGCCGCTGGTCAGAAAAATTCCTACTGATAAACAATAGAACCGCCGAGGAAAAGGTCCCCTGAATGTTTCAACGGATCTTCTGAAATTTCAAAGTTCAAAGAACATCCACGTTAACACGTGGATGTTCTTTGCCAAAGGGATTGATTCCATAAGCAAATTCACACTCACTGATACTCTATGTTTTTTTAACGATTATGAAAGAGGAGACTTGTAATGGAGTTGTTTACTACAGGGATTTTTCCAAGTTAATGAAGTCACTTCGATGGAATCCCTGCGTCTTGAAAAAAGAGACTACATCTGTGGCATCCCATTTCACAGATGTGTACAGGTTGGTGATGCCTTGGGCTTTGTAAAACTCAAAAATCTCAACTGCCAACCGCGCTCCGATTTGTTGTCCCATGTGCTTGGGCTCCACTCCCATAGTAGCAATCCATGCACTTTTTTCCAAACCGAAGCTAAAGGTCATGACGTGGCTGATCATGAAGCCCACCACCTTGCCTTCGAATTCGGCGACAAAGCAAGTCGACTCCAAGCCCCGCTGTTCAAAACGATCTCCCACCAAATCCCTAAAATCTATCTGCAGGGGTTTTTTTGTGATAAGCGTGTAAATTCTCTCGATAGCTTCGGTATCATCAAGTCTCATCTTTCTGATAGAGACACTTATCTCGTTGAGATTCATTTTTTACCGCATTTCCTCAGTCTATTTTGATGATCTTCACAAGATGGCCTACCCAGGCTGGAGGTAAATAGACCCTCCCACTGTTCCCACTGAGCTTGACCTCCTTTTCGATCATTTCCTCGCCAAATACCTCAAATTTGACCTTTCCGAGCTTTGAATTGGCCTGGGTTAATTGGACGGGAATGTTTTCAGGGGCATCAGTATCGTTTATCTCGCTTTCCATCTGTTCTACTGCCCAATTGCTTTACGTTCAAATCGGATTTATACCGCAAGGGCATAAGTTTCGTTTGAGCAGACCAGCTGCTCAACTCAGCTTTAATGCATCCAGCAGGGGGATTACCAGATCGTTTTTTCTTCGGCCATCCAAGTGATCATAAACCCATTCAGTGCATAGAAATCGGATGCTTTAACCTGCCGCAAGTTATAAAAATGCAACCGACCAAAATCTTCAGCTTTTCAGGTAGATACAGGAACCGGCACATTTGGATTTATCCAGTAAAACCACCACTCGAAATGAGTATCCCAAGCTTTCCAGATAATTCAATATCTCATAACATGACGAAACCGGATAGTCAAGGCGGACAAGCGAGATGATTCTAACTCCACTTTTCCAGCAATCTCTTTCTTCTCTTTTCAGTACAGGCGATCCAAGTTTGCGCTTACGATCCAGTTCGGAATTTGCTTTTTCAGTTGTTTTCGGATGATGGGCTTGATATCCTTGTGATGCATAAAGCCTCCGTTTTGGATTGAATTCTCTCGCTAGGACTATCTATCCACTACAGAGGCTTTATGTATTTTAACAATCTGATTTCACATGGTTTGTTGTGAGTATTTTCGACACGCTTTACTTATCCCGCTTGTCGATGCTAGAAAAGAATTTCCTAGATACCTTTATCCCCTGAAGCGCTACTGAAAAGAACTCAGTTTTCGGGATCATATGGAGACTTTTATCCTCTCAGGTTTGGCAACAATTAAGCACAATGACAGAACACGATCCAGATCGTTTTATATTTCTCGATGCGAGGGGCAAAAGATGGCCACGACTCCGGCTTTTAGTCCTGGCGATGGGGATACTCGTCTTCGTCAGCCTGATTTTCTTTTTCCAATCCCTCTTTGTTACCTCCCAACTCCAGCTACCGACCGCCATCCGCCATATGAAGGCGCGACTTAAAGTTTTGGAGGAACAGGATTCCCGAACCTTGCCCCCGCAGGCAGTTCCTCTGTGGGTCGGATTCTCAAAAAAAAGGACCCCCGGCATCGATCCGGCTACACCTCCTTCACCCCTGCAAAAAGATCGCTCTACACGCAAAATCCGTCTCGGCTTCTATGTCGACTGGGACCCGGGGAGTTACGAAACACTCAAGTCAAACGCCGACAATCTCACCCACGTTTGTCCCGAATGGTTGACCATGGTGGACGGAGAAGGCAATTTCGAGGCAAAACCGGATAAGAAAGTGACGAAGCTGGCAAAAGAAAAACAACTCGTTCTTATGCCGCTCTTAGACAATCTTGCCAATGACGCTCCCAATCCCGAGGCTGTGGAGGGAGTCATCAACGGACCGGAATCACGGAAAAATGCTTTTATCGCCGCCATTCTCACCCAGCTCAAAAAGGCCGGAGCCGGGGGTGTCGTTATCGACTGGGCGGAGATCGATGTATCCTATCGGGACGCGATGACCAGTTTTCTTTTGACAATGGCCGAATCTCTGCACCGTGAACATCTTGAGCTCTGGCTATCTGTTCCTGCCGGTTTGGAGCTCAATGTCTTCGATCTTGAAAAGCTCTCGGAAGGGGTGGACAGGTTTATTGCCATGCTCCACGACCAGCATTCAGAGAAGGACCAGCCGGGCCCGATTGCCGGCCAGGACTGGTTCGAGGGATGGCTGCAAACCATGACCGACTTTGGCGAACCCTCCCAATGGGTGATTGCCATAGGTTCCTACGGCTATGACTGGGCAGCGGGGAGCGAAACGGGGGAGCTGATAGATTTTGACGATATCATGACCCGTGCCAGTCGCTCAGGACTTAAGACCGCAGACATCAAGACCTTCGAGCAAAATCCCAATTTTGTCTACGTCGACGCTGGTGTCACCCATACAGTGTGGTTCCTCGATGCCGCCACAGCCCTCAATCAGATGCGCCGTTCCATGGAATATCAGGTCGGTGGCTTTGCAATCTCAAGGCTCGGTGCCGAAGATCCGGGTATCTGGAAGATTCTCTCAATGAAAGATATCGGCAACCTTCAACCTGATGATCTCGCAGCCCTCGGATCGATGCGTGCCGCGGGTATTACCTCGCATGTCGGCAAAGGGGAGTTTCTCACGGTTGATCCCTCTTTCTCCGATGGAGAGCGGGAGGTGCAACTTGATGAGTCGGGGCAGCTCTCTGAAAAATACCTGAAATTCCCTTCTTACAAAACCGTATACCACCAGGGCGAGGGGGCCGCCGATCAGGTATCCATCAGTTTCGATGACGGCCCGGATCCACAGTGGACTCCGAAAATTCTTGACATCCTGAGGGATGCCGATGTCAAAGCCTCCTTTTTCCTGGTAGGGACCAATATAGAGTCCCATCCCGATATTGTCAGGCGGATTGTTGCCGAAGGCCATGAGATCGGGATACACACCTACAGTCACCCCAACCTGTCCAAGGTTTCCCACGAGCGGGCATTTCTCGAGTGCAATGCCACCGAACGGCTTATCGAGACCATCACCGGCAGGTCGACCCTGCTGTTTCGCCCCCCTTACAATTCCGATTCCCGCCCCCATACCGATGCCGAGCTTGCAGCAGTACAAATCGCCCAGGATCTCGGATATCTGACGGTGACCGATACCATTGACCCGGAAGACTGGGCGACTCCGGGACCGGAGGTTATTTTACAGCGGATCAAGGACTCGCGGACTTCGGGAAACATCATCCTGCTCCATGATGCGGGGGGAGATCGCGATGATACGGTCAAAGCACTGCCGGAAATCATCGACTATCTGCACGCCCGCGGGGACCGGATTGTCCCCTTGAGTACCCTGATTGGCGAAACCGCCGAGTTTCTCATGCCGCCGGCAACTACTGAACACCCCTCGCTCTCCCAAGTAATATCGGCAGGCGGCTTCCGGATACTGCATCTCATCGAGGAACTTCTTTGGGCTTTTATGATTGTCGCAACAGTCCTTACTTTTCTGCGGGCAGCGTTTGTTGCGGTGGTCGCTTTTGTCCACCGACGCCGAAAAACCGAGCCCTACGACTTCTCGTATCATCCGCCGATCAGCGTGGTAATTGCCGCCTACAATGAAGAAAAAGTGATTCAAAAGACCCTGGAAGCCCTCCTTGCTACCGACTATGGTGGTATCATGGAAATCCTGATCGTTGATGACGGCTCAACGGATACAACCGCCAAAATCATCACCGAAGAAACCGAGAAAGACTCGCGCATCCGCCTCATCATTCAAACGAATCAGGGAAAAGCCAGGGCTCTGCAAAGGGGTTTTGCCGCCGCTCGGCATGAAATTATTGTTACCCTCGATGCCGATACCCGCTTTGGACCCGAAACCATCGTCCACTTGGTCCAGCCATTCCGGTCCGAACGAGTGGGAGCAGTATCCGGGCATGTTCGGGTCGGAAACCTGCGAACCTTTATCTCCCGCTGTCAATCCCTCGAATACACCTGCGGCTTCAACCTCGACCGACGCGCCTACGACCTCCTCAACTGCATTACCGTCGTCCCAGGCGCAGTCAGTGCCCTGAGAAAGAGCGCGATAGTACTGGCAGGCGGCATCAGCACCGATACGCTGGCCGAGGATACCGACTTGACGCTCAGTCTGCACAGAAAGAAGCTGCAAGTTCATTACGCACCCCTGGCAATGGCCTGGACGGAAGCGCCCGAATCATACCGCGACCTGGCTCGCCAACGTTTCCGGTGGGCCTTTGGAACTCTCCAGTGTTTATGGAAACACCGGGATTTGATTTTTAAACCCGGCCAGCGGTTTCTTGGCTGGTTCAGCCTGCCGGGCACATGGTTTTTCCAGATCCTCCTAGTGGCAATTGCCCCCGTCGTCGACCTGTTGCTTATCTTTTCAATTTTCTTTGGGGCGGGATCGGCAATATTCCCCTATTTCATCATTTTTCTCTCAATCGACTTTTTCCTGGCAATCGCCGCCTGTCTGGTCGAGAATGAACCACTACTGCAGGCATGGCGCATTCTGCCGATGCGCTTCCTTTACCGCCCCTTGCTCAGCTGGGTTATCTGGAAATCGATTATTAAAGCCGTCAAAGGGGCATGGGTACAATGGGACAAACTGAAGCGAACCGACTCGGTAAGTCATTATTGATGAGAGGGGAGAGTTTACAATGCTCATAATGAGTGCAACCTGCATCTTATGTATCCGAGCCCGACTGCCACGTATCTTCATCTTTTTTTGCGGATTGTATGCGACGACCGTATGTTCGGCGTGGGCGGTTGAATCCGGAACTACGGTCGTCGCCTTCCCCAGCGAAGGCGCTTATTGCGGTGCCTATATCGATTTTGGTGCATCCGAGGACAAAGTCACTTTAGAGGCAATTGAGAAATTTGAGAAATTGGTCGACAAACACCAGGCAATTATCGCCTCGTCAAGCTTTTGGGGAGAACTCAACTTCCCGACGAAAAACGTTCTCCTCATTTCCCGTCACGGAGCAATACCCTTGATATTCTGGTCACCATGGGACCGCCCTTATGTCCAGGAAGCAGATCCCGATCGGTTCAGCCTGGAGGAAATCCTAGCCGGCAAATGGGACGCCTACATCGACCAGTGGGCAATCGCGGCAAAAGACGCCAACATCCCCATACTGGTTTCCTGGGGGTTGGAGATGAATGGCAACTGGTTCCCGTGGGCTGGGTACTTCTATGGCGGTGAAAAACCTGGGCCATCAGGGCTTACCGGGCCTGAATTGTATAAAAAAGTTTTCCGCTATGTAGTCGACCGGGTAAGAGCCCGCGGTGCCGCCAACATTCTCTGGGGTTTTCATGCCAACCACTTCACCTATCCCCGGGATCCGTGGAACAGGATGGTCGAATACTACCCTGGTCCGGAATATGTCGATTGGCTTGGCTTGAGTGTCTATGGGAAACAGTTTGGCGACGACGATTGGGCGTCCTTCGAAGATGTCATGGAAGAGGGTTATCAGGAAATCAGCCGACTCGATCCGATAAAACCGATCCTGGTAGCCGAATACGGTGTCGGCGAGTTCCCTGCCGCCGGCAACAAGGCCGAATGGCTCACCGAGGCCATCAACCTTCTCAAGACACGCTATATTCGGATCAAAGGCGCCATATACTGGCATGAGCGGTGGCCGAACCCGGACGGAACCTACAGCAATCTCAGGGTCAATTCCTCTCCGGAGGCACTTTCCGCCTTCCGTCAGGGTATTGCCGACCCATTCTGGTTGGATCACCCCCAATATTTTCCCAAAAAGCCCGATTTTCCAGGACTCCGGACTCCTTAAATCCTGTTTATAACCCCTATAAACGGGATAAGCTGAGGAATATTCACTTACGGCATATGCCTTTTTTAGTGTTTCTCCTCGACGCGATGGGCCCAGGTATCTAATATTTCCCGCCGATCAGCACCTGTTTTTATGATATCCGTGGGAATGAGATCGGTGAGGACGACACCTTCCATTTCCTTGGGGATGGCAATTTCCGGACGAACCATGATCCGGGGGTCCTTTTCCTGGATGATTTTTTGCCCCTCAACACTGAGTGCCCAATCGACAAAGGCCTTGGCTGCTGTGGGATTCCTGGCGTCTTTGAAAATCGCCACTGCCGAGGGCATCCAAGGAATTCCATCTTTGGGAAAAATTGCTTGAACCTGCGACTTCACGGGCGAGGCAAGTAACTCTTTGGATAGGGGGACTATCGACACGGCCATTTCCCCTCTGCTCACTCTCTTCTGCGGATCATTGCTGCTTTTGGTGAAGAATGGGATATTTTTACCGAGGGCTTCAAGATATTTCCAGCCTTCCTCCGCCCCCATCTTCTGAAGAAGGCAGGCGGCAACAGAAAACGTGGTGGCGGAAATAGCCGGATCTGCCAGCAGCACCGCATCCTTATAGTCGGGTTTAATGAGTTCGGACCAGGTATGGGGAACCGGCAGATTTTTTTCCGCCAACACATCGGTATTGACAAGAAATCCGGCCATGATCAGCGACACTCCGGTCCAATAGCCTTCAGGATCCTTGTATTGGGCAGGGACAGCCTCCGCTTCCGGTGAGCGATACACCTCCAACAGCCCCTCTTCCCTGGCCTTAATGAAACTTTCAACCCCACCGCCAAACCACAGATCGGCCAGAGGTCTTCCCCCTTTTGACTCCGTTCTTGACAGAACTTCCCCGGAAGACATATCGAGAAAATATATAAGTATGCCGGTTTTTTTATGAAATTCGGTGAAAATCTCCCCCTTGCCGGCATAATCTGCAACTACGGTAAGCGTCGCCTGCTCATCGGCTGCCGCCAGTGTTCCACCCATTATCAAGAGAAGGGTGACGAGAGTTAAAAAACCTATGCCTTTGCCCAACCGGATAACATGCAGCACAGTATATTCTCCTTCAATTCGTTGGCAAAAAAGCCAAGTTGTTTCATAACTCTTCCGCACTCTTGGCGTAACCGACAAGGGCAGGCCATCTCACACCTATTCTGTGATTTTATAGCAGCCATTGAGGTACATGTCAACTCATTGCAGGATCTTCCTGTTGGCCTTTCCAGAAGGCTGCTTTCTGTTCGGGACACCTCAAAACCATAAATTAAAAGCTCAAGTAAGGTTCAGTCCTTGCCTCACTCCTTTGTGTAAGCTATTATTGATTTGTGCTGGTAGAGTGTCGCCGCCAGTCGGCATAAAAAGGATATTCCACCTAGCCAAGCATCGAACCGAAACGACTCCCCTGAAGATTAACTTTCAATTAAAGGTGTAAAATCCATGGCTAAGGGAAAAAGCATGAAAAAAGAAGAAAAAAAGAAACCGGCAATGACGCAAAAAGAGAAAAAAACTGCAAAGAAAAACAAAAACGAGTCCAGCGATTTCACGATTGGCGAAAACAAGAAATAAGAATTATTGAACTCACACCAAGCCTGAGCTGGAAGGTTTTTGCCTTTTCACCACCGCAGAACAACCGACAAGGAGTGACTTTGGGCATTGCATTGGGGGCGTCGGTGGTCTACCTGCCGGACACCGGCGTTCCATATCCAACTTTGCTCGACTTTTTTATCGGGCGATTTCCGAAAATTCCCGCGCAAACCTGGCTCGAACGAATTACCACCGGCAAGGTACTGACCGAAGAGGGGTTACCAGTTACCCTGGACTCCACCTATCTCCCGGACAAACGTCTGTTTTATTATCGGGAGGTGGCCGATGAACCGGTGATTCCCCTTCGTGAGCAGATTCTCTTTCAAAACGAGCATCTGCTTGTAGCCTGCAAGCCGCCTTTTCTCCCTGTCACCCCTTCCGGGCCCTATGTCCGGGAAACGCTGATCAACAGGCTCAAAGAGCTGACAGGCAACCCCTTCCTGTCACCGATCAACAGAATTGACAGGGAAACTTCCGGCCTCGTCCTCGTCTCAGCAAATAAAAAGAGCCGAGGGGCGTACCAGCGGTTGTTTATGGAAGGGCAGGTTCGTAAGACCTATGCAGCGATTGCGGATTTTCCGCAAGATACCGGGCGGAGCCAGTGGCTGGTTGAAAACAGGATTGAAGCGGGTGAGCCATGGTTTCGCATGTGCACCTGTGCCGGATCAGTCAATGCCCGGAGTTCTATTCGTCTGATGCAGACTATCGGACGCCGGGCTCTCTTTCAACTCCAACCCCTCACCGGCAAGAAACACCAGCTGCGCCTGCACTTAAGCGGTCTTGGTTTTCCCATCGTCAATGACCGGTGCTACCCAACCCTGCTTGCAAAAAGGGAGGATGACTTCAGCCGACCGCTGCAGCTGCTCTCGCGGAAAATAGAGTTCCGAGATCCGCTTAGCGGCAAGGAGATGGTTTTTGAAACGGCAAGATCACTTCTGCCGCTTGAAGCTTAACGACAGTATCTCTTTTTTAATTCGCCGATATGCGCCGGACCTATACCGCAGCAGCCACCGATAATTTGCGCCCCCATGTCAATCCAGCCCTTTGCTTCCATGGCATATTCCTCGGGGGAAATGACGTTGTTGAATTGCCAGTTGGGCATGACAAAGATTCCGGAATGGGCATACACACCAAGGGTGCCCGTCCAGGAACTTTTTAATTCTGTGAAGGCCTCAGCGGCATCAGCAACCTCGGTGTGCATGATGCACGCCGCCGATCCTCCAATTTTTGCAATAGCCGCTATTCCTTCGCCCAGGGTTTGACCGAGATCCCAAAGCATGAGTTGCCCGGCATCAGTCCTCTGGCAACTGAACCCAAGCCATACCGGCAGGCCGGTGGCACAGGCCGCCTTCACCGCCAGGCTGCCCTGCTCAACATCTCCGATCATTTCAATGATGAGCAGATCCACCCCTGCCTGGCAAAGAATGTCGGCCTGTTCACTGTAACCGGCGAATGCTTCAGCTCGCTGCAGATAGCCTTTTGTCGGATCCAGACAAAATGTCGTCGGCGCAATCGATCCCGCTATAACTACCCGGGCGGCTCCCGCCTCAGCACGGGCGTTTAGTGCCAGACGTACCGCAGTCTCGTTGAGCTCCCGGAATTGCCCCAACAAACCGGCGGGAAGGAGCATATGCTTGGCAAGCGAGAAAGAATTGACAGTGATTACCTCTGCCCCGGCAAGGATATAGTCACGATGAACCGCCTGCACCGTTTCAGGGCAGGAAAGAACCGCTTCCGCTGTCCAGGCCTTGCTGTTCATCGGCACACCCCGTTTTTCCAGTTCGGTCCCGGTGGCACCATCAAGGAGAATCTTTTCCCCCACCTGCAGCTTTTCTTCCAAAAGGGTGTAATTCCCCATTGTTCAACGCACCATTCTGTATCAGTTTTTTCAATTATTTTGGGTTGGAGGGTCTTCGTCTTTGCCCTGCGCCCTGGCAATCAGCAGCTTTCCGACCATGAGGACCAGAAGAGCACCACACATAGCCGTTGAGTAACTAAATAACCTTGAGGTGGTTGTGATGCCGAAATTATCGGCGGCAAAACGTACGATAAACGGGTCGCTTGCCGCCATCCCCCCGGCTATCCAGCCAAGCAGCATGCCGCCAAGAGTTATAACCATAGGGAAACGGTCCATGAATCTTGACACAATCTGGCTGCCCCAGACAATAATAGGGATGCTCACCACAAGACCGAATATAACAAGCAGCGTTTGATGTCCGCTGCCGGCGCCTTCCGCAGCCCCGGCTATAGCGATAACGTTGTCGAGGCTCATGACGAAATCGGCGATAATCACGGTTTTCACCGCTCCCCAAAGCCGGTCGCTGCTTTTAAGCTCGCCATGTTTGTCGTCCTCTTCGGGCAGCAGCAGCTTGACGCCGATCCAAAGCAACAGGAAAGCGCCAACCAGCTTCAACAACGGAATGCTCAAGAGACTGAGAGCGAAAAAAATCAATATGACCCGCAGAACAATCGCACCGGCGGTACCCCAGAGAATCCCGAGGGTTCTCTGATTCGGCGGCAGTCGACGGCAGGCGAGGGCAATAACCACGGCATTATCGCCGCCAAGGAGGATATCGATCATGATGATCTGCATAACCGCCAGCCAGAATTCGGGATGAAAGGCAAACTCCATAGCACATCCGCCGGACAAGTTCCGACGGCCTCAAAAAGTATTCAACTCCTGTCTGTCAAATGAAAGCCGCTAGAGTGTAATGCATGGGTGTGCTTTCGGCAATCCACTGAGTGTAAGTCGCCGCGTTTTTCCACATCTTCGGCAGGTCCATATTGTCAAAATTATGCTTTATTCTTGCAATCTTCAGGGGAAGGCAATAACGTTGCACTGGGAAAACAGCTATCATCGCCAAAGGCATAGAGAGAAATCATGAGATCCGACCAACCCGTTTTTTTATCGAGCAATACCCCAGTCCGGCTATCGTATACCATTATCTTTCTCGCCCTGGCCTTCGTGAGTTGGCTGGATCTCACCACTCTCCTCTTAACCGGCCTGTTCACCATCTTTGCCCTGCGAAAATTCTGCTACGGCGGTCGCAAATGGCTGGCCATTATTCTCGGGGCCATCCTTCTCGCGGCCTTTGCCGCCGGTTTCTATCTTTTTTTACGAACCGCGGTTACCGAGGTACCGGAGATCGCCCGCCACGCAATTCCTGTGGTTATCGAATATGCGGAGAAACTCGGGATTGACCCCTGGTTCGCTGATTTCAGCGAATTGAAGAGCAATGCCCTGAAGTTCGCCATGGATAAACTGCACGACATCGGCAAATACACCCAGCTCATCCTGGTGCATTTCGTCACTTTCATCATCGGCTTGGTCATTGCCGTCGGCGCTTTTATCAATACCCGCTCCCCCGACGACCAAGAGCCAATCATAGTTCGCAATAATTTGTATGATCGAACCTTCGCCGAATTGATGGCCCGAGCCCATACTTTTTATCTCAGTTTTGCCACGGTCCTAGGCGCGCAGATCGTCATTTCATCCATAAATACTACCTTAACCGCGGTCTTTCTGTTCTGGAACCATTACCCCTTTGCCATGGTTATTACCGGCCTGACCTTTGTTTTCGGGCTGATGCCCATCGTCGGTAATCTGATCAGCAACACCATTATCGTCAGTGTCGGTTTGACACTTTCCCCGCAGATAGCCCTTTGGGCACTGTTCTTTCTGGTGTTTATTCACAAGCTGGAGTTTTTCTTAAACAGCAAAATAATCGGTGACCGCATTAAAAATCCGATGTGGCTGACCTTGCTCGGACTGCTTCTTGGTGAAAAACTCATGGGGATTCCGGGGATGATACTGGCACCGGTCCTGCTACACTATATCAAGGTTGAGGCATCACGCAACACCCTGGAGGAAATGACCGATCCGGATCCACCGGCCGAAAACCTTTGACCTGAAATTTCCGCTGATTTTTGGCACTTCCTTATGCTTTTTGTCCGGCAAACCAGCTCATGTCTCTTGGGAAAGTTTGCCAATATATTCAGTGAGTATTTGCAAAACCGTTTCCGGCTGCTCCAGGTGGGGTGCATGACCGCAATTTTCGACGAACACAGGCACCGCATCGCCGGAAGATTTTGCGACGATTGATTCTACCTGCCGAAAAGTGCCGTATCGATCCTGCTTGCCCTGCAGAACCAGAAGAGGGCATTCAATTGACGGCAGCAGATATTCAATATTCCAAAAGCGAAACCGTGCACTCAGCCAGGCGTCAACCCAAGCCTTAAAGAGAAAATCAGTTTTTTCCCCGTGGTATTTGTAAAGTCCGCGTAACTGACCTTTCTCATAGGCTGATTTCGCAGCCTTTATCTCTTTTATGGTTTCCGGTTCAACGAAAACATGGGCAGCTTCAGTGATAACTGCCTTGAGAAGGGAAGGTTTTTCAGCCGCAAAAATCAGGCTGATGCTGCCGCCGTCGGAATGGCCGATGAGCAGATATTCTTTGTCGGGGAACACCTTCTCAAGTATTTCCGGCAACTCGTTTAAAGCATATTCGTGGAGGAAATGGACAGTGAGAGTGCGATTGAGCGGTGATGACTTGCCGTAACCGGCTCGATCATAGACAAGCCCCGGGCAGTTGGTCATCCGGCAAAGCCGATCAGGAAAATCCTTCCACATGGCGATACAGCCCAACCCTTCGTGGAGAAATACCAGGTAGGGTTGCGTATCATTGCCGGCAATCAGGCGATAATGAATGACTTCACCGTTTTGAAGCTGCATAAAGCTCATTAAAAAAGTAATTTTAATATGTTACAGTTTAAGCAAGAATCCCTGCTGAAATTTTCCTGACAGAGATAAAAGGTTAAAAACGATACCTTGCCGAACACCTCTGTGGTAAGGAGGTGTCCGGCTCGATAAAAACCTTCGGAATATCGGCCAGCTAACTCTCACGGAAAAGTGATAGTAATTCGGTCGTCGCCGCCTTCATGCCGTGATTTAATCTTCAAATCCATGCTGTTGTTGCGAATACCAAAGGCAAGGGTCATCTTTTCCTTATCCTTTTCAATATGAGTCATCGCCCGTATCGCCTCAACGATCTTCTTGCCGACGGCCGGACCGGGAGAGGGCAAGTCACCTTTCCGGTATTCGGCCGTCACCTGAACATTTCCGGTCCTGGTGGTAGTCAGGGATATCTTTTCGGCGTTGTTGTTGATACCATGCAAAACTGCAAGGGCAATCCACTTCAAGGCAGCCTCATCCTCTTCCGGAGCACGGCTGATATCCGACATCCCCTTGAGGGGATCGGTGGTGGCAAAGCAATCACAGAGTTCTTGAACTTTCAAATGAATATTGGCAGAGTCTTTCATGACATTTCTCCTTATGATGTTAAGTCCCTCAGGTTTCATAGGTAAACCTGTATGTGCCTTCCGTAGGAGTTATGGGACCACTTCTTGTAGGATAAACACCTTTTCTCCTCACGCAATATCTCCTCGAAAGATCACGCTTGCAATGAAAACAAGGAGAAAGACTGGTGCTCATATTCTCCTTGTTCACCTTATTTTTAGGGATTTGCCTTTTCAGACAATATGCTCCAGGGAATGACCCTGTTGCGACCCGTTTGCTTGGCGTGATAAAGAGCCTGATCAGCACGATCAGTTAGGGCTTCAAGGGTGTCGTTATCGTGATATTGTGCCAGACCTATGGAGATTGTCATCGAGAACGGCAGATCAGGATCGAGTTCATTCTGAATTCCCAGCCTTATCCGTTCAGAAAAGTGCATTGCCGCTGGTTCATCCGTTGCCCTGAGGAGGATAATAAACTCTTCTCCACCCCAGCGGACGATGGTGTCATAAGGACGACACTGTTGTTTAAGGAATCTGCTCGTTTCCTTCAGGGCCACATCGCCAAAATGATGGCCGTGGTCGTCATTCACCCTCTTAAAGTGATCGAGATCAAGAAACAGCAGGGTCAGTGCCTCCTTGCGCCGCAAACTCCGGGCACATTCATCGTGAAAGACATGGGCAAAGTAACGACGGTTTTTGAGCCCAGTCAGGGGATCATGGATAGCTGATTCTTCTAACTGTTGAACCATTTCCTTGATTTTCTTTTCCTTGTCATTTCTGACGGTTCCGAGGATTCCAAAGACAACGCCGAACATTAAGGGGTGAATGAGAAAAAACCACTGCATCGGGCTGCGTAAAACCTCCGCCAGCAGTCGATGGACATCCTCTGCCCCAAGAAAATGCACATGCATCCAGATAGTTACTAGAGGAATCGGCAGGCCCCACAAAACTCCAAACCAGATATAGATATTTTTAGCGAGGTTATAACTGAAAGGTTGGCAGGCTGCCGCGATAAATTCCTTTATCTGTTTCGATATATGGATTGTCATTCCCAATTACCAATGATGGTGAAAACCAATGCTTTGTTCTTATATCAACCAGTTGCAGAAATCACCGGACAGGTCGAAGCAGAGATGGATCGATATCTAATGATGATACTTAATGAATGTACCGCAGTCACGCGGAATTTATCTTCTTTGCTCGACCTTGGTTACCGTATGGCCTGAAAAGGAAAAACTGTCTTATGAATGCATGCCTCTTTCAATTGTCCTGAAAAACAGCTACATTAAGCTTTCCATTATTTAATCGGACCTTTTTAATAGAACTTTTTTTGTAACCGCAGAAGGGCTGCAACGGATTTTGGGACATCGCCCAACCAAATAAAGAAACTCGACCAATAATAACACATAAGGAATAATCACATGCGTGGTGCAGGAGGGACGGAAGGCGGCATTGGCCGTTTTTTTCTCGGATTGATCATGATGATCGGCGGCGGATATCTATTTTTCAACAATATTCACGTCACCACCGGTTTTGGTGCCGGCTATGCCCTTTGGCATGTCTGGGGTGTCGGCATTACCAGCGGCATGGTGCTCATCCCCTTTATCTTCGGGGTGGGCATTATCTTTTTCAACGGACGAAATCCGCTTGGCTGGATCCTTGCCTCCGCCTCCCTGATCATGCTCGGCTTTGGAGTCATCAGCCAGATGCACTTTCAATTTCAAAACATGTCGGCCTTTGATCTGATAATAATTTTGGTCCTGCTGGTTGGCGGCATCGGCCTTTTTCTCAGCTCCTTACGAACATCCGAGAGTCGGTTTTAACCATTGCAATATCTCCTGCCATTCTTTGGCAAGATCCGCCTTGTTCCATCATGAGAATAATTTGATCCTCCCAGAATTATTATCGATTCCCCAGTTCCCCGCGGTTTTTCGATGACAAAAGATGCCACTGCGCTATTATGAATTGAATTGGCTTATTCCTCTACTATCTCTCAAAAAGGAAAGGTGCGGGCATGATAATCGGGATAGATGTCGGCGGGACCCATGCCGATGGTGTACTGCTTGATGGCGACACATTGGTGGCGAAACATAAGGTCAGTGTCGACCAGCATCATCTGAGCGATGTCATCATCCAATTACTACAGCATCTGGTGCCTGATGACCGCAGCAAACTGCAGCGGATTCACCTGAGCAGCACTCTCTGTACCAACGCCATTGTTACCGGCACCCTCGATCCCGTCGGTATGCTTATCCAGGCTGGACCGGGAATGAATCCCGATTTTTTTGCCAGAAGCTGCCCGACCTGGTTCCTTGACGGTGCCATCGACCATCGTGGCCAGATTCTCCGCGACCCCGACCCAAAGGTCATTGATGCGGCAGCGGCAGCCATACGGCAAGAGGGTATTGACTCCATCGGCATCGTCACCAAATTTTCCCACCGCAACAACCGTCATGAGCAACAGGTGGCCGAGCAGTTGGCCGGACGTTTTACCTATGTCAGTATGGGTCACCGCATTTCCGGTCTGCCCAACTTTCCCCGTCGGGTGTATTCGACCTGGCTGAACGGTGCATTGTCATCAAAGTTCAACCATTTTAAAAACGCCCTGGGACAGGGTCTCGGGCATCTGGGCATCACCTGCCCCTGCCATGTGCTAAAAGCCGACGGCGGTACCATTCCCTTCTCTCGGGCCTGCGAATTTCCCTGCGAAAGTATCCACTCGGGGCCATCGGCAAGCGTTATGGGCTGTCTGGCTTTAGGCCCCCTCACCGATGATGCAGTTCTCCTCGATATCGGCGGCACCACCACCGATATCGCTCTGTTGGTCGACGGTTCCCCCCTTCTCGAGCCCTATGGCGTCGATGTCGCCGGCAGGCCCACCCTGATTCGCGCCCTCAAGACTACCAGCATCGGACTTGGTGGCGACAGCAAGGTCGCCTGGCATAACGGCACATTCCGAATCGGCCCCGAGCGTCAGGGCACCTCAATGGCCGAAGGCGGGTCGGCGCCAACCCCGACCGATGCCATGGTGGTGCTGGGCAGACTCGCCGTCGGCTCACGACAAGAAGCCGGAATGGCAATGCTGGCCCTCTGCCCAAAAGAATCTCCGGAGTACACGGCAACCCTCCTGCTCGAATCCTTTGCCGACCATATCCGGACCGCGGTCGAGGCCATGATCGAAGAGGTTTTCAGCAGGCCGGTGTATACCGTGGCCGCGCTTCTCCACCGCAGCCGAATACAACCCAGGCAAATCGTTGCCATCGGCGGCCCGGCAGAAGCTCTTAAATCATTTCTCGGTGAAGCTCTTTTTCTGCCCTGCACGGTACCGGTCCATTACGAGGTGGCCAACGCTATCGGCGCCGCCCGTGCCCGTCTCACCGTGCAGGCCACCCTCTACGCCGACACCGGTGACAAACGTCTAAGTATCCCTGAAGTTTCGTGTTTGGAAAAAATCTCTTCCGGCTACACCATGCCTGATGCGGAAAATCGCCTCAAAGCCGCTATCGCCGCGATGGTTGACGCGATGGGAGTAAAAGCCTGCCCCGACATTGACTTTCTCGAACGGTTGGAAATGAATGTGGTTCGCGGCTTTTCAACTTCGGGAAAAATCCTCACCCTCAAGGCCCAGATCAGGCCCGGCCTTACCACCCTTTAAGGAAATGCGCATGTCATCCTATATGCCCCACGCCCTGCATAAAACCGCCCTGATCCTCTTTCCGGCCTTTGACTGGTGCATTAGCCCCAATCATCCAGAGCGCGAAGAACGCCTCTTGTATACTAGAGACCAACTCATCGAAGAAGGTCTTGAAGATGTTGAGAATATCCTTTTCTTCAATCCTGAGCTGGCGACTTTTCACGATATCAACCGGGTCCATCTCTGTGTCCCCTCGGCGGAAAAACTGCTCACTGAATCCCATCTCATCTCAGCCGGCGGCACCCTGCGTGCTGCACGGGCGGTTATGGAAAAGGAGACGGAAAAGGCTTTTGCTATCGTCCGCCCACCCGGCCATCATGCCATGCAGACGGTCTTTGGCGACCGGGGCTTCTGTGTAATCAATATCGAAGCGATCATGGTTGAATATATCCGCCACCACTACGGGGTAAGAAAGATTGCCATCATCGATACCGACTGTCATCACGGCGACGGAACCCAGGATATCTTCTACAACGATCCCGACACGCTCTTCATTTCGCTCCACCAGGACGGTCGGACCCTCTATCCCGGCAGCGGTTTTCTCCATGAAATAGGCGGCCCGGCGGCCGAAGGCTACACCATCAACATCCCGCTGCCGCCGAACACCTGCGACGAAGGATTTGACATGGTCATGGAGCGGGTGGTCATGCCTGTACTTGATGAATTCGAACCGGAACTGATCATTAACTCCGCCGGTCAGGACAATCACTATACCGATCCGATCACCAACATGAACTTCACCGCCCAAGGTTACGCCCGCCTCAATAGGCTTCTCAATCCGGATATATGCGTACTGGAAGGCGGATATTCCATCGAGGGGGCACTCCCCTACACCAATCTCGGCATTATTCTCGCCATGGCCGGCATGGACTTTTCCCAAGTCCGGGAACCTGACTACGATCCAAGCAGGTTCACCCAACCGCCGGAGATGACAAGGTACATTGAAGCCCTCTGCACCAAGGCATTGAAGGTATTTACCGGCCGGGGATCGAGGAGGCAGGAAGCGCAACAACGCAGGATTGTCACCAATCAAAAAAACATCTTTTACGACACCACCGGTTTTCACGTCCAGGAGAAGACCAGCTACCACCTCTGCCCGGAATGCCCAGGCTACTCCGAGGTTAAGGCCACCGGCAATAACCGCCGCATCCACGCCTTTACCGTGCCTTTCAATAGTTGCCCGCGATGTCAGGGGGAAGCTCGGGATCTGTTCAGTAAGAATAAACCTGAGTCGGGAACCATCAACGTCCTGCAGGACCGAATCGAGGATATCTACGAAACGAAATAGAATAATCGGCGGCGGCTACAAAAAACAGAAAGCATAACTTCATTGTTTTGGAGGGAGGAAATGAAAACCACCGCTGCCAGCATTATGACCAAAGACTTTCCCAGCCTTTTCCCAGAAACGCCGCTTACCGATGCAATTCGCATCTTTCGCGAGTCCTCCCGACAATCCGGCCGGCGTTTCTTTGGCATACTCGTCACCGATAAAGATCGTCGTCTAGTAGGAATGGCCTTGATAGAAGTAAGACCATTAGCCACGGCATCAACATCATCATTAAGTATAAGGTCAATGCCCTTCTTACCGTCGATTCCACACAACAGCCCGTGGGCGTGGTGTCGAAAACCGATATTATGAGTGCCTATTACGCCGGTTTACCGATCGATTCTCCCCTAGAGCTTATCATGGTATCTCCGCCTCTTTTCTGCAAAGCAGGAGATTCTCTTGAAACCGCCCTGGAACAAATGCGCACCAGCAGAGTATACCGCCTCTATGTTACCGATGGCCAGTCACAAGATCTCATTGGCGCCTTGGCTTACCCTGACATTGTCGGGCTTCTTTACCAATATTGTCGCCATTGTGATTACAGTAATTTGAATCGCCAGAGACAAAGCAATAAAAGTGATGCCGTCCACCGCTTTAAAGTCAGAGAGCTTATGACCACCGGCGTCAAAAGCATTCCTATGCATGAAACACTCAATACAGTAATGGAGGTTCTTTCGGCCTATAGATTTGGGGCCGTGCTGATCAACGATGAAAACGGCCTGCCGCGTGGAGTACTCTCCAAGACCGATCTGGCCCTGGCCTATAAACATGGTATCAGCCAAGATGAAACCGCAGAGAAGGTTATGAGTACACCCGTTCATACCTGCGATGCCGAATTATTGCTGGAAGAAGCTATCAAAAAAATGATTGTCGAAGATATTCACCGATTGTTCGTCCAAGAGGGAAGCACCCATGCCATAATCGGCGTTCTTTCGCTTTCGGATTCAGCCCGTGGTCATTCCGGTTCATGCCATGGTTGCATTTCCAGCCGTATAAAAATCGATGATCACGAATAGATTCAGTGAGTAACCATTACAGTAAAGGTGCTATATGAAAACTATCATTGCAGGGAAAAACGACGAACATCTCGGTCAGGCAGCAACAAAATTCACATCCGCCTCCAGGGCCGCCGCTCTTACCGGTGCGGGAATCTCTGTTGGCAGCGGCATTGCCGACTTTCGCAGCCCCGGAGGGCTATGGTCGGTTTTTTCGCCGGGCGAGTATGCCACCCTTGATGTATTCCTCGAAAACCCGCAAAAAGCCTGGCGACTTTACCGGGAAATGGGGCGAAGCCTGCTCGGTAAAAAACCCAATCGGGCGCACCAGGTCCTTGCCGACTTTGAAAAAGACGGTTTCCTGAAAGGTCTCATCACCCAGAACGTCGACAATCTGCACCAGACTGCAGGCAGCCGCAATGTCCTGGAGATTCATGGCGATCACCAGCACCTCCAGTGTCTGCAGTGCGGTCATACGACACCGGCAACCGAGGACCATTACCAGATGGAAGAAGTGCCGGAATGCACTTTCTGTAACTATCCCTACAAACCTAATGTGGTCCTGTTCGGTGAATCGGTGAGAAGTCTGCACCACATTCACGAGCTACTGGCAAGATGTGATCTCCTTCTGGTCATTGGCACTTCCGCCCAGGTATATCCCGCGGCCGGCTTGCCTGAACTGGTCAAACAGCAGGGCGGCCTCATCTATGAATTCAATCAGGATCAAGCACTTTCGGTACCCGGTTCCCAGGGCAGCATCCCTCTCTCCGATTTTTTCTTCCAGGGAGATCTGGCGACAACCCTGCCGCTGTTTAGAGGAGCGGTCAGGAATGTGACAAAACAATAGGCATGGGCTCCCCTCCCTTTCACAGGTCATTTTTTCGCAAGAAAAACAGGACAATAATCTGTACGACACTAAATATTCTCACCGATATTGTCGACAAGTGACTAGACATCGACGGAAAGACACCTGACTTCACACATTTTTTGCCGAAAAAGTGACGAAACATTTTTTCTTTGATACACTTCAAGTCCCAAAGAATGACTATTTTGCAGGTTTTTCTGAAATTTTTTTAGAAGATTGCCGAAAGTATCCCTTTAACCAGGTTGATGCCCAGCCCAAATTCGATCTGCAGAGGCAAAACCTGCCAACCATTACCGTCGGCGAGGACGGCATGCAATTTTGTAAAGACTGCGGAGGAGTGCTCAATCTCTTTGGGAAAGACGATAGAGAACTCTGCCCTGCCTGCATCCAGAACCTGAAAAAGGTCACCCCTTCGCCTCCGGCTCGCCACGAGGAAACGGAAGATAATTTCTTTAGCAATACCGAATTGTTCTGCGAAAACGGCAAAGCTGTTTTACGTTCAAAAGAGGGCTGGGAGCTGTGGAGTGGTCAGCAGGGCGTCCGAACTGACCTGAAGACTGTAATCGCGCAAGCACGGCGTATTTATACCATCCGCATGCGGAGACAGAAAAATTAACGGGGGCCTTCCACTACCATGTCGGTTTCGATTTCAATAGGATCAGGAAAAGGCGGGACCGGGAAAACCATGGTCGCCGTCAACCTTGCCCTTTTACTTGCAAGAATGGGCAAAAAAGTATGCCTCGTCGATCTTGATCTCGGCGGTTCCGATGCCCATATCCAGTTCGGTCTCTTCGAGCCGAAACGGACTTTAACCGACTTTCTCACCAGACAGGTCGACTCGATCACCGACATCATCCACACCTTCTATTCCTACAATGGCCTGCAGTTCATTCCGGGTACCGGCAACACCCTGCAGACCGCCAACATCAGTTACCAGGAGAAACAACGCCTGCTTCGCAGTCTGGCCTCGATCAACACTGAAATATTGCTCATCGATATCGGTGCCGGGACAAATTACCATGCCCTTGATTTTTTCATGTTTTCAGATCTACAGGTCTGCGTCACCCTGCCGGAACCCGCGTCGATCTTAGATATGTATACCTTCCTGCAACTGGCAACGATTAGAAAGGTGCTGAGTTCTTTTCTATCCCTGAGCGATATTGGCATGGCCTTGAAAAATCACAGCTTCACCTCCCTTGGTGAGGTATTCGAACTGGCGGAAAAAACCCAGGAAGGTGCACGGGAAAAAGCTCAGCAGAGCCTTAGATATTTTCATCCCCTGCTCGTTATCAATCGGGACAGCGGCAGCGGTCGTGTCAACAAATTCAAGCTGCAAAAGATGGTGTCGAAATATTTGGGTATCGATATTCCCGAGCTCGGCGACATCCCCGAGGACGACAAAATTCATGATGCCCTCATGGCCTATCTGCCGGTTTGTGAACTCTATCCTGACGCGCCGTCGGCACTTGCCTTGACGGCAATCGCCGAAAAGCTGGAAAAGGTCACCGCCCTGTTTTCTCCGAAAGCAGCAGCAGCTTGAGGCTCAGCTGGCATCGACCACCACTGCAAGGCAATCACATCTCCTGGGAATCCAGGGTAGTCCGCAGAAGAAATATTCCAACCGGGATGTAAGAGGCAAGTGCCAGCGCCGCGAGATCAGGATAGATCACCCCGGTTTCTGGAGAATAGATGAGCAGATACGCCACCAAAAGAGGCATTTTATCGAGTTGAAAAAAGGCAAACAAACCGAGCACAAACCGCCGCATGAGATCAGGATGACGCTCGGAGCAGCCTTTTGAGGCCCGGTAAAAAAGACCGCAGGAGACTGTTAGCCCAGCCAGAAACAGACAGGTGCCGAACAGCACCTCGGAGGCAAGTGCAGAGGTATCGGCTGAACGTCGAACCGTATCCGAAGGAAACCAGTAGACCGAAGAGGCAAACATGCTGACGAGGTATCCGCCGACTGCTCCAAACAAATATTTGAAGTGGACGGAAGAGACCTCCTCCGGGGCAGCGGGTTTAGCCTTCAGGAGAAACAGTACCGGAATCATCATGGCGAGGACAGCTCCGATTAAAAAATACGGCCAGGCAGGCACCTTCTGGTAAATCGGAAAAAACAAGCGATTTGCATGCGGCGGCAGAACAAACAGCACACCCAGCATAAGCGAACACACCGCCCCAAATCCAAGGAGAAAAGCGGTCATCAACCTTGCCAGGCCGGTCATATAACTGAGCCCACCGACCAGGGAGGTAAAAATTGCTATAAATATTCGGACAATCATAGATCTCGCAACTCCTTTCTCGACCCAATGCTAGCCATCGCCACATTTTTACAACACCGTTGTCAAAAGACAATTTCACTACAGCTCTTAAACAGATAACCCTTGTCACCGGTTGTGGCAACTCTTTCTGATAAAAGGGCAAACATCGGTCTGGTTGCTCAATTTCACTATACCGATCCTCTCACCTCCGAGATTCCGGCAACCAGCCGTCCCCTTGCCACCACATTGTGGCATGCTTAGAGTGCAAGAGTGTTGAGGAGAAACCGCCCCTCCGAGCTCCTGCGAGAGATAGTAACGCATCCAGTTGGAAATAGCGGTACTCTATATTTTTCCAACCCAGCATATATTTTGAGAGAATCCCCCATGAATATGCCGCTTCACCACAGCCCTCTCCTTTCGCTGATCTTCGACAATAGCTTTACCCGCGAGATGCCGGCCGACCCGCAGAGCGACAATTACCGCCGTCAGGTGCACGGTGCCTGCTTTTCACGGGTCATGCCGACCAAGGTTGCCGCCCCCAAACTGATCGCCTTCAGCCGTGAGGTCGCGGAACTCGTCGATCTTGCCGAAACAACATGCCGGTCACCGGAGTTTGTCGAAATATTTGTCGGCAACAAGGTGCTTGCCGGGATGGATCCTATGGCCATGTGTTACGGCGGACACCAATTCGGCAGCTGGGCCGGACAATTAGGCGATGGCCGGGCGATCAATCTGGGCGAGATTCTTAACCACCGACAGAAGCGCTGGGCCCTCCAACTTAAAGGGGCGGGTCCGACCCCCTATTCACGGAGAGCAGACGGCCTGGCCGTCCTGCGTTCGTCGATTCGGGAGTTTTTATGCAGTGAGGCGATGTTTCATCTCGGCATCCCGACAACCCGCGCCCTCAGCGTGATTGCCACCGGCGAACCGGTTGAACGCGATATGTTTTATGACGGCCATCCAAAAGATGAGCCGGGCGCCGTGGTATGCCGGGTTGCCCCTTCTTTTCTCAGGTTTGGAAATTTCGAAATTCTTGCTGCAAGAGGTGAAACGGCCCTTTTACAAAAGCTGGTCAACTACACCATCCGCACCGATTTCCCGGAGCTTGGCCCCCCATCGCCAGCGACATACATCCAGTGGTTTAATAAAATTTGCCGTACTACCGCCGCCATGATCGTCCACTGGATGCGGGTCGGCTTTGTACACGGGGTGATGAATACCGACAATATGTCGATTCTCGGTCTGACCATCGATTACGGTCCTTATGGCTGGTTGGAAAATTTTTCCCCCGACTGGACTCCCAACACCACCGATGCCCATGGTCGCCGCTACAGTTACAACAATCAACCGCACATCGGGCAATGGAACCTGCTGCAACTGGCCAACGCCATCTATCCTCTGGTTAACCGTGTCGAACCCTTTCAGGAAGCCCTTGCCGACTACAACACCCTTTTCCTCAATGGCTGGAACGAGATGATGGCGAAAAAGCTCGGCTTTTTAAAGTTCGAAAAGAGCAGCGACGATCCTCTCGTGAAGGAATTGGTGGAAATCCTGCCGCTGGTCGA
>JAZDOW010000198.1:0-5493 GCA_043798185.1 Pseudomonadota bacterium | reverse complement strand
CACCACCAACACCAACTGGCAGAACTACGGTGGTGAAGCGACCGCCAGTTATTTTACCCAGATGGCAGGCTTCACTGTCCACAATTTCGTCTCTGCCGCCACCGGCATGGCGATTGCCATTGCCATGATCCGAGGATTCGTACGGCGTAAATCTGCAACCTTAGGCAATTTCTGGGTTGATCTCGTTCGCAGCATACTCTACATTCTCCTGCCCATCTGTCTGGTCGCCGCCCTGGTGCTTGTCTCCCAGGGAGTTATTCAGAATTTCAGCCCTTATAAGAATGTTTCCTTGCTTGAGGAGACTCAGCCACGCAAGGAAGTGCAACTCCCCATGGGACCGGTTGCCTCCCAGGAGGCTATCAAGGAACTGGGCACCAACGGCGGCGGTTTTTTCAACTCCAACTCGGCGCACCCTTTTGAAAACCCGACACCTCTCTCCAACTTCCTGGAGATCCTTCTCATCCTGCTCATCCCGGCCGGCCTCACCGCAACCTTTGGCACCATGGTCGGCAACAGCCGACAGGGCTGGGGGCTTCTTTCGGTCATGTTATTCCTGCTGATAACAGCGTTTGCCGTCCTGCAATGGGCGGAGACGAGCAGCAATCCGCAACTCTCGGGCCTCGGGGTGCATGGCGGCAATATGGAAGGAAAAGAGCTGCGTTTTGGCCTCGCCGGCAGCAGTCTTTTTACCGTAGCCACCACCGGCACCTCCTGCGGGGCGGTCAACAGCATGCATGATTCCCTGACTCCGCTCGGTGGCCTGGTGCCGCTCAGCCTTATACTGACCGGCGAAGTGGTGTTCGGTGGAATTGGTTCCGGACTCTATACCATGCTGGCCTTTGCAGTTATTGCCGTCTTCGTTTCCGGGCTGATGATCGGTCGAACGCCGGAGTATCTCGGTAAAAAAATTGAGGCGAGAGAGATATGGATGTCGATCCTGACGGTATTGACCGCCGGAGTCACCGTCCTGATTTTTTCCGGGCTGGCGCTGCTTGTCCCCCCGGCCGTCTCCTCGATGGCCAATCCCGGCGCCCATGGGCTTTCCGAGGTGCTTTACGCCTTCGCCTCCATGGCCAACAACAACGGCAGCGCCTTTGCCGGGTTGAACGGCAACATTAACTTTTATAACCTCCTCGGGGCCATGGCTATGCTTCTCGGCCGTTATATACCGGCGGTTGCCGTACTCGCCATGGCAGGATCGCTTGCCGAAAAGAAATTCATTCCCCCCAGTCTCGGCACCCTGCCAACCGACCATGCACCCTTTGTCATATGGCTGCTGCTGGTCATTGTCATCGTCGGAGCCCTGACCTTCTTTCCAGCCCTTGCCCTGGGGCCGATCGCTGAACACCTCAGCATGACGGGAGGTAACTGAGTTATGGCAAAACGCAGGCAACCATCTCCATCGGTTTTTGCCGGTGAACTTTTTCGGGGAGCCCTGGTCGATTCTTTGAAAAAGCTCGATCCACGTACCCTCTGGCGTAATCCGGTGATGTTCTCGGTGGAAATAGCCAGTACCATTACCCTGATTACCCTGGCCATGTCGCTTATGGGCAACGGCAGAGAGCCGGTCTGGTTCACCGCCTCGGTGTCACTTTTTCTCTGGCTGACTGTGCTTTTCGCCACCTTTGCCGAGGCCTTGGCAGAGGGACGCGGCAAGGCCCGTGCCGCCTCGTTGCGCAAGTCGCGTACCAATATCATGGCTAAACGCCTCGCCAAAGCGGAATTCGGCAGCAGCTTTGTCGTAGTGGAGGCCGGTCAACTGCACAAAGGCGATTGCATCCTCGTTGCGGCAGGCGAACTCATCGCCGGCGACGGTGACGTTATCGGCGGTGCAGCCCTCGTCAACGAATCTGCGGTCACCGGTGAATCGGCCCCGGTCGTGCGGGAGTCGGGAGGTGATCGCAGTGCGGTCACCGGCGGCACCACAGTCATTGCCAATTCCATTATAGTGAGAATTACCGCCGATCCCGGCGAGACCTTCCTGGACCGGATGATTTCTCTCATTGAGGGGGCCAAGAGGCGCAAGACCCCGAACGAGGTTGCCCTTGAAGTGTTGCTGATATCGCTGACCCTGGTCTTCATGCTGGTATGCGCCAACATCAGTCCTCTGTCAATTTACAGCGTTAAGGCGACCGGACACGGCCAGCCCGTCTCGCTGACCATCCTGGTGGCCCTCTTCGTCTGCCTGGCTCCTACGACAATCGCTGCCCTGCTTCCCGCCATCGGCATTGCCGGCATGAATCGGCTTTTTCAGAAAAACGTTATTGCCCTGTCCGGCCGGGCGGTTGAAGCTGCAGGCGATGTCAATGTCCTCTTGCTCGACAAGACCGGCACCATTACCCTCGGCAACAGGGAGGCAGTGGCCTTCGCCCCGGTAAACGGCCGGACCGAACAGGAACTGGCGGAGATTGCTCTGACGGCATCAATGACTGACGAGACGCCGGAAGGCCGCAGCATTGTACTGCTGGCGGAAAGTAAATATAATCTCCGCAAGAACCGGCTGCCGGGGAATACCGAGCTGGTTTCCTTCAGCGCGGAAACACGCCTATCCGGAGTCAATGTAGGCGGCAGGCAGTACCGCAAGGGAGCGGCTGATTCCATTATTGCCTTTGTTAAAAAACAGGGTGGCAGCATCCCTCAGGATTTAAGCGATCTTGTCAACACTATTGCCCACGCCGGTTCCACGCCGCTGGTTGTCTGCCGCGATGCCGAGATTTTGGGGGTTATTAATCTCAAGGACATCCTGAAAACCGGCATTCAGGAACGCTTTGTTCAGCTGCGCCACATGGGGATCAAGACCGTCATGATAACCGGGGATAATCCGTTGACCGCAGCCGCCATAGCCGCAGAAGCACAGGTCGATGACTTTCTCGCCCAGGCAAGGCCCGAGGATAAGCTGAAAATGATCCGCGATTACCAGGAGCAGGGCTTCATGGTGGCGATGACCGGAGACGGTACCAACGATGCCCCGGCCCTCGCCCAGGCGGATGTGGCGGTCGCCATGAACACCGGCACCCAACCGGCGCGGGAGGCGGCCAATATCATTGATCTGGACAGTAACCCCACCAAGCTTCTTGATATTGTCGAAATCGGCAAGCAGATTCTCATGACTCGCGGTAATCTCACCACATTCAGTATCGCCAACGATGTGGCCAAATACTTCGCCATAATTCCGGCGGCGCTTGTATCCCTCTATCCCCAGTTGGAGGCGTTGAATGTCATGCACCTTGCCAGTCCCTATAGTGCCATCATTTCGGCGGTGATTTTCAATGCCCTGATTATTCCCGTTCTCATCCCGCTTGCCCTAAAAGGCACGAAATACCGACCCATGCCGGCTGAAAAGCTGCTGATCCACAACCTCCTGATTTATGGAGTTGGCGGAATGATCGTGCCTTTTGTCGGCATCAAGGCTATTGATATGGTTGTCGACCTGCTCATCTCAGCCATTACCGGAGGGAGGATATGAAAGATCTGAAATCGGCACTGCTTCTCTTCCTTTTTCTGACTTTTTTGCTGGGAGGTATCTATCCGGCAGTTGTTACGATCACCGCAAATCTCCTTTTCCCCCATCAAGCCGGGGGAAGTCTGATCACGGATGGCAGCGGCAGGGTAGTCGGTTCAAGCCTCATCGGCCAGCCATTTAGCGAAGCGAAATATTTCTGGCCCCGGCCGTCGGCAACTCCCGATTTTGCCTATAACCCACTCTTGTCCGCAGGTTCCAATCTGAGTCCAGCGAATCCTGAACTGCTCCGGCAGGCGAAAGAACGTATTGCCCGACTCCGAGAAACGGGCATTACAGGAGAAATTCCAGCCGACATGGTATTTGCTTCGGCCGGTGGCCTTGACCCGCACATTTCCCCTGAGGCCGCCTGGTTACAGGCACCCCGCATTGCCGGGGCCAGGGGTTTGAGCGTTGAGAGGGTGCATCTGCTCGTCGTTACGATGACCCAAGGGCCGCAGGCAGGAACTTTGGGCGCGCCGAGGGTCAACGTCCTGGCTCTCAATATGGCCTTGGATGAAAATAAAACACTGCCATGAGTATAACGAAAAATGAGCGCCCTTCGCCGGATGCCATGCTTCTCGCGGCACAAGCGGAAGAAAGGGATGACAAACGGGGACGGCTGAAGATCTTTATGGGCTATGCCGCCGGTGTTGGCAAGACCTATACAATGCTCAAGGTTGCCGGACAGCTCAAGCTGGAAGGACGGGATGTGGTGGCCGCCTATGTCGAGTCGCACGGTCGGCCCGAAACCGACGCTCTGCTCGAAGGCCTGGAAGTCCTGCCTAAGGCCCACTACGAATATCGGGGAGTGTCGCTTCCGGAACTCGATATCGATGCAGCCCTTGCTCGAAATGCCGAGATCGTTCTGGTGGATGAACTGGCCCATACTAACGTTCCCGGTTCCCGGCATGAAAAGCGCTGGCAGGATATAGAGGAACTTCTGGCAGCCGGCATTGATGTCTACACAACCGTCAATGTCCAGCATTTTGACAGCCAGAGTGACATCGTGGGCCAGATAACCGGCGTTGCCGTACGTGAGACGGTGCCCGACAGCATACTTGATCAGGCGGCGGAAATCATGTTGGTTGATATCCCGCCGGAGGAGTTGCTGGAACGATTACATCAGGGGAAAGTTTATATTTCCGAACAGGCCGCCTGGGCTACCCAGAAATTTTTCAGGCCCGGCAATCTTATTGCTCTGCGCGAACTGGCGCTACGTCGCACTGCCGCCAAGGTGGACGACGAGATGCGAACCTATATGGAAACGCGCGCGATCCCGGGCCCCTGGCCGGCGACAGAACGTCTCCTAGTCTGTGCCAGCGGCAGTCCCTTCAGCGAGAAGCTGATTCGCACTACCCGCCGCCTGGCCGAAGAATTGAAAGCGGAATGGTTTTCCGTGTATATCGAGACGCCGAGCCATGCCAGACAGCAGCAGGAGAACAGGGAAAGGATCTGGCACGACCTGCGTCTCGCTGAAAGCCTTGGAGCTGAAGTGGCAACCATTACTTCCTCTTCGGTCGCCGAGGCGATTATTGAATATGCCCAGCGACACAACGTCACCAGAATAGTCGTCGGCAAGCCTGCCAAATCACGTTGGCGTGAGTTATTTCGCCCGCCCATCGTTGATCAGATTATCCGCCTCAGTGGGGCCATTCATGTCCATGTCGTCAGTATAAATGGAGCCTCTGTCAACCCGGTCAGTCGGATATTTACTCGAAAGCCTGTTGTCCCATGGCGAGACTACCTGGCAAGTCTGGCCCTGGTGGCAACGGCGACATTGCTGTCGAGCCTGGCCCAGCCGGTGCTGTCGCCGACCAATATGGTTATCATTTATCTTTTGGCGGTGGTCGTGGCTGCTTTCCGCCTCGGTCTGCGACCGGCTGTGCTGACCGCAGCCCTCGGAGTTTCGACCTTTGATTTTTTCTTCATACCTCCGCAGTGGAGCTTCAAGGTGCAGGATACCGAATATGTGTTCACCTTTTTCGGGCTCT
>JAZDOW010000197.1:0-5493 GCA_043798185.1 Pseudomonadota bacterium | reverse complement strand
CACCACCAACACCAACTGGCAGAACTACGGTGGTGAAGCGACCGCCAGTTATTTTACCCAGATGGCAGGCTTCACTGTCCACAATTTCGTCTCTGCCGCCACCGGCATGGCGATTGCCATTGCCATGATCCGAGGATTCGTGCGGCGCAAGACTTCAACCTTAGGTAACTTCTGGGTTGATCTCGTTCGCAGTATACTCTATATCCTCCTGCCCATTTCTCTGGTCGCCGCCCTCGTTCTTGTCTCCCAGGGAGTTATTCAGAATTTCAGCCCTTACAAGACTGTGCCCTTGCTTGAGCAAACCCAGCAGCCCAAAGAAGTGCAACTCCCCATGGGACCGGTTGCCTCCCAGGAGGCTATCAAGGAACTGGGCACCAACGGCGGCGGCTTTTTCAACGCCAATTCATCTCACCCGTTTGAGAACCCAACACCGTTCTCCAACTTCCTGGAGATCCTCCTCGTCCTGCTCATCCCGGCCGGCCTCACTGCAACCTTCGGCACGATGGTCGGCAACAGTCGACAGGGTTGGGGGCTTCTTTCGATCATGTTTTTCCTGCTCATAGCGGCGTTTGCCGTCCTGCAATGGGCGGAGATGAGCGGCAATCCGCAACTCTCGGTCCTCGGTGTGCAGGGAGGTAATATGGAGGGAAAAGAGGTGCGTTTTGGTCTCGCCGGCAGCAGTCTTTTTACCGTAGCCACCACCGGCACCTCCTGCGGGGCGGTCAACAGCATGCATGATTCCTTGACTCCGCTCGGTGGCCTGGTGCCGCTCAGCCTTATACTGACCGGCGAAGTGGTATTCGGCGGGGTGGGTTCCGGACTCTATACCATGCTTGCCTTTGCAGTTATTGCCGTCTTCGTTTCCGGGCTGATGATCGGTCGAACGCCGGAGTATCTCGGTAAAAAAATTGAGGCAAGGGAGATATGGATGTCGATTTTGACGGTTCTGACCGCCGGGGTTACCATTCTGATCTTTTCCGGGCTGGCACTGCTTGTCCCCTCGGCCGTCTCCTCGATGGCAAATCCCGGCGCCCACGGGCTTTCCGAGGTGCTTTATGCCTTTGCCTCCATGGCCAACAACAACGGCAGCGCCTTTGCCGGATTGAACGGCAACATCAACTTCTACAACCTCCTCGGGGCCGTGGCCATGCTTCTAGGCCGCTATATCCCGGCGGTCGCCGTACTCGCCATGGCAGGATCGCTTGCCGAGAAAAAATTCATTCCCCCCAGTCTCGGCACCCTGCCTACCGACCATGCACCCTTTGTCATATGGCTGCTGCTGGTCATTATCATCGTCGGAGCCCTAACCTTCTTTCCAGCCCTCGCCCTGGGGCCGATCGCTGAACACCTCAGCATGACGGGAGGTAACTGAGTCATGACAAAACACAGGCAACCATCTCCATCTATTTTTGCCGGCGAACTCTTCCGGAGCGCCCTGATAGTTTCCCTGAGAAAACTCAATCCGCGCACCCTCTGGCGTAATCCGGTGATGTTCTCGGTGGAAATAGCCAGTACCATTACCCTGGCAACCTTCGTGATCTCGCTTATGGATAGCGGCAGAGAGCCGGTCTGGTTCACCGCCTCGGTGTCGCTCTTTCTCTGGCTGACGGTGCTTTTCGCCACCTTTGCCGAGGCATTGGCCGAAGGCCGTGGCAAGGCCAGGGCCGCCTCACTGCGCAAGTCACGTACCAATATCATGGCTAAACTCCTCGCCAAAGCGGAATTCAGTAGCAGCTTTTCTTTGGTTGAAGCCGGAAAATTGCACAAAGCTGATTGTATTCTCGTTGAGGCAGGTGAACTCATCGCCGGCGACGGTGAGGTTATCGACGGTGCAGCCCTCGTCAACGAATCCGCAGTCACTGGCGAATCGGCCCCGGTCGTGCGGGAGTCGGGAGGTGATCGCAGTGCGGTCACCGGCGGCACGACAGTCATTGCCAATTCCATTATAGTTAAAATTACCGCAGATCCCGGCGAGACCTTCCTGGACCGGATGATTTCTCTCATTGAGGGGGCCAAGAGGCGCAAAACCCCGAACGAGGTTGCCCTTGAAGTGTTGCTGATATCGCTGACCCTGGTCTTCATGCTGGTATGCGCCAACATCAGTCCTCTGTCAATTTACAGCGTTAAGGCTACCGGACACGGGCAGCCTGTCTCGCTGACCATCCTCGTGGCCCTCTTCGTCTGCCTTGCTCCTACGACAATCGCTGCCCTGCTGCCCGCCATCGGCATTGCCGGCATGAATAGGCTTTTTCAGAAAAACGTTATCGCCCTGTCCGGCAGGGCGGTCGAAGCTGCCGGTGATGTCAATGTCCTCTTGCTCGATAAAACCGGCACCATTACCCTCGGCAACAGGGAGGCGGTAGCCTTCACCCCGGTAAGCGGCCGGACCGAACAGGAACTGGCGGAGGTTGCCCTGACGGCATCAATGACCGACGAGACGCCGGAAGGCCGTAGCATTGTACTGCTGGCGAAAAAGAAATACAATCTCCACAAGAGAATCCTGCAAGGGGATGCCGAGATGGTTTCCTTTAGCGCTGAAACACGCCTTTCCGGAGTCAATATCGGTGGCAAAGCATATCGCAAGGGAGCGGCCGATTCCATTATTGCCTCTATCAAAAAACAGGGCGGCAGCGTCCCTCAGGATTTAAACGATCTCGTCAACAGTATTGCCCACGCCGGTTCCACCCCGCTGGTGGTCTGTCGCGATAGAGAGATTCTGGGGGTTATTAATCTGAAGGACATCTTGAAAACCGGCATTCAGGAGCGTTTTGTTCAGTTGCGTCACATGGGGATCAAGACCGTCATGATAACCGGAGATAATCCGTTGACCGCAGCCGCCATAGCCGCTGAAGCACAGGTCGATGACTTTCTCGCCCAGGCAAGACCCGAGGATAAACTGAAAATGATCCGCGATTACCAGGAGCAGGGCTTCATGGTGGCGATGACCGGAGACGGTACCAACGATGCCCCGGCCCTCGCCCAGGCCGATGTGGCGGTCGCCATGAACACCGGCACCCAACCGGCCCGGGAGGCGGCCAATATCATTGATCTGGACAGTAACCCCACCAAGCTTCTGGATATTGTCGAAATCGGCAAACAGATTCTCATGACTCGCGGTAATCTCACCACATTCAGTATCGCCAACGATGTCGCCAAATACTTCGCCATAATCCCGGCAGCGCTTGTATCCCTCTATCCCCGGTTGGAGGCGTTGAATGTCATGCACCTTGCCAGTCCCTATAGTGCCATTATTTCGGCGGTGATTTTCAATGCCCTGATTATTCCCGTTCTCATCCCGCTTGCCCTGAAAGGCACGAAATACCGGCCCATGCCGGCTGAACAACTACTGATCCACAACCTCCTGATTTATGGCGTGGGCGGAATGATCGTGCCTTTTATCGGCATCAAGGCTATTGATATGGTGGTCGGCCTGCTTATCTCAGCCATAACCGGAGGGAGTATATGAAAGATCTGAAATCGGCACTGCTTCTCTTCCTTTTTCTTACTTTTTTGCTGGGAGGGATCTATCCGGCAGTTGTTACGATCACCGCAGATCTCCTTTTTCCCCATCAAGCCGGGGGAAGTCTGATCACGGATGGCAGCGGCAGAGTGGTCGGGTCAAGCCTCATCGGCCAGCCATTTAGCGAAGCGAAATATTTTTGGCCCCGGCCTTCGGCAACTCCTGATTTTGCCTATAACCCGCTCTTGTCCGCAGGTTCCAATCTTAGTCCTACGAATCCCAAACTGCTCCGGCAGGCGAAAGATCGCCTTGCCGGACTCCGTGAAACGGGCGTTACAGGAAAAATTCCAGCCGACATGGTATTTGCTTCGGCCAGCGGTCTTGACCCGCACATTTCCCCTGAGGCCGCATGGTTACAGGCACCCCGCATTGCCAGGGCCAGGGGTTTGACCGTTGAGAAGGTGCATCTGCTCGTCGTCACGATGACGCAAGGGCCGCAGGCAGGAACTTTGGGTGCGCCGAGGGTCAACGTCCTCGCTCTCAATATAGCCTTGGATGAAAATAAAACACTGCTATGAGTATAACGAAGGATGAGCGCCCTTCTCCTCAGGCCATGCTGCTGGCTGCACAAGCGGAGGAAAGGGCTGACAAGCGGGGACGGCTGAAGATTTTTATAGGCTATGCCGCGGGGGTCGGTAAGACCTATACTATGCTCAAGGTTGCCGGACAGCTCAAGCTGGAAGGACGGGATGTGGTGGCCGCCTATGTCGAGTCGCACGGTCGAGCCGAAACCGACGCCCTGCTCGAAGGCATGGAGGTCCTTCCCAAGGTCCACTACGAATACCAGGGAGTGTCGCTCCCGGAACTCGATATCGATGCAACCCTTGCTCGAAATGCCGAGATCGTTCTGGTTGATGAACTGGCCCATACCAACGTTCCCGGCTCCCGCCATGAAAAGCGCTGGCAGGATATAGAGGAACTTCTGGCAGCCGGCATCGATGTCTACACCACCGTCAATGTCCAGCATTTTGACAGCCAGAGCGATATCGTGGGCCAGATAACCGGCGTTGCCGTGCGCGAGACCGTACCCGACAGCATTCTTGATCAGGCTGCGGAAATCATGCTGGTCGATATCCCGCCGGAGGAGTTGCTGGAACGCTTGCGTCAGGGAAAAGTGTATATTCCTGAACAGGCGGCCTGGGCCTCGCAAAAATTTTTCAGGCCCGGCAATCTGATTGCCCTGCGCGAACTGGCACTGCGTCGCACTGCCGCCAAGGTGGACGACGAGATGCGAACCTATATGGAAACGCGCGCTATCCCAGGCCCCTGGCCGGCGACAGAACGTCTCCTGGTCTGTGCCAGCGGCAGTCCCTTTAGCGAAAAGCTGATTCGCACCACCCGCCGCCTGGCCGAAGAATTGAAAGCGGAATGGTTTTCCGTGTATATCGAGACTCCAAGCCATGCCAGACAACAGCAGGAGAACAGGGAAAGGATCTGGCACGACCTGCGTCTCGCTGAAAGCCTTGGGGCTGAGGTGGCAACCATTACTTCCTCTTCGGTCGCCGAGGCGATTATTGAATATGCCCAGCGACACAACGTCACCAGAATAGTCGTCGGCAAGCCTGCCAAATCACGTTGGCGTGAGTTATTTCGTCCGCCCATCGTTGATCAGATTATCCGCCTCAGTGGGGCCATCCACGTCCATGTCGTCAGTATAGATGAATCTTCTGTCAACTCAGTGAGCCGGATATTTACTCGAAAGCCTGTTGTCCCATGGCGAGACTACCTGGCAAGTCTGGCCCTGGTGGCAACGGCGACATTGCTGTCGAGCCTGGCCCAGCCAGTGCTGTCGCCGACCAATATGGTTATCATTTATCTTCTGGCGGTGGTACTGGCTGCTTTCCGCCTCGGTCTGCGACCGGCTGTGCTGACCGCAGCCCTCGGAGTTTCGACCTTTGATTTTTTCTTCATACCTCCGCAGTGGAGCTTCAAGGTGCAGGATACCGAATATGTGTTCACCTTTTTCGGGCTCT
>JAZDOW010000187.1:0-12322 GCA_043798185.1 Pseudomonadota bacterium | reverse complement strand
TGGCCCCGGTTGTAAAAGAGCTCGCCAAATACCCCGACATATTTGCAAGCAGGGTATGCGTTACTGCCCAACACCGGCAAATGCTCGATCAAGTCCTGGAACTATTTAAAATAAAACCGGATTTCGATCTCAATATCATGAGACCGGGTCAGAACCTCACTGATATAACCACCAATGTCCTGCAGGGCCTGCAACATGTCTATGCAGAATTCAAACCGGATGTGGTGCTTGTGCATGGCGATACGACAACAACCATGGCGGCTAGTTTAGCCGCCTATTATCAGCAGATCGCTGTAGGCCACGTTGAAGCAGGTCTTCGCACCGGCAATATCTATTCGCCCTGGCCGGAAGATTTGGTGCAAAGATGAAGAAAACTTCAAAACAAAATGTGTTGGCAAAATTGCAAGCATTTAAACCTGAACTTGAGGCGCGATACAAGGTTAAGGGACTGGAGTTGTTCGGTTCCTATTGCAAGGGAAGAACAGCATGGGGAAAGTGATATTGATTTGTTGGTAGAGTTTTCGGAAAATGCCGATATGTTTGATTTGGTTGGTTTGGGCTTATTCCTTGAAGAAAAGTTCCACATGAAGGTGAATGTTATTCCGAAGAAGGCCTTAAGACCAGAACTTCAATCAGCAGTATTAGCCGAGGCAATTGTCGTATGAGGGACTATCGCTTGTACTTGCAAGATATAAAAGCATATTGCCATAATCACCAGCGGTGGTCAAAAAAGCGTTGAAATGATTGAATTCAAATGGGTAAACACGATTATTAGTAATGTGAAAAATTCCTTGCGTGGTACTTTTCATGCGATTAGTAAAAAACATTTTCCCCGCTACCTTGCTGAGTTTTGCTACCGATTCAACCGGCGGTACAACTTGGAGCAGATGGTAGCCCGCTTTGGGTACGTCACGGTGAGAACTGCGCCACACCCCAGCGCCTGATGAAAGTGGCTGAGTCTTGTAGGTAATCAGATTCTGTATAGCATTTTTTGTTGTTGATAGAGGGAGAAACCCCACTTATGGATTTAAGCCTGTTTTTTTGTCGCAAATGAAATCAAAAACGCCGCTGAATGGTCTTGCATCTTCCATATATTTTAGTGGAATAGTCCGATATTTCATTTGGGCTTCAAGGCTAAAATGAAAAATCAAGCAATGCTAGCAAAACATGGAGCAATTTATCTTGTAGCCAGACTCTTGCCTGCAGTTTTCACATTGGCTACTTTGGCGATTTTTACCCGGCTTCTGAATCCAGAGGAATATGGTACATATTCTTTGACCATCCTTACGGCAGGAATGATTAATGCCGTTTTTTTGCAATGGGTGCCTCTTGGCGTTGGTCGATACTTGCCAGATTGCCGGAGCGATATGGAAGCAAACAAGCTGCTTTGCACAGCTCGCTTTATTACACTTTCCGTTTCAATTGCGGCAATTTCTTTTTCGTTGGTAGTATGGTTTTTTCAGGATGCATTTAATTTCTCAATTATATACTACATGGTGGGATTTACGTGCTCGGCTCAATCCTGGTATGACCTAAATCTTAAAGTTCAAAATGCAAATCTCCATCCAATTAATTACGGAAAGGTACTAGCATCAAAGAGCATCTTGGCTTTTCTTATTGGCACATCTGCTGTTTACTTGGGCTACAGCGCTGAAGGTGCTGTGATAGCAATCACGCTAGCGTTACTACTCTCTTCGGTTTGGAGTAAAAAGACGTGGCATGGTGTCCGCTGGCTATCATTCGACAAGGGTCATCTTTCGAGACTTTTTGATTATGGCGCACCTCTCACTATTACTTTTCTGCTTATTTTTATTATCGATGCTTCCGACCGCTTTTTTATCGACAAGATGATTGGCGTACATGCCGTTGGGATTTACTCGGCGGCATACGAAATTACCCAATATAGTGTTGGCACGCTTACATCAGTAGTACATCTTGCAACCTTTCCCTTGCTTATTAACGAGTTTTCAAAAAATGGTGAAGAAGCCGCTAGGGTGCAATTAAAGAAAACGTTCCTTTTTATACTTGCAGTATCAGTTCCAGCAACAGCCGGAATAGCAGTTTTATCTTCAAGCATTGCCCATTCATTTATGGGAGTAAGCTTCAGTGAGGAGGCTAGTAAAATTATTCCTCTAATTTCCATTGCAATGTTGTTTAATTCTTTGAAATCATTCTATTTTGATTACGCATTTCAGCTGTCTAGCTCAACTGGCAGACAAGTTATCCCAGTTGCAGTAGCTGCACTCATTAACCTCACGCTTAATTTCTTTCTAATTCCTCAATACGGAACGTTAGGTGCCGCAATAGCAACAGTTCTAGCTTTCCTGTCAGCTCTTATTATGAGTGTATTTTTAGGGAGAAAGGTGTTTAATATGCCGAAACTTCCATGGAAAGATTCAACAAAAATTATTCTTGCAACAATGTTGATGATTATTGCTATAAAGTTTACGGAATTCAAGAATCCAGTCATTGAGGCAATAATAAAAACATTAGTAGGCGGATGCGTTTATTCTATTGCACTTCTTGCCATTAATTTTCTAGGCTCTCGCCAAAAAGCTGTGAACTTTCTATCAAAAATTTCTTTTCATTTTGATTAAATTAAATTCAAAAAGTGAACGTTTGTGTTGACCTTGATTGCTGGAGCCATCTTGCTCTTCTTGTCATTTTATGCGCGCGTAATGGTGAAGGATAGCTTTCACCCAGCTTTTGTATTCTCTACAGTGTGGGGAGTTGGTCTGTTTATTATCTCCTTTCTTCCTCTGGCCGGATTTTTTGAGATCAACTCTAATGTCGTATTTTTATTCGTTGCCGGAGGTGCGTTGTTTTCGATAACAGCTATTATTACACAGAAGACAATTGGGCGCTACCAGACAATCCCAACAATTTTTTCTTATGAAATTATCGACTGTAAAAAAGTAGCTATATTTGTCGGTGTGCTTCATGTAATTGTACTTCCAATGGCTTTTTACGAACTTTTGGCGGTTGACAATGATGTTATGAGAGCAGCATATTTGACTAGGCAATATATTGTGGCAAAAGAACAAGTATTCAGTGTGCTCACATCCAATTACATGTTGATCGGTCAAGTAATTATTCCATTACTGACAATTTATTTGATTAAGAAGAAAGTGAAAGTCGTTTCATATATTTTGATTGCTTTTCCGTGGATGGCCATGAGTTTGCTAATGTCTGGACGCGCAGGTTTAATCCAAATGATTTTTGGGCTTCTTTTTATATATTATATTGTGGTTGGCAGGCTTCCGTTAAGATTTATACTCTACATTGCCATATTGTTTTTATTGGTTATGGTTAGCGGGGCGTTAACTGTTAATAAAGTTGATTTATCTTTAGAGAAAGATTTCACTGATATTGTTTTTTCCTTTCTGAAGCACATAGCCGAGTACGCTTTCCAAGGGCCGATATTGTTTTCAAAATACTACGATGGAAAAATCATAGCCTCTCCGATTTGGAGTCCATTTAGTTCAATCTGCCATATGCTCTCATTTGTTGATGCATGCACTCCCCCTCCTTCACTACACGCAGATTTTAATTCTTTCGGATATCGCATGGTTGGAAATGTCTATAGTATATATTTTTCGACCTACCCAAATTATGGTTTGAGTGGCACAATATTGGTACTGTCTCTGTATTCTGCAATTAGCACATATTTATATAACAAGGCAAAAACCGGCAATGTTTTTTGTTTGATCATCTCTTCCTACCTCTTTTCTGCGACAGTGTTATCACTTTCTTGCGATGCATTTCTTACAAACCTTTGGTTCTTTATTAAAGTTATTATTTTATTGACGGTCTTGATACTAGTGTGTGGGAGAAATAAACAGTTCATTATGATGACGCGTAAAGTGGTATTATGAAAAGTGAATTGTCGGTTCTTGCAATTACTCAGGGGAGGGAAGTTCCCAGTTCAAGGTTCAGAATTAAAAACATCTCATTAGGTTTGGAACAGTATGGTATTGTAATTAAAACTTGTGATTCACACTTCTCTTCCTATCCGCCTGCGGCAAAAGTTCTCCGCCCTTTCTGGTTTGTCAAAACACTGCTTTTTAAAATGATAGACGTGATTCGCTCTTATAGCTTCGATGCAGTCATCTTGCAACGCGAATTTATCTCGACTATTCCTACTATTGAGGGTTTCACCAAGCGCCCCAGAATACTTGATGTTGATGATGCGATTTGGTTACACCGTAAAGGGTGGGCGACGCATAGCATAGCAAAAAAAGTAGATCATATAGTTTGTGGAAATAAATACCTAGCCGATTATTTCAATCAATTCGGAAAACCCGTTTCTATCATACCGACATCGGTTGACACAAATAGATTTTCTCCAAGACAGTCTCAAGCTACAAACAAAATAATAGGATGGTCTGGTACGTCTGGCGGATACAAATACCTTTATGCCATCGAAAGCGCCCTGAGCAGTGTTTTGCATGATAATCCTGATTGGACTCTGAGAGTCGTATCGGATCAACCACCAAAATTTAAAATAATCCCACAAGATAGAATTGAATACATACAGTGGAGCGAGGACAATGAAGTAGTTACTATCGCCGATATGGATATTGGACTGATGCCGATTGATAACACCGCCTGGTCCAAAGGTAAGTGCAGCTACAAGATGCTCTTATACATGGCGTGTTGTCTTCCGGTTGTCGTGTCAGATTTTGGAATGAATCACGAGATCTTGAGGCACGGTTTCGTTGGGTATGGTGCAAGAACTGAGCAGGAGTGGTATAGAGGGATAAGCAATTTAATAAAGGATAAAGAGAGCAGGTTGCTGGCTGGAAAGAATGGTAGAAAGATAGTGATAGATTGCTATTCAATAGAATTAGCTTCATCGATGTGGGGAAAAGTTATAAGGTCTGTAACTTCTTGTTATTCTAGTGGGTAAGGCAGCAAACTCTTTAATAGTGAATGGATGAAAATGAATGCACTATTTGTTAGGTGTTTGACGGGTACATGCCCCTTCTAAGAGGATTTTGCCGTTTGAAAGAGGAAAAGATAGTTGAAGATGATTCCTTGGCTACTTATTCGGTTGAAGCTAACAAGTTCTAAACGTTCTGGCAGAATATTAGCGGCTGTTCGACAATGGAACCGATTGTCCTAAAAGAATTAGAGAAATGATAGTACATGATCAAGACGAAATTCTTGTTCCTAATAAAGAATCAATGGCGCTGGGGGATAGGATGTAACAATGTTGTACGATTATAGACTTGAAGATCAATGCTATATGCAAGCACGGGCAAGAATGGAAGAATTGGCAGTTAAGCGTATTGTCTTTTTATAGGGGATGTGCATTGTGCGGATACTTCATCTGATAACCGGATTGAACAATGGTGGCGCCGAGGCGGTCCTCTTTAGACTATGTACGGTACCACAGGACGGATTTGAACATTTTGTTGTATCAATGATTGACTTGGGCGTTTACGGAAATCGCATGTTACAAGCCGGCATTCAGGTCTTTACATTGCAAATGAAGCGAGGCAGGATCTCCGCAAAAGGAATCCTAGCCTTTCATAGTGTCCTTCGACTAGTACATCCTGATGTTATTCAGACATGGATGTATCATGCCGACCTGTTTGGTGGAGTGGTTGCAAAGATAACTGGCTCGACTCCTGTTGTATGGGGGATCCATAATTCGAGCCTGGACAAAACCAATACGTCCTTACGTACTAGGCTAGTAGCACGTTGCTGTGCTGTAATCTCACCAATCATTCCGAATGCCATTGTCAGTTGTTCTGAAACTGCTGCTTGCATTCATCAAACACTGGGTTATGTTAAAACAAAAATATGTGTTGTGCCAAATGGTTATGATCTTTCGCAATTCATCCCTGATAATGGATTGCGTCAACGAGTTAGAACTGAATTCAATATCAATCAGCAAGAAAAACTCATAGGGATGGTTGCCCGTTGGGATCCACAGAAAGACCATGGCAATCTTTTTTCGGCACTAGCAAGACTGTGCAATCGAAATATCAAGTTTACATGCCTTCTGACAGGCCCAGGGATGTCCAGTTCAAATATCGAACTGTCAGCAGCAATCCTAAAATACAATCTTTCTAGTTATATCCGACTTACTGGTCCACGACAGGACATTCCTGCCATAATGAATGCACTTGATCTTCATGTATTGTCATCATCCTATGGTGAAGCCTTTCCGAATGTTGTGGCAGAGGCCATGGCATGTGGTACCCCCTGTGTAGTGACCCGAGTTGGAGATACATCATTAATCGTTGGCGAAACTGGTTGGTTGGTTCCTCCGCGAGACTCCGATGCACTGGCGCATGCGTTACAACAGGCCCTTATAGCATCCAACGATTCTAACTCTTGGCCAAAACGTCAGACAGAGTGTAGAAACCGTATAGAAGAAAGGTTCCGGTTGGATCAAATGGTTCGTTCGTATCAGCGCACATGGGAAAGCGTTGTTAAATAGGACGGTTATCTTGCTAAACATATTTTGCACAATATGGTGTTTCTTTGAAATACAACTGATAATAGATGGGAAACAATAAGGGAGATGGACGATACGCACTAGGTGCGAACACAGTTATCTTTAAGTTTGGGCCATTAGTTGAAGGGGCTGTTTTGCTGGGAATGTGATTAAACATTTTGGAATGCTATAAAGGTACTAATATATGTGTGGCATAGCTGGATTTATTGACAGGTCTGTCAGAGAGCCACTATTGGTTCTTCAGAGGATGACGAATGTCATCAAACACCGCGGACCGGATGGCGAAGGACAATGGTGCGACCAGGAGGCTGGCATAGCCTTGGGGCACCGGCGTTTGGCCATCATTGACCTTTCTCCGGCAGGGCACCAGCCGATGATATCGGTTTCTGGCCGTTATGTTATTGTCTTTAATGGCGAAGTGTATAATCACAATGAAATCAGGAAGGTCTTGGATGTTCAAACTGCCGGCTCTTGGCGAGGGCACTCCGACACTGAGATAATGTTGGCAGCCTTTGAAAAATGGGGAATTGATCAGGCAATAAGCAAATTTGTCGGAATGTTTGCTTTTGCGGTGTGGGATAGGAGTGAACAGCAACTAACCCTAGCGCGTGACCGCTTTGGGGAAAAACCCCTTTATTATGGAACATTCGGGAGCATATTTCTTTTCGGGTCGGAACTAAAGGCAATACAGCAACATCCGGCTTTTCGGGAGGAGATTGACCGCAACGCTTTAGCTCTGTATTTACGCCATAATTATATTCCAGCTCCCTATTGTATCTTCCATAATGTCAAGAAGCTCCCAGCAGGCACCTATCTAACTGTCGGGCAAGGCAGATCCACAGACCAGCCAACCCCATACTGGAGCACACGTCAAGTCGCAGAAGATGGGCTTGCGCACCCTTTTTTGGGAACGGATCAAGATGCTGTCAATGAATTGGAACGGCTACTGTTGCAATCGGTTGAGCACCAGATGATGGCTGATGTGCCGCTCGGGGCATTTTTGTCCGGAGGAATTGATTCATCAACGATTGTGGCTTTAATGCAGAAGCTGAGTGCACGGCCTGTAAAGACATTCACCATAGGATTTACTGAGAACGGGTACAACGAGGCTATTTATGCCAAGGAAGTGGCTCGTCATCTGGGCACTGAACATACCGAATTATATGTTGCTCCCAAAGACGCCCTTGCAGTCATTCCCAAGCTGCCTGCCATATATGACGAGCCATTTTCTGATTCTTCGCAAATTCCCACTTTCCTGATTTCAAAACTGACAAGAGAACACGTAACAGTTAGTCTGTCAGGAGATGCGGGTGATGAATTATTCGGTGGTTACAACCGATATTTCTTGGGGCGTACAATCTGGAGTAAAATTGGATGGATCCCACAGAGACTTCGCATAATCCTATCTCGAGGAATTCACTCGTTATCCCCTAAGACATGGGATCAGTTGTACGAAATATGTTCACGAATAGTACCTTCACATATGAAACAAAACGTATTTGGAGACAGAATACACAAATTGGCGGATGTCTTGGGTGCAGATGAGTTTGCCGCAATGTATTACCTTCTCGTCTCGCATTGGCAAAATCCGGAAAAAAATGTGATTGGTTCCTTAGAACCATTAACACCGCATACAGACCGTACCCATTGGCTGGAACCTAATGATTTTACTCACCAAATGATGTATCTTGACACAATAAGCTACCTTCCAGATGACATCTTGGTCAAGGTAGATCGGGCTGCTATGGCGGTAAGTCTGGAAACACGTGTACCCTTTCTGGATCATCGAGTGGTTGAATTTGCCTGGCGACTTCCGCTGTCCATGAAAATTCGTAACGGTCAGGGGAAATGGATACTTCGGCAGGTGCTGAATAAATATGTACCTAAAAAGCTGATTGACCGGCCAAAGATGGGTTTTGGCGTGCCAATTGATTCGTGGTTGCGTGGGCCGTTGCGAGATTGGGCCGAAGCCCTGTTAGATGAAAAACGTATGCTCGAAGAAGGTTTTTTTGATCCCACTCCAATCAGGAAAGTATGGATGGAGCATCTTTCTGGAAGGAGGAATTGGCAGTATCATTTATGGGATGTGTTGATGTTTCAGGCGTGGCATGAGGTTATGAAATGAAAAAAAAATTATTGTTTGTAGTTAATGTGGATTGGGGCTTTTTGTCTAATCGCCTTGCTATCGCATTAGAGGCAATACGACAAGGGTATGAAGTACATCTTGCTGCTTGCCTGACTGGTAAGCAGGCCGAATTGGAAAGACAAGGGATAATCGTCCACTCATTGGAAATTGACAGAAAAAGTGCTGATGTCGGCAGTGTTCTAAAACTCTTTTGGCAGATCATTGCACTCTTTAAGCAAGTAAGGCCAGATATAGTCCATTTGGTAACCATAAAACCAGTATTGTTTGGAGGTGTGGCGGCACGGTTTTTTGGTATAAAAAGTGTGTTGGCTGCTGTTCCTGGTCTCGGATTTGTGTTTTTGGGAACGGGATTTGAAGCCATATTTCGTAGGTGGATTGTTGCAATTTTGTACCGCTTAGCGTTTGGTAAGCATAACCTTAAGGTAATTTTTCAAAATCCTCACGATTGCAATACGTTGGTACGGATTACAGGCTTGGACCGCAAAAAAATTGTCATGATTCGTGGTTCAGGTGTAGATCTGTCAATATTTAAGCCCGCTCCATTTCCTCAAGGGATTCCGATGGTGATGATGGCTGCTCGCTTGCTCTACGACAAAGGAGTGGTTGAGTTTGTCGAAGCAGCACGACTCCTGCATAAAAGAGGATTTGACGTACGTTTTTGTTTGGTAGGAGAACCGGATTTTGGAAATCCGTCAAGTGTTACGAAAGAAGATCTTTCGTTATGGCGCTCTGAAGGTGTAGTAGATTTGTTGGGGTATAGAGATGACATGTCTAACATATTTGCACAATCTTATCTTTTTGTATTACCTTCTTATCGTGAAGGTTTATCAAAGGTACTTATTGAGGCTGCCGCATGTGGTCGTGCCGTAGTCACAACCGATATGCCAGGGTGTCGAGATGCGATTGAACCAAATGTAACCGGACTATTAGTGCCAGTTCGCGATCCTGACGCCTTGGCGGATAGCATCCAGCGTTTATTAATAGACAGGGAGTTGTGTGAAAAAATGGGGCTAGCTGGTCGACAACTTGCCGAACGCGAGTTTGCAATTGAGAAAGTGGTCGCGGTACATTTGAAGGTATACCAAAATCTAATGGAAGCTGCCTTATGAACATACTGCTTACAGGTGGGACTGGGTTTATAGGCGGTGCCTTTCTTTCAAGAACAGTTGGCAAGTTGAATTATACATTGAGGGCTGCATTACGCAAAACCTGCCCCAAAAACCTTATGCCACCAGAAATTCAACAAATATTGGTTGGAGATTTAGCTCCCACTACTGATTGGTTTGACGCTGTTAAAGGATGTGATGTGGTTGTGCACTGTGCTGCACGAGCTCATATTCTACATGATCGAGCAGCTGACCCTCTGGCAGAATTTCGAAAAATCAACTCCTCTGGCACAATTAACCTCGCCAGTCAATCTTTGGCAGCTGGTGTTAAACGTTTTATCTTCCTGAGTTCTATAGGAGTTAATGGTAACGAGACAATAATTCCATTTACTGAAAATGATCAACCTAACCCAACTGAGCCTTATGCTATCTCAAAACTCCAGGCTGAAAACGGTTTGTGGCAGTTATCAGCCCATTCGAGGATGGAAATAGTAATAATTCGGCCTCCTCTGGTTTATGGTCCCAATGCACCCGGAAATTTCGGGAGGTTGTTGCGTTGGGTAAGAAGAGGTTTGCCTTTGCCGTTAGGTGCTATTCACAATAAACGAAGTTTTGTAGCATTAGATAATTTGGTCGATTTGATTGTTACTTGTTTGGAACATCCTGCTGCGGCTAATCAGACTTTTTTGGCCGGTGACGGTGAAGATCTTTCGACAACTACATTATTACAGCGCGTGGCACTGGCGTTTGGAAAGTCTTCTCGATTGATTCCTGTACCTATGAGAGTTTTGCATTTGATAGGCGTTTTGCTTGGGAAAAAAACTATGATAAAAAGTCTTTGCGGGTCGTTGCAGGTGGATATTAGCAAGGCAAGGAGAGAACTGGGGTGGACGCCACCGATTTCTGTAGAAGAGGGATTGCGTCGAACAGTTGAGGGGAATAATCAGTTAGGAGGAAAGAGCTTTTGAAACCTTCCTCAATATCTGCTGGACAAGTGATGAAATAATAAATAGATGAAACATAAATGGATGAAACGGAAGTTTAAATTTGATCTTGAATTAGTCGAAGAGTGAATGATTTTGAAAGCGATTAAAGATAAGATGTTATCTTTCAAGTATTGAAAGTATCAGTTATTACAGTCACCTATAATGCTGGTGCAACTTTACTCGATTGTCTGTCCTCTGTAGCAGGGCAATCCTTGGTTGAGATCGAGCATATAATTGTCGACGGTGGATCGACAGATGAAACTGTTCTTCTTGCTTGTAGTTATCGGCATCTTTCCCAGATTGTCTCCGAGCCAGATCAAGGAATCTACGATGCCATGAATAAAGGCATTCGTTTGGCGACAGGGGATATCGTCGGTATTCTTAATGCTGATGATTTTTATTCTTCACCCGAGGTGTTGGAAAAGGTTGTTGCGGTATTCGAAGACCCGGCCATTGATGGTTGTTTTGGGGATCTGATTTATGTCGGTGAAACTGATACTGAAAAAATCGTTCGCTATTGGCGGTCAGGTACTTTTAACCTTCGTAAATTCTATTGGGGGTGGGCGCCGCCGCACCCGACTTTTTTTGTGCGCAGGTCTGTGTATGAGCGATTTGGTTTGTTAAATATCGACCTTGGTTCTGGGGCCGATTACGAATTGATGCTGCGCTTTCTAGTAAAACACCAAATCAATGTTACCTATATCCCCGAGGTATTGGTTAAGATGCGGAATGGTGGTGTTAGTTCGCTATGGAAAACCAGATTGAGAGTCATTAGAATGAGTCGGAAGGCATGGTCTATAAATGGGTTGAAGCCGTATCCTTGGACATTGTGGTTAAGGCCATTGCGGAAGATTGGGCAATATATAGGCGCGCAATATCTGGAAAATTCTGAGTAACTAAAGATGGAATCGCAACCTATCGAATATAAAAAGTTATTTAAGAAAGAGATTATTGTTTCCCTTGTGGCCTTTGCCAACACAGAGGGTGGCAAGATGATTGTTATTGTTGATGACACTGGTGCAGCCTTCGGGGTTGATGTTGGTACGCGAGCACATAACAGTAACCACTTGTTGACAATTGAAGAGATCGTAGCGTTGCAACAGGAATCACTGCTGGTTTCATTTGATGCTTCAATTTCGCAAGTGGCAAAGGCTGACCTGAACTTTAAACTTGCGAGCAGCTTCTCGCCCGCGTCCAATGGTCGAGGTAGGGTGACCCTTCGTGATGATATGCTGACCAATCTCACAAAACTCCGACTTGTTCGCGATGGGAAGGTAACCTTAGCCGCGGAATTGCTTTTTGGGGAGCCTGACAGTACTATTCGTATCGGTCGTTTCAAATCGGCTGCAACTATTATCGATGATAATGTCGTCAGGGCTCCCCTGTTTCCCGCAGTTGAGGAAGCGCTGACCTTCATAAAAAAACATATCAATCTTTCTTACTTTTTGATGGAAATCTTGAGCGTAAAGAACGTTGGCAGTATCCAATGGAAGCGTTGCGCGAGCTTTTATTAAATTCGGTGGTACATCGGGATTACAAGAGTGCTTCCGATATTGTTATAAAGATCTTTGATGATCGGCTTGTCTTTACCAATCCCGGAAAATTGTTCGGTAAT
>JAZDOW010000182.1:0-12733 GCA_043798185.1 Pseudomonadota bacterium | reverse complement strand
TGCCTCTTGGACATGAGATTCATGCAAGTGATAGCGTCTCTGCTCTTTTGTGCCTGGTATCGGAGTCAACTCCTTTTGTGGGAAAAACCATTGCCAGATGAATTCCTTGGCAGCGGCTGGATATTTCTTTTCGAGTGAGTCGATGAGAAATACTCCGGCGTAGCCTGCTGCCAAATCTTTGTCATGGAGTTTACTCACTACCGCCAACTGGGTTTCTAATTTCGGGATAAGCCTCTGCGGGAGAGGAAGAGTCCGATCTTTGTCACCTTTGCCATGCACAGTCAATATGCCCTCTGCAAAGTTGAAGTTTTGCACGCGAAGACCGATACATTCGAAAAGACGAAGCCCGCATCCATAAAGCAAGCCGACAACGATGTCGAACGGATATTCAAGTTGACTTATAATCGCGTCTATTTCCGGGCGGGAGAGAACTACAGGAATATATTTTGATTTTTTTGCGCGGGGGACATCTCGTTGATCGCCAAAGTCTTTCTTGAGAACATGCCTAAAAAGAAAGAGCAGTGCGTTAAAAGCCTGGTTCTGCGTTGAGGAGGCCACGCGTTGCTTAACCGCCAAATGAGTGAGAAATTCTTTTACGTCAAGGGATGTAAGCTCTTCCGGCGGCTTGTCGGTGACATGGCGTTGAAATTTTCGCCCCCAATCCGCATAGGTTTTCAGCGTCTTTCGGGAATAGTGCCTGACTTTGATCTCCGCCGCGAGCAATTCGATGGCGTGATCCCAGGCCGGTGAATTGGTCTTTTCCAGACAGCGCCATTCGTTATAACGCTTGCCGCCGAGTGGATTAAATGAAGGTGATGGTTCCGCTACGGCTGCTGTCGGCATCGCTGGGAGCCCGATGCCTCCGGTAACGGCACTCTTGGTAACTTGCGCTTTAGCCGACTGAGCTGGCTGGAGATGTCTCCCCTCTGACAGCGCCGAAGGACGATAATTTAACGGCTGTTGCAATTCGAAAAAGAGAGAAACCGCGTGTGCGGCTTGGGAGCATTGTTGCGGGCTTTGCTTTTTAGATTTCAGCTTTTCAATGAACTGGCGAACCTGTTCCGATTTGCTGGCGGGAGGCGGATATTTTTCACAAAAATCGAGAAAGTACCGTAGCCACCTTCTGTAATAGAGGTGGACGGATTCAGGGACTGCCCGTTGCTTTAAGACTTCATTAAATCGGGTTAGAACATTTTCCGGAATTGCCAGCATATTTAATAGCTTGCCGTCAGGATTATATTTTATGGCTATTTATCAAAGCTATTGCAATTTTCTATCCTTTGTATGGTTGCCTGTCAATTAAAAATATTTAAAATTGCTTTTAAAGTTACATACGTTTGTATCCTCGCCTAAAACCGGCGGATACGCCCAAGAAAATCGGCAACCGTCTTCATCCCTTTGCGGAATTGGCCCAAGTCGAAACTTTCATTGGGGGCATGTATCGCATCGTCGGGCAGGCCGAAACCCATCAGGACTATCGGTACCTTCAGCACTTCGGCAAAGAGTGCGGCAATGGGGATTGAACCACCTTCGCGGAGAAATACCGGAATAACGCCGAATGTTGCCTCAATGGCTTCGGCAGCAGCACGGATAAAGAAGTTGTCGGGATTTACCGACAAACCTTTTCCACCATGCAGGTTGGTGAGGTGGACACGATATCCTGCCGGCATGAAGTTTTGAACCGCCTCATCGAGCCAGCCGAAGACCTCTTTGGGGTCAAGGTCGGCCGGCAGGCGCAGGCTCACCTTGGCGGTTGCTGCGGCAGGGATGACGGTTTTCGCGCCTTCTCCGGCAAAGCCGCCACGGATGCCGTGAACTTCGAGGGTCGGGCGCAGGCCAATCCGTTCCATGGGGGGATAAGCTACCTCGCCTACCAGTTCGCTGACCCCCATCTGTACCAGCAAATCTTCGTTAATATGCAGCGGATCGTCCCACCAGAATTGCTTCTCCACTGGAGATGGCACCGGGATGGCTGCGGTCAGTTGCGGGATGTTGATGCTGCCGTCCTCACCCTTCAGACGGCTGAGCAGTAGACAGAGAGCATGCAGCGGATTGGGTGCTACCCCGCCGAAACTGCCGGAATGCAAATCTGTGCTGGCACCGGACACATTGATTTCAGTATAAAGAATACCGCGAAGTCCGGTGATGAGGGACGGTTGCTGAGCGTTGACCATATGGGTGTCGCAGATCAGCACCGCATCGGCCTGCAGCGCTTCCGGGTGGTTCAGAACATAGTCGGCGATTGCCGCGCCGCCATTCTCCTCCTCACCTTCCAGAAGGATTTTTACATTCACCGGCAGGGTGGAGTCGACCTTGGCCCAGGCCTCCAGGGCGGCAAGAACCAGCATAACCTGACCCTTGTCGTCGCTGGCCCCGCGGCAATAAACCTTGCCGTCACGGAGACTCGGCTGAAAGGGCGGGGATAACCATTCATGGACCGGGTCGACCGGCTGGATATCGTAATGGCCATAGATCAAAAGCGTCGGCTGGTGAGTATCAACCCGCCACTCACCGTAAACTAAAGGGTGGCCCGCGGTGGAAATGATGTTAGCCTCGGGGAAGCCGATAGCCGCTAGTCTCTCTTTTGCCCATTCGGCGGCTCTCAGCACATCTTCCCGATGCTCGGGCAGGGTGCTGATGCTCGGTATCGCCAGCCACTCCTTAAGGTGGTCGACCATACGTGCAAAATTGTCATCCAGATAGTTGCTGCGTTTTTCCTTCCCGTTCATCTTTTCCTCCACCATCATTGTCTTGCCGTTGTTGGTCTGCAGTACATAAACCGGTCATCCTAATCGACATTATCCTGACCGGCAACAGATTTTCCTGTACGATTTTCACCATGGCGATTTTTTCCCTACGGTGTGAATAAATAATAAGCAGGGTGGACAGGGCATGACCTTACCATGTATTATAGTACCTGACGTTTACATGTCGGCAGAAAGCAAAGGTGTTGCCCAGATCGATGCGGCAACTCGACCGGCAATCTCAACCGTTGTCAACCCTTGGAGCATACTATGAAATGGCTGCAGTTTTTCACCCCCGTCGCATCGATCAACTGGGAGGAGGCCAACCAACTGGTTGCCGACCATCCCGCCGGCGACGTCCTGTTTCTTGATGTCCGGCAGCCGCAGGAATATGCGGCCGGTCACATGCCGGGCGCAAAACTCCTCCCCTTAGGCGACCTGGAAAATCGCCTCGGCGAAATGGCAGTGGATAAGCCGATCGTCATTTACTGAGCTATCGGCGGCCGCAGCAGGGTTGCTGCGCAAATGCTCTCCGGCAAAGGATTTCAGAAACTCTATAACCTGTCGGGTGGTATCAAGGCCTGGGGAAAAGAGGTGGCGAAGGGGCCTGAAGATGTCGGTATGCACCTGTTTGACCAGGCAACGAGTGGTGAAGAGGCGATCATTGTTGGTTTCGGCCTGGAGATGGGGCTCAGGGATTTTTACCTTGCCATGCAAAAGCGGGGCGTGCGGGAGGCAACCAAAGAGCTTTTCGGCAAGCTCGCCGATATTGAAATCCTCCATCAGGAGCAGTTGGTGCGCCTCTATGGCGAGATTACCGGCACGCAGCTTTCCGTTGCCGATTTCGCCCGGAAGATTGCCGAACCGGCGATGGAGGGTGGCTTGACCACCGAAGAATATCTTGGGCTTTACAATCCCGATCTCGATTCGGAGACGGAGATTCTGTCCCTTGCCCTGGCCATTGAGGCACAGGCCCTCGATCTTTATCTGCGGGCGGCGGAGAAAAGCAGCGATGCCGGGAGGAGCCGGGTCTTGCAGCAGATCGCGGCGGAAGAACGCCGGCATATTGCCCGGTTGAGCCATTATATCGATCATCAACAGGATCTTTTATGAAAAAACAACTTCTTCTCATCGGCGGCGGTCACGCCCATATGGTGACGCTTGCCAAGTTGCAAAGCTTTATCGATAAAGGGTTTGGCGTCACCGTCATTCAACCGTCGGAACACCATTACTACAGCGGCATGGGACCGGGAATGCTGGGTGGGACCTACCAGCCGGAGGAGATTCGCTTTGCTACCCGACGGCAGGTCGAGGGCAAGGGGGGGCGCTTCATTCTTGGCAAGGCTTATCGGATCGATCCGCATAAACGGTTGGTGTATCTTGAAGGCACCGAGGAGGAGATCTCTTTCGATGTCCTGTCCTGCAACGCCGGTTCCTATGTACCCCGGGATACCCTCAGCGGCGAGTTCCCGAATATCTTTACCCCGAAACCCATTGAGGAGCTGCTGCTTGCCAAACAAAAGATCCTCGAACTGGCAACGGTCGGCAGGATAACGGTTGCGGTTATCGGCAGCGGTCCGTCGGCCATTGAGATTGTCGGTAATATCCATCAGCTTTGTAGCCGACAGGGAGTGACGATGCCGAGACTTCAGCTCTTTGGTGGCAAAAGCTTTATGTCCGGGCGGCCGGCCAGGGTTCGTCATCTGGTGAAAAAAACCCTTTTGCGGAAAGGTATTGAGATCCTTGAAGTCGGGCACGTGCGGCGAATTGACAACGACAGAATAATTCTGGAGGATGGCCAGGAATACCCGGCCGATATCATCTTTGCCGCAGTGGGGGTTAAACCGTCGCAGATTTTTGCCCGCTCCGGCCTACCGATTGGTCCGGACGGCGGGTTGCAGGTCAACGAATATCTGCAGTCGATTCGCTACCCGTACATCTTCGGTGGTGGGGACTGCATCCATTTTGCCCAGGAGCCCCTGCATAAGGTCGGAGTCTATGCCGTACGCCAGAATCCTGTGTTGTATCATAATCTCATGGCGTGCCTTGAGGATCGGCCACTACTGAAGTTTTCACCTGGCGGCAGCTACCTTCTCATCTATAATCTCGGCGATGGCGAGGGGGTCCTGGCGAAGTGGTCGATGGCTATCTCAGGAAAGATAGCTTTTTCCATTAAAGACTGGATAGACCGACGGTTTATAAGAACATTTCAGGAAAACACCGAAACTTTGTAGAAAACTCTTGGGCCACAGGAAGATGGCAGGGTCTCTCTTTCCCTTCTTGATCTTCCGGCAATTTTCTCTTAAAAGGAAGGGATGGACCTTTTTTTTACCTTCGCTCCCGAGACGTGAAGCTTTAGGGTCGGCTGTCGAGGGGAGGGCATCCTTCGATTAAAGGTGTCAGGAACAGCGGAGGGATATGAGATTGCGGTGCGCCGGTGTTTAACATGTCGGGAGTATAACCGGGAAATTTTTCAGGTCACAATGTGAAACGTTGAGGTAATGCTATGAGCAAGTGGGAGTGTGGAGTTTGCGGGTATATTCAAAAGGAAGGCGGACCACCTGAACAGTGCCCGGTGTGTGAGGCCCCAAAGAAAATGTTTAATGAAATAATCGAGGCGAAACCGGAAAGCAGCAACGCGGCGGCGGTAACCACTACCGGGAAGAGATGGAAGTGCTTGGTCTGCGGCTATGTCCATGTCGGTAAGGAAGCGCCGGAAAGTTGTCCAGTATGTGCCGCCCCGAAAAGCCAGTTTGTGGAAATCGATGCGGAAGGGAAAAGAATCGATGAGGGTAGCGGTGTGCTCGCCGTAAGCACGTCAGCCGAAGGAAATAAAAAAAACGTCAAGGTGAAGAAGTCGTTCTTTAGCAGAATAGCCGACCTTATTTTGAAGCTCCATCTGCATCCGATATCCGTCCACTTCCCTAACGGGATTTTGCCGGCTGTCGTCGGTTTTCTAGCAATTTCGATGTACTTTCATATCGTCAGCCTCGAGCAGGCAGCTTACTATAACCTGATCTTCGTCCTTTTAATGATGCCGGTTGTTTTGTTGACCGGGTTCGTCGAATGGCAAAAACGCTATAAAGGTGCTAAGTCGTTCATTTTCATAACCAAGATCCTTTGCAGCCTGGTGGTTTTGGCCGCAACGAATGTCCTTGTTTTCTGGCGGGTTATCGATCCTGCGGTACTGGCTCAAGATTCGCCGACACGGCTTATCTATCTGGGTGTCGCCGCTGCCATGCTCGCCGCGGTCGGGATAGCCGGTCATCTGGGGGGCAAACTGGTTTTCGGAACACGGGGATGATATTCCTTGGCCTTGGTCGTTGCATCGACTCCGTTCGGTGCAACGACCCTCATCTTTTGGTGATTTCTCCGCGCCTGTCCATTATTTCGGCAGGAACGGCGTGAGATCCTTCTCATAGCGATTTTTCACCTTGAAGCCCTTGCCGTTCAAAGCAATCGTGGCTTTTCCGCCATCATGGTTGGCGACCCGCAGGACAATTTCGGTAATCCCCGGATATCTGTTGTCCGGCCAACAGAAAATACTTTGGATATTGATGCCTTGGTTCTTCAGTGCATCCGCAACTTCGGCCAATTTGCCGATGGAGTCGCGGACGAAAATGGACAGGCGCACGCTTTCATCACTGATACCTATAGCCTGTAGGAGTACTCCCATGACATCGGTGCTGGTAATGATGCCGGCCAGGTCGTCTCCTTCCATGACCGGCAGGGCGCTGATCCTGTTTTGTTGCATGACCAGGGCCGCTCTCTCGATAGTCGTGCTGGTGGGAATGGTTACCACCGTTTTAATCATGATCATCGAAACCAGCACCTTCTGGAGCAGGTAGTTGAGCTCGTGGGTACTGAGAGAGGTGGCGGGAGATGCCCAGTTCTGCTTGAGGTCGCGGTCGGAGACTATGCCTACGAGCTTTTTCTTGCCGTCCACGACCAAGAGGTGGTCAATCTTTTTTTTCTCAATCAGATCGCGTGCCTCGACAAGACTGGTCTGGGGTGAGACGGTAACGAGGTCTGTATGCATTATTCTGTCGATATACATGGTGTGACTTCCTCCGTAAAAAATATGGCTGTCGGGTAAATGGCAGCTGAAAAAACGAATCGATTATAGGTTTCTCCATTATAGAGTTGCTGGCAAAGTTGTCAAAGCAAAGCATTGTTTCAACCGAGAAAATATAAGTGCTTCAGTAAAGAGACCGGCGGCAAAATGTTGACTGAGCGGGCGGAGTGTGGTTTTCTGGTGGAATGAAAAATGTCTTGCCGGAATACTGGGTTTCAGAGTAGCTTGCTCAGTTATTTTAGGTACGGGAGCACTCGTTTTTAACTGGCTGCAGGACAGTTAACACCCCATGGTAATGGAGATTTCTACCCATCAGGAGAGATTGTGACACACGCTAAAGAAAAAGGTCTATGGATGTCCGGCAATGAAGCCATCGCGCTCGGGGCCTATGAGGCTGGAGTGAAGATCGCTTCCGGTTACCCCGGAACTCCTTCGACGGAAATCATGGAGAACCTCTCACGCTATGAGGGGGTATATACCGAATGGGCTCCCAATGAAAAGGTCGGTCTTGAGGTAGCAATCGGTGCATCATTTGCCGGAGCCAGGGCCCTTGCCACCATGAAACACGTTGGTGTCAATGTGGCTGCCGATCCGCTTTTTACTGCCTCCTACACCGGTGTCTGCGGCGGGCTGGTGGTGGTCAGCGCCGATGATCCGGAGATGCATTCATCACAGAATGAACAGGATAACCGCAACTACGCCTTTGCCGCCAAGGTGCCGATGCTTGAGCCCTCCGACCCGAGTGAGGCCAAGGAGATGGTCAAGCTGGGTTTCGAATTGAGTGAAGATCTCGATACCCCGATTATGCTGCGGATCACCACCAGGGTGTCGCATGTCAAAGGGGTGGTTGAGGCGAGCGAAAAAACCACTTCGCGGGTGACCTGCGGCATCAACAAGAGTCCGGGCAAGCTGGTCATGCTCCCGGCCATGGCTCGGCAACGGCGAATGGTGGTTGAAGAGCGCATGCAGAAATGCCGCGAACTGGCCGAGACCGCAACTTTTAACCGCATAGAGAAAGGCGATAGCAAAAGGGGCTTTATAACCTCCGGGGTCTCCTATCTCTATGTCAAGGAGGCCTTTCCCGAGGCTGCTGTTCTCAAGCTTGGCATGTGCTGGCCGTTGCCGGAGAAAAAGATCCGCGAATTTGCCGCCATGGTTGAAGAACTGATCATAGTCGAAGAGCTTGATCCCTTTCTCGAAACCCACATCAAGGCCATGGGCATTGTCTGCCGCGGCAAGGACTGCATTCCCAATCAGGGTGAGCTGAATACCGCGATTGTCCGCCAGGCTATCGATCCAGGTTCCGCACCTGAGCTTTTTCCGGCGGTGGAGATGCCCAACCGCCCGCCGAACATGTGCGCCGGTTGTCCGCATCGGGGAATTTTTTATAATCTTTCCCGGATGAAGGTTTTTGTCTCCGGCGATATCGGCTGCTATACTTTGGGCTTTCTGCCACCCCTGTCGGCCATGGATTCCTGCGTCTGCATGGGGGCCTCGGTGTCGATTGCCCACGGCATGGCCAAGGCCCTGGGGGAGGATGGCTTTAACAAGGTGGTCTCGGTGATCGGCGATTCGACCTTTATTCATTCGGGTATCACCGGCCTCATCAATACGGTGTATAACAATTCTGCCTCGACCCTGATCATCCTCGACAATCGCATTACCGCCATGACCGGGCAGCAGAACAATCCGGCCAGTGGTTATTCCATCAAGGGGGAACCGGCCAATAGTCTCGATCTTGAAGCCTTGTGCCGGGCGGTGGGTGTCAAACATGTGTACAAGGTTAACCCCCACGATGTTGTCGAAACCAGAAAAGTGCTGAAAGAAGCGGTGGAACTGCGCGAACCCTCGGTGGTTTTATCCCAGGCGCCCTGCGTTCTCCTGCCGGAGATGAAGGCGCGCAAACCGGTTTCCTATTTCACTAACCAGGAAAACTGTGTCGGCTGCATGTCCTGTGTTCGCCTCGGTTGTCCGGCCATCAGTTGGACAACCTTCGGCGAAGGTGAAGCCGAAAGCCGTGGCTACCGGAATACGCAGAAAGGCATTTCGAAGATCGATGAGATCCTCTGTAACGACTGCGGCCAGTGTGCTTCACTGTGTAAATTCAACGCCATCACCCGCGGGGAGGGAAAGAAATGAACGAGAAAGGCAATATCCTCTTTTCGGGAGTAGGTGGCCAGGGTATTCTCCTGGCTAGTGAAATAACGGCATACAGCCTGCTGGCGGCCGGTTACGATGCCAAGAAGAGTGAGGTGCACGGCATGGCCCAGCGCGGCGGCTCGGTTACCGCCCAGTTGCGTTACGGCAAAAAGGTGTTTTCACCCCTTATCGAACCGGGCTGTGTCGATATCCAGATGGCCTTTGAGATGATGGAGGCGGTCCGCTACCTCCCCTATCTGCACAAGGACAGCAAGGTCATTGTCAACACCCAGAGAATTCTACCCCCTTCCGTTGCTACCGGCAAGGCGGTCTATCCTGAAAATGTATTGGACCACCTCACCCAGCGGAATATAGTCGTGGTGCCGGTCGATGCCTTTGAGCTTGCCCGCGAAGTCGGCGAGATGAAGACTGCCAATGTGGTTATGGTGGGGGCACTGTCGGCCTTTTTGCCGGTAGACCCGGCGGTTTTTGAGGAAATTATCCGTGCCCGGGTGCCGGAGCGCTTCAGAGAGGTCAATATGAAGGCTTTTCTGGCCGGACGAAACGTCAGCCAATAAAGCTGAGTTGAGCAGCTTGTCTGCTCAAACAAAACTTATGCCCTTGCGGTATAAGAAGGAGAAAAAGAACAATGTCGGTACATTATTGGGATGAAGAAATGGAGACCCTGCCGAGGGTCGGTCTGGAATCAATTCAACTGCGGCGCTTGCAGCATCTGGTTGCGCGCGTCTATAAAAAGGTTGCACCCTATCGCCTAAAGATGGAAGAGGCCGGTGTCAGGCCGGAGGATATCAAGTGCCTCGCCGATCTGGCCAAGCTGCCCTTTACGGTGAAAGACGATCTGCGCGACAACTATCCGTTCGGTCTTTTTACCGTGCCGCTTGAGGAAGTCGTGCGGGTGCATGCCTCGTCCGGAACCACCGGAAAGGCAACTGTTGTCGGCTATACTGCAAAAGATATCGACACCTGGGCGATTGTTATGGCCAGAGCCCTGTGCTGCGCCGGGGCCACCAAGGGCGATATGATCCATAACGCCTACGGCTACGGTCTCTTTACCGGCGGTCTCGGTGCCCACTACGGCATTGAGAAGCTGGGGGCCACGGCCATCCCGGTATCCGGCGGCAATTCCAAACGACAGATCAATATCATGCGCGATTTCGGCTCGACGGTGCTGCTTTCCACCCCCTCGTACGCCTTGAATCTGGCCGACGCCATGGACTCGATGAAGATCGATCCGAAGTCATTGTCGCTGAGAGTCGGGATCTTCGGCGCCGAACCGTGGAGTGAAAGCATGCGCGAGGAAGTGGAGCGCAAACTAAACCTCAAGGCCACCGATATCTATGGCCTTTCCGAGGTCATGGGACCGGGAGTTGCCCAGGAGTGTCTAGTGACCGACCGCGGCATGCACATCTGCGAGGACCATTTCCTGCCGGAGATTATCGATCCGAAGACCGGCGAGGTGTTGCCGCCGGGAGAAAAGGGTGAGCTGGTCTTTACGACGCTTACCAAGGAGGCCTTCCCGATCATCCGCTACCGGACCAAGGATATCTCCAGACTCATCTATGAACCCTGTGAGTGTGGGCGAACCCTCGTTCGTATGGAGAAGGTGACCGGCCGGACCGATGATATGCTCATCATTCGCGGGGTCAATGTCTTTCCGTCGCAGGTGGAACACGTTCTCGTCGGCATCGAAGGAGTTGAACCACACTACCTGATTGTCGTTGAGCGGGAAGGAAATCTCGACACCATGCAGGTGCAGGTGGAGGTCAGTGAAGGACTCTTCTCCGATGAGATCCGGGTACTGGAAAATCTGAGCAAGCATATTCAGAAAGAGATCAAAGACCTGCTTGGGGTGACCTGTAAAGTGAAACTGGTTGAGCCGAAGACCATAGAACGGAGTGAAGGCAAGGCGCAACGGGTTATCGATAAGCGTAAAATCTGAGACAGGGAGATTATCATGCTGGTAGAACAAATTGCCGTATTCTTAGAAAATAAATCGGGACGCCTGGCGGAGATCACTGCCATCCTCGCTGAAAACGCTATTAATATTCGCGCCCTTTCGGTGGCCGATACCGCCGATTTCGGGATTTTGCGACTGATTGTCGACAAAGTTGAACAGGCTAAGGCAGTGCTGCGCGAAAACGGCTTTACTGTCGGCAAGACCCAGGTTCTGGCGGTCGAGGTTGAAGATAAGACCGGAGGCCTGGCAAATGTCCTGAAATGCCTCACGGAAGCCGCGATCAATGTCGAGTATATGTACGCCTTTGTCAACAAAACCGGGGAAAATGCCGTGCTGATTTTCCGCTTTGAGAAGATGGAGGAGGCGATCACTACTCTTAAAAATGGCGGCTTTACCATTCTCAGCCGGGAACAGATCTGCAGCCTGTAATAGCCTGTGGCCTGTGCTTTTGTGGCAGGCCCTCTCAACCATAACTGTTACCTTAGTGGACCGCAATGTACTGGCAAAAAGAACAAGAGTGTCTGCCACGGCCGGAGCTTACAAAACTGCAACTTGAGCGGCTTACCAACACCCTGAAGCGTGTGGGCACGCATGTGCCTTTTTATCGCAATAAATTCAATGAACTGAAGCTCAACCCCGAGAAACTTTCAAGCCTTGAGGAACTCCGCAGTTATCCGTTCACCACCAAACAGGATCTCCGCGACAACTACCCCTACGGCCTTTTTGCCGTACCGCTACGCGATGTCGTTCGTGTTCATTCCTCGTCCGGGACGACCGGGACGGCAACGGTTGTCGGCTACAGCCGCAACGATATTGTAACCTGGTCGGACTTGGTTGCCAGGATTCTCTGCGGTGCCGGCGTGACCCCCGACGACGTTATTCAGATCGCCTTCGGCTATGGCCTTTTTACCGGTGGCTTCGGTCTGCATTACGGTGCCGAGCGTCTCGGTGCCTCGGTTATCCCGATATCCTCGGGCAACACCAAGCGGCAGATCCAGATCATGCAGGATTTCAAGACCACCGCCTTGGTTTGCACGCCTTCCTATGCCTTGAAGATGGCCGACGTGATGATGGACATGGGCATCAATCCCAATGGGTTATCACTCCGTTATGGCCTTTTCGGCGCCGAGCCTTGGTCTGAGGCGATGCGACAGGAAATCAATGAACGGCTGGGGATTCGGGCAACCGATAACTATGGCCTGTCCGAGGTTATGGGGCCGGGGGTTGCCGGGGAATGCCGGGAATGCAACGGTCTGCATATCAATGAAGACCATTTTTTGGTTGAGGTGCTCAATCCCGAAACTCTGGAACCGGTGGCGCTGGGTGAAGTGGGCGAATTGGTGCTTACCACCCTCACGAAGGAAGCATTTCCGGTCATTCGTTATCGTACGAGGGATTTGACCCGCCTTCTCCCCGAGCCTTGTCCCTGTGGTCGGACCTTTGTGCGGATGAGTCGGGTGATAGGACGTTCCGACGATATGCTGATTATCAAAGGGGTGAATGTCTTTCCGATGCAGATCGAGGCAATTCTTTTTGAGATTGAAGGCACCGAGCCTCATTATCGCCTGATCGTTGAAAGAGAAAATAACGAGGACAAGTTGACGGTCATGGTCGAGGTTGTCGAATCGATTTTTTTTGATGAGATGAAAAAACAACGGGCTCTGGTTGAAACCATCAAAAAGCGCCTTGCCTCGGAGCTGGGGGTAGGGGTTGAGATCAAGCTTGTCGAAGAACGCTCGCTTGAACGGTTTAACGGCAAGGCGGCACGGGTGATCGACAAGCGTCAGCTGTGATGCA
>JAZDOW010000178.1:0-5873 GCA_043798185.1 Pseudomonadota bacterium | reverse complement strand
TCATGATATTGAGATCGAAATCCGGTTTTATTTTAAATAGTTCCAGGACTTGATCGAGCATTTGCCGGTGTTGGGCAGTAACGCATACCCTGCTTGCAAATATGTCGGGGTATTTGGCGAGCTCTTTTACAACCGGGGCCATTTTAATGGCTTCCGGCCGGGTGCCAAAAACACAGAGAACCTTCTTTCTCAAAATTTGCTTCCTTCGTGGTTTAATGGGCTACCATTACTTGATGCAGAATATAATTCCTTCCATTGCAGGCCTGTCTGCGGGGTTTGCAGATCGCTACCTTCGAGGAAAGTGAATTGGGACCACTGTGTTTCTGTCACAACCGATTGCTCTTCGTCAAAATGATGTCGGTATCCTGTAGAAAAATTATCCTTCCCTATCGTCCTTTCTGGAAAAAGCAGGATCAACATTCGAAATTGTCAAGTTCATTTGCTCAATGCTCATTTCGTATGCTTTGTTCCGACCTGAAACGACACTCTGAAAAGATGTAAATACAAATGGATCACCTTCGCTCAAAGCAGTTTGCGTGTCATTTGCATAACATCAACAGCAAAGGCGAAAAATTGCTCTGCATCTTCGAGCGACGGTGCACCAGATGGCAACAATCCAAAATTGCCCGGGTATCTTGAATCGATATACAGTTTATTAAGCAGACTAAGCATATCCTCATCAAGATCCAACTGCTGTCTTTGGTCTAGCCCCCCACAACAGGGGATAAGTACCTTCACGAAATTCTTTCCTAACAAACAAGAAAAGAATTTCTAAGGTACTAAGGCCGTTTTGAGTGTGAGCAGATTGTGGGTTTTCCGCACCTCAATATCAGATTCTTCTATGAAGGCCTTGAGACATTTTTCAACGCATTCTGTACATGAAACGCCACGACTGGCGTGAGATGCGGTTGATTCAGAATGGCAGTGATGGTATCAAGATCTGCCTGCGCAGATCTTAGCCAATCAGCAGTATTGGCCTTCATGCGAGTTGGATGGCGTCTCTGAGTATGCCGCGCATAAACAAACTGCCACCAGAGGTAATCATCTCAAACTCCGGTTTGGTATATACCAACAAATCGATTGGATGATGTTTTTCAATATCACGAATAGACCTGCTAATGCGCAGGTAGTTGGTGTTACGTTCCTTATAACTACTGGGCAGCGTATCCAGGTCCAAAACTACCAGCAAGTCTATATCGCTTTCAGCCCTGGCATTCCCCCTGGCCTCCGATCCAAACAACAGGATTTTGTCAATCTTTTCACTTGCGGTAATACGATCGACCAATTCTTTCTTGAGTTTTTCGGAAAGCATTGCAAATAATAATCCTTTTATTTTCCAACATGATACAAGACAACTCGTTTTTTAAAGATTTGATCCATCTTAGCAGATACTGTCAAAAATTACAATTCCGGCGTAGGCTGCAAGTAGATAGACGACAGATATCACGTAACCGGTTTTGGATGAGCCGGCAAGAACTATCAGAGAGTAAGGCGGAAAGTTGAGACGGTTAGATTACTATTCCGTTCTTGAGAATTTCTGAGATAAAACCACTATCATCAGAGTTTTTCTCCAAAAGAATCGGCTCGATTCTGTCATCAATTTCCCTCCGGATTTTCCATAGAAGAGGACGGGTGAGGAAATAATCGAGTGATAATTCATCAACTATTACAGCCACATCCATATCGCTGTCCGCATGGGCAGTACCTTTTGCATAAGAGCCAAACAAAATAAGCTGGTCAAATTTGATCTGTTGTTTGAGGAGGTGCTTATATCTCTTAAGTTTTTCTATAACCTCAGCAGTATCCACTCGCGTAACTCCCTGGCATTATTGAGAACTGATGCACATCTTTTTTCTGTTAAGTTTTCCAACAGTTTCTTTTTGTTTATCGGATAACGAGCCTCAATATTCATTGGCTCGAGTAAATCTATAAAATTTTGCTGCTCATCAGAAAAATGTTGGTAGATGCCGGCCTTTTTGGCAAGGAATGAGAGACTATGTGTAAATGGAGCTGTTTCTCCAGTTATGCTTACAAAATAAGCTTTGAGGATCTTTTCAATCGATTGATGCGCCATAAATCCAACATAGAGATATCGTTTGCTTTCCAGCATTACCTCTGCAGTGGCAATATCATATTCCGACAATTCAATCCAATACGCGATTTTGCTGTTCATAATTGAAAAAAAATAAACTGAATATTCATTAACGAAATCCCCTTCTATAGAGCCTCTTGCAAAATTAGCAACAGGCATCATTGTCGAGGAATTGCCTACCATATGTATAGCTCATTTGCCTGGATGGTCCTCTTGTTCAAATTTCAAATCATGGTTTAACCAAATATTTCATATAATAAAGCATAGTTATCCGACAGTTGTGTGATTTCTGCTCTTGGGAAATTCATTCTTAAAAAAGAAGAATTTAATTTTTAAGGTACTACTAGGGATCATTTGCAAGTAATCATTCAAAAAACGACCATTTTCTAGACGACCCTGTGTTTATGCGATAGCCCTCAAGCCCTTCTTTCGCACTAGTGACAGCAGCTTAAGAGATGCTCCGCGCGGCTGCCTTTCGCCCCGTTCCCATTGGCTCACTAAGCCGACTGTTACATTAAGATATTTTGCGAATACCGCTTGACTTACACCTTCTCTACTCCTGACTTCCGCTATCTCTTTGGGCGAAAGGCTTTCAACACTCGTTAGGCAAGATGCGTCGAAATCACGCATTGTCTTTGTGTCAATCAATTCAATGTGATGCAACCCTAGCACTGTTTCATGCAATGCTTCCAAAGCCTTACTCTGATATTTTTTCGCCATTGTAATCCACCTCTTCCAACTCCCCTTCGCCCTGAGCTTTGGTTAAGCTCGCAACACTGAAGCTCAGGTATATTTGAGCCAACTTTTGGTAAGCATCAATTCCACTGCATTAAGATTGGCTTTGGCATTCTTCGGAAAACCGAAGACAAACACCGCCCGATCCCTCGCGCGAAAAACGAGTATCATTCTGTAGCCGCCTCTTTTGCCTTTCCCAGTTCGAGACACGCGCTTTTTGATGAGGCCTCCGCCTAAGTCGCCATCGTTCAGGCCATTTTCTGACTCTCGCACGGCATCAATTAGCTTTTTATCGCTAATGTCCTCTTTTCGCGCAAAGCGTGCGAACCACCTTGTTTTGAATACCCGCAAATCTCCCTCTGCTGATCTCTAGCAACATGCTATTATAACACTTAGTGTTACAATAGCAAATGGATTAATACAGCACAACATAAGACTGCCTCTTTTTGCGGTGGAGTATTTACACCGCAAATCATCAAGTTCATTTGTATCAAGTTGAATAATGTAACCATCAGGAGACTTATCAATCCAAGTAGCTTTCAAATCAATGTTAAGGCGTTTGATTATCTCGCGATACCTCAATCCTGCCAACCGTCCTATATCAGCTAGCTACCACAAGTTGCAGGTCAAAACTTTTCTTTACTTGCGGCAATTTGAGAGATTTCTTCCGCGAACTCTGTGCTTCCAGCAGTCTGCGCGCAACATCCCGTGCGATTTCCATTGTTTCCACTACTGTTCTGCCCTGCGTCACCAACCCCTGGATGTCATCGGAAGTGGCAAGGTAAAAACCCTCGGGCAGTTTTTCGACGTGAATATTGATAATTCTTTCCATAATACCTCCTCTTAGCTTAATGCTCTCATCTCAACGAACAGAAGGGGTCTCAACTCTTGTCATTTCCCCTATTCCTTTAGGCCAGACATTCGTACTCAAAAGAGTCCCCTCTGCCGTTGAAGGGGATGAAACCCTTGGGTTGCGGGCGATAGCCCTATTTTAAAAAGCATTTCATGTTTAAAAATGGCATCGCAATGCGCTGGTAACTCTCTCAGTTCGAAGAAGTATTTCTAACAGATTTGAGCCAATAAAGCCAGCCACGCCGGTTATCAACCACTTTTTGGCGAATGTTTTAGGGTCTGTTGCAGTTCTTCGTACTGTATGTTCATGAGAAATAGCTGTATTTGTTTTGTGGGTTTGGTTGCTTTTCTTGCCGGATTCGGCGAATTTGTGGGCACCGTCTATAATTCCCACGCTTGATGTGTGCAGAATGTGCCGAGAGTTGTGACCCTTGATGCAACCACAAATTCACCGACTGGTGTTCATCAAGTTTGTGCGATTCACGAACATCTCTTTTATCCCTCGAAATCGTGCCTCTTTAAACCGGACTGCCGAAGTATTGAGAAAAAGGTGCCTACCGGTATCTCCGGCTTTGGATGCGGTACGATGACGATTTTGTCGTCACAACGGAATTTCCTATGACTCCCTTTTTGTGAAACCTCACTAAAACCATGGACGAGAAGAACCGCGATTATATGTCTAGAAGAGTATAGTCTAGGCATTTATGAAGGCTTCCCCAATCAGGGCATTGCCAACTTCATGGTATTCCAGTTTGGCGTCTTCATTATCAAAATAGAGTTCAACAGCCTCTTTCAGATTCTGTACCGCCTCATCGATTGTCTCTCCGAAACTGGCCACATCCACATTAAGACACTGCGAGACATAAAACCTATCCTCTTGATAAACAACGTATTTCAAGTTCCTTGTCATTTTTCTCTTCCCTCTGAAATATTGTTTTCGACGGCACAAAAAATGGGGGTCATGTCTCAACTCTTGACAAATTAAGTTTCTCGACATGTCAATAGTTGAGACCCCTATTTATCCGTGAACGTACCTTCCTGAAGGTGGCCTGTGATGAGCACATTCTTTGGCTGACAGTACAGCATCGCCGTGCATCGCCGTACGTTCAATCATAATAGCCAAGGAGACTACAATGCAAGAAACAACTGCAAACGAGTCCAGAAAGACTCTCAAAGAAAAAGTTGATGCCTGCATAATCAACCATGAAGTTCTCACTCAAAGCAGATATGCGGAGAAATGGGACTCCGATTGACGATTTTGATCTCCTTGTAGGATGCACAGCCATTACCATAGGGTACTGTGTTGTGACCAACAATGAGCGGCACTATTCTAAAATTTCGGAATTGGATTTGGTCAACTGGACGAAGTAAGAATAAGAGACAAGGTGTCACGCATTCCTGACATCTCTTTCCATGGAATATGGGAATGGCATGATCGCATATCAACAGGTACACCCTTTGCCGCCTCTCCAATAATTTCAAGCTTTCTGCACTCACCCTTTGGTCATCCGCTTAAACCGCCTCAAGGTCCATATCCAGCGCAAATCCTTCAATACCTTCAATTGCGGTAAGAACATCTTGCAAGTATAAGCGATAGTCTCTCTCAATGTTTACGACTCGCCCTCAACTTTTCAAGAGAAAGGAATTCTTCATTGCCCTTCTCGTCTTTCTTTTCCTCTCTCCAAGGATTCTTCCATTTGCTAAATGGGGGTCTGACCAAGTCAGACTATCTGATCATTCTACATTTTAATCAACATAATACGTGTTTTTATTGCTGAAAGGTACTTTTTCAGGGGCGAAATAGGCATCGTAAACAACTGCAGTCGGCGGTTTGCTGTTGGCAGTTAAAAGCAGTTGGCTGCAAACTGTATACTGCCGACCGTAATCTTTCCTTAAGGTCTGAGAACTTAAGTAAGTCGTACTATTTCCCTACAGCCCCTTTCAACATTGACAGTTCGTTTTCAATGATCATCCAGACAGTCTCGGTATCAATTCCGAGATAATCATGGACCAGAATATTTCTGAGGCCTGATATTTTATGCCATTCGATTTCTTCATGCTGGGCTTTGAATTCATCAGAAAGGCGTTGAGTTGATTCTGCTAAGACTTGAAGATTCCTCAATACCGCATCCTGCAACAGAGAAGATGCTAGGAATTGATTTTGATTGATTCCCTCAGTATATGACTGAATTCG
>JAZDOW010000141.1:0-17617 GCA_043798185.1 Pseudomonadota bacterium | reverse complement strand
AACGAAAACATTTTTCTTTCAAATCCCCTCCCAATAAGGAACGAGGGCGTTTGAAAGAAAAATGTTGCAGCGCTGCAACGACAAAGGGTGGGTCAGCAAATCGTCGGTGGGTGGGTCAATAATCGATCGGCGGTGACATTTCATAAGACCATACACCTTATTGGACGCTATAATTTATATAATTTACTCGCAAATACATGGCGTTCAATGACGCCATACTTTGAGACATTTTCTGGGCATGAAAAACCATATTTAAATATTGGTTTATTCTTAAATTGAATTGTTGCACAGAGATCCTTTCGAATGAGATATTGCCAAATAGGAGTGACAGGAGTAAGAGGCAACTGTGCTGGACGACTGCAAAATGGGACCTCCTCGCCAAGCATACTGTAATATAATCGAACAACTGTTGGAGTCATTCCTGCTGCATATTCAATTTTTACAAGAAGCCCTGTTGATCCCTGCATGCGCGCATTGACTTCCAGCAAATGCAACATGCCCTTTGCTGGATTGTATAAAATGTCCGCACCAAGGAGCCCGCAATATCCCATTTTGGCGGCATTATAACCTAGCCTGCAAAGTATATCTTCGGCTTCGTGTCGGACAGCTTTGGGAAGTAGCTGATAGGCTTCAAAATCATTACCTGCATAAAGCGGAAGCAAATGATCCCGTTCAGGTGCGAATTCAACAAGTTGAATCGAAGGCCATGGGATTTCAATGTGGGCTATATTAAATACACCCACATGCCCGTTAATAACTACACCCTCTTCAAATGGGCTCACCAACGCATTTTTGAGACCGAAAGAACAAAATATCTTGCGAAGAGCTTCAGAGTTTCCAATATAGGTTCCATAGCCACAGCTTTTTCCAGGCTCCTGCAATACCATTTTAGACGCGCTTTTTGGCCATTCTCCTAAAGAGGCAACATCTGAAAATGGCAATGTCGGTAATCCCACTTCTTCGAACCAAAGCCTGGTACGCAGTTTATCTCCCCACAGAAGCTTAAGTGAGGGGGATATCTTCCAAAGCGGTTTAGGTAACCCTGGTTGCAATTCGGATTGTGGGGAGTAGGAGAGTAGCCAATCGCATTTTGAGAGCTTGGCTTGTTGCTTTTTCGCGGCTTCCTGCAAACGAAAGCTAGCTAGGTCTGCACTGCCCCAAAGACGACGTTCGCCAACCAAATGCTCTAAGCTCAATCCGTCAATTGGTGAGTCTGAATGCTCCAATGTTAAAGCATAAGAAACGGGAAACCAGGGGGAAATGCATTCTGCCTCCCATATCCTATTGCCCATCCAGGCGAAATTCAGCTCCGTCGAATGCTCCACGTCACCACGCTTTCAAGCTTAGCCAGTCACTCTTTTATAAGAGTGTCAAGAGATAGCGACTTTGACTTCACTTGCTCTAGAAAAGGGAGTCCTTCTTTATTCCACCACTTCATTCCAAGAATTTCACTACCCATGATCTCATACATCGAAAAAACTCGATCAACGAGGGAGGTGCGCGGTGGAGTTGCAAGGCGTTCTCGCCATGCACTATGACAAGGACAACTTACTTCATCCAATAACTCGATAAACTTGTAGTCCATCGTCTTTTTATACGAATCTAGGAGTTGAATGACTTCGGCATGGCAAACGTTACATGTCCGAGGTATCGGATATTGTGGGAGTCCTTCAACAGGAAGAGGTTTATACCATGCCAGTTCAACTTTTAACGCTGCATCCGAGCCCAGTCGCTTTAAAACCTCTGGCAAAGCCCAGAGAGAGGTTGGAGTATGCAATCCTTTCTTCCATAGCCAGTGAAGCACAGTGAAGTCTTTGACATGCAGAGGAAAAAGCACTACTCTATCAACACCTTTTCCCAAAGCCCAATGAATTGCCTTTACAGAGTCCTGAATGGCTTCCTGCTCAGTAAGAAACGCTGTGCCCAGGCTTACATTTGCATAGGTGAGCATCCCGTTTCGCTTGATTACCTGGACTGCTTGCTCGAAATCTTGCAGTAACATCTGCTTGTTTACACAATAATTAAGAATCCACTGGTCCGAGGACTCCAATCCCATCTCAACACCAATTGTAGTATCTGAATTGGCGAAAGCATTAGCATACCCAACCAGAGCTTCTTCTGTTACGGTCTCGGGCCTTGTTTCAATCAGAAATAGCTTGCAGGGCTGCTTGCTGGCAATTTCAAATATTCCTCTTCTAGCCTCAATTGGAACTTCTGTTTTATCCAACATGCTACCAGATGGCGATATGAGTAATTCATGGGGAGAAGCACCTGCTTTATTTAGGGCTTCTTTCACAAAAGAAATTTGTTCAATAGATGTAGTCGGCGAACTCCAATCATAGTTACACATGGTACATGAGCCGTGACGGTCATAGCTGCAGCCACGAGTTCTGAACCATATATCCAAAAGTGGGCCATTGGGGACATCCTCAAGCCGAATATAATAGTTACATGAAACCCTTGGCCGTGTAGCGCGTAGCACCTTTGCGACAGCATTTAATAGAGGATTAGTGTTGTCGATATGCATTGCCAATATGCTCATTGATCACCCGACACTAGCACAAACCTCGTCCAAGGGTGCCCGGAAAATTATCTGATCCTCTCCGGAGTTCTTTTTAGAAGGAGTGTGCTCCGTTCAACTCTTCTCGACAATTCAAAATCGTTGTTGTGATTAGTAGACCGATATGATGAGATCATAAAAAATTGCTTTGTGAGGCACACTAAAAAAACAACTTGTTCCGCCCTGTTTTTCCGTCAATCTCAGGACATATAGCCTATCGACTCCCTCGAGGCAACTTTTTTCACTTTCATCCACACAGAGTTCCATCTTGCTTTGAAAGCGCGAATTGAAGATTGCCGCCGGCAAAGCCCAGCAGTTTATTTTTTCTTTAGTTAATGCTGCTACTGAATCTCTGCTTTAAAAAGTGAAAATCTTCCTATTGATCAACCCGGAACACACAAAAATAGCAGGGAATAATTGTCAGGTCAAGGCCGAGCCTTCCGGGTGCTCGCCCACTAGCCTTGACCTGACAGTTACTCCCTGCTAAACCTGAGGGTGGCGATGACGAAGGGCGGCAAAACCGACCCTCGCCTCCGGCAGGGCTTCAACAAAAGGGCTTTTTGATAGATGATGCTGCGGTAAATGCACGTGCATTACAGGAAAGTATTCTACTCACCGGGGTGAAATATTTCTTTGGTTCCCCTTCAGTGAGTCCAGATAATCTGCCCATTTTTGCATCATCCGGCGCCGTTCCGGTAAATGTTGTGCGTGATTATAGGCCGCTTTTATGTTGTTACGCTCTGCATGTGCAAGTTGACGCTCAATGATATCTGACGGCCATCCCTGTTCATGCAAAATGGTGGAAGCCATAGCCCGGAAACCATGCCCGGTCATTTCATCTTTGCCATAGCCCATATTTCGAAGTGCCGCCAATATCGTATTATTGCTCATTGGACGGGTGCCGCTCCGTAAACTTGGAAACACATATTTACTATTCCCAGTCAGTGGTTTGATTTCTCCCAATACAGTTATTGCCTGCAAAGAAAGTGGGACAATATGCGTTGTCCTCATTTTCATTTTTTCGGCCGGAATCTTCCACTCCGCCTTGTCAAGGTTGATTTCAGACCACTCCGAATGGCGCAACTCACCAGGCCGGACGAAGGTGAGTGGGGCAAGTTTCAAGGCACATCTTGTGATAATGCTACCCTGATATCCATCTATAGCGACCATCAACGCCCCTATTTTTTCAGGATCGGTAATGGTTGCCATGCTTTTTGAGCGCGTTGGCGTCAAAGCCCCCCTGAGATCAAAACTTGGGTCCCGCTCAGCCCTGCCTGTGGCAATAGCATAACGAAAGACCTGTCCGCAAATCTGTTTGACCCTGTGCGCGGTCTCATGCGCTCCCCGGTCTTCAATTCTTCTCAGAACTTCAAGAAGCATTGGCGCAGTTAATGCCGAAATGTCACATTTGCCCAGCCATGGAAAAATATTGTTTTGCAAGCGACTGATGATTGTTTCAGCATGTTTTTCAGTCCACACCAACTTGTTTTTTATGAACCACTCTCTGGCAACAGTCTCAAATGCGTTTTTCACCTCGGCTTGGACCTCAAGTTTCTTCTGTTTCTTGAATTCCATCGGGTCGATATCTCTGGCGAGCAAGCGCCGCATATCTTCATGCTTCTCTCGAGCCTCTTTCAAGCTAATGTCTGGATAAACACCTAGCGCGAGCGTTTTGCGTTTTCCGGCAAAGCGATAATCCCAGCGGAAATATTTCCCTGCTTTGCTAATAAGTACATACAATCCTCGACTATCGGCGATCTTAAACGGCTTATCCATCGGCTTGGCGTTACGAACAGCAGTGTCTGTTAGGCTCATGACGGTATCTCCTCTGGCGGTAGTTGGATATACCGCCTAAAATACCGTCATTCATGTCGGTATGTCAATGGATTTCACTGGACACTATTGGCAAGAAAAAACCCCGAATGCCTTATCAGCACCGGGGTTTTTGGTCTTTACTGGACTTCTTTAAACTTCCAAATGGTGGAGGCGGCGGGAGTCGAACCCATGTGCAAGCAGATGACAATATGAGATACAAAATGATTTTAAGTGATCTAAGATTATATTATTAAAAGCTTTTCTGCAGATCGCCATTCTCGGTTGGATATCACTCATTATAATTACAAGTCACAGTTCATCACGCTTTTTGGACACAATTTTGGTCACAGATATTGTGATCATTAGGTTGAAATTGATACTCTATTCACGTCCAAGGTCCTGAAGCGATCCAGCTCATAGGCTTGGTAGTTCCTTGAGATGTTGTGGAGGCCACCGGTACAAGAAATGTTTCCACTGCCGATACGATATCGCGAAATGAAACTGGAACATGATCTTGCTGGAGCCGTTTCCAAAAGGCTGACCACTGAATCTGTTTGGCACTGATGAAGGGTTCGTCGAACGCTTCGATTTCGACAGGCATTACTGTTCCACGCCGCTCAAAAGTCAACCGGATTGCCTCGGCAAGCTTCGCTCCGTCGAAATCGAACTGACGAGAAAGAAGCCAAATGTCATAGAAATCCTTCATACGGCTGTTCAACGCCCCGAGTTTCGCCATGGCTTCGAACTTCTCGGCGATGGCGCTCTCCCGGCTGTAACACAGGAGCCTCGGCACGGGGGAACCAAGCATGGTCGGTAAATCCGATTCCACTGGTCCCGGATAAACGATGTCGCCGAATCCGATATCGATCTGCATGCTGACCCTGGCTGAATCCAGCGACCCGCGAAACCGAATTCTGATCCCTTCGTAATCAGCGTCCTCGGTGATCCGTTCAGATTGGATCGAATCAGGGTTAAATGTAAGTCCATCCGGTTCCACATCCACAGCCATGATATCCCGAATTTGCGCGATAATACTGGTCTCCTCGTTGCTCGTTCTTCCCAGCATGTCGATATCCATGGTGGACCGGAATTCAGAGGAACTCCAAACTTTCAACATCAAGGCGCCTTTAAGAATGAAGCAATCAGCATGAGCGGACCCGGACAGGCGGTACAAAAACCGCTCCATGGCGTAATATTGGAGCAGCTCATGAAACGGCCTTTTATCAATCTTGGCACGATTGAGGAGTCGTTGCCGAACAGATGACGGTACATTCCTTGTGGGTTTCATACACTCGCTTCCAGATAGGGACGCATCACCTTTTCGACTCTGCAGATCCTTGCGTATTTGAGTAGCCTCTCGTGGTCGAACTTCTTGCGAGTCCTATAGAGTTTCAGGGCCTCTAGCACAACGTCCATGCCAATTTTGTTGCGAAACTTGAAACAGTCGGCGAGCGTTTTTTCAGGACTGTAGATTTTGACGGATATGCCGTCGATTTGATGCTCCTTAAATCCAGCGAGATATGCCTGATCGGAGAATCGATGAACGAGGAGTGGCGGATAGTCAAGTGATGGCTGCCGCGAGTCCCTGGGAACCGCTACTGAAACGCTATGCGGAATTTGTGTCGTGATCTCGTGATAGGCGAGTGCTGAGATAAGGCAAATGATAGCATTCGGAAAACGGAGGCTAACCGTCACCAGGTCAGGGTTGCTGATGGGCGGAAGCTCCACCAGACGATAAACCCCTCTGCTGACCTGTTCAATCACCCCTTTGTCTCGAAGTGAATAGAGCATATAGCGGGTAATCCCGCACTCAATCGCTTCACTCATTCGCAGTTGGCCACCACATGAGCGAAAAATATCTTCTGGCTTTTCTTTCATTCCAGGCTCCAGACAAAACGACTCCACTTGTTCATAAGTGGTAACAATATGTCTGATTTGTGCCAGAAAATCAAGGACCAAATAATTGGATGTCTTTAGGCCTCCAAAGCACTTGTCCATTAGTCCGATCATCCAATAATTTCCCAATATGTTTCCCCTGAAGCATAGAGATTACCTATTTGACATATAAATATATTTCCGTTACCTCTGGACCGATCGTAAATCCTACAAACCACTCAACAGCAAAGAGGAACCATGCCGGTTATTATTGTTAAAGCAAGAAAAGGTGTACTTGATACTTCCGAGAAAAAAGCCAAAGCCATTGAAGGAATGGCTGCAGCATTTGCCGAAGCGGTCGGCGATCCGGCCTATCGAGAACGGGCCACGGTAATCATTGAAGAGGTGCCGGACGACAACTGGGGGCGTGGCGGCAGGCAAGTTGGTTCATGATCAGGCTGGAGAACATTTCATTCAGCTACTCATCCATGGATGGCAGTCTGGTCGAGGCAGTCAGGGATTTCTCCCTGACCGTCGGGCAAGGTGAATTCATCAGTCTGGTCGGTCCGAGCGGCTGCGGCAAAACCACCCTGCTCGAAATGATCGCCGGCCTGAGTTCACCGGACAGCGGCCGCGCACTTCGAGATGACCGGCCGATAGGCCAATCCTTTGGCTGGGCCGGATACATGACCCAGAACGACACCTTGCTGCCCTGGCGGACGGTTGCGGAAAATGTTGCGATCGGCCTGGAACTTCGTGCGTTCTCCCGCAAAGCCATCTCGCAAAGGGTGACCGAGCTTATCGGTAAGGTCGGTCTGTCCGGTTTTGCCGACAAATATCCATCCGAGATCTCTGGCGGGATGAAGAAAAGACTGGGTCTCATTCGCATTCTCGCCTATGAACCGGAGGTCCTGTTGCTCGACGAGCCTTTCGGGGCACTCGACGCCCAGACCAAGGAATTTTTACAGGAGGATTTGCTCCGTCTGTGGCGAGATTATAGAAAAACCGTGATCTTTGTAACCCATGATCTGGTAGAGGCAATCCTTCTATCCGACCGCATTGTGCTGCTTTCTAACCGGCCCTCCATTGTCCGCCGGGAATACCAGGTGAACCTTCCCCGACCGCGCTTGAATCGGGATATTCAATTCAGTGCCGAGTTCCAGCGGCTCCATCGGGAAATCCGCCATGACCTCATGCAGGAAGTGGGCAGATTCACAGAGTTGCAGCAGGAGGCGGCGTGAACTGCAAGATTGTATTCACCCGTCTCACACTGCTCGCCGGATTCTTTGGGAGCTGGCAATGGGGCTCAACCTCCGGATGGCTTGATCCATATTTTTTTGGCATGCCCAGCGAAATATTCAGAGATCTGTGGAAAATGGCCCTTGATGGCACCATCTTTAATCATATGCTGATCACACTCGAAGAGGCATTTGCCGGTTTTTGTCTCGGTGCGGTCGGCGGCATAGCGGTGGCCTTTGCCCTCAAAGCCAGCCCATTCTGGGCGAAGGTCTTCGATCCTATTATCATGGTCCTCTACGGAATTCCCCGTATCTCTCTGGCCCCCCTGTTTATCCTCTGGTTCGGTCTCGGCATGGCCTCAAAAGTGGTCTTCGCCTTCATCCTGGTATTTTTTCTGCTCTTCTTCAACACCATCGCCGGACTCAAGGGAGTCGACCGGGAAATGGTCGATGCGGTCCGGGTTATGGGGGCAAGCCGAAACCAGATCCTGCGGATGGTCATTCTCCCCGCAATCACTCCCTGGATTTTAGCTGGACTGAAATCCGGCCTGGGGATGTCCTTGCTGGGAGCGATTGTTGGTGAGTATATCGGCGGCAACGCAGGTCTCGGGTGGCTGATAAACTACGCAGCCGGTGTGTTCGAGACCAACCGGGTTTTCTCTGCTCTCTTGGCCCTAGCCATCCTGGTAACCGTACTGAATAAACTGCTTGATCTATTTGAACGGCGATTGCTGCGGTGGCGACCGCGGGATGCAATGCAATAGGCCCCTCACCTGTCCCCTCCCGCCAAACGAAGAAATCAATACTTAACTTGCTAATTATATTTACAAAAGGAGAATAAATAATGAAAAGGATATTACTCTCGGTATTAACCGGTGTCATGCTGCTCTGCCTTGGCACTTCCCCTATGGCAAAAGAATTGGAGAAGGTATCGGTCGCCGAGGCAGTTCGCGGCTTTTTCTTTCTGCCGCTCTATGTCGCACAAGGCCTGAAACTCTTTGAAGAGCAAGGCCTCGATGTAACCATCGATTCTACTCAGGGCGGCCCCCTTGCAATGCAGGCCCTGGCCGCAGGGCAGGTCCAGTTCTGCGCCACCGGCCATGGCCAGGTTGCCAATATGTGGGCTAAAGGGAAAAGCACCAAAATCGTCAACCAGATGCAGGATAAATGCACCTTTTATCTGGTCAGCCGTCCGGAAATTAACACCGTCGCCAACCTCAAGGGCAAAAGTGTCGGCTGCACCAAAGTCGGCTCCGAAACCTTTGCCGTTGGCCGTTATCTCGCGGCTGGCGCCGGGCTTGATCCGGAAAAAGATATCACCATGATCGGCGTCGGCGGCATGGCAACGATGGCCAGCGCCTTGGAAAACGACCGGGTTCAGGCCATCGTCACCTGGCAGCCTCTGACCTCCCAGCTGGTTGAAGAAGGGAAAGGGAAACTGCTGGCCCGCTTGAATACCAAAGCCGACAGCAGCAGCCATTTCAATTCGCCGGAATATTCTTTTTCCGTGCTGCAGGTCACCGATGATTTCATTGCCCAACACCCGGAAACCGTCCAAAAATTTGTCAACGGTCTGGTTGCTGCCGAAAAATGGTTGATGGAGACCGACATTGATCGGATCGCTGAAGTTGTAGCTCCCTATTTTTCCGGGATGAACCAGACAGTCATCAAACGTTCGCTCCTGGAGGACCGGGAATCCTTCACACCTACCGGTTTAGTCTCCGACGAAGGGCATAACACCGCGGTCAAGGTTTTTACCGATGCCGGCCTTCTTGACAAGCCGATCCCCATTGAGGCCATTGTCGATAATTCTTTTACTGAAAAAGCCCTCGCCCGATGACCCGATTGTTTCATACCGTCTTCCCCATCAATGCCCTGCCTGCTGCACAGCTGGTCAGTGAGGGCATTGATGTAATAAGCCATCGAACCGATATCAAGCTGAAGGCAGTCGAGCGGTATTACGAACAGCTGGACGCGGACCTGCTTTTCTGTTTCAGCGATATAGTTATCCAGGCCGATGCCATGGGTGCTAAGATCGCCTTTGCTCGGGACAGTATGCCGGCTGTCAAACGACCGGCGGCACAACTGCTTCAGGCCAAAGTAAGCAGCCACCCTCGGATGCGTGTAAATGCCGAAGTGATCCGCGGGCTCAGGCGAACATTCCCGGATCGCCCGGTGGCGGCCATGGTTTACGGCCCCTTTACCGTGGCTGGCCAGGTTGCGGGCGAGCAGCACGTGCTGCGGGCTGTATTAGAAAACCCGGCCGAGGTCCATGCCCTGCTCGAGAAAGCACTCGCCTGTGCCAATGATTACGCCGATCTTTTGCTGTCAGCCGGCGGCTCTCTGCTGTGGGTGTCCGACCCGCTCGCCTCCCTGTTACCGCCGGAATTTTTCACGGAATTTGCCGGGGAGCCCCTGGCTCGCCTCTTCCTCCGCCATGATACTACCTCCGCCCTGCATATCTGCGGCGATACGACAAGAATTGTCACGGACATGGTCCGCACCGGAGTAGATGGCATTAGCTTTGACCAGTGCATGGAACTGACCACCATCGAAGATACGGTACCGGATACGGTGGCAATAATCGGCAACCTCGATCCGGTAGAAGTGCTGGAATTGGCAAAAAGTAAATACGTTGCCGAAGCAACCGCCGGTCTGGTAACGGTCATGGGCATTAAAAATAATTTCTGTCTCTCCAGCGGTTGCGCCCCTCCGCCAACCACGCCTCTTGCCAACCTCATCAGCTTCGTGCAAACCGGCCATCGTGCGCTGGCCGACATTACGAAGTGGCGAAAGGAGCTGGAGATTATAACTGTTAATGTCCATAGCGGCCAGAGGCAGGAACTGGCTGAAAAGATACCAAAACTGCTGATGGGTGATATCGACCCGATGCTTCTGCTCAATTCCGGCCTCATGCGGGCCATCCGTAAGGGAAGTGCCCGGTATGAAGCACATTTCTGTTACCTGCCTGAGATCCTGCTGATGGTTGATGCCTTTTACGAAGGTTACCAGCTGATTCGTCCGCGTCTCGATTTGATTGACGAAGCCCCTCCGCAAATCGCCCTGGGAACGGTCAAGGGCGACATTCATGAGATAGGCAAAGATCTGGTGAAAATCCTCCAGGAGACCGCCGGAGTAAAGGTGTTGGACCTGGGGGTGAACGTGGAACCGGAACGATTCCTGGCCGCTCATCTCGAGAAAGGTATTCCGATTATCGGTCTTTCAGCCTTCAATACATCCTCCCGGAAGCAAGTGGAACAGATCGTCAAACTGTTCCGGCAACATGATTGCAGTCAGGCTGTCATCTTGACCGGCGGCGCAGCCATGAACCAGCAGATTGCTGCCGGCCTGGGTTGCCACGGTTATGCCCGTGATGCTGTGACAGCTGTAAGCCTGGTAAAAAAATGGCTGGCGAAATCATGAAGGTGACCGACTGGCAACCCCGATTGGATGAAAAGACAATCTCCTGGCTGCAAGTTGGCAACCATGCTCTGGCCCTAGAGCTGCTGCCGGCAATCTGGAGTGAAGCTCTAGAACTTTGCCACCCCCAAACATGGGTCGTCTCCCTGGAACCGGGGACCTTTTTCAAGCGACTTTCACCCTTTGCCGGGCAGAGTAAAGCTGTTTGCCGACTCCTTGCCGATGCCACAGAAGTTTGGTTGCTGGCGGCTACAATTGGCCAGGAACTTGAATGCCGGGCTCGCTCCCTTCTCCACCAACGGGAAAGCTTCCATGGCTATATCCTCGACCGACTGGGATCGTTCCTGATCGAGGATATAATCAACCACCTCGATATTTCCATCGAGCAACACTGCAGACAACGAGGATTGTCGACAACGAGGCGTTACAGCCCTGGTTACAGAGACTTCCCCCTTGAGGCTCAAGGTCTTTTTCTCAAGCTGGCCGTTGATGACCTCTCTTGCCTGATTGTCGATTCCAACCACATCCTTAAACCAGAAAAATCGATAACTGCGTTGAAGGGTTGCATCCCTCTCAGGCGACTCAATCCTGCCCCAGGCTCGTCCGAAGTTTGACATCCCCCTGCAAGTCATACACGGACACCGCCTTTTAAAGTCATAGCAATGCATATCGGAAATTTTCCGTCCGGTTATGGCTATAGGGATGTGCTGCAGGTGAGTCGTCCCATCCCGGACGCAAGAATTGACAAGTTATCAGCGTGAGTATCGGCCAAACCTTGAAATCACCCTTTATAAATCGGAATTACCTGTTTGACAAATCGTATAACCACATTGTATCTATCGCACTTATCTGTAATATCAAGATGTTCCAAATACCACATAGTAGGATTTATTTAAATTGATTCCTTAAGAGTGAATGCAAAGCTCCAAGCAGTAAAATCGCCAATATTTTCTATCAAACATTATTAACTTAGAAATTACATTTACTTAGGAGCGGTTGATGAGCAAACGGTTTGCCGGAATTGATATCGGCTCCAGGACCATTGAACTTGTGGTGGTAGACGAAGCGGGTAAGGTCCTTTGCAGTCTGCAAATCGACACAGGTTTTTCGCCGATGAATGCCGCCGAACAGCTCCTGAAGCACGAAACATACGATTGTATCATGGCCACTGGCTATGGCCGGAATCTCTTTGAAATTGCTTTCGATGCGTTGACGGTCACCGAAATTAAAGCCCACGCTCGGGGAGCGCAGGCTATTTTCCCGACTGCCAAGGCCATTTTGGATATCGGTGGACAAGACAGTAAGGCGATTGCCCTGTCAGACAAAGGTAAAGTGATGAAGTTCGAGATGAATGACCGCTGTGCCGCCGGGACCGGGAAATTCATGGAAATTATGGCCAAGACTTTAGGCTATACCATCGAAGACTTTGGTCAGGAAGCCCTCCTGGCGGAAAAGGATATAAATATCTCCAGTATGTGCACGGTCTTTGCCGAGTCGGAGGTGACATCACTTATTGCCAAGGGGCAAGATCGCAGGGAAATTGCTCTCGGATTACACAGCAGCGTCATCCGCCGAGTAATCAGCATGGTCAATCGGGTATCCGTGGAAGGAGATCTCGTGTTTACCGGGGGGGTTGCCAATAATCCCTGTATGCGGGTCATGTTGGCTCAAAGACTTGGCCGGAAGATTTTGAAGCCCGATGATCCGCAGATGATCGGCGCCTTCGGCGCGGCCCTGTTGGCAAGAGAAGCTGTACGTATCTAAAAATGAAAAAGGATATCGACATGGATTTTACTCCTCCGACACTAAAGACCAACATTGATGTCTTTATCGAAATGGCTAAGTCATGACACTCTCACCCTCGTTGCAACATCTGTTGGATGAATTTGCCACAATGGCCGAAAAAAGTCTGCTGGCCATTAATACAGCTCAATCGGCTGGGCAAAAAGTGGTGGGCATTTATTGTATCTTTGCACCGGTGGAAATCATCCGTGCAGCCGGAGCCATTCCCGTAGGGTTGTGCGGTAAAAAAGTTGAACCGATTGCGGCGGCTGAAGTCGAACTTCCCGCGAACCTTTGCCCGTTAATCAAAGCTAGCTACGGTTATGCGATCACCGGGACCTGCCCTTTCTTTTTAGCTGCTGATGCCTTGGTGGGTGAAACAACCTGTGATGGCAAAAAGAAGATGTATGAAGTACTTGGTCGCCTCAAACCCATGCATGTGATGCACTTACCCCATGGTCCGGATCGAGTACAGGCGCAGCACTTTTGGCGGGCGGAAATCGACTCGTTTGTTGATTTTCTGCAGGATTTGACCGGTTGCCGGATCACAAGCGATGCATTGCAAGCTCAGATCCGGATCCATAATAGGGTGCGCCGACTGATGCGCACTCTGCATTCCGTTAATTCGACCCCTAAAGGGGTCTGCTTGTCAAGCGGCGCCCTGCTTCCACTCCTGGAAGCGAAAAACTATTGGCCCGACTTGAACGATTATGCCATTCGCCTCGAACATCTCATCCAAGCCATCACAAACAAATCGTCCTCAACAACACAGGTGCACGACGGCCGCGCTCGCATTTTGCTCACAGGCACCCCGTTGGGCAAAGGATCCGACAAGGTGTTGCGACTCCTCGAAGCTTCTGGTGCCGTTGTGGTAGGCATGGAGAACTGCACTGACCTCAAATCCTCCTGGACTGAGGTGGACGAGACCGACCTCGATCCACTAAACGCCATCGCCCGTCGGTACCTTGCTCTGCCCTGCGCCTGCATGACGCCCAACAACGGCCGTCTTGCTCTTATAGACCAATTAATAGAAGGATCCCAGGTGGATGGCGTCGTCGACCTGACCTGGCATGCCTGCCACACCTATATGATAGAAGCCACGACCATACGCCGGCACATTGAGAACTTCCATCAACTGCCGATATTGCATCTGAGCACTGACTATGGAGAAAACGATGTGGAATCGTTGCGTACTCGCATCGAAGCATTCCTGGAAATGATATAAAACCAACAAATGTATCTGGATCAAAAAACGGAGAAGATTATGAAGAAAATGAACCGCCGAGCCTTTCTTAAAACTACGGGTCAGCTAGCCATGGGTGTTGCTGCAGGTAACATGGCATCCAGCCTGATGTTGCCTCGTCGTGCCTTTGCTACCGTGCCCACCATTCGTTTTGCCTACATCCTTTCCGATCACCACGCTCCACTGATAGTGGCAGCCAAACATTGTGAGTTTTTCCAGCAATCATTCAGTATATATTTAAAACCGGTGATCGATGGCAAACGGTACGACCTTTACAGTGAGGGGGAACGTGTTGCCGATGTACAACTGATACCTACCAAAAAAGGTCCCGATGTTGAAAAGCTGGTAGCCCAGGGTAGTGTAGACATGGCCATCAGCGGCACCCAGGCTGTGCTGCTCTCCATTGATCGGGGGGTGTCAACACGCATCGTGTCACCTTTGCAGACCGCCGGCAATGTCTTTGTCATCGATCAAAAACTACCTATAAACTCATGGAATGCATTCGTTGCTGAAGTCAAAGGGCAGGAGCGCCGATTTAAAATCGGCATACCCGGTCCCGAAACCGTAGCGTCAATCATATTTAGTTCTGCGCTGGAGTCTGAAAAAATTACCTACACCGAAGATGCTACCGACAAAAAAGCCGATGTGCTCTTCATAAACATGAAGGGTCATGGAAATCTGGTGGCAGCCTTGGGCAACCAAATCACTCAGGGCATCATAGGCGCCCAGCCTTTCCCAGCTATCACCATCGATCGTGGCATAGGCCGTATGATTCTCAATCTGCAAGATGTTCCTGCAGCACAAGACTGGCATGGACATGCCTGCTGTTCACTGGCGGCGACGGTCCCATTCTTACAACAAAAGCCTGAACTGGCAGAAATGATGCTCGAACTTATGGCTTTGGGGGTCGAGATAAGCAATACCCGCAAGGATCTGACTGCTCAGGCCTGCGCCACTTGGCTGGGAGATACGATTTCGGTGGAACGCATAGCCATGGAAAGCCTTTCCTATACCACTACTCCTTCCGACCAATGGCGCACCAGTGTGAATATCTTTGCCCAAACCATGGACGACATGGGTTTATTCACCGGCGATCTCCATGGACGACAAGAAGCTAATTTGGCAACCAAGGCTTTCGACTTCAATTTAATCGAAACGGTGCGGCAGCGTTTGCTGGCCAAAAAACAGATCAGCTGAAGCCATGTCGAATTACATTCGCCATTGGGGCTATCGCCTGTTGTTACCTGTACTGCTGACCGTATTGTGGCAGGCTTTGGCATTGTGGATGGATAAAGCAACTGTTTTGCCGCGACTGGATGATGTTGCTGTGGTACTGCTGCATCCTACTGTAAAATTATTAATTACCGGCAGTCTTTTTGAGAACCTGGCTATCAGCCTGCTGCGGGTCCTGTTGGGCTTTATGCTGGCTGTGGCCGTGGCGGTACCCCTGGGATTGGCCATGGGTTATGTACAGGGATTCCATCGCATGTTCGATGCCACAGTGGAGATGTTCCGGCCAATTCCACCGTTGGCGTGGGTACCGTTGATTTTGGCCTGGATGGGTATTCGGGGGCTTGCAGATTGGTTTCCTTTCCTGGGGACCAGTATGATCTGGTCGAGTATCCAGTTCTCCACGCTGGCGATAATTTTCATCGGGTCCTTTTTCCCGATTTTGCTCAATACCGTCCAAGGCGTGCGGCGTATCCCGTGCGAGTATATTGAATCGGCCCGGACACTCGGGTCTGACGGCTTGCACTTGTGGTGCAAGGTGCTCATACCGGCAAGCCTGCCCCTGGTTGTTACCGGGCTCCGCATTGGTCTGGGTATCGGTTGGATGTGTCTGGTTGCCGCCGAAATGATGCCGGGCAGCAGTTCGGGATTGGGCTACCTGATTTGGTATGCCTACGAGCTGATGCAGACTGATGTTATCGTGGCCGGGATGGCCACCATCGGAATTGTGGGTTTTTGTATGGACCGCGGCTTCCGCTTTCTTGAAAACATCCTCACATGGGAAAACAGTATGTAAGCTTATGTTGGAATTAAAAACACTATTTAAAACATACACATCCGCGAACGGCCTGACCACCAGGGCTGTCGAGGACCTGTCTCTGAATATCGCACCCAATGAATTTGTTTGTCTGGTAGGCCGTTCCGGATGTGGCAAAACAACTACATTACGTATGATCGCCGGTCTTGAAAAGGCAACGCACGGCGAGATCCTGCTCAACGGAAGCCTCATTGGCGGCCCCTCGGCACAACGCTGTGTTGTCTTTCAGCGTTATACTCTTTTCCCCTGGCGCAACATCCTGGACAATGTGACCTTCGGATTAGAGACTCAAGGGGTTCCCAAATCTGAACGGGAGGAAATTGCCCGCCATTATCTCTATGTGGTTGGTCTGGCCGAACAGGCTGACGCATACCCTGCGGAAATGTCGGGGGGGATGCAACAGCGGGTGGCTGTGGCTCGCGCTCTCGCCGCCAACCCCGAGGTATTACTCATGGATGAGCCGTTCGGGGCGTTAGATGCACAGACCCGTACTACACTTCAAAATGAATTGACCCGTATCTGGGAGACCGAACGAAAAACCATCGTTTTTGTGACCCATGATATCCAGGAAGCTGTGCTGCTTGCCGACCGGATAGTAATTATGCAGGGACCACCGGGACGAATCCAGACTGTGCTGGATTGCAATCTTCCACGACCAAGGGACAAGGGCTCAACAGAGTTTTTGAAGCAATGCGAATTGGTGCACACTTTGCTCGAGGGCATCAATTGATTGTGTTTACCGCAGTGGGGCTATCCTTAGCTGCAGCCAGCCTACTTATGGGGTTGACTGGTTTCGGCTTCGCCATTGTGGCTATTTCACTGATGTCATTCGTTTGGCCCGTAAAACAAATAATACCATTTCTGTTCGTCTATAACATTGTCATTAATCTGATCCTTCTCTTTCAGCTCCGGCAGTACATCCAACTGCGCAATGTCACACCTCAAATCATCGGCTTCGCCCCCGGTGCTCTGGCAGGTCTTTATGGTTTATACAGCTTGCCTGATACGGCTCTTAAAATAATTATCGGCCTTGTTCTGATAGGTTTTTCCCTATGGGCTTTTTCCACCGCCATTAAAGCTATAGCACCGCTTCACTGGGGATGGCACGCGGCAGCCGGTGCGATCGCCGGCGTGTTGGGGGGAGCTGTTTATATGGCCGGCCCTCCGATCATCATACTTAACACACTGACCCATGAGAATCGTTTGGCCTTTAAAGCCGATCTGCAGGTATTCTTTCTGATTTCAAACTTGTACCTTCTCCTCGCTTACCGAGCACTGGACCTTTTTACCTGGCCGTTGCTGCGTCTGAATCTCTATTTCGCGCCGGTCATGCTGATTGGAATGTACATCGGAACCCGTTTGTGCTGCAGTCTGCCGGATAAAAGTTTCCGAAATATAGCCTATGGTTTGCTTTTAATCATGGGAGGCCTTTTGGTCGCACGTGCGCTGAATTCTGTTTTGCGTTAACCCTGACGGAGCAAGTGATAGTGATAGTGATGTCGAGTAGACCGGGTTCTCCGACGGAAACAACGCATCCACAGCTAGTCTTTTATTGACGCCTTGCCGCACGCAGCTACTGCGTGCCTGCTGTATTTGCCTTGCCTTCACCGTTGTCGCCGGCCCCTCTCAGAACCGTG
>JAZDOW010000137.1:0-3722 GCA_043798185.1 Pseudomonadota bacterium | reverse complement strand
GATAACACGCCATATATCGAATCAACGCTACACTACCAAAAAGCCGAATGGCTGTCTACTTATATTTTGCGACAAAATATTTTTGCGGCATCATTGCAACCCTTGTCACCTCTCGATCTTTAATATCATGCGTCAGCACTGACGGAATTGGGTTCTCGGCGAGATAGTTTTCATAAGTAAATCTTGCTTCACGATAAAGCTGGAATCGCTTTTCTTTTTTGGCGGCCATCCACTCAAATATGTTCTCGAACATGGCAAACCTCGTGCTGAATGGTTTTTGTGAAAACTCTGGGAATATATATTCCTCTTTTTGGAATTTGGAGCCTTGACCCTTCTATGCATTGCAATTATTCGACAAAGTAGAATTTACATTGCCATCATATCAATGAGCTTCAAGTGTTGCCGATGCAGCCAAGCAAGCCAACAGTGGATATACGAATGCCCCGATAATTACTATTAATGGCGACCGAAAAGCTGGTAGCCAGTGCCATGGATAGTTGTTTGCCAACCAAAGCAACATCCCGTGAATGGTAACACTAAGAATTGCGGCAATAAAACCGACGCGAACCGTCGCATGGATAAGCGCCATGAATGGGTCGAAAGCTGGTTTCACCAACTTGGCTACCAGAAAAGCTGAACCTTGGCCGAGTATGTAATATAGGCCCATCAAGATAATGAGTGGATTGATATTGAGTACCTTGACTGTAGCACCGTTCACAGGTGTATCCCGGCCAACAGTGTTACAACTAATAATGAGGAACAACGCCCCAAAAAGAAGCCATGTGTAGCAGTTTCGTTTTAGCAACCTTGAGAGTAGGCTGGTATTCATTATTGTTTCCTTTTTCGAGATGACCAACACAAGATTGGGACAACATGAATTTCGGTTCGTTACGGATTTGCCGGTCCTTATCCAAGTCGCGATGCGAGAGGGAGACGAAAATCATTCCGTCCGGTTCAGTTCCGTCAACCAATCCCAGTAGTATTGGTCCATTTCAACTTTCGCATCGTATAATCGGGTAAGTGCCTCTTGGCAATGATCTAACAAGTCCCATTTATCACCGGCGCAAGTAGAATAGCCCTCTTCGGACGCCTTTGATTTCAAAAAATCGCGAAGTCTAGGATATCGTGCCTCCAGCATCAAATCCTTAAGCCATATTATCCGCCCTGCGTCTTCTTCTACTGCCTTCAGTGCAATTACAAAAGCGATATCCATCATAGAAACGCCACCGGTGTAGGTAGCATGTTGTACCGGCACCCATCCCAGCTTGTAAATCGCTATTAGCACTTCACGAAGAATGTGACAATGCTCACGAGGAAATTTTGCTAACAGAGAAAGTAATTGATGCTCTATGTGATGAAGGATTCCCGGCTCTATCACAAAATTTAGAAAGGCTACATCAGGCAGCAAAGTGACCAGGGGCAACCATAACTGTGCTTCTGTGAGATGATCCAATAAGTTGCGAATCAAGTAGGCACATACCATGCGGGGACTATTCTGATAATTGCTTATGCCGAATTCCGCCAGCATCCGGTGTCCCTCTAACACACTCACAAAAAACTCCTCAGCCTTCCCCTCTTCCCCCAACCAATCAGCCAGCGACTTGTGATACGGCTTGATGACCTCATTATTGCCTTCAGTAGTCACCGGAAACAACGACCCAAGCGAGCGGGTGAAGTCACGTAGCTCCTCATCCTGCCAATTGAACAGCCGTTGGAGAATCTCCACTGGCAGCGGTTCACGAGCAGCAAGGATGGCGCGTAGTGCAGGACGGACATCTTTGCGAAACTTATCCAGATCAGGAAACTGCCGCTGAAAGTATTGGAAGAATATCCCGCCAAGACCTTGCGGGAATTGCTCCGGTTTGTTCAGCGAGAGATGACCATGCTGAACGTCAGAGCAGAAGCGTTCGACATAGAGAAACACCCCTTCACTCTTTTCCAGAATCTGCTCCACAAGCCGGTCGGCATCGGAACGGTCTTTGAGCTGCGACGCCAATTCATGCCGCAGGTAATCGCGGATATCGGTTCGGTTTGATTCGGTGCCTGTATCGAGGATGAACGGATTCAACCCTTGCAGCGGTCCGGTGACGGCGCTTTCCGGGCGGCTGGTGACGACGAGGCCGATCCAGTCGGGGAGACGCGGGGCGTTCTGGGCGAGCATATCCACGAACGGGTTCCGACCGCTTTCGCCGGCTTCATCCAGAGCATCAATGACGATCAAGTGCCGGCCTCTGCCGCCGCTGATGAGGTGGCGTAGCGGGTTGGCAAGGAGATAGTCGAAAAGGTCAGTCGGTGTCTTCTGCTCCAGATGGGCGATTTCCGGCAGGGTCAGCAGGAGCTTGCGGTAGTCGGGGAGACGGGTGGAAAGCTGGAAGGCCAGGGTGCGGACGATCCGGTGGGGCTCGCGGTGATCGGGCTTGTCGTATTGGCAAAACTGGACTGCGATGACCTTGTCTCGCCCGAAGTGGGAGAGATTGGCGGCAAAGGCGCTCTTGCCGACACCGGGAGCGCCCACGATCCAGAAGAGCCGGGAGGAGCGGTCGGCAGCGTTGCGCCAGGTTTCAATGGCCTCCAGCAGCCAGGTGCGCCCCACGAAACTTTTGGTCAGCAACTGGGCAATACGCGAATCGGATGAAGTCGGCTTAAGGTAATCTTCAAGGGCCTTGATCTCACCAGCAAAGCGCTGACTCTCCTCACTCTCCACCACCCGGACGATCTCGGCGACTTTTTCCTGGAACCAACTCTCCCACCCTGCACCGCCTGCTGCCTGCTGCTCCTTCCAGTCGTGCATGTCGAGCCACTGGATATGGCTGATGCTGGGTGGCGGCTTTACCTCCTGCTCACTCTCCACAAGGATGGTCTGGATGTTCCCCCCTTTGGCGCCGATGGCGATGGCGATTTCGTCAAGGCAGACACCGGGATCACGGGTGGAATGTTTCGAGAGAAAAGAGAGGAACCGGTGACTTCCCGTAATGCCGTCAGTAATGGTCCGCCGCCAGTCGTCCCCGAACTTGATTTCGGCTTTGTCGAACCACACGTCATGACCGCGTCTCTCTAACTCGGCCTTTATCAACCGAACCAGTTCCTCGTTGCCGTCGTGGCCATAGCTGAGAAAGATGCGCATCGGTACGAAGGGCTTCTCCATTGTTACCTGTCCATGTTCAGGACAGATCAGGAACTTGCCAACTTGCGCAAGAAGTTGGCCGCATTTTGGGCAATGAATTATTTCAGGCATGGTTCACTCCAGTGGTTGTGGCGTTGAGTCATGCCAAAGTGGGAAGGCGTCCAGTTTCTCGATGTTCGTCCTGTCGCTGCGTGCAGCGACAAGGGGGGGGGTAGCGTCGTCTCTCAAGTGTGGCTTCATGATGTTTACCTCCCTTTCCGTTATGTTGGCATTTACGCCAAAATTTGCTGCAAACTGTTATGCACCTCTCGGGGTCCCCCCTTGTGGAACGAAGTTATGTCAGATCAAGCTATAAATTCCAGCGATACCTGTCAACACAATTGTGGATGTCTCGATGTTGCGTATTAAACGGGAGGGGGCAACAGGCGCATCAGAGAGTCTACTCAAATTAAAGAAAGACAGTGCTGACGCATGATATTAAAGATCGAGAGGTGACAAGGGTTGCAATGATGCCGCAAAAATATTTTGTCGCAAAATATAAGTAGACAGCCATTCGGCTTTTTGGTAGTGTAGCGTTGATTCGATATATGTTGAGCAA